>JANJXG010000041.1 GCA_024709145.1 Bacteroidales bacterium | reverse complement strand
TCCCGCGCGGTAAACAGGTTGATTTCGTGTTGGGCGAATGGAGCAAACAAGAACTTCTGGCCCTCGAACCAAAAATCCCGGCAGCCGTTGAAATGATCAAAAACTTTGTGGCCATCGGTGCTGAACGCACGATGAATGTCTACAATAACAAATAGTTTTTTTTGAGGGGTGGCGAGTGAATTTTTTTGATGCCGAAAGTCATTCTGTATCCCAAAGGCCGTGTTGAGGACACTTAACCTTGAAATGGAACAAAACGGCGAAGGGGTTGTGCTCAATGGCTGTGAGCAGTTGACACGAGACGAATGTTATTATTGCATTCTTGGGTTAAAAACTGCCTGCCTTTGCACATCCTCCAAACCGAATGCCATGTGGATGTGAGCCAGAGCCTTTTGTTTAACACCGACCTCAAAGGCCACCTCGGTAATGTGTTTGGTGATTAGCAGTATGCTATGGCCCCGCTGTCTACACCCTTTGTCAGACCCAGCTCCTATTATCCTTTTGGGATGTCTTATAGATAGACTTTTGACGGATTGCAAAAGAACCAATAACAACTTTATTTCATTCGTATGAACACTTTCCTAAATGACAGTACGGAAAATCCCCAAAGCCGGGGAAGTGGCTGGACTGTGGTGATGTCTTTATGATTCGCAATTAGTCTGGGGGGCAGCGTTTTAATCCGCTTTCGAAAGCTTTTCTTTTAGCATAGCTTGCAAGGATTGTTTTTGGGTCTGACAGGGAAAGAGTAGATCATTTTGCTTCCGGCGACTTTTCAAGCTGTCACTAACTTATTAACACACAACAAACAACATTAATTTGTATGTGATCAGATAAATAACTATCTTTGCCGCCCGATTTTGAAAATGAAATTGAAGTGAAATACGCACGCGAATTCATCCTTCCGATTGCCGGATTACCTTTGGGATCAACGGAATATACCTTTGATCTCGGACGTAAGTTTTTCGATCTTCATGCCGATGAAGAAGTTGTTGATTCGCAGGTGAAGGTTTTTTTGCTTGTTGACAAGCATGAAAATATGATTGAGTTTCATTTCCAAATCGAAGGCTGGCTCGAAGTTCCATGCGACCGTTGTGCCGACCCTTACAGGCAGGCCGTTGAAGGCAGGCAGCAGCTAATTTTGAAATATGGCGACACTTATGAAGAGGAATCAGACGAAATCATTGTGATACCTGCCGACCTTCATGAGTTTGATGTCAGCCACCTGATCTACGAATATGTGATTTTGATGCTGCCTTACCGGAGGATTCATCCGGAAGACAACCAGGGCGTTTCGGCCTGCAATGCGGAAGTATTGCGCCGGTTGGAGCAACTCGAAGCAACAAAAAAAACCGATCCAAGGTGGGACGCCCTGAAGAAACTGAATGATTTATCACAGACAGACGAATTATAAATTTTAAACACGAAAAAAAATGCCACATCCTAAGCGCAGACACTCCTCAACGAGAAGGGATAAAAGAAGAACTCACGACGTTGCCGAAATGCCTACACTGGCAAAATGCCCTGTCACCGGCGTGACGCATTTGTATCACAGAGCCTATTATGTTGATGGCGATCTTTATTACAAAGGTCAGTTAGTCATGGAAGGTGCCAAAGCCTGATTAAAGGCTTGAAAAGGCATTTATTTTACATCCCGGCACAATGACGCGGATCGGACTTGATGTTTTCGGCGGTGACTATGCCCCTGCCGTTACATTGGAAAGTCTTTCACTGCTTATACCTGAGCTCAGAGCTGATGAAATTCTGGTTCTGTTCGGGGATGAGCACATTATCCGTGCCCACCTTGAAGCGCATCCCGAAATCAGCCGGCGCACCGAAGTGGTTCACGCCCCTGAAGTGATCGGCATGGGCGAGAAGCCCATCAAGGCCTTTCAGGCCAAGCCGCAGAGCAGCGTGGTGAAAGGGTTTGAATACCTCAAAAAGGGTAAAACAGATGCCTTTGCCAGCGCCGGCAACAGCGGTGCCATGATGGTGGGTGCCGTGCATGTGATCAATACCATTCCCGGTGTAATCAGGCCGGCCAGCGTGGTGATGATCCCGAAAATCAGCGGGGGCTACAGCATCCTGCTCGATGTGGGAACCAATCCCGATGCCAAGCATGATGTGTTGTTTCAATATGGCTTGTTGGGATCGGTTTTTGCCAATACTGTACTCAAGATCGAAAACCCGAAAGTGGGATTGCTGAGTATCGGTGAAGAAGAAAAAAAGGGCAATCTGTTGGTGCAATCCACCTATCCTTTAATGAAAGAAGCCAGCAGCTACAATTTTATCGGCAATGTTGAAGGACGTGATTTATTCAACGACAAGGCCGATGTGGTTGTGTGCGACGGTTTTACAGGTAACATCGTGCTGAAACAAATACAGGCCATGTACCGCATCATGGAAAAACGCGGGCTGCTCGACGACTATTTCAGCCGTTTCAACTACGAGCTTCAAGGCGGCAGTCCGATCATCGGCATCAACGGCAATGTCATTCTCGGTCATGGAATCAGCAGTGCGCTGGCCATTAAAAACATGGTGCTGATGGCGCGCGACCTGGCCGTATCAAAATTGAATCAAAGAATTAATGAGGCTGTCATGGACTTTCCCATTTAGCCCAAAAACAGTAAAACGAAGTAAATGGTATGAACAAAATCAGGGCCGCAATAACTGGTGTACACGGCTGGGTTCCGGAGGATGTATTGACCAATGCCGAATTGGAAAAAATGGTGGACACCACTGATGAGTGGATCATGACCCGAACAGGCATCAAAGAACGACATATATTAAAAGGTGAAGGCAAAGGAACATCTGTTTTGGGTGTGGGTGCTGTCAAAGGATTGCTCGAAAAAACGGGCACCTCTCCCGACGAGATCGACATGTTGATCTGTGCCACCGTAACACCCGACATGCAATTTCCGGCGACAGCCAATATCATCAGTCATCACTGCGGCATCAAAAACGCCTTCAGCTTTGACATGAATGCTGCCTGTTCGGGATTTTTGTATGCCTTGGTAACAGCCTCGAAATTTGTTGAAAGCGGTACGCACAAAAAAGTTATCGTGGTAGGTGCTGATAAAATGTCGTCGATTGTCGACTATCAGGATCGTGCCACCTGTGTCATCTTTGGCGATGGCGGCGGGGCTTTCCTTCTTGAACCAACCACCGAAGAATGCGGCATCATGGATTCGATGATGCACACCGATGGTTCGGGAATGATTCACCTGCATCAGAAAGCCGGCGGCTCAGCCAAGCCACCTACCCACGACACCATCGATGCGCGTGAGCATTATATTTACCAGGAAGGACAAGCCGTTTTTAAATTTGCTGTAACCAATATGGCAGATGTTGCGGCTGCCATCATGGAAAAAAATCAGTTGAAACCGGAAGACATCGCCTGGCTCGTGCCACATCAGGCCAATATGCGCATCATCGAAGCCACCGCCCGCAGAATGGGCATTCAAAAAGATCAGGTAATGATCAACATCGAGCGTTTTGGCAACACCACCAACGGAACACTGCCCCTCTGCGTCTGGGAGTGGGAAAATCAGCTGCGCAAAGGCGACAACATCGTCCTGGCAGCTTTCGGAGGCGGTTTCACCTGGGGATCGATCTGGCTTAAATGGGCCTATGACCCGAAATAATCAATGAAAAGATACCAAAAAAAGCATCGTTGGAAAACGGTGCTTTTTTTTTGCCTCAGCCAAAAAATCTTGAACAACTTACACACAATCCTGTAAAAGCAGGCTTGTTAAAAAAAACTACATTTGCCACTTTGGAACATCAGGCATTGGAACAAATCACACAACACCGGTATCAGTTAAGCAATATGCTCAGCGATTGCTGCCTGAAGCTGTTGATTCTGGAGCTTGAAAAAGAAGGTATTGGCGTGGTGAAAGCGCGGCTGGGTGATGTTACTGTGGCTTTCGACGAATCAAAAACCAAGCCGACACAAGTGACAGCTGTTTTCGAAAGACTGGGTTTCAGGGTGATCGAAGACAAGGACAGCCTGCTGGTGGAAGAAATCAAAAAGGTGATTGTCGAACTCGTGCATCACACCACTTACAATGCCATGGTGCGCAATTCCGATTTCATTGTGAGCCGTTTCAACAAGAGCTACCAGCATTTGTCGACCGTTTTTTCGCGGGTCGAAAAAATCACTTTAGAGAAGTACATCATCCTTCAACGCATCGAGAAAGTAAAGGAACTCATTCAATCAGAAGAATTTACACTGAGTGAGATTGCCTTTATGATGGGTTACAGCAGTGTTCAGTACCTCTCGACCCAGTTCAGGCAAATCACCGGATACTCAGTCACTGATTACAAAGCCCTTCCTGAAAAAGAGCGGACAGGAATTCGGTTGGGTAGTGTGCCGGATTATTATGAGTCAGAAAATTTTACACAACTAACATAGAATTTCATGAGTATTAACCCTGGAAAAGTCACTAAACTTGCAATGTGATACAACTCAAAGACCAAAGCGATGAAAGTAAAAAGTAATATAGCAGTAAGCGACAACGGATTTGTATTCAATCCGGGTTCGGGCGAGTCCTACACGGTGAATCCTGTGGGTCTCGAGATGCTGAATCTGTTGCGGAAAGGACATTCGCACAGCGAAATCATAGCAGCCATTCAAGCAAACTATGTGGCAGATGCTGCCATGATTGAGCGTGATCTGTTGGATTTTCTGGAGATGATGCGGCAGTACAGGTTGATGCAGCACGACGATGAATAAGCCCACACTCACCATCGGTGTAACAGGACTAAATGCCATCGACAGTCCGGGACCGGGTGTTGCCGTGATCCGTGGCCTGAAAGAAGCTGCCTCTTTTGATTGCCGCATCATTGGCTTGTCCTATGAGAGCCTCGAGCCGGGCATTTACATGCACGAAATCGTTGACAAGACCTACCAGATACCCTATCCGTCGACAGGTACCGATGTGCTGCTCAGCAGGCTCGAATACATACACGAAAAGGAAAAACTCGACGTGATCATCCCCAATTTTGATGCTGAGCTCTATTCCTTTATCAAGTTGGAGCAGCGGCTCAGGGGCATGGGAATCCACACTTTTTTGCCAACCCTGGCACAGTTTGAGGAGCGTCATAAAGTGAACCTCAACGACTTTGGAGCGAAATACAACATCCATGTTCCGCGAAGCAAAGCTATCTACAACGTGAACGAAGCCCAGGCGCTGGAAAAAGAATATGAGTGGCCCCTGGTGGTAAAAGGAAAATATTACGATGCCACTTTGGCTTACAATTTCGATCAAACCAAGGCAGCATTCAATAAAATCTCAGCCAAATGGGGGCTTCCCATCATCATTCAGGAATTTGTACACGGCACCGAATACAATGTGACAGGCCTGGGCGATGGTTTTGGCAATACCGTTGCTGCCGTACCCATGCGTAAGCAATACATCACCGATAAGGGAAAAGCCTGGGGGGGTATCTCCATCGCTGATAAACAGGCGCTGGAGTTGACCAACCATTTTTTGCAATCGACGCGGTGGCGCGGAGGTTTTGAACTGGAACTGATGAAAGACAAAAAAGGCGATTATTACCTGCTTGAAATCAATCCAAGAATGCCTGCGTGGATTTACCTGGCAGTGGGTGTCGGACAAAACATACCTGAAGCCCTGACCCGACTGGCAATGGGTTGGCCCACCGAGCCATACACACACTATGAAGTTGGCAAAATGTTTGTCAGGTATGCCTGGGACATGATTGTTGACCTGCATGAATTTGAACAGATTTCGACCAATGGTGAACTTTAATGCCGGAAAAAACCCGGGCTGACCAAATCCCTTTTTTATCTCACACATTTGAATCACATCCAACATTCACATCATGACAACGAAAAAAACATACGAGCGTCCGATCATCAAAAAGCTCGAAAGCAATATGCCCAATAAGTTTGGCATGCGCACAATCTATGAACCCATGTCGCATGTAGAAGGCAAGGCGGTAAAAGACCTGATACAGCAGTATGGCTCGCCGCTTTTTGTGATTTCGGAGAAAAAAATCCGCAAAACATTCCGGGCCGCACGTCAGGCCTTCGAGACCCGCTATCCGCGCGTACAGTTTGCCTGGAGCTACAAGACCAATTACCTCGATGCGGTGTGCAAAATCTACCATCAGGAGGGATCGTGGGCTGAGGTTGTTTCGGGTTTTGAATACGACAAAGCCATCAGAAACGGCGTTGAAGGCAGTAAAATTATTTTCAATGGTCCGGACAAATCAGAAACAGACCTGCGCAAGGCAGTGACGAACAACTCGCTGATCCACATCGATCACCTTGATGAGTTGTACATGCTTCAGGACATTGCCCGCAACAGCGGTAAGCGGCCGCGTGTTGCCATCAGGGTAAATATGGACACCGGCATCCATCCCATCTGGGATCGCTTTGGCTTTAATTATGAAAACGGACAAGCCTGGGACGCACTGAATAAGATCATGTTTTCGGGTTTGATGGAACTTGTCGGGCTGCACACCCACATCGGCACCTTTATGCTCTCGCCGGCGGCCTATGGTGTTGCCGCGTCGAAACTGGCTCACCTGGCACAGAGTGTCCTGATGAAATATAACCACGAGATCAAATACATTGATATGGGAGGCGGTTTTGCATCCAAAAACACGCTGAAAGGATCTTATCTTCCGGGCACCGACATCAGCCCTTCGATTGACGATTTTGCTGAGGCCATTACCTCAGCCCTGATGAACAGCGACTACCGTCCCAAAAACCCGCCCCTCCTTATCATTGAATCGGGTCGTGCCCTGATTGATGATGCTGCCTGGCTTCTGGGTAGTGTTTTGGCCAACAAAAGGTTGTCGGATGGCCGCCGGTCTACCATCCTCGATGTAGGTGTGAATATTTTGTTTACCGCCTTCTGGTATGACCACAAAATCACTCCCGCTCAGTCCTTTACTTCCTATACCGAGGACACCGCCCTCTACGGACCTTTGTGCATGAACATCGACGTGGTGCGCGAAAGCATCAACATGCCCCTGCTCAACAAAGGCGATCAGGTGGTGATTCACCATGTGGGAGCATACAATATGACGCAATGGATGCAGTTTATTACCCTGAGGCCGAAAGTAGTGCTCATCGACGAAAAGGAAAAAGTGCATGTCGTACGCAACAATGAATCGCTCGATACACTCATCGCACTGGAAAACGTACCCGATCATCTGGTGAATTTCGAGTTATGATTGCCCGCAGGCTACAGCTGATTTTCCCCTTGTTCCGGCAAAGCATCAGCAACAGCTACACTCAGGTCTTCTTCTCAAAGAACAAGGTGTTGGGTTTCTTGCTGATACTGGTTAGTTTGTTTGACCTGAATGCAGGTGCAAGCGGCCTGATCGCTGTGGTGAGTGCCAATTTGCTGGCCTACCTGACTGGTTTGAACAGGCAGAAAGTGATTGACGGGCTTTATGGATTTAATGCATTGCTGGCAGGACTGGGACTTGGATTGTATTTTCAGCTGAGCCCTGCCTTGTTGGTAGTGCTTGTGTTCACCGCCTTGCTGAGTGTACTGTTCAGCCTGCTGATCGAAGGATTTTTTTACAAATACGGCCTCCCCTACCTGAGTCTTCCGTTCCTGTTTTCGCTGTGGATCGTGAGCCTGAGCACCCGTGAATTTACCCAACTCGAAGTCAGTCAGCGGGGTATTTATATGCTCAACGAAATGTATCTGCTTGGGGGTATGCCACTTGTAAACCTTTACGATTGGTTCGGACAGCTTGAGCTCCCATCCGCCGTAAAGATGTTTTTCAGGTCGTTGGGTGCCATTTTTTTTCAATACCATTTATTCGGAGGTATGGTGATAGCAGCAGGACTGCTCTACTGGTCGCGACTGGCATTTGTGTATGCAGCAGCCGGATTCACGGCTGCCTGGTATTTTTACCAGTTTACGGGGGCTGATCTTTCGGCCCTCAACGACAGCTATATAGGATTCAATTTCATCCTCACCTCCATCGCGCTGGGTGTGTTTTTTGTTGTCCCATCCATCTATTCACTGATTTGGATTGTGGTGGCCGTACCCATCCTGGCTTTTCTCATCACCGCCGGCGGACACTGGCTTGGCATCTATCAGCTTTCGGTTTACTCGCTGCCATTTAACCTGGTGGTAATTCTGACCCTCTATCTTTTCAAAGTCAGGGAGCGTTTTCACGAAAAGCCCACCCTTGTTTACCTTCAACAGCACAGCCCCGAACGCAACCTCTACAGCTACCTTGTTAACCGTAAGCGACTCTCCCACCTGGGAAAAATTGCCGTTAAACTGCCCTTTTTCGGAAAATGGACTGTCACTCAGGGCATCGACGATGTATACACCCACAAGGATGTCTGGAAATATGCCTGGGATTTCGAGATGACGGATGAAGAAGGCAAAACCTATCAGCGTGAAGGGCATCAGGCCGAAGACTATTATTGTTTCGGCAAACCGGTGATCGCACCGGCTGATGGCTATGTGACCGACCTGGCCGAAGGCATCGACGACAACGCCATTGGCGACGTTAACCTGCATCACAACTGGGGTAACAGCGTGGTGATACACCATGCCGAAGGTTTTTTTTCGCAGCTCAGCCACCTGCGCCGCGGCAGCATCCTGGTGAAGAAAGGGCAATATGTGCGCAAAGGCGAACAAATAGCCTGTTGCGGCAACTCAGGTCGCTCGCCTTATCCACACCTGCATTTTCAGTTTCAAACTTCCGCTGAAATTGGCGGGGCAACACTCGATTATCCCTTCTCGGCCTTTCTCAAACACCAATCCGGCAGCGAGTTTTTTGCAGCCTCACAGCCCTTGAAAGGCGATGTTGTTTCTAACAATCAAATCACTGACATCCTCGATACAGCCCTGCATTTCGTCCCCGGCCAGGTGATCAGATTCAGGTTTGGCGATCAGTCAGGAGAGCCGGTTGAATGGAAAACAGAAACCGATATATACAACAACAGCTACCTCGAATGCAGCCAAACCAAAGCCAAGGCCTGGTTTATCAGGCAGCCCGACATTTTTTATTTCACCCATTTCGAAGGCAACCGCCAGTCGCTGTTATTTGAGTTCTATCTCGGCGCTTATCAGCTCGTTACCGGCTTTACCCCCGGCCTGGTGATGAACGAATCCATTACCCTGGCACTTTGGCCCGGCAAAATTCTTTTAACAGTTCAGGATTTCTTTGCTCCATTTTACAGGTTTTTAAACATCACCCACAGGCTGCAGCAGGTAAAATATGTTAACGACCTCAACAGCTCGCGGCTGATACTGGCTTCGGAGGTTCGTTTCAGCTTCTTCCACCGGCTGAAAGAGAAAAGAAATTACGAGTTGACCTTCGAAGACAATCAAATCCAGCGGTTTACCGTGATCAGATCAGCCGTTCAAACACACTACATCCGTGATTAAAGGAAAGACGAAATACCTGATCGGCTGCCTTTTCATCCTCGTTTTCCGGATGCAGGGACTGGCGCAGCCATCGTCAAACCTGACGAAAGCCGACAGCATCACCTGGGATTTGTATGTTAAACAGGACTGGCGGGCACTGCGCAATGCTGCCAATGAGGCACTGAAGCAGGGTATCGATTTCTACTACCTGAGGATGCGGCTCGGCATTGCCAGCCTCGAACTCAACAAAGCCATCTCTGCCGAACAGCATTTCAGGCAGGCCCTGCGTCAGGCTGAGGGTGACGAAACCGCCCGGCAATATCTTTCGCTCGCCTTGCATTATCAGGGCAAAACTACCGAAGCCGGCAGTCAGGAAAAGAAACTGAGTGATGCCACAAGGCAAAAGGTCGGAATAAAACATGGTTTCAGGCTGCTTTCGGCACATGCTGATGCCGGCAACATCTTCAGAGAAAATCCCAAAGGCCTTGATTTCGACCAACTCACCCATGAAGAGGGTATCTTCGGGCAGGAGCATTTTTATGATGATAACCAGTTTTATGACGCCGGGCTTTATTTTCTCAGTGGTCCGGTGTTGCAGTGGTATCTCGGTTTTCAACACATCAGCATTCAGGCCACCGATCGTTTTGCCTACCAGGAACAGCAACTTCAGCAGGATTCGGTGGTGACAAACCTTTTTGGCCAAAACTATTACTACAGCCTGCAGACAAACCGGCAGCTGAAAGATTTCCGGCATCAGCTCAAACAGCAGGCAGTCTATCTGCAGGCTCAGTGGGCCGGAAGCGACCGCTGGTGGTGGCTTGCTGCTTTGCAGCTTTGCCGCGTCGGGCGCGATTTCACCCTGCCCGACTACACAACCGTGACCGTGACCGACACCCTCTTTTTCGATCCGGCTTCACTGAGTCTTGGCTTGTTCGATACCGAGATCGGAACCACCATTTTCAGTGATGTTTCGTGGTCCACAACCGATTATAGTTTTGGACTCTTTTCACGTTACCATGCAGGCCTGCTAAGCTTCAGCGGCGGAATCACACTTGCCTCGGTCAACGACACCAGCGTTACCCAGCTCAATGCAGGCTATCAGCTGCGGCCTTTCGGCAATCTGACACTCACGCATCAGGGTGAACTCATTTATCTGAACCATGACCAACAGCAACAGCTGGCCTACAGGCTCTCGCTGGCCTGGAAACCAGGCCAAAAAATCTTGCTCGAAGCCGACCTGCTTGCCGGAAAACTGAACAACCTGAGCGAACAATACGGCTACATCGTTTACAACAATCCGGAAGTCGTAAATTCGCGTTTTGAAGCAGGTTTTTCGTGGCTTGCAGCCCCACACCTTCAGCTTCAGCTCCGGTACAGGCTGCACCAATATCAAAGGCGTTACGATTACCTGAGTTTGGAACAGGATGAACTTAAAACAGCTTATTACCCAACAACTTCACATACCGTCATAGGAGGAATAATATGGATTTTTTAAAAAAAATACTGATTTTCGGCTTGATGATTGTCCGGATCAGCAGCATTGCCCAGGAGGCAGATAAACAACAAAAAGCATTTCAAGCCTCTTATGAAGCTGAGGCTAAAGGCGAATACAGTGCGGCTATTCAGCAGATTACATCGGTTTACAAAGCCGACAGCTATGAGATCAACATCCGTCTTGGCTGGCTGAATTATGTTTCAGGGAGGTTTTCTGATGCCTTACCTTACTACCTTAAATGCATCGAAATGATGCCTTTGTCCATCGAGGCAAGGCTGGGATATGTCAATCCTGCCGCGGCTTTGGGCAATTGGACGCAGGTGGAAAAACAGTATCAGGAAATACTCAAAATCGATCCGATGAACACCACCGCCAACTACCGCATGGGCCTGATCGCTTATGGTCGTGAAGATTTTGCCACTGCCCTGAAGTATTTCAACAAGGTGTTGAATTTGTATCCGTTCGACTACGACACTGCCATCATGGCTGCCTGGTCGCAATACAAAGCGGGCAAGCTGCGCGAAGCAAGGATACTCTTTCAGAAATGCCTTCTTATCAAGCCCAACGACAGCAGTGCGCTGGAAGGCTTAAGTCTGATACGTTAGGTAAAACACCAGGAAAGCTGTTTACCGGGTAAGCTGAATTTTAGATTTAACCAACTGCGACAAAGCCTCATAAGTCTGTTGTCCGGGATATACGGGATCGAGGAATTCCACACTTATTTTTTTCCATGGCTTTGGAAAGAAACTGCCGCGAGGCAGTGCTTCAAAGGCGCCTTTGATGGAAACAGGTACGATGGGCACATTGAGTTCGCGACTCAATATGGCAAAAGTTTTTTTGAAATCGCCCAGATTGCCATTCAGGGTGCGGGTGCCTTCGGGGAAGATGATGATCTTCCGGTTGCTTTTGAGTACCTCTCCCATTTTCTGAATCGACTCCTTCAGGTTGTTGTTCAGATCCATGATGATGATGTTGTTTCTGTTAGCCAAAAATTTGAGCCATGCCTGTCGGATGTGTTTTTCTTTGGCATAGAAATAAGTTTTGCGTGCCTGTCCAAACCTGAGCCTGGAAGCCACAAACAAACCATCGATGGAACTTTGATGATTGGGTGCGATGATGCAGGGACCATCAGGGATTTTATCAACCCCAGTTGAATGAAAGCGGAAGTAGAGTTTAAAAAACAACTTGGAGCTCCAGAGGGCGATGTTGCCGGTGATCCATGAGGCAGGTAAGCGTAGTGATACCTTTTCCTGCAGAATTTCCTTCCAGTTGATGTGGCTTTCCTCCATCTTTGTTTTTCGGTCGCTGACCCACAGGCTGAGCGCTTTCACGTCAGTGAAATCGGCCATCAGGTGAGGTTCGGGCGAAGCACCGAAAGTCTGCTGAAGGAAGGCCTGCAGACTCACTTTGTCGAGTGAATCCAGACCAAGATCCATTTCGAGGTGGTGGCTGGCCCTGACCACCCGACCTTTTTCCTTTTCAAGGAAGGAGGCAATCATGCTAAACACCTCATCGCGGGGTTGTTCCTCTGCGGCAGCATCATTTTCGCTTTCCTCGATGAGGTCGGCCAGTTTAAAGCGCTGTAACTTACCAAGCCGGGTGCGGGGTAATTCATTTTGCGTGAGGTAAAACCGCATGATTTTCTTGTAGGAAGACACCCTTTTATTAAAGGGTTCGATCAGCATCGACTTGATGAGCTGCTCTTTGTCGGCCTTGCCTTCAAACTCCGGTGCGCTGAGGTTTGGCACAATCATGGCCTGAAGCTGGTCGTTGGCAAAAAACACCCCCATGTCGCTCACGAGCGGCGAACTGATCAGATCTTCTTCCAGCTCAGCAGGGTTCACGTTTTTACCGTTAGAGAGCACGATGATTTCTTTCTTTCTTCCAGTGATGTAAAGGTAGCCATCGTCGTCGAGACGGCCCAGGTCGCCGGTGTAGAGCCAGCCATCCCTGAGCACCTGAGCTGTTTCTTCAGGTCTGTTGAAATAACCTTGCATGATGTTGTTTCCTGCAGCAGTAATTTCACCGTCAACGATGCGGATATCGGTTCCGGGCATGGCTTCGCCGGGTGAGCCGATGCGCACCCGGCCCGGCCGGGTGAAAGTGATCATGGGAGCCGCTTCGGTCATGCCATAACCTTCGAGAACCTCAAAACCCAGCGTCATAAAGTCCTTGCCCACTGCTGGATCGAGGGCTGCACCACCAGCTACGAGGCTTTCAACAGCCCCACCCAGTTTCTTGTGCACGGCACCAAACACCTTGCGCGAGAAAGCCGGCGATTTCAAACGCTCAGCCAGCGCAAACAGGAGCCGGGCCACCGCACTCTTGTTGATCTTGTCCATGACCCCCTTGCGGATGGCGGCATACAAACGCGGAACACCGATCATGATGGTGATCCTGTTGTTCTGCATGGTGGCCATGATGTCTTCCGAAAGCATCGAAGGGCTGATGGCAATGGTAGATCCCACATACAAGGGAATGATCATCGTGCCCATGAGGGGGAAAATATGGTGCAGGGGCAACAGCACAAGCACGCGCGAATCGGTGCGGTAGATAGGGATGTGCTTCGATACCGCATCGATGTTCTGAATCAGGTTGGCAAAGCTCAGCATCACCCCTTTGGGACTTCCGGTGGTGCCTGAGGTGTAGATGAGCACAGCCGTATCATCCGGATCAGGTTGTGCTACAGCTTTGTTACTTTCTGCCGACATTTCAAGCTGTTCCATATCGTCCAGCAGGATGAGTCGGGCATTACTTTTGGCCTCTTCGAGTGCTTTGAGCATGTTTTCGAGCCGTTCTCTGGAGCAAAACACCACTTCGGGTGCACAATCGGCAATGATGTAGGCCACCTCGCTGCTTGTGGCCAGGTAGTCCACCGGCACAGCAATGGCTTGATGCTGCCATGCTGCATAAAAAGCTGGGATGTAGGCAGTCCGGTTTTCGGAATAAAACAACACCCGGTCGCCCGGCTTCACAGCGAAGAAAGCCGCATAGGCGTGTATTTGGCGGATCAGCTGATCGTAAGAAATCTGCTGATCGCGGAAGACGATGGCGCTTTTCGCACCGTGATTTTTTATCATTTAAGTTTATTGTACAAAGTGAATGAGATGAAACCCAACGCCTGCCAATCGGGCGGAGCTGACTCCAACCGTCATGCCTGCAGGGATAAAAGCCTGATCTGCGGTGCAAAGATACAACAAAAAAGGGATGCTGCGGCTGGAAAATGGGGATGGGTGGTGGGTGCTTTTAGCTTTTCGCTTCGACTGTGCTCAGGGCTGGGGCTATTGGCAATCAGACGGTTTGTCAGAGGTCGGAACCGGAAGTCAGGATTTGGCCCAAAGTCAACCCATTACACATTACGCAGCACAGGGGCCCGGGGGTATATGTAGCATTGATCGCTTTGTATGAGGTTTGGTTCGCTTAAAAAAATGCCAAGAATGTTTTGTTGCCACGAATGCACGAATGAAAGACTAACTGACTCCAAGACCCCGTGACTCCGAGACCCCAAAACCTCAGTCCATTCGTGCATTCGTGGCTACAACAAATCACCTATATGGGCGATGGGTGATCGCTTGCGCCAGCCCTAAGCCCGAATTCAAAACCCTAAACTCCTCTAATCCAGCCATCAACAATATAACTCCTAAGCTGATGCGCCAGCCCTAAACTACTCAACTTCTAAACCAACAAATCAACTCCTCCACCTATGGCAAGGTATAGTTGAGTGTTACAAACACATTTCTGCCCGGGGCATAAAGCGGCATATCAGGTTTGCCACTGAAAGCCCGTGAGAGGTGCTCGTAATATGCTTCATCGAGGAGGTTTTTCACACCGGCTTTCAAGCGGAAACTGTTTGATATCCGGTAATCCAGCGCCACATCCACAAGGGCGAAAGACGGGGTGGTGCCTTCGCCGAACTCAGCCGAAACCCTCTCCTGACTCGTCACATAACGCAGGTAGAGCGTAGGTTTGAGTTTGTTTTTGAAGTAGCTTCCTTCCACTGAAAGACGGATGTCGAAAGGGGGAATCTCTGCCAAAGGCGTGTCGTTTGCTAAGTTTTGTCCGTAGGTGTAAGCCATCGTGAGTCCGGTGGTGAGCTTTGCCGGCAGTTGTTGACTGATGCCGGCTTCAAAGCCTGTCATCAAGGCTTTGTCGAGGTTCACATAGCGGCGCACTCCCGGCGAAGTGGCAATTTTAGGCGTAAGGGAAGTATCTTTCACCGCAGTGACATAATCCTGCAAGAAGGCAGCAAACACATTGAACGTGAGCGTAGTGCCTTCGTGCTGATAGCTGAGCCCCAGGTCGGCCTGATTGTTCTTCTCTGCTTTGATGGCCGGATTACCGACCATTTCGAAAGCATCGAGGCCCACGGCTAAAAAGTTGATGTAGCGTTCGGTGAGGCTTCCGCTGCGTTGTGCACGACCCAGCCACAAAGATGTGGAGAGGCTGCTGCTCCAGTAGCGGGTGAGACCGGCGCTCAGCGAGGGATTGATTTGCGTCTCAGCCGGATCGGGATACACTTGAATGAAACCGGCATCGGGATCTTTCACATCAGCCTGATTGAGTTCAACCCTGCCGGCCAGGACCAGCGCCCAGTCGCTGAACCTGCGCTGATACTCGGCAAACACAGCTGTTTTGATGATCTGTCCGTGCTGCCAGGCATTGTCGGTGAACACCTTACCGGCCATCGGACCTGTGAGAATCTCGCGTCGGCGCGTACCTTCGGCTTCTTCCATCCTGATGTCAGCACCGGCATAAAGGAGGCCCTTGCCTTTTTGAAAGGTGGCTTCGGTGCGTCCGCCGATATTGCTTGTTGTCGCAGGTGTTTCGGCATTCATCGTCCTGGGATCGAGCGGTTTCAGCCGGTTGTCCATGAAATGGTCAACAAAAGAAGCATAAATGCTTGTGTTGATTTGTTGGAGTGCCAGCCCGTCGAAGCTGATCTGATGTTTTGCCTGAAGCTGCCAGGCATCGTCGGTGCGCAGGTCCATGGGCAGTGAGGGAAAATCCACGTCTTTGGCGAAGTTGTGCATCACCGAA
The DNA here is from genome assembly GCA_024709145.1 of Bacteroidales bacterium. Taxonomy (GTDB): domain Bacteria; phylum Bacteroidota; class Bacteroidia; order Bacteroidales; family F082; genus JALNZU01. The sequence continues at coordinate 37,659 of JANJXG010000041.1, read as the reverse complement.
AGTTTCAGGTTTTGCTGCTCACCAAGGGCCAGTGCCAGGGTGGTGCCGAGGCTGTTTCGGTAAAAATCGCCCGGAACTTTCGTTCCGTTGCCATCGGTGTAGTCGTCGCCTTGCGAGAGTGAGCCAAACAGCTGCCAGTTGATGGCCTTGCTGCTCAGGCCGGCCATGGCTTCGGTGCGAAGGATATTGCCGTTGCTTTCGTAGCCGGCGGTGATACGTGCCAGTGGACGGAGCGTTTCGCTGAAAGCGGGTGCAGCACTCACAAAGTTGATGGTTCCGCCAAAGGAATTGCCATAGCGCAGTGCGAAAGGACCTTTGAAAACTTCAACTTTTTCGGTCATGTTGAGCGAAACCTGACTCGATGGCGGGTCCATGCGGTTGGGACAGGCAGCGGTGGAGGCGCAGGCACCGTCGGTGACGATGGTAAGCTGTTCGTATTTGAAGCCCCTGAGGACAGGGTCGCTGGCCGAAGAACCACTTTTGCGGATGCCCGAGATCACCGGATTCATCATCAGGTAAGAGCCGGCGTCGTGGGCAAGTTGCTCATGCACACCCACCTGCATGGTTTCCTGACCGGCCTTTTGTGGCCTGAGTGCCAACACTGTCACAGGCTGCAGGTTCACTGCTGTAACAGGAATGTGAAGGCTGCCCGAGGCGGCGGCTTCTACGAGTTGCTGTGCCGAAAACACCTGATATCCGGTGTTGAGGTGTGAGATTTCGAGTTTTGTTCCGGCCTCAAACCGCAGACTGATCATGCCTTGGGCATCGCTGCTGCCTTTTTGATTGCCATAGGCAAAATGCGCATATTCGAGCGGATTGTTTTTGTCGCCACTCGTCAACCGGATGCGAAGGATTTCTGACTGTGCACAGCCGATGCTGAAAAGCAGCAGTGCCATCACCGTCAACATCCATGATTTTGTATTTTGATACTTCATCTGAATTTTGAATTAATTGAAAGATTGATACGCTTCAGCCTGCAGGCCAAAGTGTGTTGATTCCATCCAGCTCAAGCCGTCTGGAAGCGTGGCTCAACATAAATGCTTGATTTCAGTTGAAACCATCACAGAGCAGGTCACATTGATTTGCACCATGAAATCAACTTACCGGCTTGAGATGAAAATAAAGGTAAAAATTCAGATGGCTTCAGGTGGTTGAAAAACGTCATGCAGGAAGCCTGGCAGGAGATACAAATCTGCGAAAAAAATCAGTTTGCGGTGAGAATCGGTGTGAGACTGACAGCCTGACCCCGCGGCTTCTTCTGCATAGAGCACTACCTCTTTCAGTTTCACACGCGGCGGAAGCTGTTGTTCCTGTTGTTCGTTTTCCTTGAGTTTTTTATTCAGCTGGCATTTGCCGTTGCATTTCATTTCGGGCTTGTCTTTGTTTTCACACAACACCCGGGCAATGTATGCCTGATTGATTTTGAAGTTGATCAAAATAACCATTTGTCCTGCCGATTGCAGCAGAACAGCAACTAAAGCTATCATCGCAAAAACGCGCAACCTGGGAGTTATTTGGTTTGAATGTCAAAGATACAAGAATTATCCAATGACAAAGATGCCTTTTACCGGCTTAAAGGGCGAAAAAAAACATGGTAAATTAATCCCTCACCAAAAAATGTTTCACGGTTCGCTTCAGGCTTCCGTCGGTGTGATGCGTCAAAACGACGATGGCAAAGGTGCCGGGTGTGTCGGCAGCATTGAAATGAAGCGGCAGATGGGTCGAAGGCGGAAGTTGAAGATGCGGCCACCACTGCAAGATGTTGCGCGTATCCGGCTGGTTTTGGCCGGTGTGAATACCATTCTTGAAGCCATCATCCTGAAAAAGTTCATAGCTAAAGAACAATCCCGAAGAAGGCAGATCGATGCCGCCAAAATCCCCTCTTTTTGTGATCAGACTGATAATGCCTCCATAAATCAAATCGCCCTTGATGTAGGGTTCGTTGATCACTTCGATGCGGCTAAGTTGTGCGGGTGCCATTGACAGCACCCTTTCGGGATCGTCGATGGCCACATAATCTACCATCACGAGTGGTTCATACACCGAGAGGGCTGTGCTGGTTCCCATTACCTTAAAATACCTTAACCCGTTCTTTTTCTTTACTTTGGCCATACCGGGGAGTTCATTAAAGTATTCTTCCAGCGTTGGAAGGGCTACATAGCGGTCCACCTCAACCACATCATCAGGTATGCCGTAAAATGGTTTCGCACGCACAGTACCCTCGTCGTCTTCATCAGGCATTGAAGCGTAATATGTTCCAAGTTGCTGGTTTGATGCCATTTGCAATAAGGATATTCGCTCAGCGCTGTCAGCTTCAAACTTCAGCAAGGGTAACCGGACAGGCAGGGTACAGAAGTCCTGATCGATGAGTAATTTATAGGTTGTCCCAGGATGGTGCGGAGGGCAGATAAAAAGATCGTGTTCGCCGGTGCCATCCGGCAGGGTGAAAAAGAAGCGACCCAGCTGATCGGTTTTTCTGGCCATGAAATCCCTGGAATGATCCACCATGGTGAGGCTTACCAACACATCGGCGGCAATTTCACCGGTTGCGGCATCCACCACCGTTCCGCTCAGACTGATTCCTTTTGTTTCGGGCATGAAAGGCTGATTGTCGCGAAGCTCCGGCTGTGCCGGCAATGTCAGGTTCGTGTTTAGCAAGGCTGCTGCCGGAACCACCGCAACAGAAACAGAAATGATCTCTGCCGAGGGCACCAAAGTTTTAAGGCTGAAACTAATTGCTGATCTGGTTGCGTATATTTCGTTATCAAGCTGAACAGAAACTGCCTCAGCAGCTGTTGGTTGCAGAGTAACAAGACTGTCATCACCCTGGATGGTTTCATTGATGTGCGGATTCACGACTTTGATCAACTTCCAGGCATAGCCTGACGGGCCGGTGTTTCGCATCTGCCGGGTGTAAGCCCGCAGGAAATAATAGCCCGAAATGAGGTCGGCAGGGATTCTTAGATTCCCCTCAGCCCTTGCCTGTTGAATACTTGTCTTGACACCTACCATTTGTGTGCCTCCGGCATCGAGCAGTTCGACCATTAAAACACGGCTGCTGCCTGCATCGGCTTTGGGGTGTACAACAGCGGCAAAGAGCAGAATTTCGCCAGTCAGATAGGTATCCCTTTCGCTGGTGAGGCTGATGCGTTCGGGCGGCAAAGCAGGTTGTGATTGCGATGCAGCTTGCAACAACAGACAGCAAATCAGCGAGGTAAGAAAAATGACACGGTGTTTCATGATCACATTATCTGGGCCAGAAAGAAGGTTTAACATTGATCCCACCATGAACAAGGCAATCAACACAGCCGTCGCTCAACAAGACCATTGAGTAGGTGACATCGTCGCCAAGCAGGTAAACAGGATATTCATAGGGTCTGATTTCCCTGAATCCTTTCTCAAGCACGGTGGCAGAGCAGCCTGTTGAAAAATCAAGTTCCAGACCCGGAACAGGGTCGACAAACAAACGTTTCCGGCGAATGGCCGAAACACTGAAATTGCCCAGCACCTCTTTATCATTGTCGGCAAAACGCAGGTTTCCCTGCACCGGCACCGGCTGTTTTTCAAACAAGCCTGCATCCTGTTCGTTGTTTAGGCGCATTTGTTCCCAATAAGCAAAGGAGGTTTCACTGAGTGCGTACTGCCTCACTTCCACGCTATAGCCATAAGCAAGGCGCGCGGTGAGGTTAGAAACGAAATGCAGGGGGAAGCGCTCGAAGGCATTGTTGGTCAGATTGATGGTATTGAGTGAATAAACATAGGGCACGAAAGCCGTTTTCCAGCAAATCAGTCGAGAATAATCAGCCGGAATCACCTGATGAACCGCGCCGTCGTAATACCACTGAAAAGGATAATCGGCATGATATTCCCAGGTTTCCACAATTTCCCAGCGGAAAAACCTGCTGTGCCAGGCTTCAGCATGTAAATCGGTATAAAACTGGATGCCATTTCTTTCGTTCCCGGGTCTGTTTCCTTCAAGGGTTGTCAATTCCCAGTAGACCTCACTGATCTCAGGTCCCTGCGGCATTCTGTCGGCAGCAGATTCAATGCGCTCGCCCTGCGGCGTAATCACTTCAAGGCGAAGCAGGGCACCAGGCTGAAGGTAAGCCGGGTCAATCGTGCCGAAGTAATCGCCGGCGGTGGCTTCATAAAAACCAAAAGAAGTACCGTCGTCGGCCACCACCCTGACCGTACAGCCACTCAAGGGTTTAAATTCAGGTTTTGAAATTGCGGAAGTCAGTGAGATTTCGATTTTTTGCACTGTATCAATGTCGTTGATCTGCGCATTGATCACAACTTTATCTGTATCGCTCAGGCTGATGTCGGGATCAAAAGGTTTGATGCACGACACAAGCAGGAGCGCGGTCAGCCAAAACAAGATAAGCTTTTTATTCTGCTGCATAATTCCCGAGTTTAAAAATCCAGGTTGCCGTCAAAATGGGTACACCAATCACGGCGTACTGATAGCTGTTGATTTTTCCATCTTCGTTTTTAAAGAAAACCGAATAAGGATTGTCCCTTCCTGTAAGGTTATAGACACTGATAACCAGGGAGCTGTGGATAAGTTTATCTTTCTTCAGATTGCCTTCGAGGGTGAGAGAGAGGTCGGTTCTGAAGTAATCAGGAATCCGGTAGGCATTTCGATCGGAATAATCGAGCATTGGTACACCGTTGACAAAATAGGCTGACACGGGAAAAGTGACAGGCCGTCCGCGCTGATAAGTGACGATGGTTGAAAAGGTTACGCGCCTCCGCAGGTGATAATTCATGACCAGGTTTACCATGTGCGGGATGTCGTGGTTTGAAGGGTAGAGCTTGCCGTTGTTGATATCGTTGAGCGGATTAACGTCGTCCACCCTGATAAGAGAGCGTGAATAGGTATAGGAAAGCCAGCCATCGAGTTTCCGGTTGTTCCTTTTGAGAAAAAACTCCAAACCATAAGCCTGCTGCTCTCCCTGAAGCACTGTAGTCTCCACATGGGGTGTAGAGATGAAATCGGCACCATCCCTGAATTCGGGAAAATGGGTTGTTTTTTTGTAATAAAGTTCGAGCGAAGTCTCAAGGCCCCATTGCCTCAGGTTCCGGAAGACACCCACCGAAACTTGGTTTACAGCTGAAGGCCGGAGGTAATAGTCGGCCAGTTTCCACTGTGCACTGGGAGAGACACTGACCGTGTTGTTGAGTAAAAAAAGGTTTTGATGCATTTGGTTAAAAGCCAGCTTCACAGCGCCATTTTCGTCAGTGCTGTAATTGACCGAAAGCCGGATATCAGGTTCGAGGTACCAGCGCAGGATTTTGTTATTTGCAAACGAAAGGGTATCCACCACATAGCGCAGGTCGCGCGGGAGTCCATCGGCATAAGTTAGCACATCTTTGGGCCCGAGCGGGGTAAACAAACTCATTCTCAGTCCTGCAGTGACCGTCAACCGTGGATTTGGTTCCCAGTTGTCAGCGAAATAAAAGCTGCTTTCAACCCCTTTTTCGTTGCCAAGATCAACCTCCTGCCTGAGAGAAGCCATGCCATATGGCTCAATGATGCCCCGCCGGAGTTGATACACAATCATTCCCAAACCATAATCGAAAGTATGATTTTCAAAGGCAAGGTGCTTGAAATCGAGTCGGGCTTCGTAGTGGTTGTTTTGATACCGGTGTTGATAAGCAGTGGCAGCATACTGCTTATCCGTGAGTTCAAAGCTGTAAGAGGAACCGATTAACGAAAGTTCTGCCCGAAGGTTATCGGTGACCATGCGTTCGCCAATCAGGCTAACACCTTGATTGATATAATGATAATCATTGACATCAGCCAATCTGAAACGATCGAAGCTTCTGTAGCCGAAGGCCGAGATCTTTGTTTTGCCCAGCGTGGCATTCACACCGCCGGCAAAATCGTTGAAGTGTGCTGCCGAGCTGCGTATCGAGGGATCTTCGATGCGCTGAAGCATCCAATCGCTGTAGGAGCTGCGTGCGCTCAGCAATACAGAGGCGACATCTTTCACAACAGGGCCTTCGACCACCAGATTGCCAGTGATGGGGCTCAGGCCACCGCGTACCATCAGATGTTTTTTGTTGCCTTCCCGCGTGGTGATGTTGAAAACCGAGGAGAGACGGCCGCCGTATTCAGCCGGCACATGACCTTTGTAGATGGCAAAATCCCGGATGATTTCGGCATTGAAAGCCGGGAAAAATCCGAACAGATGCGAGGTGTTGTAAACAGGTATCCTGTTGATATAAAATGCATTCTGATCCGAACCACCACCCCTCACATTGATACCTGAAGCCCCCTCGCCTGTGCTGACGATGCCGGGCAGCGTTCCCGAAATTTTGAGTACATCGCGCTCTCCCATCATCATGGGGAGCTCTTTGATGCTTTTCATAACGATCTTGTCGAGGCCGGGGTCTTTCGACTTCATATTCATTTGCTTGTCACCAAAAACGACGAATTCCTCCATTTGAATGGCTGTACGGGCCAGGTTGATGTTGAAACTGCCGTCGTTTCTCACTTCGAGCAGGAAATTCTTCCTTTCATAGCCCAGATATTCGGCCCGCATAAGATGCTTTCCGGGACGGAGCTGAATACTTGCCAGGCCTTTTTCATCTGTGACAGCGCCGATACCCAGGTCGGGAAAAAACAAAGTGGCACCAAACACCGCTTCACCCGAATCTTTGTCGGTGATACGTCCCTGTATCCGGGCCCTGCCCGATGATTTTGCCGGACCTTCAGCTCCCACACGGATGGTTTGAACCACTTCGGGAGCGCGTCCTTCGAGGTATCTGGCTTTGGCCGGCACCTTGCCTGATGAATCAGCCGTCGAAAGCACAGAGGTAAGTTTCTGATAGGGAGGCAGGCTTTGAATCAGCATCTTTCCGGGCAGCAAAACAAAGTGCTGATGCCAGGGCGAGACCATGATGTTGGTTCCTTCAACTGATTTCAGCACCATTTGCAATACCGTCAGACTATCGTCGGCAATCGTGACCTTTAATTTTTCAGCCGTTGCCATCGGATCGAAAATCATGGAGCCGCTCTGCCTGTAGACAGATTCGGAAAAAGAAGCAAAACTTTGTCCCGTCATTTTTGATGCAATCCGTCCCGACGGTTGCTGTGCCTGAGCCATGATCGTCAGAAGGACCAAAAACAACAGAAATGGAAGTCTGTACCTCATGGATTGAAGCTCTTAAGAAATGTTTCGGTGAAAAGTTGCCAGTTCTGATCGGGACTGTTTTTTACTTTGATCCGGTATTTTCTGAGCAGCTGCTTCACTTCTGCCTGTTCGCGCTGACTGAAAAGTCTCAGAAAAGACCGTTTGTTTTTAAAAGGCATCAACTGCATGTTGCGAAGAAGATACTGTTGTCTTTTGGGGTCGGAAAACACCCTGTTGGTAGCGCCGACGCGCGAATCGAGTTCCAGTTTTTTGTGCCATTTAAAGGCGATTGCAAAATCTTGATTACCAATCAGCTGGAGGTACTGAATGGTAGAGTCTGTTTGAGGGAAAGGCACAAACAGTTTTCCGGGCAGGCGAAAGGACTCGAGTGCTGCATCGGAGACAATAAGCTGGCCGGGGGCTCCGTGCAGATTGGTAAAACCCAAAACCAGTTTTTGATGAAAAATATCCAGCTTCAACGACACTCCATCATACACCTTTCCGCGTAAGGTCAAGCTGCCGGGCACAAAATCAGGCCCGTTGAGAAAAGGATTGCCAACCGTACCCGGTGGGAAAACAGCATGGTAGATCTTTCCGTTGTGAAGCAATGGATCAGCACCATAGATGGAATCAGGAGGCACAAAAGAGGATGGGAAAGCCTGACCGGCAGCAACCAATGCATGCACCGAAAACAGCAGGAAGAAAAATGCTGATTTCACACTCCCAACAACAGAAACGGAAAAACGAAGCACGATCAAAAAAAATAAGGCTGCAAACGTAAGTAAAATACAGGCAAGCCGGTGAATTATATCCGGGTTTGAACAGCTTTCCCGTTGATTTTTGCGGGAATTTTCCGGGTTTCTGCCTATCAGCTTACGCCGTTGGCAAATAAAAAATCATAAGCTGCTGAAATTAATTTCTTTAAAAAAAGAGTAGTTTCCGCAAAACCGACAAAGTTGTTGCGGATTTTCAACCTTTCCCGTTAAAAGCGAAACAAAACTCCCTGCCCGGATAGGTCAGCCCGATGGTCTGAGGATTCATCAAACGAAAAACCACTTGCGTCAGGACTGTCGAAAGGATTGGAAAAGATCAGGAATCCTGACAAGGTCCAACGCGGCAACGGGCAACGGGTATGGTGTGAAGCAATGAACCTGAATGAAGTTAAAAACACTAACTTTGCAAACTAAACTTCAGGACAAAATGGACAAACACAAATCAGCCGACGAACGCATCAGGGTTGGTATTACCCATGGTGATATCAACGGAATTGGCTATGAAGTGATACTTAAAACATTGGAGGATAACAGGATGCTGGAGCTTTTTACACCGGTCATCTATGGACATTCCAGGGTTGCCTCCTTTCATAAAAAAAACCTCAACGCAGCCGAGCCTAACCTCAATCTGGTGAAAGATGCCTCGCAGGCACATCCGAAACGCTGCAACATCATCAATTGCACCGAAAATGATTTGCAGCTCGATCTGGGTAAGAGCACCCCAATTGCCGGTGAAGCTGCTTTTCTTGCCCTCGAGATGGCAGTGAATGATTTAAAGAATGACCTCATCGATGTGCTGGTTACAGCACCCATCAACAAACAAAACATACAATCGGCCCGCTTTGATTTTCCAGGCCACACCGAATATCTCTCCGAGCGTTTCGGAGGAGAAGAACCGCTGATGCTGATGGTTTGGAACCAATTGCGTGTGGGAACGGTTACCGGTCATATCCCGCTTGAAAAAGTGGCAGAAAAAATCAATACCGATTTAATTGTCAAAAAACTTCATATCCTCAACCGGAGTCTCATTCAGGACTTTGGCATCCTTAAACCCAAGATTGCCGTGTTGGGTCTCAATCCCCATGCAGGCGACGGCGGATTGCTGGGGAGCGAAGAAAACACGGTGATTGTGCCAGCAATGAAAAGAGCCAGAAAAGATGCCGACATTCTTAGTTTTGGCCCTTACCCGGCTGATGGATTTTTCGGATCGGGAAGTTGGAAAAAGTATGATGCAGTGCTGGCCATGTATCACGATCAGGGCTTAGCTCCCTTCAAAAGCCTTGCCTTCGATGCCGGGGTGAATTTCACTGCAGGTCTCAGCTGTGTGCGCAGCTCACCGGCTCATGGCACCGCCTACGATCTGGCTGGAAAAAACATGGCCTCCGAAGAGGCCTTCCGTCAGGCTATCTACCTGGCCATTGATGTGGTAAGAAACCGAAGACAACAAGCCGGTCTTGAAGCAAACAAACTTCCCAAATCTGCCATTCCAAACTAATAAACATGGTTTCAGAGAAACCTTATCCAATCAGCGAAATCATCAGGATTACCGGAGCCCAACACCACTGCCGGCAGCAAAATGTATGCGGAATCAGCCGCCTGCTTACCGATAGCCGGCAACTTATCAATCCAGAGGAGACACTCTTTTTTGCCATCAAAACAAGAAAAAATGATGGTCACAACTTCCTGCTGACACTGGCCGAACAAGGTGTTAAAAATTTTGTGGTGACGCAACTGCCCGAAAACATGGACCTCTTCGCAGCCGATACCAACTTTTTGCGCGTCAGCGACAGTCTGGAAGCTTTGCAAAAAATTGCCGCATCGCACCGGAAAGGTTTCGAAAAACCTGTGATTGGAATCACAGGCAGCAACGGAAAAACAATCATCAAAGAATGGTTGCACCAACTGCTCTCGCCCGACATGTCGGTGGTAAGAAGTCCGAAAAGCTACAATTCACAAATCGGCGTACCCCTCTCGGTCTGGCAGATTGAACCGGCAAACGACATTGCCATCTTTGAAGCAGGCATTTCTGAACCCGGCGAAATGACCCAACTGCAAAGCATCATCAAGCCAACGATTGGTATTTTTACCAACATCGGCCCTGCCCATGGTGAAAACTTTATCCGTATCGAACAAAAAGTTGGTGAAAAACTCAAACTTTTTACCAAGGTCGATACCCTCGTTTACAGCCCCGACCATGCCCAATTGCAGGAGGGTATCATCCGTTCACAAATTCTCCACTCCATCAAAGCATTTACCTGGAGCAAAAAAACTGAAGCTGACCTTCGTATTCACAATATCTCCAAGAGCCTGCATCACAGCCTTTTAACTGTTGAATACAAAAACCAAAGCTTCGATTTTCAAATTCCCTTCACCGATTCAGCTTCCGTTGAGAACGCCCTTCATTGTTGCAGTGTGATGCTCCTGCTTGGCTATGAGCCCGTACAAATAGCGGCTCGGATGAGTTCGCTCACAGCGGTAGCCATGCGTTTGGAGTTGAAAGAAGGTCTTAACAACTGCACCCTCATCAACGACAGCTATAACAGCGACATCCATTCTTTGGCTATTGCCCTCGATTTCCTCAAACAACAAAATCAACACCAGCATAAAACTGTCATCCTGAGCGATATACTCGAAAGCGGTACAGCAGAAGCAGAATTGTATCAGGAGGTAGCTGCCCTGATTGAAGCCAAAGGTGTTCAGAAGTTTATCGGCATTGGCCCTTCGCTCATGCGGCAATCGGGCAGTTTCAGGATGGAAAAAAAGTTTTATCCGACCACTGAAGCGTTTTTGGCTGCCATCACCCTCTCGGAATACCAAAGCAGTTCGATCCTTATCAAAGGTGCCCGCATTTTCGGTTTTGAGCGAATCAGTCAGTTGCTCCAGCAAAAAGCACACGAGACCATTCTTGAAATTAACCTGAACCATTTGGTTTCCAACCTTAATTATTATCGCTCGCAGCTGCCGGAGGGCGTCAAAGTAATGGTGATGGTAAAAGCTTTCAGCTATGGAAGTGGTGGTTATGAGATAGCCAATGTGCTTCAGTTTCATCATGTTGACTATCTCACGGTTGCCTATGCCGACGAGGGTGTTGAATTGCGCAAAGCAGGCATCCGGCTGCCGATTATGGTAATGAGCCCTGAGGAGCACAGTTTCGATGCCATGCTGAACTACGACCTTGAACCGGAGATTTTCAGTTTTAGGGTACTCGGACTACTTGAAGAGGCCATCCGCCGCATCGACCGCGATCAACGCCGGGTAAAAATACACCTGAAAGTAGACACCGGAATGCGCCGGCTCGGCTTTGCTTCCGAGGAAATTGCCGCCCTGGCCGAACGTATAAAAAGCAATCCGCTGCTCGAAGTTCAAAGCGTTTTTTCACACCTGGCTGCCAGCGAAAATCCTGTTCACGACGATTTTACGCGCAGGCAATTTTCCATCTTCGATGAGGCCTGCAGGCAGTTGAACGAAAGTCTGGGATATTCTTTTGACAGGCATATCCTTAATTCTGCCGGCATTCTTCGCTTTCCCGAAGCACATTATGAAATGGTCAGGCTGGGAATCGGCATTTATGGCGTGGCATCCGACGGCAATGAAAATGATAAACTCGAAACAGTGATTGCACTCAAGTCGAACCTCAGCCAAACAAGAATTGTACCTGCCGGCGAAAGCATCGGCTACAACCGGCGCAGTGTGGTTGAAAAAGATACCTTGACAGGCGTTGTACCGATCGGTTACGCCGATGGCTTGCCCAGATCTCTGTCCAATGGAAACGGCCACCTCTTCATTCAGGGTAAGGCCGTTCCCATCATCGGCGATGTGTGCATGGATATGTGCATGCTCGACCTGACTGATGTGGATGCTGCTGAAGGCGACCCTGTTGTGATTTTTGACAGTCAGCACTCACTGCATGCATTTGCCCGGGCAGCCAACACCATCCCCTATGAAATACTGACCCGCATCTCGCGCCGTGTGAAAAGGGTTTACTTCCAGGAATAGCAGACCTCTTGCGCTGTAGGCTGCCCACTCACGCATGACCGCCGGATGACTCCTGTGGGGTGCCGGTTTGCCCGGCGGGGCAAAAACTGTTTTTGCATAGCTGCTCTGCAGCAATTCGTGGCGTTCAGACGCTGAAAAAAAATATCTTTACAGCTCCAAAAACCTGTCGATGCTGCATTTCAGAAATACCCTCACGACGATCACCCTGCTTCTGTTGTTTCTGATAACATCCGAAGCAGCCACAGCCGGCAGGCCGGAAATCAAGCTACCCGAAATTATCCTCACCGATGTAAAACAACCCATCCTCATCCAGCTTCCTGACAGCCTGGTTGCCGGCAAAAGCGATACACTGCTTTTTGCCGTGACAGTGCAGGGCATAACCACTCAGACACAGTTTGTTGACGGCAAAGCCAGCCTGATGTATGATTTTCCGCAAAAAGAACAACTGCATATCAGCGTTGCCGGACATAGCTGGGATCAACTCATTAGTCCGATACCATTGTGGATGTCGGTGTTGCCACCCCTTGTCGCTATTCTCCTTGCCTTGCTGCTGAAAGAGGTGTTTACAGCACTTTTTGCCGGCATCCTGGTCGGCACCAGTATCATATCCTTTTATCAGGGAAACGGCTTTTTCATGGCTTTGGCAAAAGGCTTTCTGAGCGTCATAGACACCTATGTGATGTCGTCGCTGCTCGACCGCGGCCACCTGAGCATCATTGTATTTTCGATGGTGATTGGGGGAATGGTTCAACTGATTTCGGCCAACGGAGGAATGCGTGGAGTTGTGATCAGGTTGTCGAAGCTGGCGCGAACCTCAAAAAGCGGACAATTTGTGGCCTGGCTTTTGGGTGTGGTGATCTTTTTCGACGATTATGCCAATACCCTGGTCGTTGGCAACACCATGCAACCGGTTTTCGACCGGCTTAAAATTTCGCGGGCCAAACTGGCCTACATTGTTGATTCCACGGCTGCACCGGTGGCAGCCATAGCCTTTGTCACCACCTGGATTGGAGCCGAGCTCAGCTACATTCAGGACGGGCTCAACACCATCGGGCTGGAGCAGTCGGCCTATACCGTCTTTCTCAACTCACTGGCATATAGCTTCTACCCTATTCTTACACTGATCTTTATCCTTGTTTTGATCTGGCAGGGGCGCGAATTCGGCCCGATGCTCAAGGCTGAGAAACTCGCCCGGTCTGGAATGAAAACGCTGCAGGAACGAGACACAATCAACAAAAAAAACGAAACAAAAGACTATACCAGTACCGGCAGGCAACCCAGGGCGCTGAATGCTGTCATACCCGTTGGTGTGATCATCTTTGGCACCCTCGGTGGATTGCTTTTTACAGGTTGGGATGCCGGTATCTGGCGCAATGAATCACTGACATTCACCTCAAAAGTATCGGAAATTATTGGCAGAAGCGACTCTTATGCTGCCCTGCTTTGGTCATCGATTTCAGCCCTGATGGTGGCCCTGTTGCTTACCACCACGCAAAGAATCCTCCGATTGAGCGACGCTGTTGACAACATCATCGAAGGGTTTCGTATCATGCTCACTGCCATTCTGATTCTGACACTTGCCTGGTCGGTAGCGCTGGTGACCGATCATATGCACACCGCCGATTTTATAGCTTCGAGTTTGTTAAAAATTTCCTTTTCACCCTATCTGATACCCGCGCTGACCTTTGTGCTCGGGGCATTGGTTGCGTTTTCAACCGGCACTTCCTGGGGAACAATGGCTATCCTATATCCATTGCTGCTCCCGGCTTCATGGTTACTCACCACAGAAGCAGGGCTGGATCAGGCGCATGCCCTTACAATCTTTTACAGCGTTGTGTCATCGGTTCTGAGCGGAGCCATCCTGGGCGACCACGCCTCTCCCATCAGCGATACCACCATATTAAGTTCCATTTCGAGTGGATGCAACCACATCGAGCATGTCCGAACACAGATGCCTTATGCGCTGACTGTAGGATTAGTGGCGGTTTTTATGGGCATTATCCCGGCTTCTTTCGGCGTTCCCAGCTGGATACTGATGCTATTGAGCGTTGTTGTGCTGTTTGGTATCATCAGGCTGTTTGGTGAAAAACCAGCCCTACCCATCCTTTCCGAAAATATTTCAACCCCAGAACCCGCAAAATCATGAATTGGATTGAAGCTGCTGTCCTGATTGCTTCAGGCGTCGTTGTTGGATTTATCAATACACTTGCCGGCGGAGGATCGGTGATTTCGTTATCACTCTTTCTTTTTCTTGGCCTGCCTGTTGATGTGGCCAATGGCACCAACCGCATCGCCATTGTGATGCAAAACCTGACCTCGGCAGGTCTTTTTCGCAGGCAAAAAGTGCTCGACCTCCGCAAAGCCAGCTGGTTAGCCCTGCCAGCCGTTTTTGGTTCGGTGGCCGGTGCACAGATTGCTGCCGAAGTCAACAAAGCCGTGATCGAACAGGCCTTTGCCATCATCCTGCTGCTGATGATTTTCTTCATGCTTGTTAAACCTTCGGCCTACCTTCATGGTGATGTCGCGAGGCAGGAGCGGCCTGTCAGTTTGTTGCAGATCGTCATCTTCTTCCTGATCGGGATGTATGGTGGCTTCATACAGGTGGGTGTTGGCTATTTTCTGCTTGCCGCACTGGTGATTGGAGCAGGCTTCGACCTGGTAAAAGCCAATGCCGTCAAGGTGTGGATTGTGCTCCTGTATTCACCTTTCGCACTGGCCATGTTTATCTGGAACGGTGATGTCGACTGGACTTACGGCCTCATCCACGGAGTGGGAAATGTTGCCGGAGCCTTTTTTGCATCCAAAATGGCTGTGACCAAAGGCGTAAATTTTGTGAAATGGGTCATCATTGCAGTTATCATTATCACCTCGGCGCAGCTACTGGGTTTGTACGATTTTAACCAGGTTATCGGCTACTTTATTTCTCTACGCCAATGAAAAGCATCTTACTTTTCATGGCAGCCATCTTTGCAATTCGGGGGAGTTGCCTGCCGCAATCACCCAAGGGTGAGCCTTATGAAGCTGTATTGTTCAGCAGCGAAACCGGCAGCAACGGAACCTGCTACCGCATTCCGGCTCTCATACGGGCTCCCAATGGCGACCTGATTGCCGCTGCCGATCAAAGAATTAACGGCTGTGGTGACCTTCGCTGGAACGATGACATCAACATCGTTGGCAGGGTCAGCACCGATAACGGACAAAACTGGAGCGAAGCCCGTACGTTGGTCGATTATCCCAAAGGCCAGTCGGCATCCGACCCATCGCTGCTTGTTGATGAAGCATCAGGAACCATCTTTCTTTTTTTTAACTACATGGATTTACAGCTTGAAAAAGGAATCTATTACCACCGGTATATTCAAAGTGCAGACAATGGCCAAACCTGGAGTCAGCCTGCAGACATCACCCCGATGATAACCTTGCCTGAATGGAAAAACGATTTCAGGTTCATCACCTCCGGACGTGGCATTCAAACCAGCGATGGAAAACTGATCCATACACTCGTAAACCTTGAACGAGGTGTATTCTTGTTTGGCAGTGCCGATCATGGCAAAACCTGGAGCAGGATGAGCGAGGCCATTCGTCCGGCTGACGAATCAAAAATCGCTGAACTTTCTGAAGACATCTGGATGGTCAACAGCCGGGTTAACGGAGCCGGATGCCGATACATCCACCTCTCCGGTGACCATGGCAAAAGTTGGGATACCAAAGCCGACAGCAGTTTAGCCGATCCAGGCTGCAACGCCGACCTGTTGTTGTTCCATACGGAGAAAAACGCAGGTGTCAATCTGTTACTTTTTGCCAATGCCAGACATGCATCCAACAGACAAAACCTAATGGTGAGCCTGAGTGCTGATGAAGGGAAAAGCTGGCCCATTAATAAAAGCATTTATGAGGGAGCCTCAGCCTATGTGACGATTTGCAGGCTCGAAAACGACGCTATCGGGTTATTCTATGAAAAAGATGACTACCGTCACCTTGTTTTTGTTCGGTTTTCGCTTTCATGGCTTACAGCTGCCGCACCGCCATCGAAGCAATAATTCAAGGCTGATTTAAAAAAACCGGATCTTGAACCAAACAATGATGATAGCTTGATGAATATAATTACACCAACTTTGCGTCCAGGGGTTGGGCCTGCTCCGATCGTCTTCAACAGGAAAAGGCATTTTCAGCCTATCTTTGTCATGAAAAAAATCCTTCAAACATGAGCATTCCAGTTAAAACCTTGAAAAAACTGACAACGATTCTGCTGATAACAGCCATCACCTCATTGATGGGACAAACACCCACACCGGCATCAGAGCGGCCGGACTATGTACTCGTTATTCATGGCGGAGCCGGAGCCATGGAGCGGTCGAAGATGTCGGTTGAAGCCGAACAAGCCTATTTGAGCGGCCTCAGCGAAGCCCTTGCTGCCGGCGAAAAAGTATTAAAAAGCGGTGGCAACAGCCTGGAAGCTGTGATTGCTGCTATTGTACTCCTGGAAAACAATCCACTTTTCAACGCCGGAAAAGGTGCTGTGTACAACGAGGCAGGCATGGTGGCACACGATGCCTCGCTGATGGACGGCAAGAGCGGGAAAGGCGGTGCTGTGGGTGCTGTCAGCTGTATCAAAAACCCTGTGCTGGCAGCCAAAGCCGTGATGGACCATGGCAGGCATGTGTTTCTGGTAGGCAGAGGAGCCGAAAAATTTGCCATCAGGGCAGGTCTCGACTCTGTTCCGCAAGCTTACTTCTTCACACAAAGCCGTTGGGAAAACTACGAAAAAACCCGTCAGACGCAGTTGGAGCGTGAGTTTCCGGTGCAACCAAAGGGAACAGTCGGAGCTGTTGCCCTCGACAAAAATGGAAACCTGGCCGCAGGCACCTCCACCGGAGGTATGCACTTCAAGCTCGAAGGCCGCCTGGGCGACTCACCTGTGATCGGTGCAGGCACCTGGGCCGACAATAACAGCTGTGCTGTTTCGGCAACAGGTCATGGCGAGTTTTTCATCCTCAACGCGGTAGCCCACGATCTTCATGCCCGTATGGTCTATGCCGGACAACCATTGCAACAGGCAGCCGATGAGCTGGTGATGAACAAACTCAAACAACTCGATGCCGGAGGCGGTATCATTGCTGTGGATAAGCAGGGTAATGTTGCTATGCCGTTCAATACTTCTGGCATGTTCCGGGCTTCGGTAGTGGCCGGCAAAAAGCCTTTTGTGGCGATTTATGCGGAGGAACAGGAGTAAACACTAAGCTCATTCGTAGTGATGGAAAATAATCAATTTGCTTTTATTTTATTCAAAACCGAAGACGGTAGCATATCGGTTTATGTTCGTTTGGAAGGTGAAACGGTATGACTGACACAAGAGCGGATGGCTGAGTTATTCGGGAAAGGCAGAAGTACCATTACTGAACACATCGCAAATGTTTTTGATGAAGGCGAGTTGGAACAACCGGGTGGTGGAGCGTGATCTCGACTACTACAATTTAGATGTTATCCCTTCATCGGGCTGCAGGGTAAAATCATTACGTGGTACTCAATTTCGTATTTGGGCAACCAAACGCCTGAACGAATATATCCGGAAAGGTATTTTCAACCCTGCCAAGGCCGAAAAAGAGTTCATGGGTCTGATAACATTTTCCGGAAATCGTCCCTACCTCAAAGATGTTGTGGTTGCCAAAAACTACCAGAACGAGAAAGAGCTTCGTTCGTTGGGTCAGATTATTTCGGGTTATTTGGATTTTGCCGAACGCCAGGCCGGGCGTGAACAAGTCAAGAAAAAGACTGGTTAGAACATTTGGAGAAAATACTGGCAATGAGTGGTGAGAAACTGTTACAGGGTGCCGGTACAATCAGCTACGAAATTGCGGTTGAAAAAGCTGCCACAGAATATAAAAAATTCCAACAAAAAACATTGAGTGAAGCAGAAAAGAATTATCCGTAAAGCTTAAAAATCCTCACGATTACTGCAAAAGAACCGAAGTAAGACCACTCGACCGGCAACCAAATGAACATACTGCCAATGTGTTATTAAATGTCCACGACCAGCATCTGCGTAACTCAGACACACAGGCAGAAAAATTGCTTATTATGAAGACAATGCAGGCACTAAACCTGAAACTCTCAACTTTAAAAACAAATCATCAAATCAATCCCTTACAGCAATTCATTGGCCAGATTGGCCAGCTCGGAGCGTTCACCTTTTTCGAGTCTGATGTGGGCGTAGATGCTGTGGTGCTTGATTTTATCGATGAGGTAGGAAAGGCCGTTGGAATGGGCATCGAGGTAGGGTGTATCAATCTGGAAGATGTCGCCGGTGAAGATGATCTTGGTGTTTTCGCCGGCCCGGGTGATGATGGTTTTCACCTCATGCGGGGTGAGGTTTTGGGCTTCGTCAACGATAAAGATCACATTCGAGATGCTTCGTCCGCGGATATAGGCCAGGGGAGTGATCACCAGTTTTTCTTTTTCAATGGCTTCGGTGATGCGTTTGTATTCTTTGTCCTCCTCACCGTATTGGTTTTGGATAAACTTCAGGTTGTCCCAAAGCGGCTCCATGTATGGGTTTAGCTTCGATTTGATGTCGCCCGGAAGATAGCCGATGTCTTTGTTGCTCAGAGGCACAATGGGACGAGCGAGGTAAACTTGTTTATAGCTTCGGCGCTGTTCCCAGGCTGCAGCCAAAGCCAGCAAGGTTTTTCCTGTACCGGCGATGCCCTGAATCGAAACCAGCTTCACCTCGGGGTTGAGCAGGGCATGCAAGGCAAACACCTGCTCGGCATTGCGTGGCATGATGCGTGAGATGGCCTGTTTCTCGATGCGCTCAATGCGCGCGGTGATGGGATTGTAAAACGCCAGGGTTGAATTCTTGGGACTTTTCAACACAAAGTAGTGGTTGGGTATCACTGTCTTGAGACCAATTTCGTCAGGCATGCACCAGCCGTGCTGATACAGTTTGTCGATGGCTTCGGCTGCTACCTCTTCGAGATTGGTTTTTCCGGTATAAAGTGATTCAACATCCTTGATTTTGCCCGTTTCGTAATCCTCAGCCTGCAAGCTCAGCGATTTGGCTTTAAGTCGCAGGTTCACATCTTTCGAAACCAGAATAACTTTCTTTTCAGGATTTTCGGTGGCGAGTTTCAAGGCTGCATTGAGAATGCGGTGATCGGGTTTGTCGCCACCAAATATTTCACAGGCATCAGGATTGCTTTTTTCATCCATCAGCACTTTAAACCGACCTTTTCCCGGACCATTGAGCTTGCGCCAGTTTTTCATGCTCGTTTTTCCCGAAACCTTGTCCATGAATCTGATGAATTCTCGGGCTTCGTAGTTTTTAATGTCATTGCCTTTCTTAAAATTGTCGAGTTCTTCAAACACCGTGATGGGAATTGCCACGTCGTTTTCCTCGAAAGTGTTGATTGCATTGTGGTTGTAAATGATAACCGAAGTGTCGAGCACGAAAATTTTTTGTTGTTTTACTTTTGTTGCCGGCATAGCTTTTATTTTTGGAAGTTAAGCGCTTGTAAAGTTAGTTTGCCCGCAGTCGCGATTTTTAACCGCCGGCGGGCATTTATCAACATGCTATTGTTGATGCCAGCGCAAGCGCTGAAAAAGGGCTCTGTTGCAGGCTGGGGTGTCGCAATTTTTGCCTTCGGTGGTTGGGTATCCGGGCATGATTCCTTATCAGTCAAACACTTAATTTTTTGAACTGAAAATTTAAAATCTTTCTAAAGCCGAAAACAATTTGCATGATTCAAAAGGACTTATATTTGTAGATAGCTATCCAACAAAAAAAACTGTTATGCTCAATTTTGACGGACAAATATTTTCGAAGTTACCCCAGGCCGGCACCTCGATTTTCGCTGTCATGACAAAAATGGCCCTCGATCACGGAGCCATCAACCTCGCGCAGGGTTTTCCCGATTTTCCTGTTTCTGCCAAACTCATTGCACGGGTGAATCATTATATGAAAAAAGGCTTCAACCAGTATGCCCCCATGCCAGGCGTTCCCGAACTCAGAAAAGCCATTGCCGGTAAGGCATTCAAAACTTTTGGAATAAGCTACGATCCCGAAAGTGAAATCACCGTCACAGCAGGAGCCACACAAGCCATCTGCACCGCAGTGAGCGCCTTTATCAAGGATGGCGACGAGGTGATTATTTTTGAACCTGCCTACGACAGCTACGCACCCATGGTGAAAGTGAACGGTGGCATTGTGAAATATGTCGGGCTCAAAGCCCCTTTGTTTCAGATCGACTGGAACGAAATAAAAAAAATGATCTCCAACCGAACACGGATGATCATCATCAACAGTCCGCACAATCCAACGGGAAGCCTGCTGCACGAAGCTGATATGAAGCAACTTGACATGCTAACACGAAACACCGACATCATTGTGCTGAGCGACGAAGTATATGAACACCTGATATTTGACGGGCATACACATCAGAGTGCCTGTTTGTATCCCGAACTGGTGAAACGAAGCCTTGTTATCGGATCCTTTGGAAAAACATTTCATGCCACAGGCTGGAAAACCGGCTTTGTGATGGCTCCTGAGGCACTCAGCCGCGAATTCAGGAAATTGCATCAATTCACTGTTTTTGCATCCAATACTCCCATTCAGTATGCCATCGCCGATTTTTTGGCTGACGAAGGTAATTACCTGCCACTTCCAGGCTTTTATCAGGCCAAACGTGATTTTTTTGCCGAAAAGATGCGAGGCTCCCGTTTTGACCTGATTCCATGCTATGGCACTTATTTTCAACTGCTCAGCTATCGGTCTATTTCTTCTGAACCCGAAATGGCTTTTGCAGCCGGATTGGTCAAAGAGCATGGTATTGCCCTGATTCCGCTTTCGCCCTTTTATCAGAAAGAAACCAATCAGCAGCTTTTGCGCCTTTGCTTTGCCAAGAAAGAAGAGACTTTGTCCAAAGCAGCCGAAATTTTATGCAGGATTTAAACATCGTTTGCCTCCAATCTGATTTGGTGTGGGAAAACCCTGAAGCTAACCGCCAACATTTCAGTGTTTTGCTGGAACAACAAACCCGGCACCATGACCTGATCATTTTGCCTGAGACCTTCACAACCGGTTTCCCTGTCGATCCACGTCTTTTTGCCGAGCCTGAAGAAGGGCCTACCATTGTTTGGATGCGCGAAAAGGCAGCTTTATACGGATCGGTGGTTTGCGGCAGTTTGCTGATCGAAAAGAAGGGTCGGTATTACAATTTGTTCATATGGATGCGGCCCGACGGAAGCTGTGAAACCTATGCCAAGCGGCATGTTTTCAGGATGGGTGGCGAGCATGAATTGATTAGTCAGGGAAGCAGCCTTCTCACCGTTGAACTCAAAGGATGGAAAATCAGACCTATGATCTGCTACGACCTCCGTTTCCCGGTTTGGAGCCGAAACAGCCTCACCGACGGTGGCTTTGCCTACGACTTGCTGATCTATGTCGCCAACTGGCCTGCAGTAAGATCGTGGCCATGGAAGCAACTTTTGATAGCCCGCGCCATCGAAAACCAGGCCTATGTAATTGGATTGAACAGGGTTGGAACAGATGGGCTGGGGTTCAATTATTCAGGCGACAGCAGCCTGATCGATGCCAAAGGTCAGGCTATAATGCAAGCGGTTGCAGAAAAAGAGCACCTGCTCGAAATGACCCTTAACCATGCTGAGCTGCTGATTTTCAGACAGAAATTTAATGTCTCTCTCGATTGGGATCAGTTTAATATGCTACATTTGCCAACTGATCATTAATTGTTTTTATGAATATAATTATTGCAGGCGACGGAGAGGTTGGCCTTCATCTGGCTGAGTCTCTTGTAAACAGCAATCACAACATAACCATCGTTGATCCGCATGAGGATCTGCTGAAAATGATTGAGTCCCATGCCGACCTGATGACCATCAACGGGGATGCAACCTCTATCAGTGTTTTGCAGCGGGCCAACGTCAGGAAGGCTGATCTGGTTATTTCTGTCGTTCATCAGGAACACATCAATTTGATGACCTGTATCCTGGCAAAGAAACTGGGTGCCCGAAAAGTGATAGCCAGGGTGAACACCATGGAAAATTTGAGTTTGCAGAATCGTCAGATTTATCAGGAGTTGGGTATCGATGCGCTCATTTCACCCGAAGACATCGCAGCACAGGAAATCATTTCGCTGCTGAAGCAAACTGCTGCCACCGAAGTGTTTGAGTTTTCCGATGGTAAGCTCCAGCTTTTCATGATTAAGCTTGAAGCCTCAGCGCCGGTGGTGAATATGAGCCTCAATCAAATTGCATCGGAATATAAAAACCTGAACTTCAGGGCTGTCGCGATCCACCGCAAACGAACCACTTTTATCCCGCGTGGCGAAGATCAGTTTCAGGCCGACGACCTTGCTTACGTAATCACCAAGCCCGAAGCCATCGAGCAACTTCTTGAGCTCGGTGGAAAGGTGGAACACGACATCCACAACGTGATGATAATCGGCGGGGGGCGTGTTGGTCGTATCACAGCAAAACGTCTTGAAAAAGAGATGAATATCAAAATGATTGAAAAAGATAAAGAGCGCTGTATGGTGCTCACTGATTATCTAGAAGACACTTTGATCGTCAATGGTGATGCACGTAACATCCAATTGCTCGAAGATGAAGACATACGAAGCATGGATGCCTTTATTGCTGTAACCAACAATACCGAAACAAATATTCTCACCTGCCTTCATGCCCGCATGAACGGAGTGAAAAAAACCATTGCTTTAGTCGAAAACATCGATTACATCGATATTTCCCAGAACATTGGAATTGACACTATCATCAACAAGAAATTGATTGCCGCCAGCTATATGGTTCGCTATACCATGGGAGCTGAAGTGTTGACCCTTAAATGTTTAAGCGGTATCGAGGCGGATGCAATGGAAATGATAGCCCGTGCCGGCTCGCCCATCACGCGTAAGCCCATCAACAAACTCAACATACCCGAAGGGGCCATCATTGGGGGAATTATCAGGGATGAAAAGGCTTACATTGCTACAGGCGAACTGCAGGTGCAGGAGAATGACAAGGTTGTGATGTTTGTTTTACCCAGCTCTGTTCACAAAGTCGAAAAGCTGTTTCATTAACAGATTCATGACAGCGCTATGAAGGCTTTTCTAAAGGAGATTAATTTTACCCTCATCGGCCGCATCATTGGCTTTTTGCTGATGATTGAGTCTTTTTTCATGCTTACGGCTGTGGTGGTTGGGGTGTATTATCACGGCCTGACACATTACACGATGGCCATTGCTACCATCACAACCTTCCTTTCGGGGCTGATCATCTATGTGTTTAACCATAAAACTGTGAACCAGCTGGGAAAACGTGAAGGCTACATCATCGTGTCGTCCACCTGGATAATTACTTCCTTTTTTGGGGCATTGCCATTTTATCTGGGTGGCAGCATTCCATCTTTTACCGATGCTTTTTTCGAGACCATGTCGGGATTTACAACCACCGGCAGCAGCATTCTGAGAGACGTAGAGTCCATGCCCCGGGATTTATTGTTTTGGCGCAGCCTTACCCATTGGCTGGGTGGTATGGGTATCATTGTGCTGTCGGTGGCCATCTTGCCGATGCTAGGCATTGGTGGCATGCAGCTTTTCATGGCCGAAATGCCCGGTGTTACCTATGATAAACTTCATCCAAGAATCACTTCTACAGCCAAAAGACTTTGGGGCATTTATATGCTGCTAACCCTGCTCGAGTTTTTGTTTCTTTGGGCAGGAGAGATGGACTGGTTCGATGCCATCAACCATGCCTTTGCAACCATGGCCACCGGCGGATTCTCTACCCGTAATGCGAGTTTGGCGGCATTTGGCACCTACAGTCAATATGTTGTGATAGTTTTTATGATCCTGGCCGGGACGAACTTCACCCTTCATTATTTTGCACTTCACGGCAGGTTAAAACAAGTGTTCAGGGATGAAGAATTCAGGGGATATCTTTTGTTGATCCTAATTACAACAGCCATTATCACCATCGGATTGGTTGTTTCGGGTAAAGGGACTTTTGAATCGAATTTCAGAGATGCCTTGTTCACCGTGAGTTCAATATTAACGACGACCGGTTTTGCAACAGCCAATTACCTTCACTGGCCTATGTTTTTATACACCATCGTGTTTTTGCTCATGTTTGTGGGTGGCAGTGCAGGATCAACGGGAGGCGGAATGAAGGTGATCAGGCAAATGCTTTTACTTAAAAATTCATGGATGGAGCTCCGGCGATCTATTCATCCCAATGCTGTGTTGCCGGTGAAGTTTAACAACAAAAGCGTTCCACAGGAGATCGTTTACAAAGTGATGGCTTTTTTCTTGATGTATATCCTCATTTTCGCCATCGGCGTATTGGTGCTTGCATCCCTGGGACTCGATTTTGAAACTTCGGTGGGCGCAAGCATCGCAAGCCTAGGCAATATTGGCCCTGGCATCGGTCTTGTCGGTCCGATCGATAATTATGCTTTTATGCCTGACGCTGCCAAATGGGTTTTATCAGCGCTGATGCTGCTTGGCAGACTCGAATTGTTTACGGTTTTGATTCTTTTCTCTCCCCATTTCTGGAAAAAATAGCCCGGATCAGTAGGTCGGGCGATTCGCCGAATCATCAACCAGCTTACTCATTTCCAACATGGTTTTCCAGTTTCGGGTGGTGGCCATCATCCGGATTTTTTTCTCAATCAGGTTGTTATTCAGTTTGGTTCGTCCATAACCCTGCGGGCAGTAGATGTAGATAGTTTCCCCGTCAAACCAGATCTTTTCACCTTCCTGCAAATGTGCTTCCAAAGTGACGGTCAACGCACGTTCAGCTGCTCCGACAGGCATCGTTACAAAGCAGCGGGCATAGGCTGTTTCCGGAATGGCTCCAAAAGGATGCTGACCGGTTATTCGTTTCAGCTTTTGGGCATCCATCACAAGAAGCTGGATGTTAAAGCCAAAATGACTTTTGATTGTTTCTGTCAGCCTATTCCGCAACAACTCAGGATCTGTTTCCTGACTCCAGAAAACAAGGTTTCCGCTTTGAAGATAGGTGCTCACCTGCATGAATCCGGCTTTTTCAACAGCTCTTTTCAACTCATCCATTTTGATGAGATTCTTGCCGCTGACATTGATGCCACGCAGAAATGCTACAAAAGTCGTCAATAGTACAGGATATTGATTTCAGGGCGTTCAGCTTTAAGCTTGTCAATTGCTTTGCGGCTGATGCGTGTATTGTAACATTTCAGGTGTTGCAGTTCGGGAAGCTTATCTGCCGGACTCAGGCTGCGCAGCCGGGTGTTGTAGATTGAAAGTTCGTTGAGCTGATTGAGTTGGCCTAATGGCTTAAGGGCTTTGATTTGGGTTCCCGAAACATTGAGCTGACGGAGATTGGTGAGCGACGCCAAAGCATTAAGGTCTGTCACCGGTGTGCTCTCGATGTTGAGGTAACGAAGGTTTTTCAGGTTTGAAAGCGGATCGAGCTTCGTGAAAGGATTGCCGGGCAGGTCGAGGTATTCCAGCTGTGTCAGGCTTCCGATGGGTGTGAGGTCGTTGACGGCAGTACCTTTTAAAACCAGTTTTTTCAACATCAACAATGGCATAAGGGGCTCCAGGTTGCTGATGTTAAGATTGTTTTCGATCACTAATTCCTGCCGGTCAGCGATGGTTTGCAGCAACAGTGCGTCAGGTGTGGCTTTTTCGATCATACCCTGAAAAAGAATACTGTGCCATTCCTCAGAGAGGTTATCCCACCAGAACCTTAGCTTCTCAGTTTGATAAATGATCCGAATGGCGGGAATGGCGGTCACGAGTTGCATGACTGTTGAGGAGGAAATCCGGCTGTTGTCGGCCTTAACAAGCTGAAGGTTTTTAAGTCCGAGCAGAGCTGCAAGACTTTCAACACGGCTTGATTCGATGTTAAGTTCCTCGAGTTGAAACAGTCCAGAAAGTGGCTCAAGGTTTGCAATACGTGTGTTGGAGAGGTTGATCTTCTGTAGGTTGTGCAAGTCTTTCAACGGACTCAGATCGGTAATCTCCGTTTTGCTGATCGAAAGTTCGCGTAAATTAACCAGTCGTTCGAGGGGAAGCAGATCGGGCAGGTAGGTGTTTCCGCTCAGGTCGAGCAGCGCGATATTGATGATGTGGTGAAGATCTTCGGCCGTTGGCTGACTGTTGATTCCGGCTTGCTCGGTAAGCAATGCACGCCAGTAGATGGGTAGTTTATACCACCATTGTTCCAATTCCTCAGTGTTGAAAACAACCAGTAGACCTGGTTTTTTTCGCATCATTCCGGTGGCCTGGGCGGGCTCAATGGCTGTTTTATTAGCGTAGACGCGGGTCAGATTTTTCAGGTTTTCGAGGGGAGTAAGGTCGCTGACTTTTGTTTCGTTCAGCTGCAGCAGATTCAACTCGTTCATATTGGAAAGCGGGCTGAGGTCTGCTACATTCGTGTGGTCGATGTTGAGTTGTTGCAAATGTATCAGGGCGGAAAGTGGTTCGAGGCTACTGATGGCTGTTTGATTCACTTCCAGAATTTTCAGTTCAGTCAGGTTGCGCATCGCATCGAGTTGTTCGATGTTGGTGCGACCTGCCCTGAAAACGTTCATTTTGCTCAACTTTTCGAGTGCACTGATGTCGCGGATTTCTGTATTGAAAGCAAAAAGTTTTTCAAGGTTTCTGAGGTGGGCAAGCACCGAAATGTCGTTAATGGCAGTCTCGTGCAGGTAAAGTTCCCGGATATTTGAAAGGTATTGCAAGGGTGACAAATCGGTAACCAGTGTGGAAGAGAGGCTCAAAGTATTGATTTTACTCAGGTTTCGCAGAGGCGTAATGTCGTTGACAGGGGTGTTGGCAACATTCAGGTCTTCGAGCGCAGTGAGTTGACTCAGTGGCTCCAGTGAAACGAGCAGGGGATTAAAGGAAAGGTCAAGGGTCTTTATACCCGAAATTTGCCTGAGTCTGTTGTCGACCACTGCGAGGTTGACTTTGATGCTGTCGGGAGCCCAATAAGGGCGAAAATCATCCAGGATAAGAATGGTATCGGGGCGTCGGTTAAAAAGCATGGCAGAATCACGGGCAGGAATGGTGTCGTCGCCTGCAACAAAATAGGTGCCTTGCCGGTGTTCAATGAATTTGCGACTGACAACGATGGCGTCATCACCAATTCCTTCGATATCAGCCATGAGAAGGCTGTCGTAAACAGCGGCATCCTTGCCAAAAATATCACGCCAGTATGCTGGCAGACTGCTCCACCACTGTCGCAATTCTTCTTGTTCGTTGATTTTGGTGGTATAGTAACTGGCAATTTTGAGGTCTTTCTTAAAAGGATCGAGGTTGATCTCCATGAAACGGAGTTTGGTGTTGCTAAGGGTGTCGCCGGCAATTGTCACCGCATCGAGCCTGCGGATGAAAGTGACCCTGAAATACATCACCCCATTTTCGTTCATCAGCGGATCAACGGCCTGTATGTCGAAACTGAAGACAGCAGATTGAAAAAAGAAGTCGATATCCTTCAGATAGGCCTGAACGTCTTTGTTGATGGGCACTTCACGCTGATCGTCAAGGTCATCTTCAACCTGAACCTCAGCATTGGCAAAGATTTTGCTGTAACTTTCTTCGATAACTACCTCCTTCTCCTGCGTGGTGGAGCGTGGATCACCTAAAAAATTCAGTGTTCCTTCAAAATAACTGACAAGCGCCTGTGATTGCGCCTTGTATTGGTCAACTTCTTCCACATTCAGCGTCCAATCAGGTGTTTGCTGGGTAATACCAGTCGTTGCGATCAGAAACAGCACCATGAAGGCAAGTAGATGTTTGGTCATAGGATTCAGGGTTGATAAAATTTGATGAGGTTTTGTTTTTCTGATTCTTTGATGTACATGAGATTGGAAATCAGCCATCCCGAATTCATTCCGGGCCGGTTGAAATATGAAACTTCAAAGTACCAGTCTTTCATTTGAAAAATATGAAATTTCAGGTTGTTGATCTGCTTAAACTGCAACCGGCCAAGTTTTACTTCATAGAAAAAAAGCGTCAGATAGTCGGGATGAAAGTGGTTTGAAGCATAGTATTCAATCACTTCGGGCTGCTTAAATGCCTTATGGATATTAAAAAAATCGAGTTCATGGCTCATGGGATGGAGGAAGTGTTTTTCCTTCTCGGCCAGCTCCCCTTCGGGAAAAAGTTTGTTAAACTGTGGAAAATAAACATTGGTAAGCACCCATTTCGATCCAAGTCTTTCTTTCTCGATCATCAGAATCATGACAATGGAAACGCTTTTGCCCTGAAACTCAAAACTGGCTTCAGCTTCGGCGTACCAGGCCCCTCCCAGAAATGACATGAAGTTACTGTCGCCTGTGCGGGTTAGGTCTTCGATAAAGAAATCCTTCAGGTTGCTGCTTGTGCGTTCGTTTTCAGCGTCAAACATCAAGGGAAGCAGGTTTTTTCGTTTTTCGTTGTTTCGGTAATCGGCAGAGGAGGGATGAAACTTTTTACCAAACTGATCTTCTTCGTAGTTAAAACGACTGAAAAACTGACTCATTTGCTTGGTCATAGCATAAAGCTGGGTCTCATCCATCTCAAAATCACCAATATTCCGGCTTTGGGCATGGCAATCCAGGCCGAACATCAGGAGTACGGCGAATACAGTGGTTTTAACCAATTTATGTTGAAACATTGATTTCAAGTTGTTTGCAAAATTAATCATCCCTTTGGCATGAAAACAAAAAAATACTGGAATGGACGCATGCTGATAATCTTCTGTTGGGTATGAAAACTTTGGCAGCGTTCAGGGTCTGTAGCAATAACAATAAACCCTGCAAGAAGTTAGCTTACAGGGTTTAAAAAATTTCTGAGTCTGTGATTATTTTCTGGTTTCCTTTACCCGGATATCTCCGAGAAGCACATCCCAGAAGCCGATCAGGCGGCCACCAATCTGCGTTTCTTTGCGTTTGACATAGACGGTAATGTCTTTCTTGGTGGTATCTTCATACACCAGATTTCCTTCAGCATCAAATCCTTTAAATTTTTGAAAGATGGTGATGACACCTACATAAGTTCCATCAGGCTGACGTTGCAGGTCGCTTACATATTCAATTTTATACCATTCGATTTCGACACGGTCGTAGTTGAGCCGCATCAGCCGTTCAAAATATTGACGAACTTTAAAATACATCACATCAGACTGATAGAGGGAAGAAACTCCCATTTCGGCACCTGCCATAAACAGCTCCTCGGCTCTGTCGATCACCCGGTTGGCTTCGCTCCAGGGGGTTGATTTATTGCCAATGATGCTGATATATTTACTTAAATCGCGGACTTTTTCAAGGGCAAGGCTGTCGATGGCCTGTTTTCTTTCAGGGCTGATGTCTTGTGCCGACAGGCTCAGGCTGGCAAACAATCCAAAGAACACAGCCAGTATAATCGTTTTTCTACTCATCTTTTTTTACTTTTTAATCAGTTCAAGTTCAGTTATTTTACCGCTGGCATCGTATTTCACCTGTTCGATGGCATTGTTGTATACCTTTTGATCTTTGAGGTATTCCAGATACCGGCGAATGGTTGTCGGACGGTCATAATCATTAAACCCACCTGCCTGACTGATGATAATCAAAACTGGTGCATCAGGTGTGGCAAAGAGCTGTAGGGTCTGGGCAATTTTGGCATTGGCGGTGGCTACATCCGGTGCTGCAGCGATGGAAAGAAGCTGGTTTTCAATCGAGGTATATTTCGAGGCCTTCGATTTTACACGTTCGTCTTCAGCTTTTTTAAGTCTTTCTTCCTCAGCTTTGCGCTCGGCATCAGCACGTTCGCGTGCCAGCTTATCTTCAACCAAATCAATCAGCCGGAGCACTTCCTCGTCCTGAAGGTTCCATGATTTGATAGCTGCCAGCCTTTCTTCCTTTTCTTTGAGCGTCCAGGTAGATTCATCGTTCAGGATTGCGTTGAGGTCTTTTTTTGCCTGTTCAATCCTCGAAGCATATTCTGCCGCTGCCTGTTCACGGGCAATTTTCTTCTTGCTCTTGCATCCTGTTGCTCCGCCGAGTGTAAGGCCAATAACCAGCAATACCAATAAAAAACGGGGCACCTGAAGCATTAAATTTCTAATTTTCATGTGTCTATCAATGTGTTAATAACTACTACATAACTTTAAAAGTGCAAAATTATTGAATATTTAAGGAATTTTATAATTTATTCTCAAATTTGCAGGATGGCGAAACATTTCAATATTCCTGTGTTTCTTCCCGAGCTGGCCTGCCCATTCCAATGCAGCTATTGCAATCAGGCTGCGATCTCCGGGATTAAAAGGATGCCCGGCGCGATGGAGGTGAAACAATTAATTGAACGCAACTTACATTCTTTTCCTAAAGGTGAAAAAGAAGTTGAGATCGCTTTTTTCGGCGGGAACTTCACGGGCCTTTCTCCGGGCTTGCAGCGTGAATATCTCAGCCTGGCTGAAGAATATGTGGCAACCACTGAAATCAAAGGCATCAGGCTCAGCACCAGACCCGACTACATCAGCAAGCCTGTCCTGGATTTATTAAAGGAATTTACGGTAACAACCATTGAGCTTGGAGCCCAATCGCTCGATGATGAAGTGCTGGCATTGAGCGGCAGGGGGCATACAGCTGCTCAGGTGTTGTCGGCCGCAGCGCTGATCAGAGACTATGGCTTCAGACTCGGATTGCAAATGATGATCGGGCTGCCCGGCGACAATTTTGAAAAATCCATATACACAGCAGAAACCATCATTGCAGCTGGTGCTGACGAAACACGTATCTACCCATGTCTGGTAATTCGCGACACTGCCCTGGAGAAGGAATTTAACTCGGGAAAATTCCATGTTTCCGATTTGCAGACAGCCGTGACCTGGGTGGCGCAGCTGCTGCTACGTTTCGAAAGGGCTGGTGTAAGGGTCATTCGCATCGGATTGCATCCCTCCGAGGATTTTTCGACCGGTGGCCTGGTCGCAGGACCTTTCCATCCTTCGTTGAAGGAAATGGTTCTGTCTGAAATCTGGAAAAGCCTTTTCGATGAATACCCCGATTGGCCGGCAGCTTCTGAAATTCTCGTGAAAGTGCCTCAGGGCCAGTTAAATTTTGCCGTTGGCTATGCAGCTTCAAACAAAAAACATCTGTTAAGCCGGTTTAACCACATTGGTTTTACCACTGATGCTTCGCTGCAACACAGGCAGTTTCGGGTGGAGGTTGTCAAATGCTGATCATTGCCGACAGCCGGATGCCTGCTGCTGCACGCGACAAAATCGCGGGTCTCGGAGAGGTGCTTTGGCTCGATCCACAGCCGACCGTTTATCCGGGCATCGCATCACATCCTGATATCTTTTTTTGTCAATTAGGTAAATCACTGATTTGCAGCCCGATGATTCCGAATCGGTGGCGCGAACGACTTCTCCAACACCAGGTTGACCTCATCGATGGCAGCCGGGCTCCGGGTAATTCTTATCCTTCAAGCGCACGTTATAATGCTGTCATCACAAACGATTTATTTGTCCACAACAATTCGATCTCCGATGAGGTGTTGACAGCCCTGGCAGCCGATAAAACCCTGGTAAATGTCAATCAGGGTTATACACGTTGCAATCTTTTTCCTCTAACCAACTCAGTGTTTATTACCAGTGACAGAGGCATCGAAAAAGTCCTTCTGAAACATGGTAAAACCGTGGTGTTTATCAATCCGGTTCAGGTTGTTTTACCCGGACATAAACATGGTTTTATTGGCGGCTGCTTTGGAAAAGATGATCATCAGCTCGTTTTTTGCGGATCGCTGGATGCGCTTGCCGTTGGGGATCTTATTCGTCAACATGCTGAAGTTGCCGGCCTTCGAATAATTAGTCTGTTTGACGGCCCGCCCACTGATACCGGCAGTATTTTTTTTGTGGGCGAATGACCTGCCGATAACTTCAATAAAACAATATTTCTTTACATTTGTAGCGAATTACTAAGGACAATGCTTGTTTATTTTATCTCAACCTTATACCATAGTCATGGCAAAGGCCTCTTTGCATGCTGGATTTGTTGAGCGCAGTGTCACATCTCATGAGTTTCATCACCGATCATTCACCAAAATATCCATAACCCATGAAAGGGCTTGTTTTTGACATTCGCAGTTTTTCGGTTCACGACGGGCCAGGCATCCGCACCACTGTTTTCCTGAAAGGGTGTCCATTACAGTGCAGCTGGTGCCACAACCCTGAAAGTCAGCGCTGCATGACAGAAACAGTTCGCAAGGTGCGAAAACTCGGTAACGAACCATTTGAAACCACTGAAACCCTGGGTTCATATCTCGATGCAAGTCAGGTATTATCACGGTTTCAAGCCGACAAACCCTTTTTTGAAGAGTCGAATGGCGGTATCACCATTTCGGGTGGCGAGCCACTGATGCAGCCGGCTTTCAGCCTCTTTTTATTGAAAGCATCCAAAGAAATGGGTATTCACACCGCTTTTGATACTTCGGGTTATGCCGGACAAGAGGTTTTTAAAAACGTGGCCCATGCCGCTGACCTGGTTTTGTTTGACCTCAAACTGGCCGATGACATGCAACACCAACACTTTACCGGTCAAAGCAATCAGGTGATAAAAGAAAATTTGTTTGGACTCAGGGAATCAGGTAAACGCTTCTTCATCCGAATTCCTTTAATCCCTGAAGTAACAGATACCCAATACAATCTGGATGGTTTATACCGGATCATGGAAGAACTTGGAACTTTGGAGCGAATCGATTTGCTCCCATTTCACCACCTCGGTAAAAGGAAATACGAACGTCTTGGCCGATCCTTCGATTTTGAACACACGGCTCCCTACGAACGGGCCCGCAGCGAACGAATCAAAGCATTTTTCAAACCTTTGGCCAACCTGGTCAGTATTGGTGGTTAAATAAATCCGACGGAAGAACAAAACAATATGATGACAAAACGCATTCAAAAACTTAGACGCAACAGCCTTGAGGCCATCAACAAGATTTCGCCTGAGCGAGCCATGTTGCTCACCAATTATTACAGCACCGAAGGTGTTGACAAATTACCTGTTGTATTGCAACGGGCGGGAGCCTTTCGATATCTTCTTGCCAACAAGACCTTGTTTCTGGGTGAAGATGAATTGATTGTGGGCGAAAGAGGCCCCGCTCCCAAAGAAACCCCAACTTATCCCGAAATTTCTCTGCACAGCCTTCATGACCTTGAAATGCTTGATTCTCGGCGAAAGGTTTCGTACAAGGTCGATGCTTTTACCAAAGAAGTTTACGAACACCGTATTATTCCTTTTTGGCAAGGTAAAACTCAGCGCGACAGGGTGTTTGCTCAACTTTCGAATGAATGGAAAAATGCCTATGCTGCCGGCGTCTTCACTGAGTTTCAGGAACAAAGAGCTCCCGGCCATACTGTGGCAGGAAAGGACCTCTTCAACAAAGGCATGCTCGATCTTCTGGAAGAAATCAACACCTCAAGGGCAAAACTCAGCCAGGACGAAACCGGGAAGTTAAATGAACTGGTAGCCATGGAAATTGTTGCGAATGCTGTGATTTCTTACGCTGCCAGGTATGTGGATGCCCTGCGCAAAATACTTCCCTCAGCCGGAACTGAACAGCGCATCAATGAAGTGCTCGATATGATCAGGGTTTGTGAACGGGTGCCCGCCCATGCTCCTGCAACTTTTCACGAAGCGCTTCAGCATTACTGGTTTATTCATGTAGCCGTGATTACCGAACTCAATCCCTGGGACTCCTTCAACCCAGGCCGTCTCGACCAGCATCTTTTCCCCTTTTATGCCGCAGAAACCGCTGCCGGTAGTCTTAGCCGCGAAAAAGCTACCGAGTTGCTTCAGGCTTTCTGGATAAAGTTCAACAACCATCCTGCTCCGCCAAAAGTCGGAGTCACCGCACTAGAGAGTAATACCTACACCGATTTTGCCCTTATCAACCTGGGCGGACTCACTGAAGAAGGGTTGGATGCTGTGAATGAAATGACTTTTGTGTTGCTTGATGTTATTGAAGAAATGCGGCTTCTCCAGCCTAGTTCGATGGTACAGGTCAGCAAAAAAAACCCGGATTCCTTTGTCAAAAGAGCCTTGAAAATAGCCAAAACTGGTTTCGGACAACCTTCGTTTTTTAACACCGATGCCATTGTTCAGCAACTGCTGAATCAGGGAAAGCAACTGATTGATGCCCGCAACGGCGGTGCTAGCGGTTGTGTTGAAACAGGTGCTTTTGGAACCGAAGCTTATACACTTTCGGGCTATTTTAATCTCAATAAGGTGCTCGAAATAACCATGCACAACGGTTTTGATCCCCGAACAGCCAGGCAAATCGGGCCTTTCACAGGCGAAGTTCATACCTTTAAAAATTTTGAAGGTTTTTATCAGGCTTTCGAAAAACAACTCAATCATTTTATCGACATCAAGATTCAAGGCAACAACATCATCGAAAAATGTTTTGCAGACTTTATGCCGGCTCCTTTTTTGTCGTTGCTTATCAGCGATTGTATCAGCAATGCCCGCGATTACAATGCAGGTGGTGCGCGCTACAATACAAGCTATATTCAGGGTGTTGGCATGGGTAGCATTACCGATAACCTGGCTTCGCTGAAAAAGTGGGTTTTCGACGAGAGATACCTCACCTTCAAACAGTTGATAGAAATCCTCGATGAAGGTTTTGAACACCATCCCGACTGGCAACAACGCTTTGTTTACGAAAGTCCGAAATGGGGCAACAACGATCAGATGGCTGATGAGCATGCCACAAGGGTCTTTGAGAGTTTTTATGCCGCTGTGAACGGGCGGCCAAGCTACCGCGGTGGTGTTTTCAGGATCAATTTATTGCCAACGACTTCGCATGTTTATTTCGGCAGTGTAACGGGAGCCATGCCCGATGGCAGGCCGGCCGGCAAACCACTCAGCGAAGGCATCAGTCCGGTGCAGGGTGCCGATACGAACGGACCTGTGGCAGTGCTGCAATCGGCTGCCAAGCTCGATCATCTGCGCACCGGCGGCACATTGCTGAATCAGAAATTCACTCCGGATTTCTTTGAATCCGAAACAGCCCTCGATAACCTGACTGCCCTCATCCGGACTTATTTCAGGTTCAATGGACATCATATCCAGTTCAATGTGGTCACCGAAGATACCCTGCGCAGGGCTCAGCGGCATCCGGAGCTTTATCGCGATCTGATTGTCAGGGTGGCAGGATATTCTGATTATTTCAACGATTTGGGTGAAGATTTGCAGGAAGAAATCATCAACCGAACTGCACACGAGACTTCTTAAATCAAAAAGGCCTTTAAACCAAAATTCAAAGGCCTTTTATCATGTTTTTTCTGAGGCTACTTCAACATCAGGTTGGCTTCGCCAATCTGGTTATCGCCCTCATAAATATCAACATAATAAAGTCCTGGAGTGAGTTCCTGGGTATCCCTTTTCTCCCAGAAAACGCAAATTTCCTTGTCGCTGTTATCATAATCAACAACTTCCATGATAGAATATTGAAGTCGTTCGCCTTTGAACATAAACGAATAGGCGTCGTCGCGACTCTTGACAAGGATTTTTGAATCGGGTGCGGCAATGCGGATGTAGATATTCTTATTGCCGGCTTGGATCAGGCTGTTTTGTGCCAGGGTGAAACAAATCTTGATACGTTCAACCCGTTTGGCTTTGTCAGTAACAAGTTCGCTCTTACTCCCCCGCTGTCTGATACCGGAGACTTCCACATTGAAGGTGCGGAAAACAGCAGCTTCATTCACCTTGCCGCTTAGTTCATCCTTGGTTTTGTTGAGTTCCTTATAGCGTTTTCTTTCGTTGACCACTTCTTCCCTGATGCGTTCGTTTTCCTCGGTCAGCTCCCTGTTGACGCTGTACAGCGAATCCATCTGCCGGACATAATTTTGTGATATCACCTGCAGGCGTTCCAGTTTTTTCTTCACTTTATAGTATTCCCACTGATCATCAAGTAAGAGTTTGATTTCGTTGGCATTGGCCATAATAATACTGTCTTTTAATGCCATTGAATCAGCCAGCTGACCATAGGCAGCTTTGGTCCGGTTGTGCTCTTCGATCAGGCTGTCAACTTCACGTTGAAGCAGTTCGCGCTGGGTTTCTTTTTCTTGTTGAAGGACTTTCAGGCTCGATTTGGCCGATATCAACCATATGGAAAGCGCGATAATGATGACTGCAAAGATGGCCAGAATAATATAAAGCCAACGGGTTGCATTGGGCGAAGGAATGGGTTTTATACCGTTTGGATTGTCCATAATAGCAAGCTTTTTCTTCAGGCAACAAAGGTAATTTAAAATTCAGAGAATGGCAAACAAAGCAGGATGTTGCCCGAATTCAAGCATTTCATAGAACTACAGATGATGAAAATACCAATGGCAGGCTTCCTTCAGTCCTGCCTTCAGATCAAAACGGGGGTTATATCCCAAAAGTTGCCTGGCTTTTTCTATTGAGGCAAGCGAATGTGGGATGTCGCCCGTGCGAAAAGGGCCATGCAGAATCTCAACCTGAGCGATTGCAGCGTCATAGGCCGAAAGCTCTTCTCTAAGCCAGCTGGCAAGCTCGTTGAGTGTGGTTCGGTCGCCGTAAGCCACATTGTAAACTTCGTTAAGGGCAGCAGGATTCTCGGTTGTGGCGGCCAGCATATTTGCCTGAATCA
Organism: Bacteroidales bacterium; assembly: GCA_024709145.1. GTDB lineage: Bacteria > Bacteroidota > Bacteroidia > Bacteroidales > F082 > JALNZU01. The sequence goes on along the minus strand of JANJXG010000041.1, from coordinate 1,119 downwards.
CATTGTCGATGTATGTGAAATCACGGCTGTATTCACCATCACCGTTGATTACCGGGCTTTCGTGGCAGATAAACTGCTTCACCCATTTAGGGATAACAGCAGCATAGGCACCCTGCGGATCCTGACGGCGTCCAAAAACATTGAAATACCGCAACCCGATGGTTTGAAAGCCATAGGTTCGGGCAAAAACATCGGCATACAATTCATTCACATACTTGGTAATGGCATAGGGTGACAAGGGCTTGCCAATGATGTCTTCGACTTTAGGTAACTGCTTCGAATCACCATAGGTGCTTGAACTGGCCGCATACACAAACCTTGCAACGCCGGCATCGCGGGCAGCAACAAGCATATTTAAAAAACCATTGATGTTCACTTCATTGCTGGTAACCGGGTCGTGAATCGATCGGGGAACCGAACCAAGTGCAGCCTGATGCAAGACAATTTCCTGGTTGGCACAGGCTCGACGGCAGATTTCCATCTCTCTGATGTCGCCTTCGATCAGTTTAAACCCTGTATCTTTCAGGGCAGATTCAAGGTTGTGCCGGTGTCCGGTGGCAAAATTGTCCAGACAGGTAACTTTGGCCCCTGCCTGAAGCAATGCCTCGATGAGGTTGGAACCAATAAAGCCCGCACCCCCGGTAACGAGTACTTTTTTTTGTTTCAGGTCGGGCAGTTCATGATGTGTTCTCATGCTTTCAATGATGTTGAATCGATTGCTTCCACGCGGGATCGGGCAATGTTTACATTGATCATTTGTCCGATAGCATCGATCTGAATAATCAGTCTGAATTTATTTTGATACTTAATCATTGTACCAATCAAGCCTTCCATCGGACCTGATTTTACCCTCACAGGTTGTCCTTCGGTGATGACGGTGATCAGTTGTTCTTCTTCCACAGGATCTTCGGTGAAGAGCCTTATGGCTTTTATCTGATTTTCAGGAATGGGAACGGCTTTTCCCTCGAAAGTCACAAATCGTGCAACACCGAAAACATTGAGTGTTTTGATGTATTCCCGCGGGCTGATGTTCACAAAAACGTAAGAGCGGAAAAGAGGTTCTTCAACCATCTTTTTCCGGTCGCTCCATTGGCGCATTTTCTTAACAAGCGGCAGATA
>JANJXG010000025.1 GCA_024709145.1 Bacteroidales bacterium | reverse complement strand
TTTGGTTAAGATTATAGTATTTTTGACACTTCACCAATAAACAACTGAAATGAAAACACTGTTAAAACTGAGTCTGATCCTGCTCCTGATAGGATTTACAAACACCGGCTGCGAAAAAATCAAGGATCTTGCTGATGTGACTTTCGATGCCGATTTTACTGCAACAATGGATGCAACAGTTGAACCAACCAGCCTTAAATCAGGGCAGGCAATGGGTTATTTTGATGAATTTACAACTATTGATCCCAATACAAATTCAGATTTTAAGACCTATGCAAGTAAAATCAAAGAAATCAAGGTTGAAAAAGTGATTGTTGAAGTAATATCTATCACAGGCTCGGCCAACAACAGTGTAGTTGTTGATTGGGCACATTTGCACTGCCACCAGCTGGCCTCTTTTGACGAAAACGGCTTCTATGCTTTTTTCGAAATGAACAACGAAACACTTACTGTTGGGAAAACCTTTGAATTTACTGCCGCCGGTGAACTCGGTGATCTTGAAACTATTCTGAATACCAAAGAAAGCTTCACTGTTTATCTGCATGGTGACGCCGATCCCGTGAATGCCACCATTGGCTTCAAAGTGTATGTCAACAGCAAGATCACTGCCAACGCACTCAACTAATCTTTGAAAACAGATAAAAGAAATTGAAGAGGCCTTTGGGCCTCTTTTTTTATGTCCCTGCGGGTTGCCGCTCATAGCGGTTGCCACTTCCATCTTCATAAGCGACAATTCCAATTTCTTTGGCAAACCACAGTTTGCTCACTGCGGACGGAAAATCCAACCCGTTGTATTCAACCTGAAGCACGGTGGGATAAGTTAGTCCGGCGCACTCAAAATGGCTGACCACCTGGCATTGGGCTTCATCGCTTTTGCTGCGGCCGGTTTCGAGGTCGTAAATGGCTTTTTGTCCGCCCCAGTTGTCAAGGGTTCGCATCCAGCTGATTTCGATCACATAACCCCCATAGCCCGGCGCTGCTCCGCGGATATCCACCATAAAATGCAGCGGTGAAACACTGGTGGTATATTGCATGCTGAAGTTATAACTCGGCGACTGCTGCCCGCAATCATCGGTCACATGGCCTTCCATCACATGCCGCCAGGGCTTGTCAGCCACCAGCGACTGACTAATGCCGTGGCTGTCGGTGATCAGGAAAACCATGGAAGCCGTGTCAGTGACATACCAGGTCTGCAGCTCCTGCGAAAGGCGCTCGATGAGCGGCATGTCGAGACAAGGCTCTTTATTGCAGCCTGCCATCAGAACCACAAGCAAGGCAGCTTTCAACGTCTTACGGAAGAAGCCGGTAAGTTTCATCATTGTTCATGCTGATTTGGAGGATGCCATGGCTGCTGTTGAAAAAGATGCTGTCGGCCAGCACTTCCTGACTGCTCATGTCGTCATTCGTGAGGAGATAAACGTCGTGATAGATTTGACCGTTGATTGGGAGGGTGTCCCAGTACGGGCTGAAAGCATACGGGAAATAAAAGTCTTGCCTGTTCAGGCTGAAGCTGTTCAGATAGTTCATTTCCAACGGGTGAATCCTGAAGCGAAGGCTAAAATCGGGCGTCGGGCTTTGCAGCAGGAAGGTCAGCACTTCAAAGGAGGTGTAATCGCCACCATCGTCAGATTCGGTTTTTTCCAGGCTGATGTCTTTGCGGGTCACTGTCAGTGGAAAGACAAACCCCCCGCTATGCTGAAAGATCACGCTGTCGCCCAAGGTATAAGGCAGGAGTGATTTGTCATGCGCTGTCAGCACTATCCGGCTGATCTCTTTGCCCTTGGAGCAGGAAGAAAGCAAAACAATGAGCAGGAAAATAATGCATGGAGCGGACGATTTGCACATGATGCTTATTTTTGGCAAAGATATGGAAGTGTTTTAGCATGATATTAAGATCTTAACCGTAATTTTGGGGTTCTGATTTTTCGGGAAGTTTCACCTTAAGTAAAATCCTTTGCTCCAAATTCTCCATTCCGACGCCCATCTGGTGGCCATCAACAAACCGCATGGCTTGCTGGTGCATAAAAGTATGATTGCTGCTGATGCATCGGAGTTTGCCATTCAGCTGCTGCGCGATCAGCTTGGGCAGCGGGTTTATCCTGCCCATCGCCTCGACCGCAAAACGGCTGGTGTGTTGTTGTTTTCGCTCGACAAAGAAACCGACAGCCTGATGCAGCAACAGTTTATGCGCCACGAAATCAACAAGGTGTATCATGCCATCGTGCGGGGTTTCACGCCCGAAGAAGGGGTGATCGACTACCCTCTTCTGAATGAAAAAGGCCAAAGCCAGGAAGCTGTCACCCGCTACCGCCGGCTGAAGACCGCCGAACTGGATATCCCTTCTTCCGGTTTCAGCACCTCACGCTATTCGTTGCTGGAGGTAACACCGATGACCGGCCGCATGCACCAGATCAGGAAACATCTGGCACATATCTTTCATCCCATCATCGGCGACAGGCCTCATGGCTGCAACAAGCAAAACAGACTCTTTTTGGAAAAATGGAATCACAACGATATGCTGCTGCATGCCGTTTCATTAGAATTCACCCATCCGGTAAATCATGACAACATCGTCATCACTGCGCCATACCAGGCATCGTTTCAGCGGATGTTGGATTTAATGGAATTCAAAGACTGAGCCTGATAAAATAAAAAAACCATCACTTTCGCGATGGTTTTATTCGTTTGAATTGAAAATGGCTTATTGCAGACTCAGTTTCGAAGCTTTGGCATCTTCCATCAGGATCTTGAAAAAGTAACCCGATCCAAGGTCTTTATTCAGGGTTATTGTTCCTTCAAAAATGACGACATCCCCAACAGCCACATCATCTTTTGTTGTGATGGTGAGGTCGAAGAAGTCTTCATTGGCTGAGCCATCCTGAATGTGCACCCAGTTTTTACCCATAATGCCGCTGTTAAATTTTGTCACCTGGCCGGCTACCTTCACAACTTTACCCGAAAAATTGTCGGGCTTGTCGAAAAGCTGCTGCAGCGGCATACTTCCTTCAACAGGTTCAACTTTGATATCCTGTTTCACGGCAGGCGTTTTGCTTGCCTGAGGCATACTCATCTGTGGCCGTGCTGCCTGCGACTGTGCCGGCACCGGCATATCACTCAGGTTACCCACAAAAAGAATGAGGTCGAAAGTGCGGTCAAGTTCCTTACTGTGAAAATTCACCATTTCCATGCTTTCAGAAAAATAATATGTCTTGCCCGTTTCAACATCGGCCCTGCTCACGGCAATCCAGTATTGCTGCGATTTCTCGTTGGCAAGGATATAGGTATAGGAACTGGCCTGAAGCACATCGCCGGCAACAATCTCCCGGTTAGCAGGATCAACAGCGTAATCAACTTTGACACCTTGTTGTCCGCAGCCGGCAAGAAGCAAAACAAGAACAGAGAGTAAGAATAGTTTTTTCATGTTGTTACAATTTATAGGCTGACAAAGATGCACCATTTTTCTTCTTATCGATGTCGGAAAGCCGAAAAAAACCGTGATGAATGATTAGAATATGTTTAAAATGAGCGTATTGGAACAATCAGCAATTAATGCGGTTCGTGCCAGCCGTTCATCATACTTTTGAAATTACTTCCGGGGGTGCTGCCCATGGTCGAAAAATACACGTGGATAACCAGAAACAGCGACAAGAGGAAACCAACGGCACCATGCAACAGGGCAGTCAGGTAAATTCCACTGAATTCGAATACCTTGGTAACAATAAACTCAGGAAACAACAAGGCAAGTCCTGTGATAATAATCACCGGTACAAGCATATACATGGCACCCACATAGGTAAGTTTCTGCAAAGGGTTGAATTTTCTGGCTGCAGTAACAGGAAAAGGCGTATGCTCACCTTTAAAGTGTCCGGAAACATAATAGGTTATTTGCCTGATAATTTGCTGCACAAAACCTTTTAATTGAATCAAATAAAACTTTCCATTGCCGGTGACAAGATTTCCGGCAACAAAAATGATATAATTGATCGAAAGGATGATTCCGGTGATGTTGTGCCATTGCACGGCAAGATCAAAACGGATAAGCGGAGCATCAGGATTGGAATATTGCATGCTGATGCCGGTCGCGATGAGCACAAGAAACATCAAGGCATTGATGCCGTGCCAGATACGCAGCCAAATGGGATATAAATAAAGACGTTGATCCATGGTTTAATGCTTTTTGATTCGGAAAAAGATATGGATTAGGATGCCGGCAACAGTCAATCCAAAAAGTACGAGACTGATGATATTCAGGTAAATATTCCTGTTGGCGCCGATTACATACGATTCGTTGAGAAAAACGGCATTGAGGGTTCCCCTGTTCTTCCGGGCTTCCAGGTTTTGGTATTTGTAAAGCGACGACATCAACATGGTGTTGGCTGAATGACATTCGGTGCATTTCTTTACCGCGAATTCTTTCTCAAGAACATTGTGGGATACCCAAAGTGTGTCTTCAGCCGGTGTATGGCACTCGATGCAGCGAACCGCAGAAAAGTGTAGTTTGAAATTGGGCAGGAATTCGTGTATTTGTTCGAGCGGTTTTTTGGTGCTGTCGCTGATGCGTTGAAAATTTACCGGATTGTCGTGGCAGTTGGAACACATCTGGTTGTGGTAAGTCACAATTTCCGAGATTTTAAAATTGCTTCGGGTCATGGCTTTGTAGCTATGCGGGTCATGACACATCCAGCAGTTGAAATTCTCGCTGTGACGGCTGGCGTGCACACTTTTTCCAAATTCTTCCTCGATGGCTTCAAAGTGATAACTGGCAAAAGCTTCATCACCACCATGGCAGTCGATGCAGCTGTACATCGGTTCGAGTCTGAGCTCTGCCTGATGTGGAAAATTTTCATAATCAGGAGAATGGCAATCTGTACAGGCAAAATGTCTGTGAACTCCCTGATAAAAAACATCAGGCTGGAAAATGAAATTGGGGTTCATAGCCTTGCGTTCTGTCATTCCAGAAACTTCATTCTCGAAGGAGTATATTTGATTGGCATGACAATTAAAGCAATGTTGATTGTCGGCTGCCTTGGCCGGTTCACTTTCCATGTCGACATTGAGTTGAGCCCAAACCGGCATGAGAAAGAGCAGGCAAACAAAAGTGATAAAAGTCCTTATTTTCATGGCATACGTATTATGTTAAGTGCAAAGCCACATGGCAGCAGAATCATAATTTGCTGCTCAGACGGCATAGAATCATGAAAGGTTTCCTGAAAGTGAGCATTCTGCGGCTTTCCGGAAACCTTTCATTGTAATTACGAGGCCTTTGCGGGTGCCTATTTTTTCAGTGAACGGATGTAATTGATAATGCCCCAGCGTTCTTCTTCGTCAGTAACCTTACTTTCAAAGTTGGGCATTTCATCTCTGCCGATGAACGACATATAATACAAGTCACCATCCGTTACACCTGATTGCCATTTGGCATCGGTAAAATCGCCCGGGAATGTTTCCAGGTTTTTAGCTTTCGGGCCATCGCCGGCACCGATGTTTCCATGACATGAGCGGCAATGCTTGGCATAAGCCGTTTTACCAAGTTTCTCAGCAGCAGCGTCACCTTTGTGTGGATTGGCTTTGCTCTTGTACTCGGCAGGAATTTTCCAGGGGGCTCCCTTTTTCTGTTCCTGTGGATAACTAAATGCCAATAAGGCGATCACCGAAAAAGCCATCAGGCTTCCAAAAATGAATTTTATTTTCATGGTGTTATTGATGATTAGGTGAAACAATAAATATTCTGGTTAAAAACTCCAAAGTCGCGTGATCGTAAAGCCAAACATCAAATCGCCCTTGGTCCAGTCGTTCTGATTGAACATGGCGTTGTGTTGGGGAATAATGCCATCAGCCGTTGAAACATAGATATGAAAAGCATGCGTGCTGGTGCTGATTTCCCAACCGATTCCAAAGTTTGGTTTGGAGGGTTTGGTAAATTCGCGGTGCTCTGCAATACCTTTCACCTTGAGTGGCACATCGTATTGAAACAAGATTGACGACTGTGGTGAAAACTGAGCACGACCATTGATGCCTACGGATATTTTATCGTGATCGATCAGCGAATCCACGCTGTTGTAATGTGTAAAGCTTGAGTTGAGCTGAACCGACAACCAATCGTTAAATTTTCGTCCAACAATCACCTGTCCGAAATAAGAGAAACGGTTATTAAACTTATACTCCGTTCCAAAAGCCTTGTCGTTGCGTCCGTCGATGGCCATGGTACCATACAGTGAAACTGCTACCGGGATAGTGTTGTTGCGGGTTTGTTCCACAACTGTCCATTTAACATTAAAGTCGTTGTACATGTTTAAGCGGGTTAATCCATATCCTACCTGAACATTTTTCAATACAACATAATTCATGCCAAGACGGATGTTGGCTCCCGGAGCATAGATACCAAAAAGATCGGAGAAGCCATTGGTCATATTTCCAAACTTATGCTGGATTACGTATTCCAGTGTTTTCGGAGAGGGGATAAAAGTAGTCTGATTGTCGATCAGATAACCGCTCTGAAAAGGAGCCCTGACGGGTTTGTCCTTTTGTTTTTCCTGTTTTTCCACAGCCTGGCCTTCTTCCTGAGCAGCAGCAATAAAACCTAAACACATCAACAGGATCAGTGATAAACTTAATCTTTTCATCTTTCTTCTTGTTTAAGGGTTAATTATTCTTTGCTCCTTGTTTGATCCACTCCAGTATGAGCGTAGCATCGGCCAATGTATATTTCTTCCAGTTGTGGGTGGTTGAATTGGGATGCGGATACCAGTAGATGATGCTTGCAGCCGTATCGGTGGTATTGATCAGGCTTGGCACAATGGCATTGTAGGCCATTCCGGTGCTAAGATCAGGCGGTGTAGCCCCTGTTTTGTGGCAAGCTGTGCAGTTGTTGCCATTGGAGAAAATGGGTTCGATCTGTGTGGCAAAACTAATGGGCACTTCAGGGTCAATTACAGGTGGTTTTTCCGGCACCACAAAGTCATATTCGCAGGAGGCAAGCAAGCCGGTTAGTGCGAAAACTATCAGAAGAAAAAAATGCCTTGTTTTCATAAAGGTGATTTTGTTAACTGAACTTATTTTTGAGTGATTATCAGAAGCTTAATTGGTTTATAACCTCTATTGGCAACTGATTTTGTAATTTGTAAAGATATTTTTTTTATTACAACAATTGAGCAGGTTCCGGTAAAAGAACCTGCTCAATCAAGGATGAATTATTAACCTTATTATTCAAGAACTGCGATTGAATTTTGCAACAGTTTAACAGTGTAGGTCGGATTGTGAACACCATGGCTGCCATCATAAAGAACCGCTTTATAATTGATAAAAGCACCAGCTACATTTGCAGGATAAGTACCTGCCACTGAGTTATCGCTTCCAGGTACGGAAATGCCTTTAGCGTCAAGTTTAGCTTTAAGCTCAACCATGAGGTCAGCCACTTGTGTTTGAAGTGCAGTTATATCTGCAGTTAATGCTGCGGCATCTGTATGGCAACTTACGCAACCAGCTGTATTCAGTCCGTTACTCAAATTACGCATTTTGAACGTATGACCTCCTGACTGTCCTGGAGTTCCTCCTGTCATATGGCAACTAATACACTGATCAGTAATCATTGTCGTATGCAAACTGTTGCTCAGTCCTTCTCCAATGTTAAAAAGGCCTTTTCCGGAAATGATATTGGCTTGTGATCCATAATGTACGTGATAGCGCGTGTTGGTAATAGTAACATCCGGACCATTGATTTGAGCAAAATTGGTAAGTGTACGACCTTGATGACACGATGCGCATTGACTCGATTTGCCAAAATCAAAGCTTTCTGTTGTATTATTTAGGGCGACTGCACCACTGAAAGTTAAAGCCAAATCGGCTGGTGTATAGCTTTCATGAATACTGTGGCAAGTGTAGCAGTTTGGAGGATTAGGATTGCTAATAACTGCTCCTGTGGCAGCAGGATCATAGGTGCCAGCTAACAAACCGCGATATCCCTGACTCGTGTGACAAATAGCACACTCACCAGTATTGCGATTATAATTTCCTCCAGTAGCATGGGTTGAAGCTTCCCATTGCATGGTGCGGGCAGCTAATACCTGTGTGTTATCATGGCAGGTGATACAGGTGGCTGTGCCGTCCTGACCATCGATACCGTCTTCTCCGTCTTTACCTTTTTTACCATCTTTACGTGTATGTCCGGCTGGTCTTTTTTTCTTACTTTAAATACACGACATGGATGCCACAAGGGTCAATCCAAGCATCCAGCTGATCTTGTTCATAACTTTCATCGATCTTTGATTTTTTGGGT
>JANJXG010000021.1 GCA_024709145.1 Bacteroidales bacterium | reverse complement strand
ATTGGTTCCCACTGATTGGTTTACATTTTTGCTGAGTAAGGATTTTTCGGACATTAAAGTGTTGATATTGGTTCTAAATCCAGGTGTTGTTGCTTTGGCTGCAAATGCTGTGCTTAGTCATTACTTCTCTGGTACCGGCAGACCTGCTTATAATATGATTGCGTCTGTTGTTGGTCTTCTGGTAATGCTGCCGGCTCTTTTGGTTTTAATTCCAAAATTCGGGATGATCGGTGCCGCTGCTGGTGCCTCAATTGCCTACTTGGCAACCGTAGTTTATCAGTTTTTCGTTTTCCGACGCCTTAGTGGACTTAAAATCACCGAACTTTTGGTAAAAAGGTCCGATTTTCAAACTCTTTACTTACATGTCAAATACATGTTGAATGTCATGCGCAGCAAACTAAAGCCATAAATGCCTTCTTGATTTAATAAAACACTGGCTGCATTTTTGGATCAAAATGGACAATACGAAATCAAATGTTGCGCAACTATCGATTTTTCACATTCGTTAAACAGTAATATATTATATAACACTCAAATTTGATAATTATCATCAATTAACTGTATATTAATTACATACAACTATATATTTATTCAATGACGTAGTTAGATTGAGGTACGTATTTCGTTAAAAGTCATGTGAAGTAAAGTTGATGGAGTGAAATTTGCGCAATCGATTGCACGTTATTATAAATTTATCAAAAAATTGTTAATTTTATACAAGTATTTAAAAGCACAACACAAATTGAAACAAAATGAAAGATGTCTAAGAAATCATTTTAAGGTACGCATTTTAAAAAATACGTCTCATCTGTTGATCAACATCTGTGATAAATTAAGATTGAAGGTTCAATTGATTTAAAAAACCACATAAAAATTAACCACTAAACAAATAAAAAAAATGCTATGAAGAACCGTTTACTCAAAGAACCGCTTTCACGCTGGTTCAGAAGCGCGTTGATGCTGATACTGGCACTAGGTACCAGTACAGTTTTTGGACAGGAAAGGAACATCGCCGGCACTGTCACTGATCAATCTACGGGTGAATCTTTGCCTGGAACAACGATTTTGGTCAAAGGTACAGCCAAAGGTACATCGACCGATATGGATGGAAATTTCTCGATTTCTGTAAGCCCCCAAGACAAGGTGTTTATTGTGAGCTTTGTAGGTTATGAAACCGCTGAAGTTGCCATCAGTCAATCGAATATCATGAATATTCAACTGATTCCTTCGAAAACATCGCTCCAAGAGGTGGTAGTGGTTGGTTATGGAAGTGTCAAAGTGAAAGACCTCACCTCTTCTATTACAACTATAAAATCAGAAGATTTGGTAAAAACGCCATCATCACAGCCCATTCAGGCACTTCAAGGGAAAGTGGCCGGTCTGCAGGTGGTTAGCAGCGGTGCGCCTGGTGATTCGCCTGTTGTAAGGGTGCGAGGTATTGGGTCGTTTCCCGGCCGGGATAATGAATCTCCATTGTATGTTGTGGATGGAATGTTTTTTGATAACATCGATTTTCTGAATCCCTCTGATATTGCAACCCTTTCAGTCATGAAAGATGCCTCTGCCAGTGCTATTTACGGAAATCGTGCTGCGAATGGTGTGATTTTGATCGAAACAAAATCGGGTCAGTTCAATCAAAAAAGTGAAATAACCTACAGTGGGTATACCGGCTATCAGGTGGCTCAGAATATTGTAAAAATGGCTAATGCCCAGCAATTTACGATGATGGCCAATGAATCAGGATCAGCAGCCGATGCCTCTTTTATCCTTAACGCCATGCAGCGCTATGGAAGAAGCAGAATTAATCCCAACGTACCGGATGTAAATACCGATTGGTACAATGAAATTCTACAGGTTGCTCCAATGACTAATCATAACCTGGATATTTCAGGCGGTAATGACAAGGCCAGGTATTCGATCGGTGGTAACTATTTTTACCAGGATGGTATCTTAAAAATGAAGAATGACTATGAGAGAATGAACCTTCGCACAAAATTGGATGTGAAGGCAAACAACTGGTTATCAGTAGGTGGAAGCCTCATTTTTAGTGATGCTACAAAATTTAACGCTCAAAACAGCGCATGGAATCAGGCATATTTTGCTGTTCCGATTATGCCGGTTTATGATGAAAGTAACACAGCTGCAACGCCAATCAGGTTTTCCAATGCTCAGGATCTTGGTTACAGAAGCGGACAAAATCCATTCGCTACAATGGAATACAATGTCGATCGAATGAAAATTAAAAAGATTCTGGCTAATTATTATGCTGAGCTGACGCTGATACCAAAAACCTTAACTTTCAAGAGCACCTATAATTATAACTATTCTTCAATCGACCAACGAGTTGTGAACCTACCATTCTTTATTGGAAATAGTTTTCAAAATCCTGATGCTACAATTACCCGAAGCATTACGATACTTAATAACAAAATTTGGGATAACTTGTTGACGTTCAACAAAAGTTTCAGCGACCACAACTTTGTTTTGATGGCTGGTAGTTCATTTAAAGACGAAGGATTCCAGTTTCTTACTGCCCAGGGTAAAAATTTCCCCACCGATCAGGAGCAATCATGGTACCTGAATCAATCTTTGAACATTCCAGCCGAAGCTGTTGGCGATGACGGACTAAGGCAGTTTGGAATGTCCTACTTTGGAAGGCTGGCTTATAATTACAACGATAAATATTTGTTGTACGCCACATTCCGTGCAGACGGAACCAATAAATATCAGGAAAAATGGGGTTATTTCCCTTCTATCGGAGCAGGATGGGTTATTTCGGAAGAAAGTTTTCTCAAAGGCAATGATTATATTCAGTTTTTAAAACTTCGTGCCAGTTGGGGTCAGCTTGGCAACGACCGGATTCAGGCCAGCGATGGTGCTTTTACAACAAGTGTCGTAACCACCACACTCAACGGCATCGTTTATTCCGGAACCGTTGTAAACAACACCTTCTCCTCTCTGAAATGGGAAATGACGGAGGAAACCAATCTTGGTTTCACTGCAAATCTGATGAACAAACTCACTGCTGAATTTGATTACTACATACGCGATACAAAAGACGCAGCCATTCCGGTTATTAATCCCGGACAGGGTGGCAGTGTTCTAAAACCTGTTGGTGTTATCAGAAACTCAGGTATTGAACTTGCATTGACCTGGACCAATGAAATCAGCAGCAAATTGAACTACAGTGTTGGTGTCAATCTCTCTACATTGAAAAATGAGGCCATCGACCTCTACGGACAATCTTACATTGATGGCGGCACAGCAGAATTTCGTCAAAGAACCTATGTTGGTGAACCTTTGATGGCTTTCTTTGGACGTGAAGTTGCCGGTGTTTATCAAAACCAGGCTGAGATAGATGCTGATCCGGTGGCTGTTGCCAATGGTCTTGTTCCGGGAGATTTCAGATACAAAGATCAAAACAGCGATGGAAAAATCGACGACGACGACCGTGTAATTCTTGGTTCCTATTTCCCTAATTTCATGTATGGCGGTAATATCACCATCAATTATCTGGATTTCGACTTCTCAACAAGTGTTTATGGACAAATGGGAAATAAAATTCTAAACCGTAAACGCGGTGAATTGATCTGGACTCCAGATGGCAACCTCGATGCTGACCTGGCTACAAACCGCTGGTTTGGAGAAGGTACCTCAAACGAATATCCATCAGCTGCCGGCCTGCGAAAAGGTTGGAATCAAAAAATGAGCGATTATTTTGTTGAAGATGGTTCATTTTTCAGGATTCAAAACATTCAACTGGGTTATACTTTGCGAAATACAGGATGGCTTGATGGTAAGTTTCCGGAAGCACGCATCTACTTCACTGCTGAAAGACCAGTAACACTCTTCCAATACAATGGTTTTACACCTGAAGTTGCAAATGGCTGGGACTCGCAAACCTATCCCGTTGCTGCTGTTTACACAATCGGTCTGAACGTTAAGTTTTAATTCTAATCACAACGTAAAATGAAAAATAATAAAATCATAAGCAAATTAAGCCTTCTGCTGATTGTTGTACTTGGCTTATCGAATTGCAATAAATATGTAGATGAATTGCCGGAAAACCGCTCATTTACTGGAAGTACTGATTATACAATCAGCAGTAATATGATTCTTCCCTTAATTGGTACCTATCACGAATTTAATGGCATTGAATGGGAATGCTTCCCTTTAATCTCCGTAAGAGGTGATGATGTTAATGCCGGTGGATTGGGTGACCAGCAGGATTTTGAAGCAACAGATAAATACTCCTATAACAAAGACTATTGGATGTATAATTCATTGTGGCAGAATTTCTACCAGAATATGCTCTCTGCCAATTCGGCCATGGAGCAGGTAGCCCTTTATCAGGAGTATGCTCCAAATAAAGCTCTCGGAGATCAGTACATTGCCGAAATTAAAGTGCTCAAATCATTCTGGCTTTTTCAGTTAAGCCGTGTCTGGGGAGCTCTTCCCGTGCCCCCAACTTCTGCGCCCTCCGAACTTTTGGTTGCTCCCCTCAGCTCCAAAGACGAAATCATGCAGATGATATCGACCTGGATGGATGAGGCCATTCCAAACCTGCCCGCCGTAAGGCCTAACGAAAGAACAGATGTTCCTGGTGGTGTGACCAAATACACGGCATTGGCAATGAAGGCCCTGGCAAACCTTGAACTTAAAAACTATCAGGAAGTTGCAAGTGCCACAGGTGAAATTATCAGTTCCGGAAAATTCGTATTGGAATCAAACTATTATGAATTGTTCAAAATTCAGGGCAAGCTCAACAATGAAAACATCTGGGAATTTCAGTATTCCGACCTCGGACAAGGAACTGGTGATAACTATGCTTATCTGTATGCATTCTTTGGACCACAAGGCTGGACACCCGCTGTTGCTGGCTCCGGAGACGGCTGGGGTTTTTATGAACCAAGCCTCAAATACATCAAATTCATGTTGGACAGAGGTGAAAAAACCAGGCTCGAAACAACCGTGATTTTTACCAATCGTGGCATTGCCGAGCTTACAAGCGATCCGGCGTATTCGACACTCCCTGCATGGATTTCCAACACAACACCCTCCGGTGACGTTTTCAACGATTACGCCCGTGCACTTTTTGCCAGCGGTAAACATTATCTGCCATCAAATCAACTTACTCCTGGAAGAACAGATTATGGAACCAATAAAAATTTCACCGTAATTCGTTATGCCGAAATATTGCTAATGTATGCTGAGGCCTTAACACAAGGTGCTTCCGGGACTGCTGGAACAGCTGATCAGGCTGTTAACCTTGTTCGTGAAAGGGCAGGTTTAAGCCCGATTTCAGGTGTAACAAACGATCAGGTTATGGATGAGAAATATGCAGAACTGGCCATGGAATGGGGAACCCGTTATTATGATATGCTCCGTTTGGGCAAAACCAATGAGCTGAGTTATGACGGAAGAAGTTTTTCAGCCGATAAAACTTTCTTACCCTATCCTCAAAATCAGGTTGACTTGCTGCCAATTCTTGGACAGAAATAATTAACAAATTTAAAACTAAAAAAATGAAAATAATAAAACACCTGCTCGGATATGTGTTCATCACCTTGATGATGATCTCATGCAATAAGGGTATCGATCCTATCACTGAAGTTGCTCCAAAACCTGACCAGTCGGCTCCTGAAGTTAATATCACCTTTCCTGTTGAAGGCAAGGTTGTCAGATCTTCAGATGAGGTGGCTACAGTTACCTTTAAATTGATTGCCCAGGATGATATTGAACTGAAATCAGTCGTACTATTACTGAATGGCTCAGAAATAGCATCCTACACCAGTTTTAAAGACTATCGCAGGGCAATGATTAATTATGATTACACTAATATGACTGACGGTGACTATGTGCTGACAGTTAATGTAACCGACCTGACCGGCAAAACAGCCAGTCAAACCGTTAACTTCAAAAAAGTAACAGCGCCGACCTACAATCCTCTGGCCGGTGAAGTATTGTATCTGCCTTTGGATGATAACTACCTCGATCTTATCACCGGAAATTCGATGGAAGTTACAGGAGCACCCACGTTCGTTGAGGGAAAAACTGGGAGCGCTTATGCGGGTGCAGCTGATGCTTTTATGTCAATCCCTGCAACTGGATTGCTTGGTGGCGAATTCAGTGTTGCTTTCTGGTATCAGCTCAATCCAACTCCGGCTCGAGGCGGCATTCTCGCCATCTCTCCGGTTGGTGACAGCCGTAACTTTGGATTGCGTGTGTTCAGAGAAAACTCGGGCGACAAGCAAAACATCGGTCTCAATTTTGGTGTCACCGAAGCTGAGGTTTGGATGAATCCATTTGTCCAAATTGTCCCTGAAGGACAATGGATGCACATTGCCATCACCATCAGCGCCAACAAGGCTACGATTTATGTTGACGGTCAGGTTGTTCTCGAAACCGAAACAACCGGTCCAATCGACTGGGCTGGATGTACCTCAATGACAATTGGGTCGGGTGCACCTAACTTTACCTATTGGGAACATTTTTCGGATCAAAGTCTTTACGATGAATTCCATCTCTTTACCAAAGTCCTCAGCGCTGCTGAAGTATTAGGTTTAATGGGTACTAAATAACAGAGTTTTGCATCTTTCTTTAGAGGGAGGGGTAAGCCCTTCCCTCTTTTTTATCTTTTCTAATTACAACTTAATGTTTAAACCTGGCAAAATATGAAAACATCTAATTCCGAAAACTTTATAAGAGGACTCTGGACTCTGTACAAAGCCACCTTTAAAAACCACAGTCAAGCAATAGTTTCATTTTTTGCCCTGGCATTGATAAGTATTTTCTCACATTCTTGTAATAAAGATCCTGAACCTGAACCTGGTAAACTCGATGTATTGGGTTGTTTTGTTGGTGATGTACAGCTTCAGCTTGCCGCCGAGGTTCAAAATGTTCAGATAAATAAAGACGTAATCATTCAGTTCAATGCAGCAGTTGATACGGCATCAGCCAAAATTAACATCCAACTTCAAAACGAAAGCAACATCACTCTGAGTGGTTTACGTTATTTTTTTTCCAGCGATTACCGCACTATTACCATTAAGCATGCCGACCTTGCCAAAGAAAAAAGTTACAGCGTTGCGATCACCAACAAATTGATTGGAAAGCAAAATGAAACATTTTCAGGTGCAACATTCAGATTTAAAACCGACAATGGCGTTTTTAATTTAAAAAGTGCTACCATTCAATCTGATAATTTTCAGCTAACGACAAATATCTACCACATCCCACTTGAAAACGTTAAAATTGAGCTTGAGTTTTCCGAACCCCTCGACACCAATCAAGTGCAGGAAAAATTCACACTTTCAGGACAAACTGTTTTTGATCTTCGGTTCTTTGATTCGAACAAAAAGGTTGAGCTAACGACAAATCAAAAACTCGAAGGTTATAAAAAATACTATTTTGTTGCCTCAACAGCCTTAAAATCAGTCACCGGCTACAATTTTAGCGGCTTCAGCAATTCATTTATGACGGCGGTTGACTCCACGCCCAAATTCCCTTTGATAACCGACGAAGAGCTCCTCACCCTGATTCAGCAAAAAAACTTCAGCTATTTTTATGATTATGCTCATCCTGTCAGTGGAATGGCCCGGGAAAGACTAAATTCAGGGGATATTGTAACTTCAGGTGGATCTGGTTTTGGGCTAATGGCTTTGATAGTAGGCATGGAAAGAGGTTTTATTACACGCGAACAGGGTGTGACGAGGCTATCCAAGATAGTGAACTTTCTAGAAACCTGCGATCGTTTTCATGGAGCCTGGTCACATTGGATTAATGGTTCCACAGGAGCTGTTGTGCCTTTTAGTCAAAAAGATAACGGCGGCGATCTTGTCGAAACGGCATTTATGGCTCAGGGACTTATAGCCATCCGACAATATCTCAACCCGGATGCGCCTGTCGAATCTGAATTAATTGAAAGGATAACAACACTTTACAATGAAATTGAATGGACCTGGTATCAAAGATCAAATCAAAATGTACTTTATTGGCATTGGTCTCCCAATTATGGTTGGGATATTAACATGGCCATCCGAGGCTACAACGAAACACTGATCACTTATGTCATGGCGGCTTCATCACCCACTCACAGTATTCCCGCTGCGGCCTATCACCAAGGCTATGCCCGAAATGGAGCCATCATCAACGGTAAATCATTTTATGGATATACATTACCTGTCGGCTTTGACTACGGTGGACCTTTGTTTTTCGCTCACTATTCTTTTTTAGGACTTGATCCGCGTAATCTCTCGGATAATTACGCCAATTACTGGACTCAAAACACAAATCATTCTCTGATTAATTGGGCTTACTGTACTCAAAATCCCAAGAATTATCCCAATTACAGCAGCCATTGCTGGGGACTTACAGCCGGAGATATTCCTGGTGGTTATGGTGTTAGCGAACCTACCAACGACAGAGGTGTAATCACCCCGACAGCAGCAGTCTCTTCAATTCCGTTTACTCCGGAACAATCATTGAATGCCATCAGGTTTTTTTATTATGTACTGGGAGATAAACTTTGGGGAGATTATGGATTTTATGATGCCTTTGATGTGCATGCCGGCTGGTGGGCCAGCTCTTATATCGCTATCGACAAAGGACCTGAAATCGTTATGATCGAAAACTACAGAACCGGTTTGATCTGGGACTTGTTTATGAGTGCTCCCGAAATTCAAGCCGGGCTGGATAAACTTGGTTTCAATTACCAAGCTCCTAAAACCACCTCCAATAGTCAACGGAAATCACGGTATTAACCCCCTAAATTATGATAAACCACATGAGATCAAGTGTTTATATCTTTCTTTTTATTGCTTTTACCCTCTTAGGTTGTGAGCCTGTCACAAATCCAAAATCAAAGATTACGCCAGGTCTGTCGGACGATTCACTTCTGACTCTCGTTCAACACCGGACTTTTCAATATTTTTGGGAAGGAGCCGAACCGGTATCTGGTTTGGCCAGGGAACGTATTCACCTGGATGGCGACTACCCCGAACACGATGCCTCGGTTATTACCACCGGCGGTTCCGGGTTTGGCATGATGGCAATTCTTGTAGCCATTGAAAGAGGATTTATCAGCCGCGAGGAAGGTTTTCAAAGGTTTCGTCATCAGGTTGATTGGCTTGCGAAAGCCGACCGTTTTCATGGTGCCTGGTCTCATTGGATCGATGGAACAACGGGTAAAGTAAAGCCGTTCAGTGAAAATGACAATGGTGCTGACATTGTTGAAACTGCCTTGCTTATGCAGGGATTGCTTGCTGTGAAGCAATTTTTCATTCAGGGGAATCCTGAAGAACAAAATCTGGCTGCTGACATCGACAAACTCTGGCGAGAAGTGGAATGGTCATGGTTTACAAAGGGAGGTGAAGATGTTATATACTGGCATTGGTCACCCGATAAAGGTTGGAAAATGAACCACCCTATTGAAGGATACAATGAATGTCTGATTGTTTATGTCTTGGCGGCTTCTTCGCCAACATATCCGGTCTCAACTGATGCTTTTCACAAAGGGTGGGCACGTGAAGGTCAAATAAAGCATCAGGCTATGCCATATAATACGCTGTTGGAACTCAAGCATAATGGTGCGCCAACCTTTGGAGGACCTTTGTTTTGGGCACATTATTCATTCCTTGGACTGGATCCGAGAAATTTAACCGACGCCTATGCCGATTATTGGCGACACAATATGAACCATACCTTGATTAACAGGCAATGGTGTGTTGAGAATCCCGGGAAATTCAATGGATACAGTGAAAAATGCTGGGGACTCACGGCCAGCTATTCTCCAAAATTTTATCAGGCTCATGCCCCCGGACTTGAAAACGATCATGGCGTCATCTCCCCTACCGCAGCGCTTTCATCGATGCCATATACACCTGAGTATTCACTCCAAACAATGCGGTTTTTTTATGAAACATTGGGTGAAAAAATTTGGGGTAGATATGGATTCTATGATGCGTTCAGTATCCATCACAATTGGTTTCCAAGTGATTACCTCGCAATCGACCAGGGACCTATTGTAGTAATGATTGAAAATTACCGCACAGGATTGTTGTGGAATCTGTTTATGCAGGATCCCGATATTAAAAGGGGACTGGATAAACTTGGCTTCACTTACATGAATAAATAATACCTCTGAATTATGAAAACTACTTTCATTAGTATCTTTATGGTGGGTATCTTTTTCTTCGCCAGCGTTCTAAATGCTCAGCAAGCTAATCAGCCAATTAAAGTGAAAGGTTTTATTGAACCGGTTGGCATTCTACCCAACCTGAGTGACGAAGATCTATTGGAAATAGTTCAGCGTCAGACCTTTCGTTTCTTCTGGCATGGTGCACATCCTGTTAGTGGAATGGCACTTGAAAGGAGCGACACTGTGAAGGCAGAACATTATTGGGACTATATCAACGAGGCCTGGGGTGAACCAAACTTCAGTAAAACAGACTTCGGCCCCGATGCCTGTGCTGTCGGTGGCACCGGTTTTGGAATCATGAGCACGATAGTTGCTGTTGAACGTGGGTGGATTGAACGGGATACCGCTGTCAAAAGACTCGTACAAATAGCTGATTTTTTGATTAATGCTGATTGTTATCATGGCATTTATCCTCATTTTATGGACGGAAGAACCGGAAAAACAATCAAATTTGACCGTCTGGATGATGGTGCTGATATTGTAGAAACTTCTTATTTGTTAATGGGTTTTTTAGTGGCAAGAGAATATTTCAAAAGCGATGAACCGATTGAAGTTTACCTTCGAAAACGTATCACCCAGATGTGGAATGCAGCTAATTGGAACTGGCACACCAAAGGTGAAAAAAAACTCTACTGGCACTGGAGTCCAAACAATGATTTTGACATGAATTTCCCTGTTTGGGGGTGGAACGAATGTCTTATTACTTATATCATGGCTGCTGCTTCTCCTTTTCACCCGATCAGCAAAGATGTGTATGATGGCAGTTGGGTCGGTAGTCAAGGTTTTAAAAATGGAAAAACTTATTACGACATAGTGCTTCCTCTCGGTAACTATGACAAAGGTGGACCATTGTTTTTTGAGCATTACACCTTCACGGGAATCAATCCGAACGGCCTGAGAGATTCACTCGGATATGATTACTTTGAACAAGCCAAAAATCACACTTTAATTAACAGGGCTTATTGCATTGATAACCCAAAAGGCTATAAAGGTTATGGCGAGAATTGCTGGGGTTTGACTGCCGGTGACAGCTACAAAGGCTATGTGGCCCACTGTCCTGATACCGACTTTGGTGTCATTCAACCCACCGCTGCGCTGTCCTCATTTCCATATACGCCAACTTATTCGATGCAGGCACTCAGGCATTTTTATTACAATTTAGGTGACAGAATCTGGTCTGATTATGGTTTTACCGATGGGTTTAGTGAAACCGAAAATTGGTATGCCAAAAGCCACCTGGCTATCGATCAGGGTCCGATTATCATCATGATCGAGAATTACCGGACAGGATTAATATGGAATCTTTTTATGCAAATTCCTGATATTCAAAAGGGACTAACAAGGTTGGGTTTCGAAAGTCCCCATATAAAGTGAAAGTCATGGGATCAAAAAGTAAGATTTCTATTAGGTTTCTTTATTACCTGATTTTATTAGTTTTGGTTTTTCTTTGGTTTAAACAATCGGCAGTAGCCCAATTGATTGATGTGGGTGAAGTTAAAAATTGGAAAAAACTTCCTACCGGTGTTGAAGGATCCACTGATAAAGCCATCTTCAAGGTGAGCTTTTGGAATGAACACACACTACGTGTTAGAATATCCCAAAAATCTGAATGGGACGACTTTTCGTTTGTCCTGTCAGGACAACCCAATATAGCAGTTCATGATATGGATGTGTTGGAAAATGATTCCTCCATCATATTATCTTCCAATTTTCTAAAGGTTTTCATTGACAAATATCCTTCGTTTCGCGTCACTGTAAAGAATGCCAATGACGAAGTCGTATCAGAAGATAAGAGAGGATTTGGCTTTGGCTATCATTTCATTGGCGATAAAGCGACAATCTACAAAAAACTTCAATCAAATGAACGATTTATCGGGTTGGGTGAAGTGTTAGGCGATCTGGATAAAAAAGGAACAGGTCACACTTTGAACAACACTGATACCTATAAATATGGAGATCCCCGATTGCCAATGTATGTAAGCATCCCCTTTTTTATTGGTATTCATAGCAATCAGCTCTATGGATTTTTTTTGAATAACACTTTTAAATCATTTTTCAATTTCGGATTATCAACACCTGATTTTAGTTCGGTTACCACAGAAGGTGGTGATATTGACTACTTTATAATCCATGATACTGACATTGCAGGCATTTTAAAGCATTATACTTCTATCACCGGAAGAATGTCCCTTCCCCCGCGCTGGGCGTTGGGATATCACCAAAGTAAGTGTAGTTATTTTCCGCAGGATCAGGTGAAATTGCTGGCTGATAATTTCAGGGCCAAAAAACTTCCAATTGATTGTATCGTGCTTGATGCTGATTATCTGCAGGATTATGAACCATTTAGAATCAATACTTCCAGATTCCCCGACATGTCGGGACTTACTCACTATTTAAAAGAGAAGAACATCGAAGTAACTGCTTCAGTGAATCCGGGTATAAAAAGGGATTCAACCTATTTTGCTCATTATGATGGTATCAAAAATGACGTTTTTGTCAAATTCGCTGATGGAAGTCTTTACACAGCAGAGATTGCCCCAAGCTTAAATAATTTTGTTGATTTCACTTCAGCCAAAGGCAGGCAGTGGTGGTCGGATCACATGGTTTTTCTTTCCAGAAGCGGTATTCATGGTTATTGGAACGACATGAACGAACCAGCAGTTGGAGGAAGCTATTTACCTGATAATCTTGTATTTGATTTTGATGGAAGAAAAGCTACTGCTTTGGAAGCTAAAAACCTGTATGGCATGCTTATGGCGCAAAGCAGCCATCAAGCTGCGCTGAATCACAGCAAAAACCTCCGGCCTTTCATCCTTTCCCGTTCCGGATTTGCCGGCATTCAAAGGTATGCAGCAATATGGACAGGCGACAACACAGCGGCTGATTCCTATTTACTCGGCGGAGCTTTACTCAACACCCAATTAGGTCTTTCAGGCATTCCGTTCGTGGGTGATGACATTGGAGGGTATATTGGAACAACATCCAAAAATCTGTTTATCAGGTGGATGCAGACAGGATTGTTTGCTCCTTATGCAAGAAACCACAAAGAAGCTTTTGCACTTGCCAATGAACCCTGGAGTTATGGTGAAGAAGCTGAAGCAATTTCACGTGCTTATTTGAATTTCAGGTATAGGCTGATGCCGTATTTTTATTCAACTTTCTATGAATCAACACAAAATGGTAGTCCAATTGTGAGAAGTCTTGCATTCAGATATCCTTTCGATAAATTGGTTTATGACGAAATCTACCAATATCAATTCACCCTTGGTGACGCAATCCTTGTGGTACCGGTGACACCTTCGGAATCAATTAAAAAGGTCTATCTTCCTGAAGGACAATGGTATGATATCATGTCAGATACATTGTTCATAGGAAATCAGGAACTTATGATGAACCCTGCCTTGCATGAGATTCCATTGTTCATAAAGTCATCTTCGATGATTCCAATGCAGAAGCTGGTGCAAAGCAATGCTGAACACCCGGGCGACACCTTATATCTGCATGTTTATGCCGGTGTTGACAGCTCACAGTTTTTGTATTATGATGATGATGGAATCAGTCGCAAATATCAAAGCGGGGAATACCATCAAAGATTGATTCATTATCAACCACTTAGTAAATCTTTACTTTTTAAAAAATCTGAAGGTAACTATCAATCGCCTTTCAGATTTATAAAAATAATCATGCATGGCTTTGATTTAAAAACTGAGTTCACAATCAATCACAGCAATCCGCTTTTATCCCGGATAGAAACAAAACAACTATTTGATCCTTTGGAGTATCTAAAGGATATTTATGATTCTTCGTATTTCAACTTTCTGACAAATAAGCATAAGCCGCGACCTCAGATAACTCTTATTGTGCCTTATGATTACCATTCATTTACCATAAACTGGAAATAATTACAATGAAACGCAGTCTTTTTCTTTACTTATTGTGCCTGATGAGCCAAAATTTGTTTTCTCAAACAAATGAAAAACAACAGCTTACCTATTGTAATCCAATAAATATCGACTATGGCTATACACCAATTCCAAATTTCAGTGAGTGGGGTCGCCACAGAGCAACAGCAGATCCGGTGATTGTATTATATAAAAATGAATATTATTTGTTTTCTACCAACCAATGGGGTTATTGGTGGAGCAAGGATATGAACAGTTGGAATTTTATTAGCAAGCGCTTTCTGCGACCTTGGAATGAGGGATACGATGAACTTTGTGCTCCAGCAGTGGGTGTTGTCGGTGATACCATGTTAGTTTTCGGGTCAACTTACACAACAGGTTTTACGGTGTGGATGAGTACAAATCCCAGGGAAAATGATTGGAAACCTCTGGTTGACAGCCTCCTGATTGGTGGTTGGGATCCTGCTTTTTTTACTGATTCCAATGGAAGGTTCTATATGTACAACGGAAGCAGCAATCAGTTTCCACTCTATGGTGTTGAATTAAACCGGAAAACAATGCAGCCCAAGGCAACAAGAAAAGAATTATACCTTCTTGAACCTCACAGATATGGATGGCAAAGATTTGGAGAACATATGGACAATACTTTTCTTGATCCTTTCATTGAAGGCGCCTGGATGACGCAACATGGTGGCAAATATTACCTGCAGTACGGGGCACCCGGCACTGAGTTCAGTGGATACGCCGATGGTGTTGTTGTTGGTAACTCTCCTCTTGGACCCTTTAAAGCTCAGTCGCTTCCACTCAGTTATAAACCAGGAGGTTTCGCTCGCGGGGCTGGTCATGGTGCAACTTTTAACGACCCCTATGGAAATTATTGGCATACTTCAACTGTGGCTCTGTCGGTTAAGAATAATTTTGAACGTCGAATAGGCATCTGGCCTGCCGGATTTGATGATGAAGGCGTTATGTATTGCAATACTGCTTTTGGTGATTATCCCACTTACTTGCCCGTTGGCGCTGCCGACCACCTAAAATCAAGATTTTCCGGCTGGATGCTCCTGAATTACAAAAAACCGGTCACTGTTTCATCTACTTTGGGTGCTTATGCTCCTAACAACGCTGTAGATGAAGACATTAAAACGTATTGGTCAGCCAAAACTGCACAAAAAGGCGAATGGATTCAAACAGATTTGGGGGAACTTTCCGAAATCAAAGCCATCCAAATAAATTATGCTGACCAGGATGCTGAATTCCTCGGTAAGTCACAGGGAGTTGGTCACAAATATCAGTTGTTTGTGTCAAATGATGGAAAAAAATGGAAGTTATTGGTTGATAAAAGCCTAAACCAAACTGATGTTCCTCATGATTACCTCGAGCTCTCAACTTCAGTATTTGGCCGCTATCTGAAACTTGTTAACGTGGCCATGCCAACCGGTAAGTTTGCCATTAGTGGATTGCGCGTTTTCGGTCACGGCCAAGGCGAAAAACCTCATGAAGTGAAAGATCTAATTATCCTTCGCACCGAAAAGGACAAACGAAGTGCCTGGCTAAAATGGCAACCTGTTGATAATGCATACGCCTATAACATCTATATGGGCATTGATCCTCAAAAACTATACAATGTTATCATGGTATACGGAGCCAACGAATATTGGTTAAAATCTATGGATAAAGAAGTGACCTACTATTTCGCAATTGAAGCAATTAACGAAAATGGAATTGGTAAATTATCTGAAATACAAGAGGTTAAATAGCAATGATTCATAATTTATTATTTCGAATCGCCTTCGCTCTGTTTATCTTTTATCTGTCATTTTCAGAACTTCGTGCGCAGCTCAGCGTAAATGTAAAAAGAGAGTTCATATCTTATCAGGAATTGGATGCAGTAAACAAACCTCCGCAAGGCGCAACAATATTTTTTGGTAGCTCATCCATTAGAATGTGGGACAATCTGGAGGATTATTTTCCGCAAGAAAAAATTGTGAAACGTGGCTTCGGTGGAGCAACACTTACTGACTTGCAATGGATTACAATAAACTTAATCCTTGATTACAAACCAGAAAAAATTGTGATCTATGCCGGAGAAAACGATGTTGCCTTTTTTCCCGATCTCAAGCCCGAACAAATAGCATCACGAGTACTCGAATTAGTTGACCTTATTCGAGAAGCCAGTCCAGAAACATCCGTACTGTTTCTGTCGTGCAAACCTAGTCCGCTGAGGTGGAATTTGGCTGAACGAATGATTGATACAAACCGATTAATCTTTAGTTCTTTAGCTAATTATGCAAATGTATTTTTCATCAACGTATGGGATATCCTTTTGGATGAAAAGGGAAATCCAAAGTCAGACTATTACCTCCCGGATGGACTTCATTTGAATGATTCGGGTTATCAAAAATGGCAAAATGAAATCAATAAATATCTGAAAAATTAATCTCTAAATCTATGAAAAAGATCCCTTTAGTACTGATCATTCTCCTTCTGGCGGTAGTTTTCCCTGCTTGTAAAAACAGGGTGGAACAAGGAGCTGACACACAAATGAACGCTTTTGTGGATGATTTAATGTCAAAAATGACCCTTGAAGAAAAAATCGGACAGCTCAACCTCCCCGGGTCGGGGGATATTGTAACCGGGCAGACTGCCAGTTCCAACATCGGCCAAAAGATTAAAAATGGTGAAGTTGGTGGACTTTTGAATATCAAATCAATGGAAAAGATTCGCGACGTTCAGCGTGTCGCTGTTGAAGAAAGCCGACTTAAAATCCCTTTGATTTTCGGGATGGATGTAATTCATGGTTATCAAACCACTTTTCCAATCCCGCTTGGGTTGGCCGCTTCATTTAATCCCGAAATGATTGAAAGAACAGCCCGTATTGCTGCTACTGAAGCAAGTGCTGATGGCATTTGCTGGACCTACTCCCCCATGGTCGACATATCAAGAGATCCCCGTTGGGGTCGTATCGCCGAAAGTGCCGGAGAAGATCCATATCTTGGCAGTATTATTGCTAAAGCTTTTGTACGTGGGTACCAGGGAGATGACTTGTCGAAAGACAATACTATCATGGCCTGTGTGAAACATTTTGCACTCTATGGAGCAGCCGAAGGTGGACGCGATTATAATACAACGGACATGAGTCGCGTACGTATGTACAACGAATACCTGCCACCTTATAAAGCAGCCGTTGAAGCAGGTGTTGGCAGTGTGATGACATCATTTAATGAAATTGATGGCGTTCCGGCCAGTGGAAACCATTGGCTTTTGACTGAGTTGCTCCGGAATGAATGGGGATTCGATGGTTTTGTTGTAACTGATTACACTGCGATCAACGAGATGATCGACCATGGAATGGGAAACTTACAGGACGTTTCAGCTCTTGCATTAAAGGCTGGTACGGATTTGGACATGGTTGGTGAAGGATTTCTTACCACTTTGAAAAAATCTCTTGAGGAAGGTAAAGTGACTGAAAACGATATCAATAAGGCATGTCGCCGAATACTTGAGGCCAAATACAAACTTGGATTGTTTGAAGATCCTTATCGGTATTGTAAGAAAGAACGTGCACAAAGTGAAATATTTACAGAAGCCAATAACCTGGCAGCCAGGGAGTCGGCTGCGCAAACGTTCGTTTTACTTAAAAATGAAGGTTCCTTGTTGCCGCTGACCAAAAAAGGCAATATTGCTTTGATAGGTCCACTAGGTGATAACATTCACAACATGCCTGGAATGTGGAGTGTAGCTGCTGACTATACGCAATCAATTACCGTACTTAAGGGGCTTCAAGATGCAGTGGGCAATGAGGCAGAAATTTTGTACGCCCGTGGCAGCAATATCACCGACGATAAAAATCTCGACTATTGGAGTGCATCCTATGGAATTCCATCAATTAAGGAAGGCCAAAGCCCGGAGGATTTGCTCAAAGAAGCATTGAAGACAGCAGAAAAAGCTGACATTATTGTTGCTGCAGTTGGTGAATCTGCCGAAATGAGTGGCGAAAGCTCCAGCCGTGCTGACATTACCATCCCCGCCAGTCAGCGACGTTTATTAGAAGCTTTGATAAAGACAGGTAAAC
This sequence comes from Bacteroidales bacterium, assembly GCA_024709145.1. Taxonomy (GTDB): domain Bacteria; phylum Bacteroidota; class Bacteroidia; order Bacteroidales; family F082; genus JALNZU01. Next base: position 95,213 of record JANJXG010000021.1, on the reverse strand, counting down.
CTGTTGTGATGGTTCTCTTTACCGGACGACCTCTGGTTTTGGATTGGGAGACTAAAAACATTCCGGCGATTTTGAATGTTTGGTTTGGTGGAACACAAACTGGCAATGCTATCGCAGATGTGTTGTTTGGAAAGGTAAATCCATCCGGCAAACTCCCTGTCACATTTCCTTTGGCCATAGGTCAGATCCCCGTTTATTACAACCATAAAAACACGGGTCGCCCCCTAAAGGAAGGAAAATGGTTTGAAAAATACCGCTCCAACTACCTGGATATTCCAAACGAACCACTTTATCCATTTGGTTTTGGTTTGAGTTATACCACTTTCGAAGTGGGTGAACCCATAATAAATAAATCTGAACTTACAGATAATGAATTACTTAAAATAGCTATTCAAGTAAAGAACACTGGAAAACATGATGGTCACGAAGTTGTTCAGCTCTACATTCGCGACCTAGTTGCATCGATAACAAGACCGGTAGCTGAGCTTAAAAAGTTTGAGAAGATTTTTCTTAAAGCCGGTGAATCAAAGATGGTCGAATTTGAGATTTCTGTTGAGGATTTGAAGTTTTACAATGGCAATCTGTATTTCGACTGGGAACCAGGAGAATTTGATATTTTGGTCGGGCCAAACAGCAGAGATTTGAAAAAAGTTAAGATCAACTGGCTGAAATCAGCTAAAGGTTGAAATCATTCATGATAAACAAAAAGACCTGTTCATCGAACAGGTCTTTTTTGTTTAAAGATAAACATCCAGTTGGTTATCATCAGCTTTGAGCAGTGACAGTAGCTGGTTTTTATCAACCACAGCCCCCCCTTTTCGATACGGATTGTATTCTGGCGTAAAAGTCAGCTCAGTTCCGTTCAAAGTCAGACGCTTGGGTTCATATGAGCCTTCCATGATTATATAATTGACAGTAAATGGTTTACCGTAAATTGTACAACTGATCTTTGACATATTCATACTTTTTGGCATTACAGGATCAATGATAAGTTTGTCGTAGACAGGTCTGATTCCATAGAGGCGCTGCATGACCAATGTGATGAAAATTCCGGGGCCGCTGGAATAAACGCGCCAACCTCCTCTTAAAGTCAGCAGGCCATTTATCACATCTTCGTACTTTTCATCTGCTTCATAACGTGTTTTAAACGCCACATCCGAACTGCTGTAATAGCAGTTTGACTGTCGGGTGTCTCCCATTTCGACCACCTTTTGGTAATCAACCGGATTAGCTTGTCGCAATGCTTTTATGAAAGCATCAGCAAAACCCATAATAGACTGCGATTCTGCATACCTTAGATGCTCATGGACATACATGATACCAATTTCCCTACCAAAAAAAGTACTGCTTTCAGCTCTTTGAAATATTTTCTGAATGCCCCCGCGATACTTCAAAGGACGATCCATCAATCTGGCACCATCAGGTCCTTTCAACTTTGTTTCGACAATTTCAAGGTGTTTCATTGCCTGGTCATAACTAAAAATTCCGCTGACAATACCCCTATCCATCGGTAAAATACTGTAACGAATGCCTGTTTGCTTATCCGATGGATGTAGCAATAAATCGAAATTTCCATTTGAATCTCGGATGCCATAACCTGCCACAATGGAGTCCTTTACGAGATAACGATTGAAGTCGTCTTTGATGTTGTCAGCAATTTTAATAAGTTGATTTGCTTTATCTAATTGTCCATCAATAAGATAAACCTCGCTGTAAGCAATAAATGCCTGATAATTCATTTCAACAGTCCAACTGCTGACCATGCTGGAAGCTAATGCTTTATTTACCGGTTGCAATGAATCATTCCAGTCACCACCGCCATAAGGTACGAGTGAGGTGCCTGGAATAAAAGAACCCTGTATCATGCCAAGCAATCGTTCCATGTGCTCCCGAACAGGACTAATTATCAAGTCAGTCCCTTCATTTTCATGATAATATCCGATTTTTTCATTTAGAATCCCAACATCTCCGGAGATTCGGACATAGTTCGAAAGGGCAATAATCACCCAATAAAAAATATCACCGTGAGCCTCATGTGCTCTGATGTGTTGATACCTGTCGAACATCCACCATTGCGGCCAGCCACCATCAGCGTTTTGATTGGCAAATATTGTCAAAAGCAAATTTCTTCCATCTTCATAATTGCCTGTACTCATTAAAAAATCAAATGGACCCTGGGATACATCCCGGGTTCCCCAGGCAGCTCCTCCAAACTGTTCAAGCCCGTGAGGGGTAAGAAAGTGCGTGAGTGCATTGTTGTAATACCAGGGTATAATTTCATTAATGGCCTTCAAATCAGTGTCGTAAGTTGAAGCACATGTGGAAACATGGTGATGCTCAAGCTTTTGCTCCGCCAACTGCACATCAGTTTCAAATTGCTCGTCAAAATGATTGAAATCTGCTTCGGTTGTTAACTCTTTCAATTCACCCAGAATACTCATTTTAAAGTTTGAAGTAGATTCTAACTCTACGATAAAACGAGTTTCCAGGTGTTTTAGCCATTGTATATCAGTGATTTGATCAAATGATTTTACGATGTTTTCATCGTCGAAAACAATTCTAAACCTTCCTTCTGGGAATTTCTCTGCAGTCATACTCCATGGTGATGGAATGACCATGAAATGACCAGATTGAACGGTTTGAATATTCCAACCATTCAATTCATCAAACTGGTGAGCTAAAACAATTCTTAACGGGGAACCTTTCAATACTTTGAAATCAGTATTAACCTTATTTGAGAGTTTTGATGTCCATGTTCTAACCTGATAAATGGATCTTCCAAACTTATAAATCCAACGACAAAAATTCAGTCCCATTTCAAATGCAGAGGGTACACCAAGCAAATAAAACTGATTTTCAATTTCGACATAAAAGCGCTGCCCGGAGGTCGGACTTTGATTAAATTGATCCGTACATATCGACAACAAAACATTGAAGTTAGTGTTTCCCTGTGATAAATGGGAATTAAAAATCCCTGCAGCATAGCAAGTTGTCGATACAATTTGCTCATCAGCCGCCAGGCTACTCTTGGCCTGAATAATATGTCCGTGTGGCCGGTCACAAAGCAATTCTTTTTTCTTCAAAACGACATGTCTGGCCTTGCTATAAAAAAATGAAAGCAGCTCTCCGTTGGAATATTCGCTATGACGACGGTCACTCCCAAAAAGACTTGTTATTTCTGATTCTGAAAGTGTGTCAGCGGGGAAAAATGGTATCCTTTCAATGGTATCTGTTGTTAAGTTCCACACAGCATCATGACTTGCTTCCTTTATAAAACTATTCCATTTACCTTCTTGGTAATCAAGAATATTCAAATCTTGTTCAGAGGTTGCGCCAGGGTGATCCGACATAAAAATACCATAAAATACGACCTCTTTGGTCTCACCTGGCTGCAAACGAAATGGTTCTTCCTGAAGTGCCACAACCGATGATTCACCGGCAAAATCACCACCAAGTACATCAACCTTTAATGCCTCAGCCTGGCCAGTTTCCCGATAGATCTTCCCATAAAACTGCATTCCATCGGTACTACCCGACCCGGCGAAATGCTTACTTCCCAAAAGCAGCCAGGGATTACCGGTAGATTCAAGCATGTTTTGCCGGCAACAAACAACGGCTCCATGTTCTTTATGATTTAAAATGCGCCGTTCAAGGTATTGGCTCACATAATATTCATTCACTAAACCATCATGTTTTGTCTTAAGGCCAACATCCTGACGATAAACTACATCCAAATCAACAGGGAGACTTCCGGAATTTTTGATTTCGATTCGCCACCTGTAAGCAGTATCTGTTTGAGAAAGCTCGAGATAGGTTTCAATGTTTAGATTTTCCCATTCAGTTCCAGCGTGATAGCCTCCTTCATGAATGCGAAATAAACCTCCTGAATCCCCGCCTGTCAGGGCTATCGACTTTATTTCATCAGATCGCTTGCGCAAATAAAGCTGACAGCCAGTATCTGTCAGGATATCAGCCTGTTTCAAACTTAACCTTATCTGCTTAGTCTCAATAGACTTCACCCGGCCATCTCTAAGAAAATGAACAACTAAACCAGCTTCGTTCTCAATTTGACGATCTTTCATATTATCTTTAATCTTGTTAATTAAGCTTTTATAAATACACAACCAAATGCATCTCATTCAGATGGATGTGTTCGTATGAAAGAACCACCCTGTTAGAAATATACTGTATGGCCAGCTCAATGCCGTTAAGGCTGGCACGTTTAATGTTTTGGCAACGAATTCCTTCGAAAACCAGTTCACCCTTTAGGTCCCGGTCTCCAACTAACTGTAATTCAATATTTTCTGAATCAATTTTAAGGTTCAACAAATCAGATGTCGTATGGAGTAAATACAAACCTTCAATCAAATTCATTGCAATCGGGCTGAGCAGAGCATACATCGCAGGCCATACGATGGCTGATCCATTGTAAGGTATTGAAATTGCTTCACCTGTTTGTGGATGGGTATAACTAGCTGTACTTTGATGTGATTCGTTATAGTAATTTCCTAAAAACAGTAAAGCCATTCCATCATCCGTAAAACGCTGCCTGGCCAGCAGATGGTAATTGCTCGTTGAAACAGAACCAAGTTTTGCATTGGATTTTTTCAGAATTGACTCATAAACAGGCCTGTGACCTTCGGTATCAAAACCAATCCAGGCTCCAAGAAAACGTATTTTTCCTTTACCAATGTTTTTTTCAAAACCACAAATACTCCCTTTTAATGTTCTCGCAAGGACAGTTGACCCCTCCGGAGCACCATTTGGAAAAATAATTTGTGGATTCGCACATTTAATGTCTTTCAAATTATACACATCAATCAAAGCCGAATCAGTTGATTCAGTTTCTACTGTGGATATACCGATGGTGTCTCTGAGTAAAGTGCAACTTTGCTGGGCTAAATCCCTGTCTGGCAGTTGCGGAAAAATTACCAAATCACCCCCGTTCTGCAGATAAATAGATAATTTTTGCTGAGGTTCAGCATCCATTTCATCGGCGCTGAAGAGCCATATTTGTTTGTAATGCTGCATCTCAACTTGAGTAACTTGCTTGAGATCAGCCATATCGTAATCGATGTTTAGTATTTGAAGGGCTTTTAACAAACCATCAAAATAGGCAGGTCTGCGTATGGCCGAAGGATTAAAAATGATATCGGTTGCCTGACCAATCGGCCGTTCAAGTTCAGTCGCATAATAAGGTGGATAAAATAGTACACAGACCTCTGACTTCCTGGTTGATTCCACAATCACATCCTCACAGGTTTTCACAATACGGTTAAGTTTGTGTACAAGATTCCAGGCAGCTGTCTTGGTCGCATCAGGTGTTAAAGGGTTGAACCAGTAAAAAGTATCGCCTGAATAGCCTTTAGCTGGTGGGTTTTTGCCTTGTGAAAACATATAGTAGTTCCAGCCTGTCAATCCATTTGCGATACTGGCTTTGTAAAACAGTTCCATCTCTCTTGGATTGGTTTCAACATGATATTCACGCGAACCACATTGAAATTCAGCTGCAAAAAGCGGCTTATCTCCTTGCATAGCCCGGGTGATATCGTTGATGATCCGATCATCATGCAGGTTTCGGTAGGATTGAAATTCAGGAATATGGTCAACTCCGAAAAGTATTTCACTTTTTGATCCAAAAAGATCTTCATACATGGTGATATTGACCGGAAATTCAAAACCATTTCCATAAATCCAGCCCGGAAGATTGTGATAAAGTGGAACAGTTACTCCCCTATCCCGAACCCATTGGCTTAACATCCGCAGATAATCGGCATAATAGCGCCGCCAGAAATCATGCCAAAAATGGTCGCGTGCGCGGTCGGCCTTTGACTGGTATGGCATATTGCCGTCAGGTGGCAGCTCAATGGCTTCAAAATCAACATAATGTGTATCCCATAGTTGATTCAACAATTGAATATCATCAAATTGCTCCTTGACAAACTGAATAAACTGCATTTTTACTTTTCCACCATAGTCAGCCTGATGGGCGAGCCATGAAAAAACACCAATTTCGTTGCAGACTTGCATCATGATGACCGGGCCTCCATTGCTTGTTTGTCTTTTGGCAACCAACGGCATAATCTGGTCGTACCACTTGCCGACTTTCTCCAGGTAAACCGGATTGAAGAGATTTAAGCCATCACTCGCTACATTCAACCCTGCTCTGGTTTTCATCTTTGTTTCGTCTGCATATTGATCTAAAAACCAATCTGGTATACCAGCTCCCCGCCATTCGGCCAGGATAAACGGACCGGGTTTAAGAATACATTTCAGCCCGTATTTCTCACAGCAGTCAATCCAACCTACCAAGTCTTTCTCAGCAACTGATTTGCCTTCAAAATCAAAATTTCCCTCTTCTTCCTCATGCCAGGCCCATGGAACATAGGTACTTACGGTGGTTAGGCCGCATTCTTTTGCGTACTGTAAATGTAAATCCCATAACTCCCGTTTGATTCTGAAATAATGAATTTCTCCAGAAAGCAGGAAAGACTTTTTTTCATCAGCAATGAAATGTTTGCCTCTTACTTCAAATGACATGATTTTATTTATTTGATTTATAATACTTTAAAAAATGGGTCAGCTATTTTGCTCTGCAGCATTTCTTTTGCTGATTAAATCTTTAATTTCGTGACTCCTTTTTTCAGTGAGCGAATACCTCACTGCAAAAATGATCGAGAAAATACTGAGTAAGAGCGGAATGCCTATTTCAACAACACGCATCATCAACAAAGTATAAGGTGACTGTTGTGTCAGCTTGAAAATATGCTGTGCAATTCCGCCGATTGCAGTGTCTAAAGTTTCAAATTCAGTCATTGACTGTAAGGAATTTAACTGTGTTGAAACATCTCCAATATGTGTCATCAATTGCAGATAATGATCCTTACTATCTTCATTTTCAGTAAATTTTGCTTTAAGGTGCTCTAGTAACTCTTTCGCATGCAACTGGGTTTTCTCCAGTTTCGTTTGATTCAGAACCCAAAACCAGGATAAAATTGTCGTCTCATGTTGGAAATTGGCTTGAACCCATTCCTTATCATTCAGGTTTTGATCGAAACTGGCAAGAACGTCCAGAATATTCTTTGTGCTTTGTAAGGATCTTTCCAATAGTAATTTACGCTCCGGTGAAGCTGAAAAAGTGACTTCCTCCTTCTTTTCGAACTTCTTTTTACTTTCCTTTTCAAGATAAATCAAATGATCTCTGGATTCTTTGATCGCCAGGGCTGTCTTTTTTTGTAAGGCTTCAGTCCAACTAACCGGGTCAGAACTGTTTTTCTTGAATTGCCGCCAGTCCGCCAACTCACGCTGGATTTCTTTAATGTTACCTTGCAAACCATCTACTTTGGTAACCTGAATTTCGTCAAAAGCAGTGTAAACAATGAGCAAGCCAGCAACGAAACTTGCCAAAGCTGTTCCCATCTTAATAAACCACCAAAAAATGGAATAATAGCTGCCCTCCGACCGTTGCCCAGTGTGCAACTCATCTTCGTCACAAATATCACCCACCATCGAAGATCCAAGGGTGAAAAAGAATAACATTCCTGCTGACAATAAAATTGTTGGAATAATAATAAGATATGGATAATCAGGATTATAACAGACAATTTTTGAAAGTTGAGCCAACACCATCAACAGAATAGCCAGGATAAGTGTATTTCTTTTACCGGCTTTCGGACTTATCCAGTTCAGCGGAAAGACAGCCAGTAAGCCAGTGACGGCCCAAATAGTACCATTAATACCAAGTAAAGTGGCACCTGCTACCTTGTCACCACCAAAAATGTAAAAAATCGGGATGTATGAGCCTAATAAACTTACAAAATTGAATCCCATTGCCAAAGTAAAGATTGTAAGCGTGAGCATAATGAAATTTCTGTTGCGCGCTGTCCGTTTCATATCACTCCAGAATGGAGTCTTCTTTTGCTTTTCAACCTTATAAAAACCAGGTTCTTTGAGTTTATAGGTCCACCAAAAACTCAAAGGAATGAGCACGATAGCGATCATCAGAGAAACATAACGCATTCCATCAGCTTCATTTCCACCTGTACCTTTAAAAACCTCCATGTTCGCCAACGCAAAAAGCCAGGGTGTACTCATGGCAAATAAATTACCTACAAAACTTTTTGCACTGAAAAGCCGTGTTCGCTCATGATAATCGTTTGTCAACTCCATGCCGAGAGCACCATGAGGTATTTCAAACAGATTTACGGCTGTGAAAAATACCAGCAAAGAGAAGAGTATATAGGAAAGCTGGAACCATTGAAATCCTTCATCTGTCGGAAACCAGGCCCTTACCAGATCGCCTTTCGGAATCCACCAAATCATTACAAAGAAAACAGCTACTGCAATACCGCCAAACAAAAGAAAAGGTCGCCGTCTTCCCCAACGAGTTCGTGTATTGTCAGAAATATGACCAATAATCGGGTCTGATAATGCATCCCATAACCGTGGTATTATGAGTATGACACCAAGCCAGAAGGCGCTTAATCCCAGACTGATGTTGCCCATCAACCCGACTAAAATGCCGGCCACATTAAAAAGTGCAATGGGGATGATTCCTCCTGCACCGTAAGCTGCCAATTGGGAAAATTTAATTTTTTCCTCTTTTACTACTTGTTTTTCAGGTAATTCTGTTGTTGAATTCATCGAAAAAGATGTTTTTTGTTTAGTAATATATCTTTACAACCGACGGCAATGAGGGTATACTAATCTCATTATTTTTAAAATGGTCGGTTTGCTTGCCATTAATTTCGACTTTCAGCGGTCGTTTTGAACCATTGAAATTTTTCAACCGAATACCATTGGCGGGAAGATCCAGATTGCCAGTCAGATTTACTTCATAAGCACTTTCCGTTTTAATTACTGAATAGCTAAGCTCACCGTAATATGTTGGCAAGTTACTGACTGACATTCCATTGGGTGAATCTATCCAATCCTGATACAAGGCTGCTGCTACCACCAAGCTTGAATCATACTCGTTTTCATAGACAAACATTGATCTCACAGCATTAATAAAATCGCTTCCAACCCAGGTATGAGGCATGTCGCCTATGTATTTCGGGGTCCGGTAATCATTCCAAACTACTTCAGCCCAATGATGCCATCCCTGAGGCCTTTGATCGTTTAAAAAATACTCAATTAGCTGATGTGCTCGGTCAGGCTGATCCAGAATGATGAAGGAACCAATCAACCTGTTTTCATAAGGAGTATAATTTGCCCAATTTATTTTACCGGCACGTCTGTCCTCAAAAAAATTAAAATATTTCTCAAAAGTATTGTAAACCTGTGGTTTAGGTAAGTTCTTTAATTCATTGCAAGGTGTGAGTGCAACTGTTGTTGATGTTGCGTCAAAATCCCCAAGCTCTACACATCCGGGAATGTAATCGATTTTTCTTGTTTTCATGGCAAGATCAATGGATTTGTAGAGATTGAAGCTGAAAGTGTCCCGTATAGCTGCGATGCGTTCAAAATGGCTTGTGCCTAGTATTGCCTGAATGTCGGTTGCATCTTTTAATCCTTTTAAAATAAAGAAGTTATCCCAATATGAATGCATTGGCTTGGCAGAATATCCCTCATGACTGATTGATTCAGGTACTAAGCCGTAATAGGCTCTGACACTGTCGTTTCCATTTCTGAAATGAGGTGTTGACCGCTCTGCAATTAAACTTTCTATATAGCTTACTGCCAACAACACATGTTCGTTATTATCTCTGAGAAAAGCTGTATCGCCTGTGAAATTAAAATATTCACGCATGAGATAAATCAATTGGCCGTGGCTATCATGTTCAGGAACCGGATCAGGTCCTCTGAAATCTACAACACAAGGAACCTTTCCGTTTTCATATTGATGAGCTGCATACCACTGAATAAATTCCCTCACCTCTTCAACAATCCCCGACTTTAGCAAGGCCGATGATGTGAGTGCTCCATCCCGAATCCAACTTCTTTCATAACTCCTCGAACCTGGTTGAATACCAGCTTTATCCCTGTTTATCAGGATATAGGCCAAATTAGAATGGTAGGCTTGTATGAGCCTGTCGGCTGATTCGGGTAAATTGAATTTGATATGACCAACTTTGTTCTGCCAAAACGCCCTGCTTGCATCGAGTAATTGTTGATCAAGCATGATTTCAGCTTTGTCAGGACTCTTGTGAAACGGAACAGCAACACGAAATCTCAATTCTTTTCCAGCATCAATACTGAGCCGGTACTTGAGCATTCCATTTGCAAGTCCATCATTATCAACTACATGACTCAAAATAAAATTTTCATTTTTCCTAATCATGTCCATTGGATTGCCTTCACCAAAGGCTGCTACACCGGCTTGATCGAATGGGCGTTCTGAAAAAATCATCTTGCTGTCAACCATAACCATTTGATTATCAACGATTGAAATCTCTCTGATCTTCCCAACACCACCCGGAAGATTCAGGAATTGATAGTATGGATTTACCTGAAAAGGTCTGATCAGTAGATAGAAATCTAATTCTTTTTGCTCACCTGATTGATTCTTAAAAGTGTACGTTACGATCAATCTAGAATCTTTGTTGGCCTCGCCTGTTGCTTCCAGTTCTGTGGAAAAAAGAATGTCCTCAAAATCCCAATCAACGGAAGGTACAAAATCAAAAGATTTTTCATCCCCCATTCTTTGGGTTTTCTTGACCACAGGCCAGTTGTATAATTTACCCTCTATTTGGATAGCGGGCTCCATCGAAAAACCGGCTTTCTCAACCTCAACCATTCCGTCTTCGCTGATCATGGCCTCCTTCACATCATTGTTAACGCCCATAACAGTCCAGTAAGAGGCTTGCTGAAGAAAATAACGCGGGTAATCTCCTGTTGATGAATTTGATGCTGCGTATATCAGGAAGTCGTTCGTTGTTAATGACTCTTTTACACTTAGAAAACTGATTTCGCTTAATCCAAATCTCCCTTTTATAGTTGGTTGAGAAATATGAAGCTTAAGATAGCGCGCTTCGGCTTCAGGAATTCGAATGAAACTTATATCAGATTTATTTGATCGAAGCGCTCCGATAGATTCCCAATCAGAACCATTCATGGATGAAAGAACCTCAACTGTGGCTGCAGAATGCCCGTTGAGCCAATCCAAATGCAAACCACCAAATTCTCTTCTGCCTCGAAAATCAATCAATAATGTTTGGTTTTCACTGCCGGCTGACAGCCATTCACTTTTTAAGTCCCCATCTGTCAAGGCTGAAACCTTTACGTAGTTGCCTGAATTCAATACACTTACTTCCGGAATGGGATAATTATCGGTTTCTGGCTCGATTTCCTCGAACCGAAGATCATCGATCCACAGTGTTCCTTTCCCACCTAGGAAAGAAGCTACCGTAAATTCAATGCGGTCAATACGCTTCAATGACTGATCAGGCGCAGGTCCCCAGGCGAAACTGATGTGACGCTTCTTAATTTTGATACGTTTCCAGGTTGAAGGGAATTCAAAGTTACGGTTACTGACCCACCATACATTGTTCCCAGTACTGTCAATTAGCTTGATTTCGAAATTGTTGGAAGGAGAACTGGCCTTAAGAAGAAAAGATATTTCAAAATTTTCCGGCAAATCAAGTGGAAACCACTTTTGAAACCCGCCATACCCTGTTCCTTTAGTAAAATCATAGTCAAACCTGATGGCCTTATTTAGGCTGCCTTCATCAAGGTTAAGCTTCAACTTGACCCCATCCGACTGAATAAAGGACCATCCCTCCGTGCTTTCAAAATCGTCAAGCACTTGTTGACTGTTGACATATAAGCTAGTCAACAAAATGATTATTAATAGTTTAAATCTCATTTTCACGTAATGTAATGCAGTTTATCATCCTCATTAATTAAAGTAAGTATAGCCGAGTCTCTCGAGGCCTTTTTGGATCACGGGATCTTTCATCACCATTTTCCAGACCAAGCCGGTTCTGAAATTTTCAATCATAATCAGCATCGGTCCCTGATCAATTCCGATAAAATCATGGTCAACCCAATTCGCAGTGAGGTTAAAAGCGTCATAGTACCCGTATTTTCCCCAGATTTTATGTCCATATTTCTCATTCAGATTTCTGATCACAGGAAATATGACTTCAGGGGCAAAAGGCAATGAAGAGATTGGACCATACGGAGCGATGGTCCCATCGTCGAAATAATTGTACTCAGGTCCGCTTGTTCCTCTTCCTGCATAACCCAGGAATTTTTTATTTTCAAAATTGTATTTATCTCCCGGGCCATCACTGGCTGTCACACCCCAGCAAAGTGAATCATATCCTACCCAACCATATGGATTATCAATGGCATAGCGTTGTTGGACAAGGGTTGCTCTTCTTGAATTTTCAAAATAGTCGATCCCTTTTACTAACATAAACCGATCAGCCAGGCCACGGTAATCAATAAAAGCCTGAGAAAACTGATGTCCAAATAAGGGTGGAAATGCTACATGCGACAATCCTTCATAAGGAGTCATCCATTTGTAGGATTCAAGCCAGTGTTCATAACTCCGTTCAGCATTTTTCATTCCAGTACCGGCAGCAAGGACATATAAAAATAATCCTTCATTATAGCCAGCCCATCCGTAAGTATGTTGACCATGTTCAGGTGTCCAACCCATTGAAATAGTGTGTGCAAAACGACCTTCACCGGGCATCTCAAAAAACTCCCAATCCATCCTGCCTAAGAGAAAACCGGCTAAGCTCCTGATTTCCTCCTCTACAGGATTATTCATACTATAATAGTTTCTCGCAAATATAACACCCATCATCAAAAGTCCCGTGTCAATGGATGAAAGCTCTGATTTCCATTCTCTTTCTCCGGTTCCAAGCCTTAAGAAATGATAGTAGAATCCCTTATAACCAGTTGCATTCGTATCAGCACTCTGGTTTGAATGCGCAAAAAATCGCATAATTTTTAAGGTAATATTTGCTGCTTCATCTCTTGTAATATATTGTCGCTCAGCACCAATTGCAAAACAAGCCAATCCGAATCCAGTCGATGCAATGCTTGCAGGAGCCCAGCTAGCGGCCCTGTCTTTGACAATTCCAAATGCCTCATCATGCTCATGCAAGAAATAAGCGAATGTCTTTAGCTGGATTGAATCCAGCAAAAGATTGTCTTCAACACTGGTCTCATAGGCAACAGGACCTTGATAATTAAACTTAGTATCCTGACTTTCAGCTACATTTATGAAAAGCAGAAAGGAAATTATTCCAAATAAAATCCGATTGTTCATAGGTGGAGTTTTAGTATTTATCAAAATGATGGATGAACCTGATTAATTGTACTCAATGCCTTGTTGCATAAGGAAAAGCAAACTTCAGACATCTTCAGAAAACAAATATAAATTATTTAAATGATATAATATAGCAAATAACGGTGTTTTTTTTATTACATTTTCTATTGATATATAGTATTGATTTAAAGTACTTTAAGTAATTTAAAAATATTATCTTCCTTGACTTGGATCCTATTCCAAAAAATTGTCTAAATTTCCATTTCGTTTTAATCAGCTTTATCTAAGTTATGATCAGTCATTCATTCGTTATGAACTATTAGTTTGAATTTAGTATATTGATTATCAATTATATAATAATTTTTTAATTTATGAAGTTTATTATTACATTCACCTTTTTTATTGCATTTCATATCGGTGCTTTTTCTCAATCTTTTAACTCAGCGCATTTTATTGATTCATTGCTGTTGCAAATGACAATAGAAGAAAAAGCCGGGCAGCTTTCACTTTTTACAAATGATTGGAATGACTCTGGCGATATGATTCAGGATCAGTATGTTGAATTGATAAAGGACGGAAAGGTTGGCGGAATTTTCAATGCTCATGGCGCAGCATATACCAGAAAGCTACAGGAAATGGCAGTCAATGAATCCAGGTTAGGAATACCGTTGCTTTTTGGGTTTGATGTCATACATGGTCATCATACTATTTTTCCGGTTCCGCTGGCAGAATCATCGAGCTGGGATCTGGAAGCCATTGAGCGGTCAGCCCGGATAGCAGCGCTCGAAGCATCTGCCACCGGCCTTCATTGGGTCTTTGCGCCGATGTGTGACATTTCGCGCGATCCGCGCTGGGGCCGGGTTATGGAAGGTGCTGGTGAAGATCCTTTTTTGGCCTCAGCAATTGCTGCTGCTCGGGTAAAAGGTTTTCAGGGTGAGGGATTTGTTCAGCCTGATGCCGTAGCTGCCTGTGTGAAACATTTTGCTGCTTATGGGGCTCCTCAGGCTGGAAGAGAATATCATAGCGTTGATATGTCGGAACTTACCCTGAGAGAGTTTTACCTTCCTCCATACAAAGCTGCCGTTGATGCAGGCGCATTCACTGTGATGTCGGCATTTAACGATCTAAATGGCATACCAGCCACTGCAAACTCATTTTTACTTCAAAAAATATTGAGAGATGAATGGAATTTCAAGGGATTTGTTGTTTCCGATTTCACTTCTGTGCTTGAACTGCTCAACCACGGTACCGCTGAAAACGCAGCACAAGCTACTCTTACGGCGCTTTCCTCTGGTACTGAAATGGATATGCAGGCTTTTTTTTATTTGCAAAACATTCCTCATTTGGTTAACAAAGGATTTCTCGAAAAGTCTGTATTAGATGCTGCTGTCAGAAAAGTGCTGCAATTGAAATATGAACTGGGTTTATTCAATGATCCTTTCAGGTTCTGCTCGGTCGAACGAGAGCAAAAAATGCTGATGAAAGACGAATTTCTGGAAGCTTCCAGAGATATGGCCCGAAAATCAATGGTTTTACTGAAAAACGATGCATCACTTTTACCTTTATCGAAAAGATTAAGAAAAGTTGCATTAATTGGTCCGCTTGCAGACAGCAGACAGGATATGCTGGGTGGATGGTATGCCGCTGGTGACGGAAAAAAAGCCGTAAGCCTTTTGGATGGGTTGAAATCCAAACTCCCTGATTGTGAAATTACTTTTACTAAAGGTTGTGATATCGTTGCGCAGGATGAACAAGATTTTGACACAGCGATAAAATTGGCTTCAGAAGCTGAGTTGGTTATACTTGCACTCGGTGAGCCTGCATGGATGACCGGTGAAGCTACAAGTCGCACAAGTCTCGATTTACCCGGTATGCAACAGGAATTAGCTGACAAAATTCTGAGTCTTGGTAAGAATGTTGTGGTGGTTCTTTTCAATGGCAGACCATTGACAATCAATAAACTGGATCAAAATGCCTCAACTATACTAGAGGCCTGGTATCCGGGAACCATGGCCGGATCTGCCCTCGCAGATGTGTTGTTTGGTGAATATAATCCATCCGGAAAACTTCCAATGACTTTTCCAAGATCAGTGGGGCAAATTCCTGTCTTTTATAATACGAAAAATACGGGCCGTCCTTGGGATGGTGCAACAAATACGACATCCCGCTACATCGATTCGCCCAACGAGCCCCTATATTGCTTTGGCTTCGGATTAAGCTATACGAGCTTTATCTATGGTGATCTGAGTGTTGATAAAAATCAAATAATTGATAATGAATTGGTAACCGCAACAATTGAATTAACAAATACGGGAAAGTTTGCCGGCGAAGAAATTGTACAGCTATACATAAGGGATCTTGTTTCTTCAGTAAGCCCGGCTCTCAAAAATTTAAAAGGTTTTCAGAAAATAATGTTGCAACCTGGTGAAACTAAACTGGTTCAGTTTAAAATAGGAAGAAATGATTTGGCATTTTATAATAAAGACCTAAAACGCATTGCTGAACCTGGTGAGTTTGAGATTATGATTGGTACTGATTCAATGAAGCTTAAAACAGTCAGAATCCGACTCTTATAGTTACAAGAATCAGTTCAAAAAAAAAAGCCCCTGCTTGTTAATCAGGGGCTTTTCGATAATTCGTAATTAGCTACTTATCAAGTACCTCGATCAGTTCAACCTCAAAAACGAGTGGTGAATAAGCCGGTATGTCTTCGCCACGTGCAACACCGCCATAAGCCAATGATGAGGGTAGAATGAGTTTTGCTTTGCCACCTTCTTTCATCAGCAAAAATCCTTCATCCCAACCTTTGATAACCTGGCCCTGCCCCAGAACAAAGGTAAATGGACTGCCACTGTCAAGAGAGCTTTGAAGTTTTTTACCTTGGATATTATACAAAGTGTAATGAGCCTTCACGCTTTTTCCAACTTCCGGACTTTTTCCTGTTCCTTTAACAGTTTCGACATAATACAAACCTGAAGCAGTAGGAGTAACAGTTATATTATTATTTTTTAAGTAGTTACTCAAAGATTTACTTTCCTCCGCCATGGCTTTGTCGGCAGCAGCTGCTTCTTGCTTTCTTTTTGCTTCGTTTTCCTTTTCAACTTCTGCTTTATCTTTAACATCTACCAATTCAACTTCATACAACATAGTTGAATAAGGAGGTATCATCTGATTTCTGCCTACACTGTCAAAAGCCAGATGTGAAGGTACAATCAGACTTGCCTTCGTACCTTTGCGCAAATAGGTAAGTGCCTCATCAAAACCTTTAGTATCAAATGGTTGTCCATATTCAATATCCATCGGTTCTTTGTCGAAATTTGAGAACAATGGAAATCCTTCTATCATACTGACCGAAAAACGAACTTTCATGACATCACCGGGTTTTGGTTGTGTTCCACTACCTTTTTTCGTTTCAATGTAATATAAACCTGATGCCAGTGGAGCAGTAGTAATTTGCTTCTCAGCAAGGTATGATTTAAGTACTTCCTGTTCCTGAGCTTTCATTTGCTCCAACATGGCATGTTGCTCTGCATTGATTTCTTCTTCGGTTTGAACTGCCTTTAACTTGATGTCAAAATACATTGTTGCATCCGGTTTAACAAATTCCGGTGATTGTGGCATTCCTGCCATAACCATGAAGAATGAGTCGGCTGGAAAAGCAACTGTAACAGAATCTCCAACATTGAGTAATGTAAGTGCAGCATACAAATCCCCTTCGAAAGTAGGTTCAATAACCGGAAACTTCAAAGCTTCAGGCATTTTACTGCTTTCAAACAAAAGTGTATCACCTAAGCCATAATTCATGTCAAGTGTAACAACTGAGTTAAGTGCTGGCTTTTTATCACCCTCACCTTTGGTATGGTATTTAATATGGACACCATTTTCCATTTTTTTAAAACCAGGGTATTTACTGTTGTTGCACCCAACAAATACCACGGTTGCGGCCAGCATTGCCAGACCGGTTTTAATCAAATTTACTGTTTTCATTTTTTTTATTTGATGATTTCGATAAGTTCAACTTCAAAAACAAGTGGGCTGAAAGGTGGAATCTGACCGGCTGCCCTTTCTCCATAAGCTAAATTAAAAGGCAGAATCAGGGTAGCTTTGCCGCCTTCCTGCATCAAAGCAAGCCCCTCGTCCCAACCGCGGATTACTTGCCCCATTCCAAGCACAAATTCGAAAGGCTGGTTGCGCTCAATTGAAGAGTCAAAAGGCGTGCCATCAAGCAGGGTTCCTTTGTAGTGAACCTTTATTCGTTCGCCTTTCTGAGGAAATTTACCTGTTCCTTTAAGTGTTTCAACATAATACAAACCGCTTTCCGTCGGCATTGAAGTGATCCCTTTCTCAGCTAAATAGGACTTAAGGCTTTGATTGGATGCTTCAATCAGGGCTTGTGATTCAGCGACTTTAGCCTCTTCAAATGCTTCCTTTGTCAAGAAACTGTCCAAAGCAATTTCAAAACGCATGATGTCACCTGATTTAACAAAAGGTGGCATCTGCTTCACGCGGAAAATCCGCAGAAATACAGAGTCGGCAGGACATAGAAAACTGGCTGAATCACCGATGCTCATGGTAGCAATACCTTCGAAAAAATCACCTTTGAATGCAGCAGGGCTTAACGGAAACTGCATTGGCTTTCCAAGTTTAGTACTAGTAAACAAAAGTGAATCATTAATAAAATAATCCATCTTAACTGTAACAATATCAGTCACCTTAGGATTTTCATCCTGACCATCACCTCTAAAGAACCTGTATTGAAGACCAGTTTCTTTTTTTGAATAACCACCATTTTGCGCGCATGCCTGAAGGCTAACCAGGATGAATAACGAGGAAAAAAATAAAGAAAAAGTTTTATGCATATTACTGTTAATTAAATGACAAACTTGCTTAAGGTTTGCGTCGTTTAAGTGAAAGAATTATAAATTATTGAATATCTGAAATTTCAACTTCGTATATCAATGCTGTACGAGGAGGAATTTTTTCTCCGTCGCCCAGCAATCCAAAAGCAAGGTGCGAAGGTAGAATAAATTTCGCTTTATCCCCTTTTCTCATCATCAAAATGCCCTCTTCCAGACCCGATTCTACCCCACCTTTACCTGCAACAAATTGCATCGGTCCAGTTTCATCTGAAGTTTTAACAACATCGCCATTCAACAGTCTGATAGTGTATTTGAGTGTAAGTTTGTCACCATATTTTATTTTTCTTCCTGTTCCGGTGGAATCAATCAAGTAACGTAGTCCGGTACCGGTCGCATTCATTTTCCATTGGTAACGGCGGATCAAATCCTTGATTTGTTCCTCCTCTGATCTGACAAGATACCTGTTTGCTTTTTCAAGTGTTTCTTCAGTGCTTTCCTTTGTTTTCGGTTTGCTTTGTGGGGAATTTGCATCACAGGCATTCAGAAAAAGGATTTGAAGAAATACTGAAATAAGTAAAAAAAGCGACTTAATAATTGTAATCCAGGTCCTGTGCATAATCAGGAATAATTTTTAAAAGTCTGGAAATTGTTTCTTTCATTCCTAAATAAGAATTTCCTCCGGCAGCATTGTGGTGTCCACCGCCATCAAAGTGCTTTCTGGCAAAATCATTGACAGAAAAACTTCCTTTCGATCTGAAAGACAAACGTATCTGATCTTTCTTTTCAGTGATGAGTACAGCAAAATTAATTTTCTCCATCGAAAGTGGATAGTTTACAATGCCCTCTGTGTCACCAATTTGAAAATTGAACTCATTTAAGTCATGAAGGCTTAATGCAATAATCGCCGATTTATATGTTTCAAGAATCATCATCCTGTTTGTTATTGCATGACCCAACAAACGCAGCCGGTTTTCAGAAAAAGTGTCATATACCAATCTGTGCAAACGTTCGGCATCAATCCCCTTTTGAACCAAATCAGCAACAATCCTAAAAGTGTCAGGATTTTTAAGCGCAAAGCTGAAAGATCCTGTATCTGTCATGATTCCAACATACAAACAACTTGCAACATCTTCATTTATAAAATGATCCAGCTGCAAACCCTTTAGAAAAAGATAAACAAGTTCACTAGTGCTTGAAACAGCTAAATCATGGTACATCAAGGCAAATGATTCGGTTTCAGGATCGATGTGATGATCGATTAATACAAATGGCCGTTTGGTTTTTGCCAAATCGTCACTCATTGACCCGGCTCGCTTAAACCCATTAAAATCGAGGCAAAAGACATAAGTTGAATTCTCAAGTACCGACCTTACTGCCTGAGCTTGACTTTCAAAAATTAATGCTTTGTCCAATCCGGGCATCCAGGCAAGAAATGAAGGATACATATTGGGAATCAATACAGTTGCTTCATGGCCGGCTTGTGTCAAGGTTTCAGCAAGTGCCAGAGCTGATCCCAAAGCATCAC
This sequence comes from Bacteroidales bacterium, assembly GCA_024709145.1. Lineage (GTDB taxonomy): Bacteria > Bacteroidota > Bacteroidia > Bacteroidales > F082 > JALNZU01. Next base: position 75,604 of record JANJXG010000021.1, on the reverse strand, counting down.
CATCGGGATTGGTGTGGGTTACGATGGCAAATTGTTGTTTTGTAGCAAGAATGGAGCTAAATGCTTCATAAATAGCCGCTTTACTCATGTACTCAAATTTTGTGCAAAGTTAACTAAATCAGGTCAACTACTACCGGCATCCGGATTTGGTTACTAATGCAGCTTGTTACTATAATTACTTTCTTAAAACACTCATAAAATCAGTCCTTTAGAAATGTTACATTTTCAACCTTCAGCTATCTTTTTTAAATAAAATTTATCGAAGAAACGCTGCTGAACCAAGCTGGCTGCCTTGTACGGCTAATTTTTTATGGTCAACAAAACCAGCAGCTAAAGATTATGCGATGATTTTTACTTAACTTTGCCGCATCAATAAACAAATCTCAATGTCCAGAAACATTACATTTACAATGATTAAACCCGGTGCAGTAGCTGCCGGACATATTGGAGCCATCATGGCAAAAATCGCAGAGGGTGGCTTTAGATTTAAAGCTGTCAGAATGACCAGGTTAAGCAAAGAACAGGCAGAAACATTTTATGGGATTCACCGCGAGCGTCCCTTTTTCAACAGCCTGGTTGCTTCCATGACTTCAGGCCCGATCATAGCCGCTGTACTCGAAAAAGAAAATGCCGTACTTGCTTACCGGGATTATATCGGAGCAACCAATCCTGCAGACGCCCGTGAAGGCTCAATCAGAAAACTGTATGGTACTTCAATAGAATCAAATGCAGTGCATGGTTCCGACAGTGATGAAAATGCGCAGATCGAGGCTAATTTTTTCTTCAACTCAATGGATCAGTTCTAAATTGACTGATAATCAAATAGCGTAAACGTTTCATCCTCATAAATCAGAATCATTTTTACTGGTTTTTTTAATGTTTTTTTTATCTGAGGTTCATTTTCTAAAGAAATTTGAACCTCATTTTTTTTGGCTATTTCGTTTACTGCCAATTCCGTTGGCTTGCTTTCAGTTATCTGCGAAAACAAATCCTTTGGTGGAAGAACTGCTATTTCCTTTACTGCAGTCTTTACTTCGTTGCCGATATCACCTGTATGGGTTTCCTCATTGCTTCCTTCCTCAAATAACAATGCCTGATTTCTTTTCGGCATGACATTAGGAGATTTTACATCCGGGGATGAAGTAACAGGACCTTTCCCGAAAAGCAACCAATCTAAATTGATTTCCGGAAAGGTTTCCTTAAGCCGAATAATGAAATCCAAACTTGGATTATTTCTGCCTGTCATAATGTGCGACAGACTCGGACGCTTCACCTGCATCAGATCAGCCAGCTCAGCAGCATTTACAGATTTAATTTTCATGACCTGAATTATCCTGTCTTTCATCATTTTCAAAATTTATACGGTTAAAATCTGCAAAAAAAATCTGTACAAATATAGGGCTTTTAGTTACAAAAGTAAATATCAAAGAAAAACATATGTAACTTGTAAATATTAACATTTGTATATCAAGAAAATCCACCACATTGATCATCTATTAATTTAAATAAATCATGTATTTGTCTTTATATCTGTATTTTATAATAAAATATATTCATTTACGATAAATCACATAAAATGATTCATTTATTAAACATTTAATTTATATATATTTATTATAATACTGATTATAAGTGTAATAAATTAAATTAATTGAAATTTTTACATAATTAGCATAATGTAATCCCGACAATAAAATTTCGAAATATAAATAGATTATTTACATTTGTATATTGCCTTGTTTGTGTGATGATTATTGTTCAATGTATACTATTGTTTACAATTGTAATATACAGATGTTATTTTAATAATTGACAGTTTTCGAACGCCCGGCAAAGACTGTTTCATTTTTTGGATGAAAAAGCTCATTAAAGAATAGAAAGATTGTATATTTGATCAAATCTAGTAGAACAATGGAACGAAAAGTTTTACTCTTCATCTTTTTATTCAGTCTCCTCTCTTCTGTTATGTCGGGTATTCTACCTGATAGTTTGATGCAACGATTTGAATCTTATCACGATAGTAATAAAACAACCCTAATCAATAGCTTCGTTCAAAATAATTACCGTAGTCATCCTGATATATGTATGACAGCAATAATGGAATCAATTTCAATCGGTGAAAAGTTAGGACAAGCAAAAAGCCTGGCACATGCCTATAGCCTGGCGGGCGTTTTACATAAAAATGTTGGTGACTATTCTAAAGCCCTGGAATTTCATCACAAATCATTGAAAATCAATCAGCAATTAAATGACCGTCGGGCTTTAGCCTCAAACTACAACGACATAGGGATTATCTACAAGACATTGGAACAATTTGATAAAGCATTGGAATCATATACTTTAGCAAATTCACTGGCTGTAGAGCTTGATTTAAAAAAAGGTATTGTAATGACCTTAAATAACATAGGCACAATTTATGAAGCCAAAAAGCTCGATCAAGCGGCCATCGATTACTACAATAGGGCTTACAACAAAGCTCTTGAGTATCATATTATAGATGCCCAGGCAATTGTGCTGAATAATTTGGGTGAAATTTATGCAACACAAGGAAAAGGCAGTCTGGCCCGTGATTATTTCCGACAAACGTTAAAACTTGACCAAACGACAGGAGACCTTATCGGATCAGTCTATTCGATGATTAACATTGCTAACACGTTAACAGGCAGCAAAGAGTACGATTCAGCAATTATCTTTTTTACTGAAGCTGAAAAGATTGCGCTTGAAATGAAGGCAAACCAACTACTGTACAATATTTATAATGGCAAAGCCCTTCTTTTTGAAGAAAGATCAGATTACAAAATGGCACTTAAGAATTTCCGCCTCGCCTCTACTTTTCAGGATTCACTTTTCAACGAAAATAAACAGAAGCAACTTGCAGAGGTCGAAGCCAGGTTTGAGGCTGAAAAAAAGGACCACGAAATCAAATTACTTAAACAGGATACCTTAATCAAGGAAATTGAAATTCAGCAACATAAGGCTGAAAGAATCGCCCTGATAAGTATGTTGGTTCTGGGCAGCATTATCATCATTTATCTCGTTAAAAGGCACCGAACAAAGCAACTGCATGAATTTAACAAACATCTTCTAAAACAAAAGGAAAATCACCTGAAAGCAGTTGTTGAAGCCCAGGAAATAGAGCGTAAACGTATTGCCAAGGATTTGCATGATGGCATTGGGCAGCAATTATCAGGGGTAAGACTTGGTATGAGTGGTCTTATTGAAAAACTTCCGATAGCAAATGATATAAACCATAAAATCAAAGAGTTATCAGATGTTATTGATCACACCATTCAGGATGTAAGAACTTTAAGCCATCAAATGATGCCACGTGTTTTACAGGAAGATGGCCTGATTCCGGCTATCAGTGATATGCTGGAAAAATCCTTCCGGTATTCGACAATCCAATATAATTTTGAACATTTTGGTATCACAAGCCGTTTTAAGGAGGGAATAGAGATTGGCCTTTACCGCATTTGTCAGGAATTAATCAACAACATAATCAAGCACAGTGGCGCCAATCACGTTTCAGTTCAGCTGTTAAAAAGTGGGAAAATGCTTGTATTGCTCGTTGAAGACAATGGAAAAGGCTTTGAAATGGAGAGGCTAAAAAGTAAAGGAATTGGTTTGATGAATATTACCAGCAGAGTTGAGACAATTAAAGGCGAGTTCAATCTTGAACCCAGCCCGGAAAGTGGTACGCTTGCAACAATCAGAATACCTGTTGAAGACTAGATGATACGCGTAATAATTACCGACGACCACCAAATGGTTCTGGATGGATTAAAATCCATTCTTGAGACTGCAGAAGGCATTAAAGTAATTGGATTAGCTTCTAATGGCAGAGAGCTCCTGAGGTTGCTGGATATCCTTGAAACAGATATTGTACTTATGGATATTGACATGCCTGTGATGAATGGTATTGATGCCATGCTGGAGATCAAACGCTTGCAGAAACCCGTGAAGGTTATTATACTGAGTATGCATGAAGAGAAAACTCTAGTCAAAAAAATGACCGACTTGGGCGCAAAAGGTTTCCTTTTTAAAAATTCGGACAAAGAAGAATTACTGGCTGCTATCAAAAGGGTTTATATTGGTGGACAGTACTTCTCAAGTGCCTTGACATACAATTTGTTAGGGAACAGCCAACTTGAATCGAGTCAAACTCCATCACCATTCACACTCACTGAAAGAGAAATTGAGATCCTCAAACTTATTGCTTCAGGTCTTTCGAACAAGGAAATTGGTGATCAACTTTTTATTAGTCACAGAACAGTTGATACGCATCGAACCAACTTAATGAAAAAACTGGAAATCAATAATATAGCCGGATTGATACGTTTTGCAATCAAAAATGGTTATGTTCAATAAAAGAACACACTACCTTAATTTACTTTGACCAGCTTAAGGCTTTGCTTTTTATTTCCATTCATCGCCGTTACAAAATAACAACCGGCGGGAAGTTGATTCAAGGCTTGCCTGAGTTCGCCTGCCTGCCCATAACCTGACATAAACTGACTTACCACCATTCCGCGCAGATCGTTGATTGTAATTGTCATTTTTTCCTGACTCAGAAAGCTTATATTCAGAGTTGTTCCAAAAGGATTTGGATGAATGTTAATCAACTTACTATCTTTCTGCTCCCCTGAGTCGATAGATGTGAGTATGGCATTTGCCATGAGATAATCAGGTATGCCAAAACCATTGGTAGAGTTTGGTTCTCCGGATAAGCTCCCACTCATCATAATGGATTGTTTCACATCCAGGTTTGATAGCGTTGGATGTGCTTGCCATAAACAAGCTGACATTCCGGCGATTACAGGTGAAGAAAATGAAGTCCCGTTTCCAAATGTGAAGACATTGTTTCCATTGGCCAAAGCGGTTCCCTGTCCCATTGCCATAACATCAGGTTTAATCCTTCCATCGAAGGTTGGGCCAATTGAGCTGAATCCGGCTCTGACTCCTGCGCCATTAACTGCTCCAATCGAAAAAACATCGTTTCCGTCAGCTGGAGCTCCAATGTAGGGAAAAGAGGAGTTTCCACCTGAGTTTCCTGCACTGTTGACAACCAATATCCCCTTGGTTGCGGCAAGGTCAGCAGCTATGGTTACGACAGAGGTATTGCCATCCATGTGTTCATAAGAATGATTCCATTGAGGGAAATCGAAATCAATGTATCCCAAAGATGAATTTATAATATCAACACCCACACTATCAGCAAATTCAGCAGCTGAGACCCAGTTATATTCTTCTACCAGATGTTCTGAAAATACATATTCCGGTCTAAGTAACCAAAAACTGGCTTTTGGTGCAGTTCCGATCAACTGACCAGGTGCATTGGAAGCTATCGTGCTAAGGACACTCGTGCCATGTGAGCTTTCCGTAAACACGTTCCCTCCGGGATGCACAAAATCTTTTGTTCCTAGTATCTGATTATTAGACCATAAGCTATCAAAGGCCATATGAGTCTCCACATCAAGGTAACCTCCGTCCAGCAAGGCAATCACCATCCCCTGTCCCCGGAAACCTTGTTCATGAAGCCCTATTCCATTAATTTGATTGATTTGCGTGTATCCACTCCCGTAATCGAAGGTATTGCTACTTTTTTGAAAAAAAACCTGACTGGGTTTGAGATGACTTCCAACTTCTTCTGAGCTAAAAAAAATCTTCTCTTTTAAAGCTTGTTTTGAGGGCTGTTCAGTCAATTGTCTGAGACTTTGCACATAGGGTAAAGTCTGAATAGCGTCGAGTACCGACTGGCTTGTAGTTACAATCGTTACCCCATTCAGCCATTTTGTCGGGAAAAGTAAGGACGCTCCGGTTTCTGCTACACCCTGAAGGTAAGCCGGATTGATTGGCAAGTCATTTTCCGTCAATGCGATACCTTGGTTTAACCGTCTTTGGATGGACCTCTCTGTCAGGAAAGCTGATGGGTTATCCAGTGAATAAGGCGTGTTGTTTTTATCAGTAAACTGAATGTAATATGTATCAGGTGCAATCTGACCCAAAGTACTCAACATGAGTAACGAAGCTATAATTGTGTAAACAAGTTTCATTTTTTATATGTTTTAGTCAATAATCAATCAATGAGTAACAGATAATTATCTTTTCTGTTCACATCAGGCACTTTTTTATCACCCAATGTAATTTCACGAATGTGCTTTTCAGAAGGTGTTTCTATCAGGAGTGCTTTGTCGTCATTTTTCCAAACCGCAGTTGAATAAGTAAAAAGTTCCTGAGTGCCGTCAGTGTAAGCTACTGAAAGTGAAACAGGTAAAGGCAACCCTCCTTTATTTTCAACCACAATAGTGTTGTCAGCAGTAACTTTTTTAATCCCAAGGTCAGGATAAGCCTGCTCAAACAGCCATGGGTTAAAGAACCAACTTAGATCTGAATCGGCAACCATTTCAAAAATCCGGATGAAATCCATTGGCATTGGATGTTTAGTCTGCCAGACATTCATATAATAGCGGAGTGCTCTGGTAAATAAATCATTACCAAGAGCATCATATAAGAAGTGATAAGCCATTGCAGGTCTCACATAGGATGCCAACCGCAAGCTGGAGTAATTCGATCCCAATAATTGGTTTAGAATCATCGGTGGAACATCTGTTTCGTTTCCGGCTGATGATTCAAAATTTCTGACTGTCCGCTCGTGGTAATGGTGTTGCTGAAAAATGCTATCAACCAGTAATCCCGGCCACCATGTAGCCCAGCCTTCATCCATCCAGGCATATTTTTTTTCATTCGTCCCCATCATGAATGGCATATAGGTATGAGCAATTTCATGAAAAGTGAGTCCGAACAGGTTGGCCTCATCATCAGGAGCGCCATTATTAGCCATCATCGGACTCTCCATACCTCCTGAATTTCTACCATTGCAAAAAGTTGTCATCGAAGGATAAGGGAAAGGAATACCAGGCATTACATCAGACATAAATTGGATACTAGTTCGACTATAGGCAGCAACCTTGTTGTAAGAAACTGCTGATTGTGGATATACTGCACTTATCAAAACATCCTTTTTCAATGAATTGCTGAGTTTTAGTGTCGAAGCATCCCAGAGCATTCCTTTTCCAAGGCCAAAGGTAAAATCCGGAACCATTTCTGCTTTAAAATGCCACGTATTTCCTTCAGCATTCCTGAGTACCTGTTTGTTTCTATAATCGACAGCCCGAATTACAGGTACAATGGTGTCGCTGTTTTGGGCCGCCTGATAGCGAGTCCACACACCGGTATCATAAATATCGGCACCATTTTGCAACATTCCTGTTGCCCAAACGACAACATCAGATGATGTATGAAGGGTTACATCGAAATTTCCGAATTCATTGTAAAACTCAACGCTGCCTTGATATGAAATCATGTCCCATCCATCAATGTCATCATATACAGCTATTTGCGGGTACCAATAAGCTACGAACATGATCGAATCGCTGTATTTCCCCATCCGTACAGTCCTTTTATCAGGTATCTGTAACTTCCAGCTAACTTTTATTTCGTTTGCTGATTTAGGTTTGATTGGATGATCGAGACTAACGACAAGTTTTGTGCCCTGTCGGCTAACTTGCTTTCGGTTGTCAAAGTCTACTTCTATACCATTAATGGTTAATGATTGAATTTCAGTACCATCATTAACGGCTTCCTTTCCCAGATCCCAGTCACGGCTGTTTCCTTTCCTGAAAATATCCTGATACAGATTAAAAACCAAACGATCAAGTGTGTCAGGACTTTGATTCAAATAGTTTATTGATTCTTCACCCGACAAAAGACTTGTTTCCAGGTCAATTTCAGCTTCAATTTGGTAATCAGCCCTGTTTTGCCAGTAATTAACTCCAGGTAAACCAATTGGTTGCCGGGTTTGTTTATGATAGGTTTTTTGAATATTCCGTGGAATAAAATAATTATGCGATTGCGGAATCACAGCGACTGTTAATCCTTGAAGCAGAAGAATCAGGAAAAACATCTTTGATTTAAACATAAGCAGCATTCAATTAATCTCTAAATTTGGCATAAAAATAGCGCTTTTCGGACAGGTGTTTTTCGATTTCATTCAATTTCCTGCATTTCAAGACGATTTCTATGGAAAAACTACTGAGTATCAATCCATTTACGCAAGAATTAATCGCGGTATACGATCAGGACGAAAGTTTTGCTGTGCGTGAAAAAATTTATAATTCCTATCAAAGCTTCCTTAAATGGCATGAACTTCCTGCAGCGGACCGATGTCAGTTTGCTTCTAACCTCTCAAAAGTTCTGAGGGATGAAAAAGAGGGTCTGGCAAAATTAATAACAATCGAGATGGGCAAACCGATCAAAGAAGCAATAGCCGAAATAGAAAAATGTATATGGTTATGCAGCCATTATGCACAGCCGGAATCCATTAGTTTGCCGCATGAATTCATTTCAAGCGAAGCTTTTGAAGTCAAATTAACCTACGAACCACTCGGACCCCTGTTTGCCATTATGCCATGGAATTTCCCTTTTTGGCAGGTATTCCGTTTTTCAATTCCAACGGTAACGGCTGGCAATACTGTTATCCTGAAACATGCACCAAATGTAACTGGCTGTTCACAAGCCATTTCCAAAGCATTTCATGCCGCTGGTTATCCAAGTGGTGTTTTCACTGAATTGACTATCCAGGCCGACAGGTCAGAAGAGGTCATCAGCCATCCTCTAGTCAAAGGTGTCACCCTTACCGGCAGTGAGACTGCCGGAAAAGCTGTCGCTTCCTTAGCGGGAAAATACCTTAAAAAAGTTGTATTAGAACTGGGAGGTTCAGATCCTTTTATCGTTTTCGAGGATGCAGAATTTGACAAAAGTTGTACAACAGGATTGATTTCAAGAATGATGAATGCCGGACAAGTATGCATAGCAGCGAAAAGATTTATTATTCAGGATCGTATTTTTAATTATTTTGTTGAATATCAAAAAAATATTCTGGCAAAGCTAGTTGCAGGCAATCCACTCGACCCCACAACGGATCTGGGGCCAATGGCCCGACCGGATCTTACCGACAAGATAGCTTTTCAGGTACAAAAATCAGTGGAAATGGGTGCCAAATGCGTTGTTGGTGGTCAAAGGCATCCTATCTACCCTGAGATATATTTGCCGACTTTGTTAATCGATGTGAAACCTGGTATGCCGGTTTATGATGACGAAACATTTGGACCTGTTATGATTGCTGTTCCGTTTAGTTCTGAAAATGAAGCAATTAAAATTGCCAATGACACCCGTTTTGGTCTTGGAGCGAGTATCTGGACAACCGATCTTAAAAAAGCGCGCCGGATGATGCCCCTTTTGGATGTCGGTGCCGTTTTTGTCAACAGCCTGGTAAAGAGTGATCCAAGGATTCCCTTCGGAGGAATCAAAAATTCCGGTTTTGGTAAAGAGCTTTCTTTTGCTGGCATCAAAGAATTTATGAACCTTAAAACAAACTGGATTTCTTAAATGAGAATCGATATAATTACCATTTTTCCTGAAATGTTTCAGGGACCGTTTTCCGAATCAATCATCAAACGCGGACTTTCCAAAGGATTGGTAAGCATCCATATACATCAGCTTAGAGACTTTACTACCGACAAGCACAAACGTGTTGACGACTATGCCTTTTCAGGCGGAGCGGGTATGGTGATGATGATTGAACCTGTAGACCGTTGCATTACAAGCCTCAAAGCACAACGTACTTATGAGGAGATAATCTATTTGAGCCCTGACGGCCTTTTACTAAATCAGGCCATTTCCAATCAATTGTCACTTTGTGAGAACCTCATTTTGCTTTGCGGCCATTACAAAGGGATCGACGAACGAATCAGAGAGCATCTGATTACTAAAGAGATTTCCATTGGAAACTACGTACTTTCAGGAGGCGAGCTGGCAGCAGCGGTGCTAACCGACAGCATTATCAGACTCATACCCGGCGTATTGAATGATGAGACTTCGGCCTTGTCTGATTCCTTTCAGGATGGACTCGTTTCACCTCCGGTTTATACCCGACCAAGGGTCTACAATAACTGGGAGGTGCCGGCTGTTTTGTTGTGCGGTGATGATAAAAAAATCGACGCGTGGAAGTATGAGAAAGCATTGGAGAGAACAGCACAACGAAGACCCGAACTTTTAAGGGACAATGATTAATCCAATTCGGTGAATTTGTCTTCTTCTGTCATGAAAATAACTTCCCTGTAAGGATCGAAACGGTAATAAAACTGGCTTCGTTCGGATATCGGTACTTTTCTATTGATTTCTCTATTCATCAGATAATCAAAAGTATAAGCTGCATATAAACGACCAAGATAGGAAACAAAGGCTTTGACATCACCTGCTGTAATTGAATCAAGCTGTAAGCGGTATTCAACTTCTCCAGTCAAAAACTTTTGAGTGAAATAACCATTCCACCTGTCAGTTAAATCATGGGTGGCAAACAAAACAGGGATTTTTTCACCATCTCCCCCATTCACAGCGCTGAGTTCGAACCAACTTCCAAAATTAATTCCGTTGAGATAAAATGTTTTGGTATACACCTGCTCACCGACCGTTATAGCATCTTCATAACTTGTCAGATATTCCTGGAATTCTAGTTGTGCAAGCTGTATAAAATACTGTCGTCCTGTAAGTTGCATAAACTGCTCCATGTTCGAAGTATCATAGACTTTCAGCTTATACTGCATCAACTCCCTTAAGTAGGCCTTTTTAAAAGGCAGTAACAACGAATCATCAGAAAATAATGGCAAAAGGTAACTTTCTTTCAACAAATCGGGATTTTCATTAGCCTCACGGTAATAAAAACTACCCTCTAGCTGAGAATTCTTCGAATTTGTTAGTAACACATCAGGTGTAAACATAACCATAACGGCAATACTGTCAGCATAATGAGTAAACTGTCTTGCAACTTTTTTTTCCACACTACAAGAGCTTAACACTACGAGTGCTATCAAAAATCCAAGTATGTTTTTTGTGGTATTCGTCATAAGCAGTCGGGTGTTTTTGAATCAAATTTTCAGGGCTGTCTCAGCAGAAGACTCCCAAATCTTTTGCCATAATTTTCAGCCCTATCCAAATCATTTCCGTCGGGTGAGAATTTAACAAACACATCATCCTCAGTGTATTGAAGTTTAAGATTCTCAAGGTTTGTTCTGATTATTTTCATCCCTTCCCCACTCCAGCCATACGATCCGAATCCACCTGCAAGTTTACCCTTGTCGCGTAAGGGACTGATTACCGCAAAAAGCCTGTAAACCGGAAGTAAAATATTTTGATTAATTGTCGGGCAACCAACAATCAGACCGGAAGCCATTGCTATCTGCATATCGATCTCACCGAGACTTGTGTGCTCAATATCATCAAGATAGACTTCGATTCCAGGATTCGATTTCAATCCTTTGGCGATAGCTTCAGCCAAAGCACCAGTTTTATGATAAGCAGACACGTAAGGGATATAAACCCTTGTTTTCTGTGGTAAATCGAGGGCTTCCCGGGCATATTTCTCAGAAAGATCAACATATTTTCGCCAGGTAGATCGTAAAATCGGACCATGACCTGTGCAAATGACATCGATTGCCAGCGGCCGGATTCGTTCGATGGCTTTCAACATAAATCTGCTGAATGGCTTCAGAATCACATCAAAATAATAGGTGAAAGCTTCATCCCAATCGCCAACCAAATCATCAAACATGCGATCGTCAGCATAGTGTGCACCAAATGAATCACAAGTAAAAAGGATTTGTTCCTCAACCAGATAACTATACATAGTGTCGGGCCAATGAAGATTTGGGGCACTGATAAACCTTAAGACCTGATCTCCGAGATCGAGTTCGTCACCATCTTTTACCTGGATACTGTTAAATGGAACAGTGGTTAGGTCTTTAAGGTATCTGATGGCATTGCCCGTGCCAACTATAACAGCTTTTGGTGCAATCTCCAATAATTTGCCAACACAACCGGAATGATCAGGTTCAGTATGGTTCATAACAATGTACTCGATATCCTCAGGCTTGACAAGACTGCGAAGCTTGGCTTCATATTCAGGCCAGAATTTTTCCTTGACCGTTTCAACCACTGTTTTACGCGGGGCATCGATAAAGTAACTGTTGTAAGTGGTACCATATTTAGTTTCCATTACCACATCAAATGTCACGAGATCCTTGTCGAGCACACCTATCCAATGAACACTTTTTGAAATCTGAAGTACATTATCTACTTTCATATCAATTATTTAGAAATTAATTGAATTCTGTATAACTCTGACAAAATTACGAAAAATGATGGTTCTCCAAAGATTATTAAAGAGTCGAAAAATCGAATTATCAGGATAAATAAAAAAGAGGCCGCTGAATTCCGACGGCCTCCTGAGATAATAAAGCTGAATATGACTATACTAAATGATGCTTTTGCACAAATTCAATGAGAACCTGATCAAGGTTTGGATAGCCTATTTCCTGAAGATCATAATAAACCCTGGTGTTTGGTTTTTCGATCTTCACAATGCGGTTAAGGTCGATCGGTGTGCCAATGACAACAGAATCGCAGTCAGTATTATTGATGGTGGCTTCAAGATCGCGCAATTGTTGTTCACCATAACCCATAGCCGGGAGCAGGGTACCAATATTCGGATAAATACTGAAGGTTTCAGCCAGTTTACCAACGAGATATGGCCTAGGATCAACCAGTTCGGCAGCACCAAATTTCTGAGCAGCAACAGTGCCGGCGCCAATTTTCATTTCGCCATGGGTAAGTGTCGGGCCGTCTTCAACAACAAGTACTCTTTTGCCTTTGATGATCGACATATCATCAACTTTAATAGGTGAAGCTCCGTCAATTACGACTGCTTTTGGATTCACTTTTTGAATATTTTCACGTACTGTTTGAATTGCTTCCGGTCCGGCACTATCCATCTTGTTGATAACCACAACATCAGCCATTCTTAAAGTAACCTCTCCGGGATAATAGCTTAATTCATGACCGGGACGATGTGGATCAACCACGGTGATGCTTAGATCTGGGGTATAGAACGGAAAGTCATTGTTTCCTCCGTCCCACAAAATAACATCACAACCATCAGGATCTTGCTCGGCGGCACGCAAAATTGCTTCATAATCGACGCCTGCATAGATTACATTTCCACGAACTACATGTGGTTCGTATTCTTCCATTTCTTCAACTGTACATTTATGAAGTTCAAGGTCTTCAACCCTGGCAAAGCGCTGTACCTTTTGGGCTACCAGGTCGCCATAAGGCATTGGATGCCGAACGGCAACAACTTTAAGACCTTTTTCCATGAGATATTCAATCACTTTACGGGAAGTTTGGCTTTTACCACAACCAGTTCTGACGGCACCAACCGAAATCACCGGTTTGGTGCTTTTAACCATAGTGTCATTGGGTCCCAGAAGCATAAAATTTGCACCGGCAGCATTTACGATCGCACTCACACTCATTACTTTCTGGTAGGTGACATCGCTGTATGAAAATACACAATAATCAGCTTTTAAATCTTTGATCAGTTGGGGAAGGTCACTTTCAGCATAGATGGGAATACCAGCCGGATACAATTCACCTGCCAATGCTGCAGGATATTTCCTTCCATCAATGTCCGGAATTTGTGCTGCCGTAAAAGCGACAACATTGTAAAGTTCATTTCCTCTGAAATAGGTGTTGAAATTGTGGAAGTCTCTTCCGGCTGCACCTATAATAATTACGTTTTTCTTCATAAAACACTTTTTAGGTTAAAAGATAGGTTTTGATGCGCAAATGTAATTTTTTTATGTTCAGTATCGAACCATTTCTATGAACGAAAAACTAAACATTTTTTTATTTAATTGAAAACGTGTAGTTTATACTGTTAAAAAAATAACAATATTTTATTTTTAGTAAATTTTTACCGCAAATAAACTAACAAATCCTCTCCTTTTGTCCTCTAACCAGCTGTGGCCGGGCGATAAGATTCAAATTAGTCATGTATAGCGAAAATTTCTAATTTTGCACCATCATATAATCTGCAAAACGCCTTATGCTCCAAACCATTCTCGTCGAAGCTTTTACTGATGCTTTTCAAAAATCCTACAACCGCAATCCCGATCTGCAGTACGTCAATTTTCAAAAAACCAGACCCGAGTTTGAGGGAGATTTTACGATCGTAATTTTCCCTTTCTCCAAGGACTTGAAAATGAACCCGGAAGTAATGGGACAGGTAATCGGCGAAAAAATGGTTTTAAACCATCCATTGATTGTTGGGTTCAATGTGGTTAAAGGATTTCTTAATCTTCATATCAATCAGACATATTGGTTTCAATTTATTGAGCAAGTTATTGAAAAAGAAGACTTTGGAAGCAATCAACTTAATATCGGCAAACACATTGTGGTTGAGTATTCTTCTCCAAATACAAATAAGCCACTCCATTTAGGACATATACGAAACAACCTTCTCGGATGGAGTGTGGCCGAAATTTTAAAAGCCAATGGGTATCAGGTAACAAAAGTCAACCTGGTAAACGACAGAGGCATTCACATTTGCAAATCAATGTTGGCATGGCAAAAATGGAGCAATCAGTCACCACAAGAAGCTGGTTTGAAAGGTGATAAATTGGTTGGCGAAATGTACGTCAGATTTGACAAAGCACTCAAGGAGCAAACAGCTGCGCTTGTTGCGGAAGGTGAATCACCCGAACAGGCTGCTAAAAATGCTCCATTGATGCTTGAAGCACAGCAGATGCTCCGGCTTTGGGAGGGAGGCGATGAAGAAACCATCGCGCTCTGGAAAAAAATGAATGATTGGGTTTATGATGGATTTGATATCACTTATCGTCGTTTGGGTGTCGACTTTGACCAGTTTTTCTACGAGTCAGATACCTACTTATTGGGAAAATCCATCGTCATGGAAGGTTTGAGTAAAGGTGTCCTCTTTCATAAGGAAGATAAAAGCATTTGGTGCGATCTTACAGCTGATGGTTTGGACGAAAAACTGCTGCTCAGATCTGATGGCACCTCAGTTTATATGACCCAGGATTTGGGAACTGCTGAACAACGACATAACATTTATAATCCTGAAAAAATGATTTATGTTGTTGGTAATGAGCAAAATTATCATTTCGATGTTTTGAAATTAATTCTTAAAAAACTTGGAAGAGACTGGGCAAATGATATCGAACATCTCTCATATGGCATGGTTGAATTGCCTCAGGGCAAAATGAAATCACGCGAAGGTACAGTTGTAGATGCCGATGACCTTATGGATGAAATGATTCAAACAGCAAGGCAAAAAACAGAGGAGTTAGGCAAAGCAAGCCAACTGTCCGAACAGGCTGCCGACGAGCTTTATCATCAAATTGGTCTTGGTGCCCTTAAGTATTTTATGCTTAAGGTTGATCCTAAAAAAACAATGTTGTTCAATCCTGCCGAATCTATTGATTTCAATGGTAATACCGGACCTTTTATCCAATATACCCACGCACGGATACGGTCAATAATTCGAAAAGCTGAAGAGTCTGACATCGACTTCCTCTCCAAAACCCAAGTATTTGAATTAAATCAACATGAAAAACATCTTCTCAAGCTCATTCATCATTATCCCTCAGTTGTTGTTCAGGCCGGGGAACAACTAAGCCCTGCCCTGATTGCCAACTTTATTTTTGAACTTGCTAAAGAATTCAATCATTTCTATCAAACAATCAACATTTTGAAAGAGAATAACTTACATAACAGGTCACTGAGAATTAAACTCTGTCTCCTCGTCGCTAAAACATTGAAACATGCCGGTGGACTGATCGGGGTTGGTATGCCTGAGAAAATGTAGTGACATCTTTTTAAACTCCACACTACTAAGCTGTTATACTAATAAACCTGAGTAAACAGATTAGGCAGTAGTGTTAATTTTTTCATAAACTTTTTTGTATACCTTTTTCGAACTTGATTTGTTGTAATTTAGACCCAATCTAAATAGTAAAAAACCATATTGAAAAGTTTATGAAACCTCTTTACAAAGTATTCGCTGTTTTACTCTTTTTTCCAACAATTTTATTCCTGATAGCCAGTAGTAGTGGCAGCCCGGGTGGACGAAGTGGCAGTCCGGGTGACAACAATCAGACCTGTACCGCATGTCATACAGGTACTGCTGTAGAACAAAGTGGCTGGATCAGCAGTAACATCCCTGCTGCCGGATATACACCCGGAGCTACTTATCAAATCACATTAAATGGTACACACAGTGGCGTTTCCAAATTTGGCTTTGAACTCACTGCTGAAAACAGTAGCGGACAAAAGGTTGGGACTTTTTCAATTACTGAAGCAGGCAGGACAAAGCTCACAAATCAGAATAAAGCAGTTACACATACAAGCGGTGGCACCGCTCCTTCCGGTGGAACTGTCAGCTGGACAATGAACTGGACGGCACCTGCATCAGACATTGGACAAGTTCGCTTTTATGCAGCTCTCAATGCTGCGAATGGAAACGGAAACACCTCAGGTGATGTGATTTACCGCACCAGTCTTTTTGTTAATGCTGCAGCACCGGCAGCACTGGCCTCTGTCGATCCATCTCAAGCCAGCCAAGGAAGTAATCCAACGCTTACAATTACCGGGACAAATACTTCATGGACAGGAACTACTCCTAATGTAAGACTAAGGAAATCAGGTACCTCTAACTTCATTAATGCTATTACAACGATTGTTAACTCCAATTCGCAGTTGCAAGCACAGTTTACCTTTGCTCCTGATGCTTCACCCGGTAGTTATGATGTGATGGTTGATGATTTAACACTTCTGTCTTCCTTTACAATTATTGAACTCATTCCTTCTTTGGTGGCTATTGTACCAAATACTGCCGCTCAAGGTGAATTGGTAACGGTGGAAATCAGCGCTCAGAATACCTTTTGGGTTGGGTCTTCTCCTTCAGTTTCACTCACTCATTTGTCAGCGGTGAACATCGAAGCAACTAATGTAACCGTGAATTCAAATAATTCGCTGACAGCAACATTTGCAATTCCGGTTTCGGCTACAACCGGCATTTATGATGTCAATGTGAATAACCTTGTGTTGGCAGAAGCGTTCACGATTACGCTTCTGAGTGGTGTTGAAAATCAGTTGGCCAAGAACACCAACGTCTATCCCAATCCGGCAACTGATCATATTTTCGTTGATGCAGCTGTTGGCTCTGTTATCAAACTGCTTGACTTGTCAGGAAAAACCCTGCTTGAATCCAATGTTGAAACTTTACGCAGTAGAATTGCCATAAATAATTTAAGCAAGGGTTTATATCTAATCGAGATTACACAGAGCGGTCAAAAACAAATTGAGAAAGTCATTAAAAAATAATTGATACCTGAGTTGTAAAAAAAAGCCTTCAGAATGAGGGCTTTTTTTATTTTTGCAAGTAACAATAACCGTAAACAATGACAAAAAATTGTCAGGAATGTGGTGAGCCACTGATTGGGAGAGCCGATAAGAAGTTTTGCAACGATCAATGCAGATCGGCCCATTATCAGAAATTACATGCAGAAGGTAACGAAAGTATTCGTCTTATCAACAACACCCTAAAGAAAAACCGGGGCATTCTGTTAAAGTTAAACCCGGACGGCAAAACCAAAGTTAAAAAAACCATTCTTGAAAAGGAGGGTTTCCTTTTCAAGTATTTCACAAGTATTTATGTTACAAGGGATAACAGAACTTACTTTTTTGTTTATGATCAGGGTTATGCATCCATTGAAAACGATTATTATCTTCTGGTCAGGAACAATGATTTATAAGCAAAACTATCTTTAAGTTTCAATTATTCTTGGTTTTATGAAATTGGTATAAATAAGCTATTTTTGCGTACCTATTTCATGATGTATGCTTTTACGAATCTACCCTGAGAATCCATCGCCCCGACACATCAAAATGGTCATCGACTGTTTATTGTCAGGGGGTCTGGTCATTTTTCCAACCGACACGGTCTACGGATTGGGATGCAGCATACACCAAATAAAGGCTGTTGACAGAATTGCGCAAATCAAGGGAATAAAAAAAGAACGTGCCAATTTCTCCTTTATTTTCAACAACTTAAGTATGCTATCCGAGTTTACTCGACCAATTCAGAATGATGTTTTCAAAATGATGAAAAGAAACTTGCCAGGTGCTTTTACATTTATTTTAGAGGCCAACAGTAATATTCCAAAACTTTTTCAAAGCAAAAAAAAGACAGTTGGGATCCGAATCCCAAACGAACCAATCATTCAACTAATCGTTTCAGAACTTGGACACCCTGTTATGTCAACCAGCATTCTGGATGATGATAAAATTCTTGAATACACAACTGATCCTGAGATTATCTACGAAAAGTTTAAAGACAAGGTCGATATTGTTATTGACGCTGGTCATGGCGGAAACCAGCCTAGTACGATAATAGATTGTACTGGTAGTGAAGTTGTTATCACACGGCATGGAAAGGGAATTCTCGAATAGATAAAAAATTACCCTAAAAGCTTGTCTGTATTAGAATTTTGTCTACTTTTGCACCTCCAATTTAATTGATTTGTTAGCTCAGCAGGTAGAGCATTTGCCTTTTAAGCAAAGGGTCCCGGGTTCGAATCCCGGACAAATCACACAAAATTAACCACTTACATTTTACAAATGTAAGTGGTTTTTCTTTTATCCCTGTTTAGATTCGTTATGAAATTATAAGTTAGTCGGATAGGTTGAACTTTATGGTCTGCCAAGTGCTCATGAATTTCACCTTCTTTCTATTTCAAGCAATTATTGCTGTTTCAATGCGATATTATTCATATTTTGTGTAAGTATGGGTGTAAAACTTCACACAGGTCGGCGAATGCTTTGATATTAAAATCCAAATAGTTAGGGGATGCTGATAAACTCCCCAAATGTAATGAAGCGATTTTTTCATCCTACTGTCACAAGGTGAAAAGTTTTTGAATTCGTATCAACCGAAAAGAAAGCTTAACCGCAATGGCCGCGAAGAAAGCGCAGAGAACACATAGAAATTAAAGATTTCTAACCGTTTCGTTCGCCTATCCTAAACAACGATGCGCCAGCCATTTGCGTCCTTTTCGCCTTCTTCACAGTCTTGGCAGCTAAAAAAAACTAACGAAGCTTATTCAATCAATTCCGGATTTGAATTTTGACGAAGATACTAGCCTTTAGTACTGAATGGATGCAAATGCCTGCACATTAAGCGTATAATTCAGGCTTTATTTATTGATATTGATGTACTTAGTAATTTTCTTCAGAACCTGAGTAAATCAATAAATTATTTTAACAATGTGATGTTATGAAACTGAACAACGGTTGGAACAAAGGAAGATATTATTGCATAACAAATTGAAATCATGAAACACTTGTTAGAAGAAGTCGCCGTTTAAAAATCTTTGCTTGCACTTTCAGCCGTCCAGAGAAATTTGGGCGGCTTTTTTCTGACCCATTTTTGTACAAATATTGCGCAAATGAAAAAAGGATTACAGTAATTATTTACCGTAACCCTTTGATTTTCAGTGGGAGTTGAGGGATTCGAACCCCCGACCCTCTGCTTGTAAGGCAGATGCTCTGAACCAGCTGAGCTAAACTCCCTCGTTTTGGGTGTGCAAATATACTACAACTTTGATTACCTACAAACAATCTGAACTTTTTTTCTAAAAAAAATTGATATCTGATTAAGTTATTCTAGATAATCAATTCATTAATATGTATTTAATGATTAAATGATGGAATATGACTGATGGAAAATCTAATTTCAAACCTCGTTTAATTATTCCAACAAGATGATTTTCCATCTTTCGTTCCTCTGCGAATCCCATCTGATTTGAATTAAATCAATGAAAACGAAAAAACCCGCCTGCAGCGGGTCTCTTCTGAAGTAGTTTAGGATTTGGTTTAGGGTAGCAATTCGCGCATGCGTTTTCCGATATCGGCGGGAGAATCAACAACATGAATGCCGCATTCTGTCATAATTTCTTTCTTTGCCTCTGCAGTATCAGCTTTGCCACCGATGATGGCACCGGCATGACCCATCGTACGACCTTTAGGAGCTGTTGCTCCCGCAATAAAACCAACAACAGGTTTTGTACCATTTTCTTTGATCCAATAGGCAGCATCAGCTTCCATGCTTCCACCAATTTCGCCAATCATTACGATGCCTTCAGTTTCGGGATCATTCATCAACAGTTCAACAGCATCGCGTGTGGTAGTGCCAATGATCGGATCACCTCCGATGCCAATAGCCGTTGTTTGACCAAGTCCTGCTTTGGTTAACTGATCAACTGCTTCATAGGTGAGCGTTCCTGATCTGGAAACGATGCCTACCCTGCCTTTGCTGTGGATAAAACCTGGCATGATACCGACTTTTGCCTCGCCTGGAGTAATAACACCCGGACAGTTTGGACCAACAAGCCGGGTTGAGTATCCTTTTAAAAATTCTTTTACTTTCACCATATCAGCTGTTGGAATGCCTTCGGTAATACAAACAATAACCTTAATTCCAGCAGCTGCTGCTTCCATAATTGCATCAGCAGCAAATGAAGGCGGGACAAAAATAACGCTGGTATCAGCTCCTGCCTGATTTACAGCATCGGCAACAGTATTAAAAACCGGGCGATCGAGGTGCATTATGCCACCTTTTCCGGGTGTAACACCACCAACGACATTGGTGCCATATTCAATCATTTGCCCGGCATGAAATGTTCCTTCGGAACCGGTAAATCCTTGTACAATTACCCTGGAGGATTTATTAACGAGTACACTCATTGTTTGTGATTTTGTTTAAACTTGAATGGCCAAAGTTATAACCTTTTGATTGATTTCAAAAATATGCGGCCTTAAAATGACAATTATCAAGCAAACAATTCATTGGTTTTAGATTCAGGTTCGCAAAATTCTTTTATTTTACCATTAATAGCTGACTTACCTTGCTTATTTTTGTTAAAAAAATCATGAGAAATATTTTCACCTTCCTCTTTTTAATTTTGATTTTGCTCCAGGGGCAGAAAATTTCTGCTCAGGAGTTTGCTAAAGAACATTTTATTTATCAGGGTGATACACTTCCGTATCGTATCTTTTACCCTGATGGTTTTCATCCTGAAAAGTCATATCCCTTGATTCTTTTCCTTCATGGAGCTGGCGAAAGGGGAAATGACAACGAAAAACAACTTGTTCATGGAAAGAATTTCTTTGGAGATTCTGCAATCCGGGCTCAATATCCTGCTGTTGTGATCTTTCCGCAATGTCCGACCAACGATTATTGGGCAAGAGTCGAGTTTGAATATCAACCTGATGGAAGTCGAAGTTTCGACTTCAAACCCGGACTTGAGCCAACAAAAGCTATGTCTTTACTCCTACTGATGCTGGACAGTCTTGGTAAAACTTCATGGCTCGACAATCAACAAATGTATGTTGGTGGTTTATCGATGGGTGGCATGGGTACGTTCGAGCTACTTTATCGTCGGCCAGATGTTTTTGCTGCAGCTTTTCCGATTTGTGGTGGCGGAAATCCGGATGCTGTCGCACCTTTTGCACAAAAGGTACCCTTATGGGTTTTTCATGGTGAAGTAGATGCTGTGGTACCGATGCAGCTTTCGGTTAAAATGGTGCAAAGTATTGAAAAAGAAGGTGGACGTCCAAAATTCACCACTTATCCAGGAGTTAACCACAACGCCTGGGATTATGTTTTTCTGGAAAAAGAATTGCAGCCCTGGCTGTTTTCAAATCGAAACCAATCTCCCAGGCAATGAGACTTAGATTAAAAATTGTCCTGTTTCTTTTACACTCTTTTACTTTCAGTCTTCAGGCGCAGATTCAATCTGATTACAACCTAAAACTTATTGAAGGGCAATTTCAGAACGTCAATTATCCTGGCTTTGACATTCACTTGCCTATGCTCTATTTCGTTGCAGAAAATGATTCTGGTCGATTTGTCTATCATTTAAGTCTGGCTGATCAAATTAAGCAAGCAACTTCAACTGGATGTAGAGCAGGCCGCTTTTTCCTTACAGCAGAAAACAAATTCATGCTGATTGATGTAACAGGTAAGCTGACAGAATGTGGCACTTCCAAATTGGCAAAACATTGGCAAATCCTGTCCAACAGAGTAAGCCAAATGGAGGAAGCAGCGCTTAACAATTATGGCAACCTCCTGGCACTCTATGGTAAGGTAAATAAAAATGACCACAATCATCTGATGACTTACGACCTCAAATACGACAACCTGAACGTAATCAATTGTCACTCATCTTCAGGCAAGGAACTTTCATGGTCGCCACAATCAGCGTATCTAAGTTATACGATTCCGGAAAGTTATGAATCGAAGCGAGGCATTGGTATTTGTCGTTGGGATGGCAGCTGTGTTAGCCAAATTCGATCAGATACTGTTGAGCTCAGCGGTGCGAAATGGGGACTTTCAGCAACAAAATTTGCCTGCATTGCCAAAAGTGGTTCTTCCTCATATATCTTTGTTCTAAAGACCGACGGAAGTTTGGTTGAAAAAGTCCTTCAAACAAGCGTGTCGATAACATCCATTGCCTGGTCGCCGAATGGACTATATATGGCTGCAATTCTTCAAAAAGAGGACGAAAATACTAACGAATTATGGCTCATTGATCTTGAAAGTACACCTTAAAAAATATCCAAATGAATGACTTTAACAAAATGGGAAACAATCCCTTCCCGCAATTTAACTGGTTGAAAATCATTGTTCCTGTAGCAATAATTATTTTTTTCATCATTTTTTGGACCAGTATGACAGTCACTATTCCAGCTGGTCATGGAGGTGTTTTGTTCCGGCTTTTTGGAGGTGGACTTCAGATGAATAAAACCTATGGCGAAGGGCTACACGTAAAATTACCCTGGAACAGTATGTATATTTATGAAACCCGGCAACAGGAAATTGCAGAGGGAATGAATGTATTATCTTCCAACGGGCTTGAGATCAATGTGGATTTTTCCGCATGGTATCAACCCACAATCTCTGATCTTGCCAAACTTCATGGGGAAATTGGAACAGAATATGTTCAAAGGGTCATGATCCCTGCTTTGCGTTCTGCAGCCCGAAGTGTAGTTGGCCGCTACACTCCTGAACAGATCTACTCAACAAAAAGAGATGCGATTCAGGTTGAAATCTTTGATGAAACAAAGAAAATCCTCGATGAAAAACATGTTCAACTCAATCAGGTTCTCATTCGCTCGGTTACGTTGCCACCAACTATTAAAATGGCCATTGAAAGTAAGTTAAAGCAAGAACAGGAAGCTCTTGAATATGAATTCAAGCTTGAAAAAGCACTGCAGGAAGCCGAAAGACAACGTATTGATGCTGAGGGAAAAGCAAAAGCAAATAGCATACTTAGTGCCAGTAACACCGACAAAATCCTTCGCGAAAAAGGCATTGAGGCAACATTGAAACTGGCTGAGTCCCCGAATACAAAAATCGTGATAATCGGGAACAGTGCCGACGGACTTCCATTGATTCTTGGCGATATAAAATGATCCTGATATGAAAACAAAACGCACCTTACTAATCCAACTTACATTTGCATTAATTGCCGGTTTGGTTTCATGCCAGGAAACCAATAAAGATGAAATAGTAACAATTGCCTTTTCCAGAGAAAGAAAATCTGAACATCTTTATTCTGATTGGCTGAAAGCTCAAGGATATCCGTTTCATGCTATAATTCTTACTGGTCTGAGTGAACAACAGGTTGCTGATACGATGGCTTACTGTGATGCCTTGCTTTTAACAGGCGGGGCAGATATTTACCCGGGAATTTATGGCAAAGAAGCTGACACCACGCGCTGTGGATTTATTGACCGTGAACGCGATGCCTATGAAACAATTGCGTACAAGAAAGCAAAAGAAATGCAGTTGCCTGTATTGGGAATATGCCGCGGACTCCAAATGATTAATGTACTGGAAGGAGGAACACTATACATTGATCTACCTCAGGATAAGGGTTCAGGAGAGCTGCACCGGGTTGGCGCAGAAGACTGGTCAACACATCCGGTTGAACTGCAACCCGCATCGATTCTTGCAGGTTTTGTTAATAATAATCCCTATCCTGTTGTCTCCAACCATCATCAGGGAATCGATGTGCTGGCGCCTGGATTACTGGCGATCGCCCATAGCAATGATGGTTTAATAGAAGCCATAACAAGAGCTGATCAACAGCTTCCATTTATGCTTGCCGTGCAATGGCATCCTGAATGGGTAGATTACAATGATACACTCTCAGCTAAAATAGCCGAAAAGTTCCTGCAGGAAGCCATTAAAAGGAAGACGCTAAAATAAACTAAACAGCATAAAAAAAAACCGGCATGCAAGATCATTTAAATCATGATGCCGGTATCGATGATCAGAATTTCGGCTTCATTCCGAGATTTTTCATGATAAAGCTGTACATATCAGCATTTTCCTCTATCATTTTTGATGTTGGCTTACCTGCTCCATGTCCGGCTTTTGTTTCAATTCTAACGAGAACTGGATTTTTGCCAGTTTGTTTGTGTTGCAGTTCCGACATGAATTTGAAGGTATGTGCAGGCACCACCCTATCGTCATGATCTGCTGTAATGGCAAGTGTGGCCGGATAAGAAACACCTTGTTTAATGTTATGCAAGGGTGAATAATTGTAAAGATACCTGAACATTTCTTCATTGTCGTCACTGCGGCCATAATCACCGGACCATGCCCAGCCAATGGTGAAATTCTGGTACCGGAGCATATCAAGAACTCCAACTATTGGAATTGCAACTTTAAACAAATCAGGACGTTGGGTCATCACAGCACCCACCAATAATCCACCGTTTGAACCTCCCATGACGGCTATTTTCTCCGGCTTTGTATATTTGTTGGCTATTAAATATTCTGCAGCAGAAATAAAATCGTCAAAGACATTTTGTTTGTTAAGTTTTTGCCCTGCTTCATGCCATTTTTTTCCATATTCACCTCCACCCCTTAGATTTACAGAGACATAGATGCCACCTTGTTCCAGAAATGGAAGCCTCGAAACGCTGAAAGAAGGGGTGAGTGAAACATCAAAACCACCATAGCCATACAAAAGCAAGGGATTGTTACCATTTTTCTTCATACCCTTTTTATATACAATGAACATCGGGACTTTTGTTCCGTCCTTACTTTCAAAGAAAATTTGCTCAGTCTCAAATGCAACAGGATCAAAACTTACCTGGCTGGCAGCATAAACAGATGATTCGGATGTCTTTAAATTTAACTGATATACACTTGATGGGAAGGTAAAGGATGTAAACCCATAAAATGCCACATTATCACCCTTATCACCGCTGAAGCCGCTGATTGTACCAAGGGTTGGTAATTCAAGTTGCTTAATCTTCCGTCCGGTATAATCGAAGAAATATCCTTTATTATTGGCATCTTCCAGATACTCTGCGTAAATAAAATCACCGGCCAGACTCACTGATTCAAGCACCTGAGGTGCCTCGGGGATGATTACTGTCCAATTTTCGAAGGAAGGGTTAGCCGGATCAATCAGGACGAGTTGTTTCATGGGTGCATTAAAAGTAGTAAGAACCAAGAGTTTACCGTTTAGATGATCAATCACACTATAATCAAAGTCATAACCATCAGCTATTTTTACGAAAGCGGATTTTGGATCATCCAAAGACTTAACATACAATGCATTGCCACTCGTTGATTGGGACTCACTTACAACCAGAAATTTAGAATCATCGGTTACAAAACCATAGAAATTCCTTTTAGGGTTGGCCTTATCTTCAAAAATCACAACGTCATCGCTGACTGATGCACCGAGTTGATGATATTTAATTTTGTGAAATTCATTGCTACCGGATAGCGCCTGACCTTCTGCCGGAGCATCGTAAGCACTGTAATAAAATCCGTTGCCAAACCAGCTGATGCCAGAAAACTTGACCCATTTCACGGTATCTTGCAACATTGACCCATTCGTAAGATCCATCACAAGAATCTCATTCCAGTCGCTTCCGCCTCTGCTGATGGAGTATGCAAAATACCGGCCATCAGGTGAAGGGCTTATGCCTGCCAGTGCAATTGTGCCGTCAGAGGTAAAAGTGTTTGGATCAAGTAAAATTCTTGGTTCACTTTCAAGATTTTCCTGGACATACAAAACACTTTGGTTTTGAAGTCCGTCATTTTTAAAGAAATAATACCTTCCTCCTTTTTTAAAAGGCACACCAATTTTCGGATAATTCCAAATTTGTTCAAGGCGCTGTCTCAGTGGCTCCCGAAATGTTATCTTGGAAAGGTAATCATTTGTCAGCGTATTCTGAGCACTTACCCATTCGGCTGTTTCTTGTGAGTTATCGTCTTCCAGCCATCTGTATGGGTCGGCAACTTCTGTTCCGAAATAGACATCTTTATGATCAGATCGTTGGGTTTGAGGATATTGAAGCACTGGGTCTTCAAACTGACATGCTTGCATCATCATAGCTGCGGCGAAAATTGTTGTAAAATGTTTCATCATGTAATTCGTTTCAAAATTTTGGTAAAGTTACAAAAGCTTGTTTAAAGCAGACCTTACAACTTTTTACGTATGACGTTTTTTGTTTTCCATTTACCTGTTTGAAAATAAACGAATGAGAAAAAAGCCCCAAAGGCCCAGGCAATAGGTATGCCCCACCAAATACCGATAGGTCCCATGAAAGTTGAGAGATACCATGAAAGCGGAATTCTCACTATCCACAGAGCAAATAATGTTACAAACATAGGTATCAAGGTATCGCCGGCTCCACGCAATACTCCGTTGTAAACGAACATGGTTGAAAAGAAAATGTAGAAAGGACTCACAATAAACAGGTAACTTCTGCCGGCTTCAATAACGCCGCTATCGTTGGTAAACATCCCCATAATTCCAACCGGGAAAAGATATGCCAACACTGTTACCAGTGCTGCAATCAGGGCAGTCATCCACAACGTGGCATGTAGTCCCCTTGTTACCCTGTCGAGTTTACCAGCCCCGATATTCTGGCCGACAAACGACGACAAGGCTGCTGAAAAATTCATAGCCGGTAAACTTGCAAAAGAATCTATCCGCATGGCAATTGCGTATGCTGCGATAGTTGTTGTGCCAAAAACATTCACAACTTTATACAAGGCAAGCATCCCAACAGCCACAAAAGTTTGCTGGAGTCCGGTCGGTAGTCCGATTCGAAAACTTTTAATAAAAATATCTCTGTCGAACCTCATCTTGAGTGGCCTGAAAATGAGAAGATCCTGCTTTCTGTTTAAAAATAGGATAAGTGTTACAAATGCTCCTGCCTGTGCCATTATGGTAGCAATAGCAACACCCTCAATACCCCAGCCAAACACAACAACAAAAAGTAGGTCGAGAATGATGTTGACAAGGGTTGAAATGATTAAAAAATATAACGGAGTCTTTGAGTCACCAAGCCCGCGAAGAATTGAGGTAGTACCTTGAAAGCCAAAAAAGAAAACAAAACCAAGTGCATAAATATTAAAATAGGTAACGGCTTGTGGTATAATATCTTCAGGTAAATCTATCAAACGAAAAATCCAGTCACTCAACAATATTCCTGTTACTGACAATACTAACGATGCAACAAACATGATAATGTAAACAGTATCGATCGCTTTACGAACCATGTGAAGTTGTTTAGCACCATAATATTGGGATATAATAATTGTTCCGCCCGTTGCCAGGCCAATAATCAAAGAAATTAAAGTAAAAATGAGCGGAAAACTTGCTCCAACTGCAGCGAGGGCCTCATTACCCAAAAATTTTCCGATAATTACGCTATCTGCAACATTGTACAATTGCTGAAATATATTTCCTATGAGCATCGGGACGGTAAACCGAAAAAGGACTTTGGCTTCCTTGTCCCGGGTCAGATCTTTCATGGTGAATGATTTCTATCAGGTGAAAATTTTCGAGTGAGTCAAATAAATTTTGCCAAAAGTACGACTATTTAGATTGGTGGTGGTAATACAGATTATACGTTGGTTTCACAAATCCGGCATACCGAAAAAAGACAAAAATTCCTGAAATTGGAATTTAATTGGAAGCAATTGGTTTTACTAAGTTCTACTACCTATGTGAAAAATAATATCCCACTTTTTCTGCATTTTTGATATGAAGTGCAAGGATTCTCATGTCTTTCTGGCGTCAGTTTGATTAAATATCTATTTTTCAATGGATTACAATTAAAAATAAGCTATTAATCCTTCGATTAGGTATCGAATTACTTTCTGATAGAAAATTACCAATACAGGCCTCTTTGCCGATGAAATGTATAAATCATGGATTGTAAAAAAAAATTGCATCATTTGTGGTATATTTACTTAAATTTGCTGAATTATGAACAGGCATACCCTATCGTAAACTGGAGATTGCCAGCTGAAAAATGTGTATTTTGGTAAATGAATCATTATGAAGAAAAAGATTTTGGTGATTGACGATGAACTAAGCATCCGGATGCTACTTGAGAACTTCCTGAGCAAAACCTATGAAGTCATTACCAAAAATGACGGAATGGAAGGAGTTCAGTGGCTTGAACAAGGGAACATGCCAGATTTAATAGTTGCCGACATCCAAATGCCGAATATGAACGGCAACGACTTTATCAAGAATATCAGGGCAAGTGGATTTTTCAAAGAAATACCCCTGATTATGCTTTCAGGGATAGAAAGCAGTCAGGAAAAAGTGAAATGTCTCAAGTTGGGGGCCAACGATTATATGGTTAAGCCGTTTAATCCCGAAGAATTAAGTATTCGTATCGAATTGTTACTTGCCAGGAAATAGTTGATCATCCAAAGTAATTATGAGCGCACATACCATATTATACATTGGAGGTAACCCGGGATATATCAGACAATTGTCGGAAAATCCGGAGTTATTCAACTTTAATATGGTTGAAAACAGTTTGGCAGCCATCAACTTTCTCAAGCAGAATGCTGCCATCGATGCGATATTGTGCGACTTGCATTTACCTGGAATGAATGCACTCGAGATTTTTAAACTCCTTCGTTCTCAACAAATCTGTTTGAATAAACCATTCATAATTCTTTCAGAAAACCCGGCTAAAAAGTTTTTTTCGGAAGCTTTTAAATTGAGGGTTAATGATTTTTATGAAGGCAATATCTCTGTGGAGGATCTTCATTTCCGGATTGACATTTTGATAAAATACCTTGATTTTGATACTGGTCATCAAATTGATTCTACTCCCAAACGAGAGTATTCCATACCCTGGAATAAACGATTGTTTGATATTGTCGTATCATTTTCAGCTCTTACATTAATCTCTCCACTACTGATCATTGTGATGATTGCCATTAGGTTAGAGTCGAAAGGTAAGGTTTATTACACTTCCAAGCGGGTTGGAACCGGATACAGGATTTTTGATTTTTATAAGTTACGTTCCATGCGTGTTGGAGCTGATTCTGCCTTACAAAGTTTAAAACACCTTAACCAGTACGAGGCAGCTGAAACTCCCAGGGAGATCGTCGGTGCTGCAAAATGTCCGCGCTGCGCTCTCAAACCCGATGGTGAACTTTGCTCTCCCGCCTTGTATGCGGAAGGTGAAAAAGTTTGTGAATATTGGTTCTACGAACAAAAGAAACTAAAAGGTTCGGCTACTTTCATTAAAATCAAAGACGACCCCCGTGTAACCAATGTCGGTAAATTTATCCGGAATACCAGCATTGATGAACTGCCACAGCTTATCAACGTATTAAAAGGTGATATGTCAATAGTCGGAAACAGGCCACTCCCTCTTTATGAAGCAGAAATGCTGACATCCGACGACTGGAGCGAACGATTCATGGGGCCTGCCGGTATAACAGGGCTTTGGCAGGTTGAAAAAAGAGGAAAAAAAGGTGCAATGTCGGAAGAAGAACGCAAGGCGCTTGATAACCAATATGCTAGAACTTATTCTTTCTGGGGAGATATCAAGCTGATATTGAGAACTATACCGGCATTATTTCAAAAAGAAAATGTATAAAAACTGTTAATAACACTGTTGGGAAAAAAAAAGTGACACGAAACTGAGTCAGTAAAAAACTATCTACATTGCAGTTAGTTTTGTGAATCGGTTTTAACAATCAGGAAACACCAAGATAAATGAGGATCCGAACCATTCAAATGATCGTTTTTTTGTTGGCAATACTTTTGTCCGGCAAGGTTACCGCACAGATTTATTCCGACGATGCAACCAAACTATTCAATCCGCTTACCGACGACATCACCAAACGATTGCCAAATATCAGGGTATTAATCGACTCTGCCGTTGCCAATTCACCTTCGGTCAGATATGAAGAACTGAAGGCTGACTATTATTATTACGAGCAGCTTACACAGCAACGCTATTGGATGGAGCACTTCAGTTTCAACCTCGACTGGAACTGGGGTGTTTGGAATTTTCATGATACTCAAACTTCAAGTTTGGCAAGTCCTTTCAGAATCGACCTGAATTCATTGCGTGATAACTTTGCAATTGGTTTTTACATCAGGTTTCCTTTGGCAACGATAGTGGATCGGAGAAATCGGATTAACAAGCAAAAAAAATGGCAGGAATTGTCGTTTGTTCAACGTGAAATCAATCGTCAGTTTGTCGTACAACAAACCATTGAAGCTTATGACATGATGATACAATGGCAGAATTATATTCGTATATACAATGATTACCAGCGGTTTACTGAGATTCAGATGGCAATGGCACAGAATCAGTTTTTGAATGGTGAGATTTCAACAGCAGAATACACCCGTTTGAAAGAAATTCAAACCAGAGGTGCCATCGAATATCAGCAGGCTATTGCGGAATTTAGCAAGAATTATAGAATTCTCGAAATTCTTACTGGTATTAATTTCAACCTAATCAACGTATTAAGATAGACAGGAAAACAACCACTATGGATATAGCTCAATTTTTACGCATCATTCGCAACAACCTCATCCTGTTGATTGCCATCCCGATTTTGCTGGCGATTGTTGTTTTTTACTTCACCCGCAACCAGGACAAAGTCTATGAGTCGGAAGCCGTTATTTATACAGGTATTACAACAGGATATTCCATTGAGTCAACAGCGCAGCGGCCAACCGACTTTTTTAGTGTCAGTGCGCAGTATGACAACCTGATCAACCTGATCAACTCAAGGCAAACAATTGTGGAAACAGCTATTATGCTGCTTGCTCAAAATCTCTCACTTCAAGAATATAACAGCCAGTATATCTCCAATGAAAATCTCGACCAGCTTAGAAAGTTTATACCCAAACATGTAAAAGACCTTGTTGTTAAAAATGGTAAAGCTGGTGCCCAACGCGAAAAAGAAGACCAAATCAGGGCGCTGGAAAAAGAACTCAGAAATCTTGAGAAAGAGATTCAAACGCGCACCCAACGCGGTGATGTGCCACCCGAATATAGCTACACAACATCAGAAAAATATACTCCATCTACAGGATTAAGTAAGGACGAACCAATTCAGTCAGACAGCGGAGGGTATGACGGTTCACAAAATACGGTTACACCTACACAGAAACAAGAAGTTTTTCACACAGTTAAAGCAGGTGAAACGCTTCTGACAATCGCCAAGAAATACGGTGTAAGTATGAACAAACTGAGGGAAATGAACGACCTTGGTTCCCAGCAACTTCGTGCCGGACAAAGAATTGTAATCGAACATACTGTTGTTGAAACACCCGTTGCACAAAATTCGAGTTATTCGACACCCGATGAGCTTGCAATGATTGATGAAATGGTCTATGACAGCACCGGTGAGGAAGTTAGTTTCGAGGAAAGTGAGGAGTATCTCAACAATCTTCTTACACGCCCCGCATATGAAACAACGACTACGACCTCGTCTGCTTTGGATGCAACTTTTGTTGAAAACCTTGAAAAAGACCCAATCATTCCAAGAGGCATCGAGATGGATGACTTTAATAAAACGATTCAGAATATCACCAATTATTACAATTCCAGCGATACCAATTTCGTGTATGGTCTCTTACATTATGGAGCTGACAAACACTACAGCATCAAAGCTATCAAGTCACTTCAAATATACCGGATTAACAATTCGGACCTTGTAAGATTGGTTTATCTTTCTGATGACCCTGGTAT
Organism: Bacteroidales bacterium; assembly: GCA_024709145.1. Lineage (GTDB taxonomy): Bacteria > Bacteroidota > Bacteroidia > Bacteroidales > F082 > JALNZU01. Next base: position 43,561 of record JANJXG010000021.1, on the reverse strand, counting down.
ATGTCAGCAGACCCTTAAGATTATTGCTCATGTTTTTGTGAAGAACTATAAGCTTTTGAAGGAAAATCAAACCGATATGGTGGTTGATTATTTTAGAAGGCAAGTGGATTCTGCTGACCGGATTTTAAAACTTTCTGAAGATAAACTGCTGATTTTTAACAGAAAAAACAATATCATTAACTATCAGGAGCAAACCAAATATATCGCCGCTCAAAAGGAAGACCTCGACCTTTATTATCAAAATGAGCAGGTGAGAATGGCTCAGTCTTCAGCAGCCCTTCGTGAGCTTGAAACAAAACTTACCAGGCGAGACAGTATTTATCTCAAGAGCGATGTGATCAATCAGCGAAGAAAAGAGTATGCTGATGTTACCGAAAAGATTCTGATCAACGAATTGGCTGAAGACTACGACAAGCGTATCGGCGATGAAATTTCTATGTTGAGACACCGGGCTGATGCACTGCGTGATGAGATTAAGCTCTATGTGGATCAATTGTATTTATACAACCATTCAACCCAAGGTATTCCAATCAGCAGAATGCTTGAGGAATGGTTAAAAAACGCCCTCTCTTACGAGGAGGCTAAGGCTAGTTTGGTAGTATTGGCAAGAAGAAAACTCGATTTTGTAAAAACCTATCAGCGGTTTGCACCTCTTGGCGCAATGTTAAAGCGCATTGAACGTGAGATGACAATCGCAGAGCAGACCTACCTTGAATTGTTAAGAAGCCTCAACCTGGCAAAGATGCGGCAGCAAAATCTTCAAATGGCTACCAATATCCGATTGGTCGATCCACCCTATTTCCCACTGCAAGCCAATCCTTCAAAAGCAAAATACCTCGTAGTTGCTGCAGCAATGATTGGCTTCCTGCTAGTGCTGTTCATTATCCTTGTACTGGAATACTTTGATGCCTCACTGAAAAAACCAGATAAAGTTGCTGAACAAATTGGTCTCAGACTTGCTGGAGCGTACCCCTATCTGGGCTCAAATGTCAGACTGAAAGATGCTGTCTTTATCAGTAACCGTTTGGTTGAAATGATCATTCAAAACATCAAAAGAAGCATTGCTCATGGATCGGTGTTTACAAGTAAAAAACCACATTTGATATTGTTTTTTAGCACCCAGGAAGGTGTTGGTAAAACATTTCTAACATCAAAAATTGCCAATAAGCTTCGTACTTATGGCGAAAAGGTAATCGTGCTGAATTATGCTGATAACAAAGAAGGCGAACCAGTCAATGATTATAATCTGGCCTATAACTATCAGATTAAGGATAATTTCAGCGAGGTTAAAAACCTGAGAGAGTTGATTGACAGCAACATACTTCGCCGGGAAAATTACCTCTATGACTACATTCTGATCGAAATTCCATCGATTATTTTTCATGCGTTTCCGATGGAGTTAATCCAGCAGGTTGATGCCTCGGTTCTCATCGTTAAGGCTACCAACAGTTGGAATAAGGCAGATGCATCCTCCCTTGAAATTGTAAAAGACCTTGCCAAAGAACCTCCGATGGTCATTTTGAATGAAGCCGAAGATTATGCAATTGAAGAAATGATCAACGGAGTTAAGATGCAGAAAACCGATGGGACGATTTACCGGTTAAAACATCTTTTAACTTTACCTGCCCGAATTCGTATTCAAGTTAAAGAAAACTAATTGAACGGTGAAAGGTTTATTGAAAAAACTCCTTTCCAGCAATAATTTTCTGTCGCTGGCAAACAACGGCCTTGTTGCCGTTTTTGCATTTTTAAGCTTCATTTTACTCGTTAGAATGGTTCCGCAGGAAACATTTGGAGAGTGGATACTTTTTATCACAGCATCGAATTTTTTAGACATGCTGCGCTTTGGGATCACCCGGACAGCAATCATCAGATTTTTGTCAGGCGCCAATGAAAATGAAGAGAAAAAACTCATCGGATCGAATAATTTCATCAACCTTATTTCCACGGCAGGACTCGCTTTCGTAACTTTTATCATCTACCTAACTTTCAGGGATTCGTTGAAAGATAGTGGCTTCTTGATGTTTTTTCAATGGTATCCTGTCCTGGCCTTTGTTACTTTGACATTCAACAACGCCCAATCAATTCTTCAGGCCCAAATGAAGTTTGACAAGATGCTCTGGTTGCGAATGATCAATGTTGGTAGCTTCATGATATTTCTTTTGGTAAACCTCTATTTTGCATTTGACATACAGATAATTCTATTTGTCTACCTCATCACGAATTTTGTAAGTTCCTTGTTTGCTAGCTTCAACAATTGGGATGGAATTAAATATACTTTTCTTTTTGATTCCAAAACAAACCGAACCGTTCTCGATTTTGGTAAATATACCACTGGCACATTAATCGGAAGTAACTTACTCAAAAGTTCTGACACCTTCATTATCGGACTCAGCCCTTTTCTAGGAACACTTGGTGTAGCTCTCTATTCTATTCCCTTGAAGCTTACCGAAATTATCGAGATTCCGTTGCGGAGTTTTACGGCAACCGCTTTCCCTGAAATGTCGCGAGCCAGTCTGGCAAAAAATTACGATGAAGTTAAGTCTGTGTTTTATAAGAATGCAGGCGGAATGACCTTGCTGATGATTCCTGTAATGGTGGTTTCATTTATTTTTGCAGAGGAGTTTGTCACCATTCTTGGGGGAAAAGACTACGCCATTACTGCAAATATTTTCCGGATGTTTTGCATTTATGGCATGCTACTTCCATTCGATCGATTTATTGGTGTTGGTTTGGATAGCATCAATCAACCCAACCGAAACTTTATGAAAGTAGTCGTGATGGCCTCGGCGAATATCATTGGTGACCTTATTGCTGTTTTTGGTATATCGTTCATTATCAAAGTATCATCCTGGATAATTTTATTATTTTTTGCACTGCCACCAGATGATGCCTACAAAATTGCGCATGCCTTTTCACTTGTTAAAACGCTCGAAATGGTTGCATTTGTTACCATTATTTTCACACTGATCGGCATTGGACTTGGATATTATTACCTCGACGGAGAATTAAAATTAAGTAAAAAGGCTATATTTGTGGAGGGATTTAAATATCTGAAAAATTTAGGCGCATTTATTAAACGATAATCAATAAAAAAGAGGAGCACGTTAAGATGTTTTCTTCGCTCAAAAACAGAACCGGAGCTGAAAAGTTACAACACCCGATCATGATTCTCTTGCTCGTTGCGGTTGCTGTGGCTCTGGGCGTGATTATCGCCAAAGGCGGACTGATTATTGCAATGGCTCTGTTGGCTTTGTTTCCAGCCATTATCTATTTCAACAGGTTTTTGAATGATCCCAGGGTTGGTTTATACACCGTTGTGGTTCTTGGTTTTATTGCAATTGGATTAACCCGGTACATCCGAAACATACCTTTTGGTCTTACCGTTGACGGCATTTTGGTATTAACCTACATTGCGGTATTTTTTCGGTATTTTTATGAAAAGGTGAATTGGAGTCAGATAAACCGGGATCTTGTTTATCTTGCAGTTGCATGGTTTACATTTAGTATGCTTCAGCTTTTTAACCCAGAAGCTCTCAGCCGAACAGCCTGGTTTTATGCCATGCGTGGTATTTCATTGTACATGCTTCTGTTGATTCCTTTGGCATTACTGGTTCTTAACAGGCTTAGGTATCTGTATATATTTCTGTATCTATGGGGTATCTTTTCAATTCTAGGAACCTTAAAAGGCTTGCAGCAGTTGTATTTGGGGCCCGACTCTGCCGAACAGTTCTGGCTTGATACAGTGGGTGCTGTCACACACATACTTTTTGGTGAGTTACGTGTTTTTTCCTTTTTCAGTGATGCTGGTCAGTTTGGTGCTGCACAAGGTGCAGCCGGCGTTGTTGGATTGTTGGTAGCAACAAATATTAAAGGAACCCACAACAAGGTTTTCTTCACGTTGATGGGGTTTTTCGGGCTTTGGGGAATGATGATTTCCGGTACCCGTGGTGCCATGATTGTTCCGATGGTTGGGGGATCAACCTATATACTGCTTCGCAAAAATTTCAAGGCTTTCTTTATCGGAGCCGGAGTTCTGGCGGTTGTTTACGCTTTTTTTGCTTACACCTATATCGGGCAAAGCAACAGTCAAATCCGTCGTATGCGCACAGCTTTCAGGCCCGATGAAGACCAGTCGTATCTGGTAAGGCTCGAAAACAGACGTATCCTGAGTGTTTATCTGGCTTCTAAGCCATTTGGAGGAGGGATCGGAAGTGCAGGTGACTGGGGAAAACGCTTCTCCCCTCAGGGTTTTTTATCTCAGGTTGCAACCGACAGTTGGTATGTGCAAATATGGGCGGAGCAAGGAATTATCGGCTTGATTTTGCATCTTTTTATACTCTCTTATATCTTAATCAAAGGTTCCTTTATACTAATGTTTAGGGTCAAAGAGCCTGAGCTTCGCGGCGTTTTAGGCGCCCTCATGGCAGGATTTACCGGAATCATGGGGGCTAGCTACGGAAACGGTGTATTGGGTCAGATGCCAACAGGGATTCTGATTTATACAAGTTGGGCGTTTATCTTTATGAGCCAACAACTCGACCGTGAATACAGTTTTCTGGTAAGCAAGGGCTTATCACCATGGTCAATTAAAAATAAAACCTGATCATGGAAACCCATCAGGATCGATCAAACCTAGACGATCAAACCAATGCCTCCTGGCCACTGGTGTCGGTGATCACTGTGAATTATAATCAAAGTGCTGTAACCCTCGATTTTCTTGCCTCCCTTGAAGCCTGCACTTATCCTCATCTGGAAGTCTTTGTGGTTGACAATGGCTCACCCAACGATCGTCCGGATGTCATTTCCGAAAAATTTCCGAAAGTTCATCTGATAAAAACTGGTAGAAATCTGGGCTTTGCCGGAGGAAACAATGTGGCTGTAAAACAGGCTAAAGGTAAATATCTCTTGTTTATTAACAATGATACAGAGGTAGAAACAGGATTCCTTGAACCAATGGTGCAACTTTTGGAGCAGAACCCGGCAATTGGGATGGTAAGTCCAAAGATTCATTTTTATCATCATCCCGGTGTTTTTCAGTTTGCTGGATTTACCCCGATAAGTCCGGTGACAATAAGAAACAAGGCCATTGGATTTGGTGAATATGATAAAGGACAGTATGACCTGACTCACGAAACGGGTTCGATTTTTGGAGCTGCCATGCTTGTTCCAATGCGTGTTATTCAGGAAGTTGGTTTAATGACAGAGGTTTTCTTCCTCTATTACGAGGAGCATGACTGGGCTGAAAGAATGAAGCGGGCAGGCTTTAAGGTTTTTTATTGTGGCAAATCAATGGTACGTCACAAAGAATCAATTTCAACGGTAAAAGAAAGCGCTTTTCAGGTGTATTATCTCCACAGGGGTAGATTGATTTACAGCCGGAGAAATACTTTCGGGATGCAATTTGTTTTAAGTCAGCTATATCTGCATTTTATTGCGATGCCCAAAACAGTGCTTTCCTATTTGCTAAAGAGAAAACCAACATTGGCAAAAGCTGTTTTGAAAGCGGTATGGTGGACGTTGAGCCGTCGATCCAAAGAGATACATTCTTAAAGAATATAGAAAATGGAATTCATTTTACAGTTGTTATATACCCTCGAACTGATCATTTTCAGCTATCTGGCTCTTGCTACGATCTATATTACGATCTTTGGCTTTGCCTCCCTTTTAAAACAACCACATAAAAAACAAGTATTGCAAAAACAAAGAAAATTCGCTGTATTAATTCCCGGATATAAAGAAGATAATGTTATTGTTGATGTTGCGGCTGATGCCTTGCTACAAGATTATCCAAAACACCTGTTTGAGGTCATCGTTATTGCTGATTCCTTTAAGCCTGAAACAATTACAGCTCTGAAAGCCATCCCGGTCAGGGTTGTTGAAGTGGTTTTTGAGGTTAGTAAAAAGTCAAAAGCCTTGAATAAATGTATGGAAGTAATTGGTGATCAATATGATATTGCCATGATACTCGATGCCGATAATATAATGGAGCATGATGTTCTGACCCAAATCAACGAGGCTTTCAACAAGGGATTTCTTGCAGTACAGGGGCATCGCATGGCTAAAAACACGAATACAGATTTTGCAATACTCGATGCGATAAGCGAAGAAATCAACAACAAGATTTTCAGAAAAGGGCATCGCGTACTTGGGTTGTCGTCTGCATTGATTGGATCAGGAATGGGTATTGATTATGCACTTTTTAAATCTACCATGGCAACTGTTGATTCTGTTGGTGAAGACAAGGAAGTGGAAATGAAACTGTTAAAACAGGGATACAAAATTGAGTATGCTGAAAATGCCAGGGTTTACGACGAAAAGACATCAAAAAAAGAAGTCTTTGTAAATCAGCGACGCAGATGGATTGCCGCACAGCTCGAATTTTTCAGAAAATATTTCTTTGATGGCTTATGGCACCTTTTACGTTTTGGAAAGTTGGATTATTTCGACAAAGTATTGCAAATGGTTCAACCACCACGCATTCTGCTTGCAGGTTTACTTTTTTTATTCTCTGTCAAAGAATTGTTTCTGTTTGTTATTCAGCAAAACGAAGCAACAGGGTTCGTACCTGCAGGATTTTGGTTTGTTGCCCTGCAGCTCACCGTACTTACCTTATTAATTTCAACGCCCAGACATTTTTATCACCTCCGAACGGCTAAAGCACTTTTATCATTGCCTCATGGCTTTATCCTCATGTTCAAGAGTTTAATCAAGGTGAAAGGTGCCTCAAAGAGGTTTATTCATACCACGCACGAACACACAGAGAAGCCCATTCGTAAAAAAGGACCAGCTTGACCAACATAATTCAGATTCACCATGCAGGACAGCAACAAATATCCTTTTGTATCAATTATCACGGTGAATTATAACCAGGCCGGGGTGACCTGCGACCTGATTGCATCGCTTCACAATATTACTTATCCCAATTTCGAGATCATTGTAATCGACAACGCCTCCCCCACGGATAGCCCGAAGGTGATTAAAGAACGATTTCCCAATGTGATTTTAGTTGAAAATCCTATCAATTATGGTTTTGCAGCCGGCAACAATTTTGGATTGATGCGTGCCCGGGGTGAGTATGTTTTATTGATCAACAATGACATTGAGGTCCCTCCTGATTTTCTCGAACCCCTTGTCAACAAGCTAAAGAATAATCCAGCTATCGGAGCAGTAAGTCCGAAAATTAAGTTTTTTTATCAACCTGATACAATTCAATACGCCGGATACACGCCCATGAATTATCTCACAATGAGAAATTTTGCCATTGGACACCAGGAAAAAGATCAGGGTCAATACACCGAAGATCGTGAAACTTTTTACGCCCATGGTGCAGCTATGCTTGTTCCAATGGAAGTGGTTAAAAAAGTAGGATTGATGTCATACATTTTCTTTCTATATTACGAAGAAGCTGATTGGTGTGAGCGAATTAAGAAGGCCGGGTATCAGATCCACTTTGTTCATAACTCTTTTGTTTTGCACAAAGAATCCGTGAGCACCGGAAAACTTAGCACGCTTAAGATTTACTATCTGAACCGTAACAGGATTGTATTCATGCGGCGAAACGTCAATGGAAGTCTTTTCTATAAAGGCCTGGCATACCAACTTTTTGTTGCCATTCCGAAAAACGCCATCAAATTTCTGATTAAGGGTAATTATAAGGCTTTTTATGCCTATTACCGGGCAATCGGATGGCATTTTGTTCATTTATTTGATCCTGAACTTTATGAAAACCCGATGCTTTAAACCAATATGAATGAAATATTCTCAACAGCCGCAGGTACGGCCCAGCTGATATTTTTTCTTTATCTGGCTGCAACAAGTTTTTATCTATTGATTTTTGCAGTGGCATCGCTATTCAATCTTACCACTTCAGGCAATACTTCATCGAAAACCTTACGCTATGCTGTTCTTATTCCGTGTTTTCAGGAAGATGAAGTCATACTGGAAGTTGCAAGAGAGGCATTAGAACAACAATATCCCTCTACCCATTTCGACGTAGTAATCATCGCCGATCATTTCAGAGCTGAAACAATCGATCAATTGAAAAAATTACCCTTGATCGTATTTGATGTGAACTTTGAAATCAGCACCAAAACACGGGCCATTAATTATGCCTTGCGTAATCTTCCTGACGGACAATATGACGCTGTTTGTATTCTGGATGCAGATAACATCATGGAAAGTGATTTCTTGTCAAAAATAAGTAATTCTTTTTCTGATCGTTACGTTGCAGTTCAAGGACATAGGGTTGCCAAGAACATGAATACTTCCTTTGCAGTGCTCGATGCCATCAGTGAAGAAATTAACAATCAATTGTTTAGGAAAGGTCAAAGAATCTTTGGCTTGTCATCGGCACTCATTGGCTCAGCCATGGCCTTTGAATACATTTACTTTAAAAAAATGATGGCTGAAGTAGAAGTAGTTGGCGGTTTTGATAAAGAATTAGAAATCAAACTTTTAAAAAGTGGATTTAAAATAGACTATGTACCTGACGCTTATGTTTTTGATGAAAAGGTACAAAATGCCAAAGTTTTTTCCCAGCAGAGGAGAAGGTGGCTTTCTGCTCAGGTTCACTATTTTGGGAATCATTTTCTTCCTGCCACAAAGGCGCTGTTCAAGCAAGGTAATGTTGAATACTTCAATAAGGCAATTCAGTATTTACAGTTACCTCGTATTTTATTGCTGGGTGTGTTATTTCTTGTTACGCTCAGTTCATTTTTAACAGGTTTTCCGATTCAGCCACTTTGGTGGCTTGCTGCTTTTGCAACAACTGTACTGGCTTTGCTAATATCTGTTCCACGTCGATTTTATCATCCTTCTACAATCATTGCTTTACTATATTTACCGATCGGTTTTTTTTACATGTTTCTCTCCTTGCTTAAAATCAGGGGAGCAAACAAAAAATTCATTCATACAAAGCATACATACAATGCTTTTCAAATAAAGAAAAGAAAAGATTTTTTCACACATTCAAACGAAAAACATGAAAATAGGCATTGAGGGACAACGGCTTTTCAGAGTCAAAAAGCATGGAATGGATATGGTGGCATTGGAGCTAATCAGGAATTTGCAGCAGATTGACACTGTAAATGAATATTTTATCTTTGTGAAACCAGATGAAGATAAGGGCTGTTTGAGCGAAACTCCCAATTTTCATATCATAGAGCTCGAAGGCGGCCCTTACCCTACCTGGGAACAATACGCCCTTCCAAAAGCTGCAGCTAAATACGGCTGTGATTTGCTTCACTGCACAAGCAACACTGCACCGGTTTATGGAAAAATTCCGTTGGTAGTTACACTCCATGACATTATATACCTCGAAAGTGTCGCAATTTTAAAAAAAGGCGGCACGTGGTATCAAAAATTTGGAAATATGTACCGTCGTTTTGTCGTTCCCCGTGTGGTTTCCAAAAGCAAAAAGATCATCACGGTATCGTATTTTGAGCGCGACAGAATCAGGAATTTCTTTGGTTTTCCTCAATCAGATAACAGGCTTGTGGCGATCTACAATGGCGTCAGCACCCACTTTAAGCCAGTGACCGATCAAAATGAACTTGAAAGGGTTAGGCAAAAATATTCTCTTCCCTCACAGTATGCCTTTTTCCTGGGAAACACCGATCCCAAGAAAAACACCCGCGGTGTCCTTCAGGCTTTTGCCCAATTTTTAAAAGAATCTGATATTCCATTAAAACTTGTGATGCTTGATTACGAAAAGAGTGCCTTAACAGCCTTGTTACAAGAAATTGGTGCGCCGCATTTACTCGATCACATTCACCTGACGGGTTATGTTGTCAATACTGACTTACCATCAATTTATGCCCAGGCTGCCATTTTTCTCTATCCGTCACTGCGCGAGAGCTTTGGCATTCCCATGCTTGAAGCCATGCGATGTGGTGTTCCGGTGATAACGAGCAACACTTCGAGTATGCCGGAAGTCTCAGGTGGAGCTGCACTCATCATCGACCCATTCAAGCCAGAGGAGATCACTGCTGCCATGAAACAAATTCTATCAGACGAAATGCTTAGGAAAGAATTGATTACCAAAGGACTAAGCCAGTCAGACAAATTTAGTTGGCGGGCAATGGCCGAAGAAGTTTTAAAGCTATACCATACAATCGCTTAATAATTACCTATATTTGAATAAAAAACACCCGAGATGATACGCAATCGTGATTTTATCATCATTGGCCTTCAAGCCCTCGACAGCCGCATAGGAAGTAATTGTATCAATATTGCACAGGAAATTGCCCGCAATAACCGTGTATTATATGTAAATTACCCACTTGACAGGTTAACAAAAGTGCGTGAAAAAAACGATCCGCTCATTCAAAAAAGAATTCGGATCAACAAGGGCCTTGAACCTGATTTGGTTCAGGTAAATGAAAATTTATGGAATCTTTTTCCACGGACTACCCTCGAATCGATCAGCCAACTGCCCTTTGATGGTTTGTTCGATTTCTTGAATAAAATCAATGGTAAACGGTTTGCCAAACAGATTAAAAAAGCCATTGATAAGTTGGGTTTTCGCAATTATTTCATTTTCAATGACAGTGACATGTTTAGAGGTTTCTACCTCAAAGAGCTGCTTCAACCCGAGCTATATGTTTATTATACCCGTGATAATTTAATTGCAGTTGACTATTGGAAAAAACAAGGCATCAGGATTGAAGCCTCGCTAATGGCAAAATCCGATCTTGTGGTTGCCAATTCAACCTATCTTGCTGATCATGCCCGTAAATTTAACCCGCATGCCTATTATGTCGGACAAGGTTGCGATGTAAGCTTGTTCGATAAAAAACTGATTGACAAACTGCCGGATGATATAGCCAACATTCCGGGTCCTGTTATTGGGTACATTGGCGCCCTGTTTTCACTCAGACTCGACATTGAGGTTATACTCCATATTGCCCGGCAACGTCCTGATTGGCAGATTGTATTGGTAGGACCTGAAGATGATGCTTTTAAAAACAGCCAACTGCATAATGAAAAAAACGTATGGTTCCTGGGTTCAAAAAAAATGGACGAGCTTCCGCATTACCTTATGGCATTTGATGTAGCCATCAACCCACAAAAACTTAATGAGGTTACGATTGGTAATTATCCCCGAAAGATTGATGAATATCTTGCGATGGGCAAACCAACCGTAGCTACACGTACCAAAGCAATGGAGGTGTTTGAAAACCACACTTACCTTGCTGAAAGTAAAGAAGAATATGTGAGTCTGATTGAAAAGGCATTACTCGAAAATAATCCTGAAAAGGAAAAGGAGCGTGAAACATTTGCCCGTAGCCATACATGGACCAATAATGTTGACGAGATTTATAAACAAATGATTTACATTCTTCAAAAACCCAAATAAATGTTGGTATCATGAGTCTAATTACAACAATTAAATCAAATCCACGACTTAAAAAATTGGTTTTATGGATGTTAATGCCAAAAAATCAAGCCAGGCCACGTCTTTGGGTAAAATGGTTTGTGAATCCTTTTAAACACCAAAAAGGTAAAGGTTCGCTGATCAGGAAAAGAACTCGCATTGATGTTCTGCCATTTAACAAGTTTATTCTCGGCAATGATTCTACTATCGAAGACTTCGCAACCATCAACAATGGTGTTGGCGATGTGGTAATTGGCGACAGAACCCGGATTGGTCTCAGTTGTGTTGTAATAGGACCTGTCACCATTGGCAACGACATCATGTTTGCCCAACATATTGTTGTTTCCGGACTTAATCATGGATATCAGGATATCAACACCCCAATAAGTATGCAAGCTGTTGAAACCAAACCAATTACAATAGAAGATAATGTGTGGATCGGTGCCAATTCTGTTATTACCGCGGGGGTTACGATTGGAAAACAGTCGATTGTTGCCGCCGGAAGCGTCGTTACAAAAAATGTTGCTCCATACTCTATCGTTGGCGGAAATCCTGCCAAAGTACTCAAAAATTATAATTTCAATACTAATGCCTGGGAAAAACCAACTCCCTGATCTAATGAGACACATGTTATGCACAAAATTTATACTTTCATACGCTACTTCGTCGATTTCCTGCAATTCGGGCAAGTAAGACTCGTTCTTGCTTCCATTATATACATTCTCACCAAGCGTTCTTTTATCGAAACCAGGATTTTCAGGGGTAAATTGGGTTATTTTTTACACAGAAAGGGCTCGCTGGATTTTCAGTTTGGCAATTATGCTTACGAATGGAATGTAAAAAAGGTCATGCTGGAACATTATAAAAACTACGATGTTTTCTTTGATGTAGGAGCCAATATCGGCACGTACACCATTATGTTAGCCGGTAAAGGACTCAAAACATTTGCATTTGAGCCGATTTACCCAAATCATAAAGCACTTACTATCAATATACTACTTAACAATCTGGAAGATAGAGCCACAGCTTTTAATTATGGTTTGAGCGATCAGTCGACAAAAGCAAACTTTGCCTTCGACCCGTTGAATACAGGAGCCTCACATATATCCAGCCTGCCTGCTGAAACCCCTGAAGCGGAGCAGAGAAGCATCTCTACTGAAATAAAGTTAAACAGGCTCGACGATATAATGGATTCGCTCGGTCTGAAGACTGATGACAGAATATTGATGAAAATTGACGTTGAAGGAATGGAATCTCAGGTTTTGGGGGGCTCAATCAAGTTTATCAAGCATTTTCCAAATCTGATGATTGTGATGGAAAGTGTGCATTCAGGCGAGGAGAAATTGAAACGAATTTTAAATGAAATCGCTGTTTTTGAATATTTTACGATAGACTCATTAAACATGGGGGCCATTAAAAAAGGTGATATAAACAATTAAATTATGCTTGCACTTGAAGTTTTATTTTGGGTTTTACTTTTCATCGTGTTCTATGCATATTTGGGATATGGTATTCTTCTGTTCGTTATAGTAAAGCTAAAACGGCTTTTGAGACCGGTAAAATCAAAGTCAAATGTGGATTATGAGCCTGAGGTAACCCTCTTTGTTGCAGCTTATAACGAAAAGGATTATGTGGACGCGAAGGTGCAGAATAGTTTCAGCCTTGAATACCCAAAAGAAAAGGTAAGACAGGTTTGGGTTACTGACGGATCGGATGACGGAACGCCTGAATACCTGAAAAAATATGCAGGCGACCACTTTGAAATTCACCATTTGCCTGCCCGTGGCGGTAAAATCGGAGCCATGAATCGTGGGATGCAATTTGTTAAAAGCCCGATCGTCATATTTTCCGATGGAAATACGATGCTTGGAAAAGAAAGTATCAGACGGATAGTCGACCTTTTTTCTGATCCAAAAGTGGGCTGTGTATCAGGAGAAAAGCGTATTTACAGCAAAGAAAAAGACGCTGCTGCGGGCACTGAGGGTATCTATTGGAAATACGAATCAAAACTTAAGAAATGGGATGCTGAGCTGTATTCCGTTGTTGGTGCTGCAGGCGAATTGTTTGCTATTCGGACCGAACTATTTCAGGAAGTTGAAAAGGATACCCTTTTGGATGACTTCATCATTTCGCTGCGTGTTGCTATGAAAGGATATACCATTCAATACGACCCGGATGCCTATGCCATCGAAACATCCTCTGCCAATGTAAAGGAGGAGCTTAAACGAAAGGTGCGCATTGCAGCCGGAGGTATACAGTCAATTATTCGCCTTCGACCGCTTTTAAATGTTTTCAAATATGGAATCCTAAGCTTTCAATATATTTCACACCGTGTACTGCGTTGGACGATAGCACCTCTAGCTCTACCTTTGCTATTGATTATCAACCTGATATTGTTTCTGACGGAAGGGTTTAGTAATTTCAACAATCTATATGTCTGGCTTTTTTACAGTCAGTTTGTGTTTTACGTAATGGCCTTTCTCGGTTGGTATCTGGAGAACAGAGCCATTAAAGTCAAGATATTATTCATCCCTTATTATTTTATGATAATGAACCTGGCTGTATTATTGGGTATGAAACGCTATTTTAAAGGCAGCCAAACTGTAAACTGGGAACGGGCCAAAAGGGGAACTTAGACTGGAATATATGAAGACCATCACTTTGCTTCTTTTAATCCTGAATGCCTTTTCGGTTGCTTCAAAAGCGCAGTGCAAAGTTGAAGTATCTAACTTAACAACTTCGGTTAACGGAACTGGAATTTTACCTGGTGACACAATCTGCCTGGAAGCTGGGAATCGTGACTATCTGTATTTCAGTCAAATAAAAGGAAGTGAAGCCAATCCTATTGTGATTGTTAACAAAGGAGGCACCGTAACAATAGATACAGATCACTTTTTTGGCATCAAATTTTCGCAATCCGGGCACCTCAAGCTTATTGGTGTTCCGACGGATCAAAGCCAATATGGCATTCAAATCACAAGGGTTGGTGGTGGCGCTGGAATCACAATTGACGAAATGAGTCAGGGAATCGAAATTGCTTATACGGAAGTCTCTCACACAAAAATTGGGGGCATTTATGCCAAAACTGATCCCGATTGCAGTTTCGTTGCCACAAGAGAAAAATTTCTCTTTGATGGTTTGAAAATTCATCATTGCTATTTGCATGACATTGCAGATGAAGGCTTTTACATCGGTAGCTCAAAATATACCGGACAGCATTTACCCGACTGTGACACCACTGTTTTTCCTCACCTGATACACAATGTACATATTCATGATAATTTGGTTGAACGAACAGGATGGGATGGAATTCAGGTTAGTTCAAGTCCGATTAATTGTTTCATATACAACAATATAATTGTTAATGATTCGGAAAAAGAAACTCCAAATCAAATGTCTGGAATCCTTATTGGTGGAGGATCAGATTGCGATTGTTACAACAACAAAATTTTCGATGGTAAAGGTGACGGTATCGACGTTTTTGGATTTGGAGAAATGAAAATTTACAACAACCTGATTGTCAGAGCTGGAAAATCTTTCCAACCAGATATAAACACTGCGTACCGGCATGGAATTTTTATTGGCAATGCACCCGACAACGCTGCTGTTCGACTCAAAATCATGCACAACACCATCATTTCTCCCAAGTCAACAGGTGTAAAAATATTTAATACAAGTACAAGTAATCACCTCTTCTTCAATAATTTGATTACAAATCCAGGATCATTTAACTTAGATGGTGAAGCGGCTTACCTGAATCTCTCAGGAAATCAGTTAAACATCTCTGTCAAAAACAACCTGTTCTCCGAACATCCCGAAAACATTGGTTTTGTTAGTTTTGATGCTGATAACTTTGACCTTAAACCAGGTTCAAGGGCGGTGAATGCAGGTTTTGAAGCCGGTTTAAACAAGGTAATCTTTGATATTGAAAACCGTCCCCGGCCTCACAACAATGGTTTTGATATTGGCGCTTTTGAATGTCAGGATGTTTTTGCCGGCCTTGATGAACCGGGGATTGATCCTGAATTGACAGTTTTTCCAAACCCGGCTTCCGCGAGTGTTTTCGTGGCTTTAAAAAATGTGAATCCTCAACCCACAGATATCATTTTAACCAAGTTAAACGGTAAATTGGTAAAAGTTTTCAATTTTAGCTCTTTAAGTTCCAAATTTCATTTGGACCTTCAAGGCATCGCGGACGGATTCTATTTAATTCATGTCATAACTGCCGAAAAGACTTACCATAGGAAACTTCATATTATCCAACCTTGATGTCGATGGGAAAGATAAGTCAACAGATAAAAAAGTTTATTCCCCGCAGAATTGGCTATACGCTAAGGCGATTAAAACTCTGGTACGGCCGAATGCGCTACCGTGGCAATAATTTCTATTGCCCTGTGTGTGAGCATGGTTATAGATTTTTTTTTGATGGTGGCTTCGATTTGCCTGTAATTTCTGAAATGGAAATAGTCGGGGCTGGAAAACGACCAAATGCCATTTGTCCGGGTTGTTCATCCAATGATAGAGACAGGCTTGTTTTATTAGCCCTTAAAAATCAGAAGTACAATTTTTTACCTGCCGATAAACTCCTACACATTGCTCCCGAACCAAGCCTGGCAACATGGCTTGGCAACTATCAAATGAAGCATCATGGTCAATACATCAAGGGTGTTAAATACCATGAAGGTTTTTATTACGGAAATGATGTTCATCTGATTGACCTTTTACAACTTCCTTTTAAATCCGATACCTTCAACCTTGTGATTTGCAATCATGTTTTGGAACACATCCCCGATGACGTGGCTGCAATGAAAGAAATTCTGAGGGTTTTAGTAAAAGGTGGTCAGGCCATTTTGCAGGTACCCTGGTCAATGAAGCTCGATGAAACCTTTGAAGATCCCAACATCCAAAGTATCGATGACAGGGAGAAATTTTTTGGACAATTTGATCATGTTCGCCTCTATGGCAGAGATTTTCCAAGTAGACTAAGAAGTGTTGGATTTGATATCAAAGTATTATCTGTGAATGATTTAGACTTAAATAAAGATACGATTACCAGCTTTGGATTAAACTCAAAAGAGCTTATTTTTGTAGCAAGAAAAGCTTAACCGATGTTAAAACTAAAATATTTCTTCTTGTTTTTATTTTTTTCATTGGGAATATACAGTACTGCCCAAACCAATGATCCTATTGACAGTACTGGTTTCTATTCAAAAGCAGCTTTTTTGCAGTCGCTGAATTTTTATCAACATCCTTACATCAATCAATTTATCATTGGTTTTCAACTTAAGTCTTTTGATGAGCTTGCTTCTCTGGAAAATGACCTGGGTCTGCCTTTGGGACTTCTATTCACGGAATACCTCGAAAAGGCGCAGCTACCATTGCAGCAAAAGTTGGAGTCGATACAAAATATTGATGGCCAAGGTTTAAACAGCACCAATATTTTGAAGCTACTCACCTATGTTTCTTCCCGGACCGGGAAAAGTGACGAGGCCTTCGAGCGATTAAAATCTACCACCCTAAACCAAACAATTAATCAAGATAAAAATCTTATTTTTAGCATTATAACAGAGTTAATCAGGTTGGCTAATGACACCAGACAAGTTGAAAAGGCAATGCTTTTTAGTTCGGTTACTTTGCATGAAGATCAGCATTTACTTCCAAAGTATCTCTATTTTGACAGAGTGACTGAGCAAGCGCGTTTTCTCATTTTGTCAGGTCAGCCCGATGTTGCTATTAAAATACTTGCCTCAGATATTGATCAGATTCTCAAAGACAGGAATCATCATACTTTCGAAATACTAAAGTTAAACATTCTGACCGATGTTGAATCTAACAATCAGGATATAAAGCCGATGCTTATTCAAAGGCTGGAGGAAAATCTTGATTCTGTATCCAATATAAAAATCAAAGAGTTGGCAAAAACCTACCTCGGGCATTATTATTCAGATAAGAATACTTCCCTTTCATTGAAATACTTTCGTGAAGCATGGGATTTGCACGAAAGTTTCAACAAAAAAATCAATGAATATATTTTATACCAGCTCGGTAATGGAGGAAATTCCTATCAGAAAATTGTGCCAAAAAAACCCGTGCGTGTGTTTGGTACATTCTGGATCGTTGTAATTCTTGTTTTTTTTGGTTTTCAAAGTCTGCTTCTGATCTGGCTGTTTATGAAGTACAGGCACTTTACCAAAGTCATCAGAGAAAAAACATCTTCCATCGCTGCCACTCAGACTGAAAACAAACAATCCATGCAGGATTCATTTGAAAACATTGATTCACTCGTATTGGAAAGGGAAAATAATTTAAGGAAGGAACTGATTGAGCGAAGTCGAATTGACAACGAATTAAAAGAAGCCCTAAACCAGGCTGAGGAAGCAAACTACCAAAAGAATGCTTTCTTGTCCAACATCAGCCATGAGATCAGAACGCCATTAAATGGCATCATCGGATTTTCAAACCTCCTCGAAAACGAACTGGCCATGCTTGATCAGCCTGACTTGTTTGACTATGCCAACTCTATTCAGCGAAGTGGGGAAAAGTTGTTACACCTTTTGAACAATATCATCGACATAAGTCGGCTTGAAGCAAATGACATTGAATTTAAAATGGTTAGTTGTGATCTGACAGCTATTATACAATCAGTTGTTCAGTTTTATAAATCAGCAGCTTCGGAAAAAGGGCTCAAAATTGTTCATGAAGTGGCTCCAATTCAGGTTATGGCTGATACAGAGATGCTTGCACGCGTATTACATGAAATCATTGATAATGCCATAAAATACACCGAAAAAGGGTTTATTCGCATCAATGTTGAAAAAGATTTGAAAAATGGTATGGTCAAAATTGCGATTCGCGACACCGGGATCGGGATCGATGAACAATACATTCCAGATCTTTTTGAGGCGTACCGGCACGAAAGTCATGGTTATTCCCGGCAATATCAAGGAGCGGCACTCGGAATTCCACTTTCCCGGCAACTGATCGAAAGAATGGGCGGAATATTTTTGCTAAACTCGCGGAAAGCCATTGGAACAACTGTCACCATTACATTACCTGAGTCAAAAACCCAGCAAATAATTACCAATAAGGCCATGACTGATGTTGCTGAATTGGCTGCCCAGGTAAGTAATCTTTTAATGGGTAAAAAAGTGCTCGTGGTCGAAGATGACGCTGCAAGCCGTAAAATCATACTCAGATTCCTCGAAAAATTTGCAACAATCAATGGGGCAGCTGACGGCGAAATGGCTCTGCAAATGATTCAAAATGAATTAAATGAGCCCTATCATCTTTTAATTTTCGACATCAACCTGCCTGCACCATGGAACGGTATGGAGCTCTTGAAAGAAATCAGAAATAAATATACTCACTATCAATCGGTGCCTGCAATTGCTCAAACTGCCTATGCCATGTTTGGTGATCAGGATGGCATTCTCGAAAGCGGCTTTAATGCCTACATGGCCAAGCCTGTACAAAAGAGTGTATTGTATCAGCATATCATTCAGATGATGGTCTAAATTTGTTTTTGTTATTGGAATCAATTTATTGTAAATTTGTCGGCTAATGCAAGCATCAAAATGCTGACAATCTAAACTAAAGATACTATGTCGGAGGAGAAACAATCTGTTCGTATATTGCTGGTAGAGGACAATGAGTTAAACCAGAAATTTGCTATTGCAGTCGTTCGCAAGCTTGGACATCTACTCGACATAGCACCTAATGGAAGGATTGGCGTCGATTTTTATCAAAACAAATCTTACGACTTAATACTGATGGACATCCAAATGCCTGAAATGAATGGCATAGAAGCGACTTTAGCCATTCGTAAACTTGAAGCTGAAGAAGGTAAAGGCGCTCATATCCCAATCATTGCAGTTACTGCCTTTGCTATGGAACAAGATAAACGTAATTGCATGGAGGCGGGTATGGACGACTTCCTTGCAAAGCCCTACAAGCCTTTTGAGCTCGAACAAAAAATCAATCAGTATATTTAGGTTTCCATCTGTAATGATTACAAAAACTATTGAAATTGAAGAGCTTATAAGAAAGTTTCCATTTGCTGTCAAATTCCTCATGGAAAAAGGAATCCGTTGTATTGCCTGTGGTGAACCCATTTGGGGCACCCTTGAGGAGGCAGCCATCGAAAAAGGATTCACTCTGGATGCTATTGACCGTCTGGTGGACGAAATAAATCAGATTGCCAAACAGATGGAAGAAGGAATTTTGGCGACAGAACAGCAATTTTTTCCAAAGTCACTACCCTTAAGCTAAGTTTTACTCAGGGAGCAAGACGACTTTTTAGCCAGTTTTCCGTATCGCATTTTTCGTAAATGATTCTGTCATGCAATCGGTTAGGTCCGCCTTGCCAAAATTCATAATAATCTGCAACAACAACGTATCCTCCCCAATACCCGGGTAAATCTGGTTCAGTTTGTTGCTTAAGCATTTGATTGTGTTGCCGGATAAGCTGATCCTTTGAAGAAATTTTTGTGCTCTGGGGCGAGATTACGGCGTTGATTCTGCTTTCGAGAGGTCGTTGAAAAAAATAAGCAGCTGATACTTCTTTCGTGGTGCGTTCCACACGTCCTTCGATACGAATTTGTCGCTCCATGTCAGGCCAATAAAAATTCATGGCTGCATAAGCATTCACCTCGAGCGCCCGGGCTTTTCTACTTTTATAATTGGTAAAAAAAACAAAGCCCTGGCTGCTAAACTCCTTCAGTAGCACCACTCTGGCTGAAGGGCGGTTGTCCTGAACCGTTGACAAGGTAAAAGCATTGGCTTCATAGGGGTGCACAGATAAGGCTTGTTTGAACCACAGTGTAAACAATTCAAGTGGATCTGCTGGTGTGCTGGCTTCATCGAGGGTGTGAAGCTTATATTGTTTTCTCAAATCGTGTAATTTCATGTAATGTGATTCGTGCTGCAAAAATAGCTAACTTGTGCCAATAAAACTGATCGAAGAATGGGCTTGTTTTTCAAGAAGAGAACCATCTATATTCCAACTATTTACACCATAGTCCCGGTGTTCTTAATCTTCATTGTGCTCGTCATACTTTTCGTCAGGGCAACCTATTCTTTTCTTTCACCACAAATCAAGCCAGCTTCGAAAACCCTCGTTATAGAAGGTTGGATTCCTGAAACCGGACTTAAAAATGCCCTTGATTTTTTTGAGAATAACAATTACCAGTACATGATTATTACAGGAGTTCCCATCACACAATGGACCTACTCCTCCCCTTTCTCCAATATGGCTGATGCATCTGCTGGCTCGATGAAGCAGATGTTTTTCCGCGATACCATTTACCGGGCAATCATCCCTTCGACTATATACCGCGACAGAACCTACGGAACAGCTATTTCGTTGAAAATGCAGTTTCCAGTCTGGGGTATCCCATCCGACACATTCGATCTTTATTCCATGGGTGCACACGCCAGGCGATCGTACCTGATGTTTACCAAAGCATTCCCCAATGCCCGAATCGGACTGATTACGGATACCGACCCATCTTTCGATCCTGAAAATTGGTGGGCATCAAGCAGGGGTTTTCGCACTGTATCTGGCGAATTTATAAGCTTCGTCTATAGCTATTTACTATTTAAACCTGACGAAGAACAAACAAAAACTAACATCCTTGAGGGACATTATATCGACAGCATTATCAGTGAAAGGTTTAAAACTGACCGTGAATTTGCCGACAGTCTGACTAGTCCTCTTGGTAAATCTGATTTGCCTTATTTCAGAGGATTGAAATATTTCGCTGTTGATAAAACCTGGAAAATAAAAGCCAAAGTAATCATCGATACCACGGAGGCTCCCTTTCCGATGCCTACTACAACCGACAGAATGCCGCTTTACCGAAAATATGCTCAATTAACTTTTTCAATTGGTGACAGCTCATTCCGGCTATTTGCCTATCAAAATCTTGATTATAAGAAGAAGTATCCTGATTACAATCAATTGTTTTTGCCCTTTAAAGATCTGACCAATACCCATGAAACCTATGGTGGAGGCAGGTATTTAGACATTCAGATTCCTCAGTCAGACAGTATTTTCATCGATTTTAACAAATGCTATAACCCCTATTGCGCTTACCACGAAAGATGGTCTTGCCCCTTGCCTCCATTTGAGAATCATTTGAAAACCTCCATCAAAGCTGGTGTAATGAATTATAAATCAACGCATTAGATTAAAATGGAAAAATTAAAAATTTCTGTATTGTTCGTCGATGATGAAAAAATCATCCGGACTGTGTACAGCAAGGTATTCAGCGAATGGGTTGATCAGGTTTATTTGGCAGAAAACGGACAACAAGGTCTCGAAATTTTTCGGCAACGACAGCCTGATCTGGTAATAACGGACATTAAAATGCCGCTGATGAGTGGTCTGGATATGTCTGTGATGATCCGTAAAGTCAATCCAAATGCTCGCATCGTCATCCTTTCGGCATTCAGTGAAGCCAGTTACCTGATTCGGGCAATTGAAATCGGAATTAAGAATTTTCTCATCAAACCTGTTGACAATCAACAGATTTTACAAGCAATCGTTGAACAGGCCAGGGAGATCGCTTACGAAAATAAACTCATCGAAGAAGAGCAAAAACGAATCAAGGCAGAGCTTGAGCTCAAGCACAACGAACAAATTTTACAAGCTGTTAGTGAAACGGCCGAACATCTGCTTAAACATGGCTTTAACAAAAAATCATTCGATTTCAGCCTTGCCTGCCTTGGTCATGCCACAAAAGTCAGCAGGGTTTATTTTTTCGAGAACTTTCGGCAAGACGATCAAAACTTTTCCAGACAAACACATGAATGGGTTTCTGTAGGTATTGAACCACAAATTGATAATACCGGTTTGATGTACGTACCGCATGATGATCCTTCTTTTAGCAGGTGGGCGCAAATGCTACGATCAGGTAGAACTATTAATGGCTTGATTAAGCACTTTCCAGAAGCGGAACGTGAAATCCTCGAACCTCAAAACATTGTTTCACTCGTTGCAATTCCGGTATTTGTCCAGAATGAATGGTTTGGTTTTATTGGATTCGATGATTGCGTGACTGAACGCATTTGGTCAGCTTCTGAAATAAACTCCCTTACAACAGCAGCCAATCTTCTGGGAGCAGCCATACATCGTACATCAATCGAAAACGAGCTCCAGCACCTGAATGCTGAACTTGAGGATCGGGTTGAACAGCGAACCCTGAATTTGCAATTGGAAATAGCTGAAAGAGAATCAGTTGAAATCATGCTCAGGCAGAGTGAAGAAAAATACAGAACCATCTTCGAAAATGCCAACGACGCCATTTTCCTCACGATCGATGCCAAAATTCAGTTGATCAACCCCAGATTTTACGAATTAACAGGCTATTATCCCAGGCAGCTCAAAGGCAAATCTTTTATCGACCTTGTGCATCCTGCCCACCGTGAATTTGTTAATGAAAATTATCAGCGAAGAATTAATGGTGAATCTTATATTCAATCTTATGACATACAGATTATCACCGCCAAAGGTGAAAACTTATGGGTTGAAATCAAGTCAAACCCGATTTTGTGGGAAGGTAGAAATGGCTTACTCTCATTCCTAACCGATATTCAAGCACGTAAAAGTTTTGAAAGTGAACTCAGGGAGTTGAATATTAATCTGGAAGCTCGTGTAAATGAAGAACTTAAACATCGTGAAAGACAGCAAGAGCTTTTTCTTCATAAATCAAAACTTGAATCGCTTGGGGAACTCTCTGCCGGTATGGCTCATGAGATCAACCAGCCCCTCGGGAGCCTTTCGATGAGCCTGGATAACATACTCGATGAAATGTATGCCGAAAAACTGGAACCAAACTATCTGGCGGGGAAAATTGAACTCATGTTCAGTGATATCGATCGAATCCGAAAAATCATCGACCATGTCAGGGTTTTCTCCCGAGATCAGCAAAACGAAGATCAGCAGGTATTCGACATTGCCGAAACCGTCAATAACAGCCTTTTGATGGTTAACAGGCTGTTTATCAACAATCAAATTGATTTAAAAGTGAGCTTGAAAAACGGTCCGTTTCTCACTTTTGGCAACCCAAACCGGCTGGAACAAGTCATTCTCAATGTGTTAAGCAACGCCCGTCATGCTGTTGAGAAACGTCAGCATGATGCAATTCCTGGTTATGTTAAAATAATCCTTCTTGAAACATCAACAGACAAAAACACCCATAAGATCCGCATTGAAGACAATGGAATCGGCATACCTGAACATATACTCGGCAATGTGTTCGATCCGTTTTTCACCACAAAAAACGCCCAGGAAGGTACCGGACTTGGTCTATCCATTTCTTATGGTATCATTCGCGACATGAAGGGCAGCATAGAAATCGAAAGCCAACAGAATCATAAGACTACTGTAATTATCAAACTACCAGCATATCAATGACTCAAAACTCTGGCAAATTAAACATCTTGGTACTGGATGACGAAAAGCGTCTCAGGGATGAATTGGGTGAATTTCTCATCAAAAGAGACCACAAAATTTATCCGGCAGCTACTCCGGATGAGGCATTCCTGATTTTCGAACAACAAAAAATCGACATTGCCATTGTAGACATACGCTTGCCTGGAATGAGCGGTCTCGAGCTGCTTAAGCGTATCAAATTGACTCGACCTGACCTGGAGGTGATAATGATTTCCGGACATGGAGATATGCAAAGTGTTATCGAGGCGCTGCGCTACGGTGCTGTTGATTACTTCCAGAAACCATTTCGCATGCCAGATGTTCAATATGCCATTGAGCGTACAAGTAAATATATCAGTCTCATTAAACGACTTCAGCAATCAGAGCATACCGTGCATGTGCTCACCAACAAGCTGTATGATGATATCGGTTCGACAATGATAGGCAAAAGTCCCGCTATTTTAAAGGTGATGGCACTCATGCAAAAAGTTGCTGCCTCTGATCAAACCAATGTATTAATTACAGGCGAAAGTGGCACCGGTAAGGAACTCGTTGCCCATGGTATACACCTGTTGAGCGACCGAAGAAATTACCCTTTTCATTCGGTCAATTGCTCAGCAATAACCGACTCCCTGTTCGAAAGTGAGTTTTTTGGCCACAAAAAAGGTTCCTTTACCGGTGCTATAGAAGACAGGCCAGGTTACTTTGAACTTGCAACAAAAGGGACTCTCTTTCTGGACGAAATCGGAGATTTACCATTAGGTCAGCAGGCAAAGTTGCTGAGGACACTTGAGGATCATAAAGTTAGACCCGTAGGGAGCACGCAGATTCTTGATGTCGATGTACGTGTGATAGCTGCCTCAAATCAGAATCTGGAGCAAATGATCGGGCAAAAGTCGTTCCGGTCTGATCTGTATCACCGATTGGGAACCTTTATTATTAACCTACCGCCCCTCCGCGAACGACGTGAAGATATTGAGCCGCTGACCAGACATTTTATAACGCATTTTGCTACAAAAATGAACCGTGAAATTCGCAGTATAACCAGGGAGGCCATTCGCTTTCTCGAAAAATACCCCTTTCCTGGTAATATCAGGGAGCTTAGGAATATCATCGAGCGGGCAATCATTTTGTGTGATGGTAATGCATTGGAAATCATTCATTTCGATTTCATTCAGAAAGGCAAAACAAACATCACCTCAACCCCACAGAAGAAGTCAAAAGTGATTGAAGTGAATACCAGACAGCTAATTCTCGATGCCCTCGAAAAATCAGGTCATAATAAATCAAAAGCAGCAGAACTTCTCAATATTTCATGGCAAACCCTGCATCGTAAAATGAAAAAATTTGGCCTGGATGGTATGAGTTCTTTGCAGTAATAACAGTACCATTCAAACGATCGTTTGCCATTCATAACAAAGAAAAAGGCCATCCGGAAAGGACGGCCTTTTTCTTTCATCAGGAAATATTGCTAATTCTGTGACACTTTTTCAACGATGGCTTTAAAGGCCTCGGGGTTGTTAAGTGCGAGGTCAGCAAGCACTTTCCGGTTGATTTCAATATTGTGTTGATGAAGTTTTCCCACAAAGACACTGTATGACATTCCGAAAGGACGAACGGCAGCATTGATACGAATGATCCATAAGGAGCGGAACGAGCGTTTCTTGTTGCGTCTGTCGCGATAGGCATACTGTTGGCCTTTTTCATAGGAATTTTTGGCTACGGTCCAAACATTCTTCCTACGACCGAACTGACCGCGGGTCAGTTTGAGGATTTTCTTTCTTCTTGCTCTTGATGCTACAGCATTTACTGATCTTGGCATTTTTTTTGATTTTCCGTTATAGCGCCTCCCCCGGAGAACTTTGAAGCTATAACAAAGTTAAACATTTGATTTTTTACAGTTGAAGCATTTCTTTAATGTTCTTCTCATCAGCCGGATTCACCAGCGTTGAGTAAGTCAGGTTACGCTTACGTTTCGTCGATTTCTTCGTCAGAATGTGACTTTTGTAAGCATGCTTCCTCTTGATCTTACCGGAGCCTGTCAGCTTGAAACGTTTCTTTGCGCCGGATTTTGACTTCATTTTTGGCATTACTAAACAATATTTAAGGTTAAATAGGTTTCTTACTTCTTTGGGGCAATCATCATCATCATGCGCTTTCCTTCAAGCTTTGGCAACTGTTCTACCTTGCCATACTCTTCGAGTGCCTGCGCAAATTTCAACATAATGAGCTCACCCTGATCTTTATAAACGATTGAACGTCCGCGAAAAAGAACATCAACTCTAACTTTGGCACCTTCTTCAAGAAAGTTCATAGCATGTTTGAGTTTAAAATCAAAGTCATGGTCATCGGTATTGGGTCCTAAGCGGATTTCCTTTACAACGATTTTTGCTGACTTGGCCTTGATCTCCTTTTGTTTTTTCTTTTGTTCAAAAAGGAATTTTTTATAATCGAGAATACGGCAAACCGGCGGGTTGGCAGTTGGAGAAATCTCCACGAGATCAAGCCCCAGCGACTCTGCCAGGGCCAATGCTTCCCTGATAGAAACAATGGCGGCTTCGATATTCTCGCCAACAACACGCACGATTGGCGCATTGATTCGTTCGTTGATCCTGTGCGGGTCTTCTTTCTTCTCAATAGGCCTTCTCGGGCCTCTTCCTCTAAACTGTGCTATGGTACGTTCCTCCTAAATTAATTAATACTAAGCTTTTATACATTCTCCTGAAGCTTCTTCACTTCGTCATTGATCATTGTTGCGAAAGCCTCCAAAGAGAATGTGCCCAAATCACCACTGCCTTGTTTACGGACAGAAACGGCGTTTTCGGCTTCTTCCTTTTCACCAACAACAAGCATAAAAGGTATTTTTCGCAATTCGGCATCCCGTATTTTCCTGCCTGTTTTTTCGCTCCTGTCGTCAATGAGGGCGCGAATATCGGAATTTTTCAGGAACTGGGAAACTTTTTCAGCATAATTCTGATATTTTTCACTGATTGGCAGGATGATAACCTGTTCAGGGGCCAGCCAAAGGGGGAATTTACCGGCACAATGCTCAATCAGTACCGCAACAAATCGTTCCATCGAGCCAAAAGGCGCCCTGTGAATCATCACCGGACGGTGCTTTTCATTATCGCTACCGATATATGTCAAATCGAATCGCTCGGGCAAATTGTAGTCAACCTGGATGGTGCCAAGTTGCCATTTTCTTCCCAATGCGTCCCGAACCATGAAATCCATCTTCGGACCATAGAAAGCAGCCTCGCCTTCAACTGCAATCGCATTAAGACCCTCTTCTGCAGCCACTTCGCGAATGGCATTTTCTGCTTTTTCCCAATTTTCGGTCGAGCCAATATATTTCTCCGGCTGATTTGGGTCTCTCAACGAAATCTGTGTGATAAAGTCTTTAAAATCAAGCGCTTTAAAAATGCGCATGATAATTTTAATCACAGCTTTAAACTCAGATTTGATTTGATCAGGGGTACAGAAAATATGGGCATCATCCTGTGTGAAACCCCTCACACGCGTCAATCCGTGCAACTCACCACTTTGCTCATAGCGGTACACGGTGCCAAACTCAGCATATCGAATTGGCAAATCTTTGTAGGAATGTGGCTTTGAGCTGAAAATCTCGCAATGATGCGGACAGTTCATTGGTTTCAGGAAAAAAGCTTCTCCTTCAACCGGCGTGGTGATAGGTCTGAATGAGTCGGCTCCATATTTATCAAAATGCCCTGAGGTTTTATATAGGTTCACGTTCCCGATATGAGGTGTAATCACGGGCATGTAACCAGCTTCTTTCTGCACTTTCTTCAAGTATTGCTCGAGACGTTCGCGGAGTTCGGCGCCTTTGGGTAGCCACAATGGCAGCCCTGCTCCTACTTTCTGGCTAAAGGTAAAAAGTTCAAGTTCCTTTCCAAGCTTTCGGTGGTCACGTTTTTTAGCTTCTTCAAGCAAAATAAGGTAATCCTCGAGCTCTTTGGCTTTGGGGAAAGTGATCCCATAAATACGTGTAAGTTGCTTTCTTTTTTCATCACCTCGCCAATAGGCACCAGCAATGCTTGTCAGCTTCACGGCTTTGATGAAACCTGTATCAGGCAAGTGAGGCCCGCGACACAAATCGGTAAAGGTTCCGCTTTTATAAAAGGTAATTGTTCCATCTTCAAGCTCACTGATCAACTCCAGCTTGTATTCATCACCTTTCTCGGTGAAATGCTTCAATGCTTCTTGCTTTGTAACTTCGGTTCGCTGATAAACCTGCTTTTCTTTAGCCAGTTCGAGCATCTTCTTTTCAATTTCAACAAGATCGGCTTCGGTAATCACTTTTTCGCCGGGGTCAATGTCGTAGTAAAAACCGTTCTCGATATCCGGACCAATTCCAAACTTTACACCCGGGTGAAGCTGTTCGATGGCCTCTGCCATCAGGTGGGCAGAGCTGTGCCACATGGTTGCTTTTCCTTCTGTATCGTTCCAGGTAAGGAGCTGCACACGGGCATCACGCCGGATGGCACGGGTAGCATCCCAAACCTCATCATCGATTTTGGCAGACAATACATTGCGGGCAAGGCCTTCGCTGATGCTCCTGGCAATGTCGAGCGCCGTAACTCCGGCTTCGTACTGTCTCACAGAGCTATCGGGTAGGGTAATGTTGATCATAAAATATTTGCTTAAAAAATGGCTGCAAAGGTACAAAAATCATTGGTTTAAGCATGAAATGATACCTTTGTTTTCATCAATTTCCAGTTCTGATATTTGTCAGGGGGGGGCAGGGCGTATTCCACAAATAAATAGGGTAATCCATTTCGCCATTATAAAAACTTTAAGGCTATGTATTTCATTGCTTAATGACAGCATAAGAACATTTATTGATCTCAAAATACTTAAATAGAAATGCTAATCTTTCCAAACCGATTTGAGATCGAGTTGATTTGTAGGGTTACCGGAAAGTCCTCTGACATTTTTTTGTGAAAAACGAAGCACTTCATCGTAATAAAGCGGCACAACAGGGGCTTCAGACATCACCATGCTGTCGAGCTGTCTGTAGACTTCCGCACGCCTGACGGGGTCAGTGATTTCGTAGGCCTGTTCAAAAATGCTGTCAAACCGATCCTGTTGAAAGTGGGTATAGTTTGGCCCGGCAGGAGATTTGTTCGGGCTATAAAAAAGTGACAAATAATTCTCGGCATCAGGGTAATCGGCCACCCAGCTTGCCCTGAAAATTTCAAGCTTGCCATGTGCTCTCAGTTGGCGCAATGTGGCTGTTGGCATCACATCAACCACCACGATGATTCCTATCTTACCTAGCTCCGATTGTATAAATTTAACCAGGTCAACATAATCTTCCGTTACTGAAATGGTGATCGTTTGACCACGTAGATTGTATTGTTCCATTAACCTGGCTGCCTGATCGGGGTCGTAGCAGTATCCAATGCGCTGTGACAAATCATATCCGGGTAATCCTTTAGGAATCATGCCGCCATGAGCCACGATTCCGACATTGTTGCGTAAATATTTTAACATTTTTTTCCTGTCGATGGCATAATTAACAACCTGCCGCAGTGCGCGCTGTTGTTCTGCATCAAGATTAGCCTCTTCTCTTTCAAGAAAAAATCCAAGGTACTCGGTATTTAAAAAGGCCTCTCTTTTCAGGTTGATACGATTCTGGTATTTGCTCCTTAAATTGCCTTGCCGTGTCAGCAATTCGTCCTTAAACCGGGCATCAACACCCGACATAAAATCGAGATTTCCTTTGATGAACTCCATAAAGGCTGTCTGCTTGTCGGATAAAAAGCTGATGGAGATGGCTTCAAGAAAAGGTAAACGCTGGCTCCCGGCAAATTCAAAATAATACGGATTTTTCCTCAAAACAAGCCTAACGCCTTCTTCCCAAAGTTTAAGAGCGAAAGGTCCGGTTCCTGATGGGTTTCGGCGAAAATCAGTACCCATAGCCTCTACCACTTCATACGGAACTACTGAAGCATAAGCCATCCCCAAAATACCTAGAAATGCCGGGAATGGCCTTTTAAGTCGTATTTGAAGTGTAGAGTCATTAAGAATCCTGATAGCAAGGCTGTCATGCTTTCTTTCAACCTGATTAAAAATCCAAATCCCTGGTGAAGCCAATTTAGGGTCGAGAAAACGTTGAAAACTGTATTGAACATCTGAAGCTACAAATTTCCTGTTAACTCCTTTAAAAGCAGCATGTTCGTGAAAATAGACATCCGTTCTCAGTGCAAAGGTATACAGCGTTCCTTCTTCTTCCACTTTCCACGATTTTGCAAGGGATGGAACAATCAGCATATTACTGTCGAACGCTACAAGGCCGTTGTACAACTGGTTACAAGCCCAGATATGCGGCAAATCCTTCGCAAAAGCAGGGTCAAGCGTCAATATACCTGCATTCTCGTTGTATCTGAATACCTTTTGTGTGTCGGCCTCTGTCTGACAGGCTGTCAGCAGTATACCAACAAAAACGACGGCAATCAGTTGGATAAATCGATGCATAAGCTGATTTTGGAACCCGAATTGCAAAAATATGTCTTTATCTGATTTTCTTTCCCAGATATTCCATTTTGCCGAGCCATTTCTTCCGGCGACTTTCGGAGGCCTTTCTCATGGAGCCCAGGGAGCTGATCCTGACAGGTCTGATGCCGCAAAAATGCAAAATACCCCGCCGCATTGAATGATGACCGGGAGCACGCAAAACAAGGTAGTAGTACCATACCGGCGAATCCATTGTGACGACAAGTCTGGCTGACTTTCCTGTTAAAAGCTTTTCGGCAACAGGGTTGTTTTTCCGGTAGCTGAATGCAAAACCCGGGAGAAATGTACGATCGATAAAACCTTTCAGCAAGGCAGGATATGTTGCCCACCAATTGGGATAAAAAAACACCAGATGATCAGCCCAGCTGATCAGTTTCTGAGCCATTTCCAGGTCAGGCTCAAGCTCCTGATTGCCGCGGTAACCTTCCCTGAAGTTTATATCATAATTCAACGACTTCAAAACCAACTCTTTTACCTCGGCACCAGCAGATTTTGCTCCGGTAACATACGCATTTGTGAGTTGATCAACAAAAGTGTCTCTGACAGGATGGCCATGAATGACAAGTACCTTCTTCATGATATTTTGCCTTCCCCTACCGGTCTTGCCTTTGCGGGTTCAAGAGCCAACTGTACAACTTCCATCATATTCGAGACAAAATGAAAATCTACACCTTTAATATAGTCTTCTTTGATGTCGTGGAAATCACGTTTATTCTCTTTGGAAAGGATGATTTGGGTTATTTTCCCTCTTTTGGCTGCCAGAATTTTTTCTTTGATACCGCCCACCGGCAACACTTTTCCCCTGAGCGTGATTTCACCTGTCATGGCGATGGCTGGTTTCACTTTGCGCCCTGTAAAGGCAGAAACAAGAGCTGTGAACAAGGTGATACCGGCAGATGGGCCATCTTTTGGTGTAGCACCCTCCGGAACGTGGATATGGACATTCGTTTTATCAAACACATCAGGCTGTATACCGAGTTCTCCGGCATGTGCCCTGATATAGGCGTATGCCAGGGAGGCCGATTCTTTCATCACATCACCCAGGTTGCCGGTTAGCTTCAGTTCACCTTTACCCTGGCTGAGGCTGACTTCAATAAAGAGAAGTTCACCTCCTACCGGTGTCCAGGCAAGACCCGTGACGACTCCCGGCACTTCATGGGTGATTTCAATTCCCTGATTGCCGGAACCCACGCCAAGAACTGCTTCCAAATCATTGATTGAAAGCTTTTTGTCGTATTGCTGATCCATCGCGATGAATCGGGCTCTGTTGCGAATCAACCGTGCAATGTTACGTTCAAGTGACCTTACTCCAGCTTCACGGGTATAATCTTCAATGATTTTTTCTACGATTTTTTTAGGTAAAGTTATGTCAGCCGGTTTCATGCCATGTTCAGCAATCTGTTTTGGTATGAGGTGTTTACGAGCAATTTCCAGCTTTTCTTCGATCAGGTATCCACTTAATTCAATGATCTCCATCCTGTCGCGAAGTGCAGGATGAATGGTGCTCAGGCTATTGGCTGTTGCGATAAACATAATTCTGGAAAGATCGTAATCAATCTCCAGAAAGTTGTCATGGAATTTGTTGTTTTGTTCCGGGTCAAGAATCTCGAGCAAGGCAGCTTGTGGATCCCCGTTGATGTTGTTCCCAATCACCTTGTCAATTTCGTCTAAGACAAATACTGGGTTGGAAGATTTGGCTTTTTTCAGGTTTTGAATAACCCTGCCAGGCATGGCCCCAATATAGGTTTTACGATGACCTCTTAATTCAGCTTCATCACGCAGTCCACCCAACGACATGCGGATATATTTTCTGCCAACAGCCCTGGCAATGGATTTTCCAAGTGAGGTCTTTCCAACGCCGGGAGGCCCTACCAGGCAAAGAATCGGTGCCTTCAGGTCTTGTTTAAGTTTGTAAACAGCCAGATGTTCGATGATTCTTTCTTTAACTTTTTCCAATCCGTAATGATCCTGATCAAGCACTTTCTGGGCATTTTGAAGGTCAAAGTTATCGCGGGTAAATTCATTCCAGGGAAGTTCAACAAGGTGCTCCAAATAGTTGAACTGCACCCCGTATTCAGCAGCCTGCGGATGCATACGCTGCAGCTTGACTAGTTCCTTCTCAAAAACAGCCTGTACCTCCTTGTCCCATTTTTTTAAACTGGCTTTTTCCTTTAAAACCTTGATCTCTGTTTCGTTGGGTGAACCTCCAAGTTCTTCCTGGATGGTTTTCAATTGCTGATTCAGAAAATAATCCCTTTGTTGTTTGTCGAGATCGGTTTTTACTTTGCTTTGAATTTGATTTTTAAGATCGAGCATCTGCATCTCCTTTGAGAGATGCGATAACACCTTTCCGGCTCTTTCCTGAACATCGGTGATCTCGAGTAGCTGTTGCTTTTCGGTGGCTGTGATGTTCAGGTTACTTGATACAAAATTCACAAGAAACACCGGACTTTCGATATTGTTGATGGCAAAAGTTGCTTCGCTCGGTATATGTGGCGACTTTTCGATTATTTGGATGGCAATATCTTTAATCGATTGTATAAGAGCCTGAAATCCTGGATCATTAGGCAATGCATCAGTTTTATCAAACACACCGGCTTTTCCTCTGAAATAAGGTTCTTCCCGGGTGATTTCGAGTAGTCTGAAGCGTTTTTTACCCTGAATTATAACCGTGGTATTTCCATCCGGCATCTGCAAGGTCTTAAGAATTTGTGCCACGGTGCCCACTTCATGCAAATCAGCAGCTGTGGGGTCTTCGATGTTGGGGTCACGTTGGGCAATCACACCGATTACTTTCTCTTTTCGGTAAGCCTCCTTCACGAGTTTGATTGATTTATCGCGACCGACTGTAATTGGAAAAACTACCCCGGGAAACAAAACTGCGTTGCGGAGCGGTAAAATGGCCAAATCTTCGGGAAGCTCTTCCGCATTCATCATTTGTTCGTCCTCTGCTGATAACAAGGGTATGTATTCAGCTTCGGAGTCGATCATATCCGACAGGTCAAGGATGTCTGCCCGTTTGTTTTGATTTATCATATATTTTGAATCGAAATGACAATTTGACATTTAATTGAAAAAAAATCAACCTACATTCCGGTCATGAAATCAATCAGACAGAAATAACAGGTTGATTCCTGATATGTCAAAAGCTGTGCCGTAACCTGATCAGGCGCGGCGATTTTTGTAAGTCAAACTAAAAATCTCTGAAAGAATTGCTTTTTCAACTTTATCAAAAGGCTTATTCCGGCGGGCATAAACAATTTCGGCGGTCTTCACAGCCTTTTTCAGGTCATAATCCTGTAAACCATGTGTGCCACCCCATGAGAAAGAGGGAACGAAATTCCGCTGGAAACCAGGACCAAACACATTGGCATTCACGCCAATCACTGTTCCAGTGTTGAACATTGTGTTGATACCGCATTTCGAATGGTCGCCCATGATCGTACCACAAAACTGAAGTCCGGTTTGAACGAAACAATCTTCAGCGTATGACCAAAGCTTCACTTCTTCATAAGTATTTTTCAAATTGGAGGTATTGGTGTCAGCACCAAGATTACACCATTCACCCAGCACCGAATGACCGAGGAAGCCATCATGCGCCTTGTTGGAGTAGCCAAACACCACAGACTGTGTTACTTCGCCGCCCACCTTTGAATAAGGTCCGATGGTTGTGGGTCCATATATTTTGGCATCCATCTTCAAAACTGCATGTTCACAAAGCGCAAAGGAGCCTCTGATTTTACAGCCTTCCATTACTTCAGCCTCTTTTCCTATGTATATGGGTCCGTTGCTCGCATTCAGAATCGCAAACTCAACCACGGCACCCTCTTCAATGAAGATGTTTTCGGGATTGACGCAGCGGTTTGAAACCGGGATAGGCTGCGATTTGCGTCCTTTTGTCAGCAGTTCAAAATCTTCTTTGATAGCCTGATCGTTTAGATTAAAAATATCCCAGGTATTGTGCACCTTGAGAAATGGCAGATTTGTTTCGATCATTTCCATTTCAGTCGTTGGTTCAGCAATGTTTTCAAGTGATTCAGCGTTCAGGCACATCGCCACAACGGTGTCATCACTCACCAGCGCCTGCCCTTCGGTAAGTTTACCAATTGCTTCGATGATGGCAGGATTGGGACAGATTGAGCCGTTAATCAACATATTGATATGGGCTTTTACCACTGGGTATTTAAGACTTAGATAAGCCTCTGTAAGACTTGAGGTTGAGACATTGAGGTACTTCTCCCATTTTTCGCGGATGGTCAGGATTCCGATTCTGATATCAGCTACGGGACGGGTGAAAGTCAGTGGCAACAGGTTGTTTCGCGATGCGCTGTCGAAAAGGATGTAGTTCATGGTTTTACCGTATTAGGCATTCGTTCCAAAGTGATTTTTTCTCTGAAACAAATATAACGCAATTTTTGTTTGATTATTAGGCCGAATGATTTTTGTAGTTAAAAGCCACAAATTGTTGATAAATAAACGGGTTATTAACAAAAAATCCCTGCCACATCAGCGTGACAGGGATTTTTTCGTACCAGTTTGGAACAACTATTTTGCCCTGACCTCGTAATGCTTTTTGTAACGGTTCTTGAACTTGTCAACACGACCGGCTGAGTCAACCAGTTTCATCTTTCCGGTGTAGAAAGGATGTGACGTGTGTGAAATTTCAAGCTTGACAACAGGATATTCATTGCCATCTTCCCAAACGATCGTTTCTTTGGTTCGCACGGTTGAACGTGTGAGAAAACTGTAATCGTTTGACATATCTTTAAAAACAACCAGTCTGTAATCTTTTGGGTGAATGTCTTTTTTCATCGCTTACCTCGGCTTTATTATGATTTTAAGGGCTGCAAAATTACTTACTTTCAACGAAATGACCAAACTTTTGTGTCATTTTTTTTCTTCTGACTGAATTGTTAAGCTCCAACCCTAACAAGAAGTTATTAAATTCCAGAATATTCTATTGAATATCATGCTTTTACCTTATGCTTATTAAAAATTTAAGCGTATCAACTCCATCTGCATAATCATCCAGCGCCGGCCGCTGAGCCTGTCCGAAATTCACCGAACCGGGGATTAAACCGTCTTTTGAAACCACACACTGCAGCATTTCTTTTTGTAAAAGCAGGGTTTGTCTAACTTGCTGCAGGTCGCTGTAATGCTCATAATGTAACACCGAGACGGGGCTCGAAAGGGCTGTTTCTTCACGCATGATCACGTAACCATTGTCGAGATGAGCAATGCTGTTAATCAGGAAAACAGCCCTGTTGTATTCGTAATTATGATAATATTTTGAGTGATCTTTGAGCCATGACCAGCCGGATAAACTTTGCATCAGCCATACCGGATCAGTTTCATAAGGCAGGTAAATTTTCGATACATTGCGGCATCCCAGCCCGAAATATGAAAAAATATCTTCCGCAAGCAGCCGGATTTCTTCCACGGTTTCGTTTCCTGACAATACGGCAATGCTGTGGCGGTTTTTCCGGATGATATGAGGGTATTTACCAAAATAATATTCGAAATAACGGGCTGTATTGTTGCTGCCCGTTGCAATAACAGCGTCGAATGATGTCAGTTTCTCCTGCGTAAAAGTGATCTGTGATTGCAAAGCAGGTTCGATGTTACAAAGCATCCCTGCAATTGCAGGAAGCAGAAACGCGTCATCAGAGGATAATTTTCCTAAAAAATGATGGCCGCTCATGATCACCGAAAGAAAATCATGAAATCCGACGAGCGGAATATTTCCTGCCATCACTACGGCAACAGTGCGTATTTGTCCGGGATATGTGAAGTCATAAGATGACAGCCACGATTGAAGCCGTTCTTGTTGAAGCTGTTCGGAAATAGCTTTCAATGAATGGATGATATTTTGTCTGACAAACCATGGATTGTGTCGGTCTGCGGATTCAATGGCCTGTTCGAGCACCCTGAATGAACTATATTGAGGGTCATTGCGACTCGCCGCATGCGCCAGAAAGGTTTCCAACTCATGACCAAGTGTCGAAAAGGCATTGATTTTCTGCGTGGTTGATAGCATAAAACGCTGATTTAAAACGGTTGCGAAAGTAGATAAATATCTCGTGAAAAGATTCACAAATGCAATAAAATCTTATCTTTGCTGCAAAATGTGCGTCTTTTTTTTGAATCAAACAAAATCTACTTAATTCTATGAAAAAGCATAACTTTTATGCAGGACCATCCATCCTGCCTGATTTCACTGTTGAAAACACCATCGCAGCATTGCGTGATTTTTCTGGAACAGGCTTGTCCCTGATGGAAATTTCGCACCGAAGCAAACAATTTGTTGCCGTTGTTGATGAAGCAGTGGCTTTATTTAAAGAACTGCTCAGTATTCCTGAAGGTTATTCTGTGATATTTCTGGGTGGCGGTGCCAGTTTGCAATTCTGTATGGTACCTTACAAT
Organism: Bacteroidales bacterium; assembly: GCA_024709145.1. Taxonomy (GTDB): domain Bacteria; phylum Bacteroidota; class Bacteroidia; order Bacteroidales; family F082; genus JALNZU01. The sequence goes on along the minus strand of JANJXG010000021.1, from coordinate 6,791 downwards.
CTGATGGCAAAGAAAGCTGCCTACCTCAATACAGGCGAATGGGCTTCAAAAGCGATCAAAGAAGCTAAAATGTTTGGCGAAGTTGTTGTCACCGGCAGCTCGGAAGACAAAAAGTTCAATTACATTCCCCGTGGTTATGAGGTTCCGGCTGATGCTGATTATTTCCACATCACCACCAATAATACCATCTACGGTACTGAGATTCTCGAAGATCTCGAAGTGGGTGTTCCACTCGTAGCCGACATGTCGTCCGATATCTTCAGCCGGCCTGTTGATGTGTCAAAATACGCCTTGATCTATGGTGGTGCGCAGAAAAACCTCGCTCCCGCCGGTGTTACTTTCGTGATTATAAAAGACGAGATTCTGGGAAAAGTTGACAGAACCATTCCTACCATGTTGAAATATTCGACCCACATCAGCAAAGAATCAATGTTCAACACACCACCTGTTGTTCCGATTTTTGCAGCTCTTCAGACGTTGAAATGGCTTAAAGAACAAGGTGGCGTAGCTGTGATGGAACAAATCAACATTCGTAAAGCCAATTTACTATACAGCGAAATTGATCGCAACAGCCTGTTCAAAGCCACCGTGCCCGCAAAAGAAGACCGGTCGCGTATGAATGTTTGTTTTGTGATGAACGAAGGCCGCGAAGAGCTTGAAAAAGCCTTCAATGACTTTGCAACCGAAAGAGGTATGATTGGTCTTAAAGGACATCGTTCAGCTGGTGGTTTCAGAGCTTCACTCTACAACGCATTGCCTTACGAAAGTGTTGAGGCCCTTGTAGCTGTGATGCAGGAGTTTGAAAAAGTAAACGGATAAGGAGTCGGCATATGAAAAAAATATTGGTTGCAACAGATAAACCCTTTGCGAAGGTTGCCTCTGAACAAATCAGAAATCTGATCACCGAAGCAGGTTTTGAGTGCCTTTTTCTCGAGAAATATCCTGATCAGCAGGCCCTGATTCAGGCCGTCGGCGAAGTTGATGCCATCATTATCCGCAGCGACATTGTTGACAAAGACGTTCTTGAAGCCGCGAAAAACCTTAAGATTGTTGTACGGGCCGGTGCAGGTTACGACAATGTTGACCTTGGGGCTGCCACTGCACGAAATGTCGTCGTAATGAATACACCCGGACAAAACAGCAATGCAGTGGCTGAGCTTGCCTTGGGAATGATGGTTTATCAGGTAAGAAATCATTTCAACGGAGCTTCAGGAACAGAGCTTTATGGAAAAAAATTGGGTATTCATGCCTATGGAAACGTCGGGAAACATGTTGCCAGAATCGCTAAAGGCTTTGGCATGGAAGTTTTCGCTTACGATCCTTTTGTGAAAGCAGAAACAATGCAGGCAGATGGTGTCATTCCCGTTGATTCGGTCGAAGCATTGTACACGCATTGTCAGTTTATTTCTCTACACATCCCGGCCAATGAAAAAACCAAAAAGTCGGTTAACTTCGATTTGTTGTCGCGAATGCCTTCCAACGCCATGCTCGTAAACACAGCCCGTAAGGAGGTAATCAACGAGGGTGATTTGTTTAAAGCGTTTGAAACACGCAAAGATTTTAGTTATGTTTCGGATGTAGCTCCTGACAATCTTGCTGCTTTGGAACCCTTTACCGGAAGGTATTTTGTTACACCTAAAAAAATGGGTGCTCAGACTGCCGAAGCCAACATCAATGCAGGTATCGCAGCAGCAAAACAGATAATCGCCTTTTTTAACGATAATGACCTGACCTTTAAGGTAAACTAAATGAAATGATTAACGATAAAACAGATTGTACTGATGACTTATGACGTGAACGACCTCAACAGCAAGCAGCTGACATTTTTTCGGTTCGAAGACTTGCGAATCTACCATAAAGCACTCGACTACATCATTTGGGTTCAAAAGACAAAAGATCAGTTTCCACAGGAAACTGACCAGACATTGATGCATGGTTTCTGTGAATCGGCAAGGCAGGTTGCATTACGCATAGCAGAAGGTTCGGCCAGAGAAAAACATCAGTTTGTGCAATACCTCAAAGAGGCAAAAAGTGCCATTCGCAGCTGTTTGGTGTATGCCACCATTGCCCACAGACAAGGATTTCTGACGCCTACCGAAGAAGAAGAATCGAGGAATCAGCTCATGGAAATGACCAAAATGCTTGGTGCCTTGATTACTTCACTGCAAAAAGGAAGTGTATCGAGTCAGGATCAGTATGATGAAGACTTTTATCCAAACAAAAACTGGTAAAAAATACTTAACCTGACAGGCCTTCGCAGCCTGTTATGTAAAATAATCTACAATTTATGGCAATATTAAAACCTTTCAGAGGATGGAGGCCTCCGGTTGCAATCGTGAAGGATCTGGCTTCGAGGCCCTACGATGTTTTAGACTCGGAAGAAGCACGGATTGAGGCCAATGGCAACCCTTACAGCCTGTTGCACGTCATAAAGCCCGAAATCGACCTCCCGGCAGATATCGATCATTATGCACAGGAGGTCTATGACAAAGCACGTGAAAATTTCGATCTTTTCAAGCAAAATGGCTGGCTGGTACAGGATGAAAATTCCTGCCTCTATATATATGCGCAAACCATGCATGGTAAAACTCAGTATGGGATCGTGGGCTGTGCAGGGGTGGAAGATTATATGAATAATGTGATTAAAAAACATGAGCTTACCCGACCCGACAAAGAAGAAGACCGCATGAAGCATGTGCGTATTACCAACGCAAACATGGAACCTGTTTTCTTCACATACCCGGCACAGCATGAGATCGACGAAATTGTAAAAGGTGTTGTGGAAAATGAGGCTGCTGTGTATGATTTTGTGGCCGATGATGGTTTTGGACATCATTTCTGGGTGATCAGCGACCGCGAACTTATAGACAGGTTAACAGCACTGTTTGCTGCTTTGCCTGCTACCTATGTTGCTGATGGTCATCACCGTACAGCTGCAGCGGCTTTGGTTGGAAACGAGAAAAAAGCAGCCAATCCCAATCATCAGGGCGATGAAGAATACAACTTTTTCCTTGCAGTTCATTTTCCTGATAACCAATTGACTATCATCGATTATAACCGCCTGGTAACGGACTTGAACGGTCTTTCTTCTCAGGATTTTCTCGAACAGTTGAACAAAGGTTTCACCGTCATCGACAAAGGCACAGAGATCTATAAACCCGGTCGTTTGCACGAGTTTTCGATGTACCTCGAGGGTCGTTGGTATGCCTTGCTGGCAAAAGATGAAACCTATGACGACCATGATCCTATTGGTGTACTTGATGTTACCATACTCACCAGGCAACTGCTTGAACCAATCCTTGGCATCGAAGATTTAAGACGTTCCAAAAGAATCGATTTCGTGGGAGGCATCCGGGGGCTGGGCGAACTCAAGCGCAGGGTTGACAATGGAGAAATGAAAGTCGCCTTTGCACTTTATCCGGTTTCGATGGATCAATTGATGCAGATTGCTGACACAGGTAACATCATGCCGCCAAAAACCACCTGGTTTGAACCAAAACTTCGTTCTGGATTAGTAGTACATTCCTTAGATTAACCTTTCAATTTTTTTTTAACATGGAAGCCAAAGAAAAAGTATTGCAAGCCATGCAGCACAACAACCAACCCATGCGACCCGGCGAGATTGCCGAGGCAGCCGGATTGGATAAAAAAGAGGTCGAAAAAGCCATCAAAGCTCTGAAAGACAGTGAATTAATATTCTCTCCCAAAAAGTGCTTTTATCAGGTGAAATAGATCTGTTTTGCTGCTGCTTCTGCATACAAATGCCTGCATGCAGACATTAATTGAAGGAAAAGCCGGTTAAAAACCGGCTTTTTTCTTTCACGGGATTTTATCTGTAATGGTCTGAATCTTATATCGCCGATGTAAAATTAAACAGTGACAAATGGCTAAAAAAAAGCCAGACAGTGTAAGCCGTGATCGACGTCAGGTTCCTTTGTGAAACAAAAATCACTTAGTCGAAGTTCAACCCTTTCAGAGCCATGATTTTTTGAATGAGATCTGTGTTGTCGTACTGTCCCATAAAGGAAGTTGCGCCGGAACCACTGGCATATACCGGCACCATCACCCCGGTATGGTCGCCTGTTGAGAAAGAAAACCTTGATTTACCTTTAATAGCGGCATGCGGAAAAGTTAGGCCTCCCGTTTCGTGGTCGGCTGTAACAATAACCAATGTCTCCGGAGAGCTGGCAGCAAACTTCAGGGCTTCTCCGACAGCACGATCAAAATCGTGCATTTCGGCCAGAAGATAAGCAGAGTCATTGGCATGACCAGCCCAATCGATCTGCGAACCTTCCACCATCAGGAAGAATCCTTCCGGAGATTGATCAAGTATTTGCAAAGCATATGCAACTCCATCGGGAAGCATATTACCCCTGCCCTCCTGCATTTTTGCAGGATGCACGCTATCGGTTAAGATCAAGACATTTTTTAGACCCTGAGTAACTTTGGCAGGAATTTCATTGTAATAGGAGAAACCTTTTTCAATCATTTCCTGCGTGAGTTTTTTACCATCCTTGCGTTTGTCAAAATGTTTAATACCTCCACCGATCACTACATTAACCGGTGAATCAAGATAATCAGCCGCAATGGCTTCGTAATTGTTGCGACTCACCTCTTTGGCAATAAAACTTGCCGGAGTGGCATGCGTTACTGCGCAGCTTACAACCACACCCGTTGCCATGCCTTTTGCAGCTAAAAGGTCGAGCATACTGGGCACAGCAGTACTGTCGGGCTTCATCCCAATCATACCGTTACGGGTCTTGTAACCGGTTGCGATGGCAGTACCACCTGCCCCTGAGTCAGTTACCTCGTTGTCGGAAGAATTGGTTGTCATCATTCCCATGTTTTGGATGGTCAGGATATTGAGTTTATGATCCGACATGAGCTGTGTTCCATGTACTTGGGCAAGGCCCATACCATCGCCTATCATCAGAATGACATTTTTAACTTTTGGCGGCGTTTTGGTTTGTTGGGCTAAGCCGATTGATCCGGAAAATAAAATCAGTGCCAGTAACAAGCCCGTAAAAGAAAGAAAGGATGCTTTCATATTTCAGTAGATTGAAGTTCAAAAATAGTAATTTCAGGCAAAATACCTATTCTGCCCGGATAGCCGATAGAGCCCAAACCCCTGTTAACATATAACTTCTGTCCGGTGGTTTCGTTTTCATACAGCCCGGCCCATTGTTTGTAAATGTACTGTGCCGGGCTCCATTTGAGACCCGGAATTTCGATTCCAAACTGAAAGCCATGGGTGTGACCCGAAAGGGTGAGGTCGATGTCTGGATTTTCCTTGATTACGACAGCCTCCCAATGACTTGGATCGTGTGACAGGAGTATCCGGGCGCTCACTTTTCCCATCCCTTTTCTGGCTTTCAGGACATTCCCAAGACGGGGAAAACGGTTGTTTTGACTCCAGTTTTCCACACCGATCACGGCAATTCTGTCCTGACCCTTTTCGATGATATGATGTTCATTGCGAAGTAGTTTCCAACCGATGCTTTGATAGAAACCGTACAGATCTTCCATATTTCGCTGCTTCTCTTCGGGGCTGTTCCAGTTAATGTAATCCCCATAATCATGATTTCCAAGTACAGCATAAATTCCATCTGTTGCTTTGAGGCCTGACAGCGTTTCTTTGAAACGGTAGGCCTCATCAGTGCTGTAATTTACCAAATCACCGGTAAAAACGATGAGATCCGGATTTTGCTCATTAATCAGATTCACTGCCTCCTCCATAGCTGCTGTGCCCGACCAGGTGCCCAAATGAAGATCGGACAGCTGTACGATCTTATAGGATTGAAAAATCAAAGGCAGCGAAGGAATCCGGATCAGTTGATGTCTGAGATTAAAATCATGCACCCACCTGAACATGCCCATAAACATGGAACTTACGATGAGCCCGCCGGTAACGAGGGCCATATTCTCCAGAAAGCTACGGCGCGTAATGGGTTTGGCTGCAACTGATTTGGCTGGGTTTCGCCTTTTTTTAAACCATCGGATGAATTTTTCTGTCAACCTCACAATATCAGTAAGAAAGAGAATCACAGCAACAAAAACTTTGGCGACGTAAAAGGTGAAAACAGTTCCGAAAAGCAGGTTTCTCAGCCAGGGTGCCCATAATTTTCCGGGCACAAAAAGCATCACCGTGGTAAGAACGGCCAGCAACACCAAAGGCATCCAGTAAATCAATGCAGTTGAATATTTGATGAGATTGCTATAAGTGAAAACCTTCTTTTTAAAAAGACCCCATACATAAAAATCAAGCAAAAACAAGATCACCAATACAGGGTATCGGTTCAGGTTCTTTGGAAATGCCAGGGCGGTGAAATAGTAACCTGCAACAACAAGAAGCAGAAAAATGGCAAAGGGTAGGAATTTCTTTTTCATCATAGGCGGCGGCAAAAGTACAAAATCTGCCAAAGCCAGAACTCACCTTTTAAATAATTAACAGATACTTCATCTGGCAGCAGCCACAACCTGAAAAAGTTACAGATAATTGCCTGAAGTTTCATACCCAAATGATAAGAGTCGTAAAAAAATTATTTGAAAAACATTTGCAGGAATCAATCATTTATCTAATTTTGCACCTCCTTAACGGGAAATACGTTCTTTATCATTCGGGGCATAGCGCAGCCCGGCTAGCGCACCTGCTTTGGGAGCAGGGGGTCGCAGGTTCGAATCCTGCTGCCCCGACGAATGACATCTTGATAAACCGAAGTTGTTTTGCAACAATTTTAGCGGTTATCCGTCTGTTCTGGAGAGGTGGGTGAGTGGCTGAAACCAACAGTTTG
>JANJXG010000011.1 GCA_024709145.1 Bacteroidales bacterium | reverse complement strand
TCAAAACTCTTCAACCACATCACTTCAACTCTTGACTCATCACTTCACTTTTCACAACCACAACTCATCACTCATCACTCATCACGCATCACTTTTCACCCATCACTCATCACTCATCACCCGTCACCGATTGTCTTTGGTCTTTGGCTTGACCGGGTTTCGGGCCGTAGGGCTTTTTGTAGGTTCGGCAAATATCCAATAGCTAAAAGTCCTTTCAACTTTAAATCTTGAACTTTGTCAACCCACAAACCGCAACCGGTCATTTTCAACTGCCATTATTTACCCAGCGAAGCCAAGGATATTACATTGACACCGTCCGGGCGTGTGAAACTCATTCCTGTTCCGGTTATAATATTTAAAGAGGCAGGTTTTGGATACTTTTCTTTATCAATCAGCGCGTTAAACTTAAGCAAATTGTTTGCAGCTTCATCGAGCATCCCGATTCCGAGTTTGACCTCAAATGCTGCCCATGTCCCGTCATGTTGTTGTATAATTGTATCTACTTCTAACCCTGTTGAGTCTCTGTAATGAAAAATTTCGGCATCATTTGCTTTGGCATAAATTTTAAGTTCATGATATACAAGTGATTCAAATAAAAATCCGCAGAATTTCAAATCGTTCATCAATCTTTTTTTGTCAAGCTTTAATGCAGCAATGGCAAGCGACACATCACAAAAATGTCTTTTAGGAGATTTGCGCAACGAACCCGATGAGCGGATGTGCGCGTTAAATGCGGGTTGTTCTTCAAATATCATCAATTGGGACAATGTATGCAGGTAATCAATGATAGTGGGTCGTGAGATATCTTTATCTTCAACAGCTTTGATGTCTTTTTCCAGGGTAGTATTATCAACCAGCGTTGCAATATTCCGGGCAATCGAACGAAGCAAAGAACGAACTTTTTGAGGATCACGTTTCACATTTGAAACCCGGCTCATATCTGCCTCTGCCAATAAATCTATATAACTTCTGTTTAACAGAATTGCCTCGCTCAGCGAATTGTTCAGCAATCCCGGCCAGCCACCCTTGATCATTCTTTCAACAATCACTTCAACTGTCAGACTATTGTCGGAATAGGCTATTGTTGCGCCTTTCAACAAGGCATCAAGGCTTACTACACCAGACGAATAGCCCATTTCCTGCCACGACATGGTATGCATTTCAACAACCGTAAATCTCCCGGCACCACTGTGTAGTTTAATTTCTTCTTCAGGATTTGCAGAACCGGTCAGAATAAACTGAGCTTTCTTTTTTCTGTCATCCACTTCGTGCCTGACGTAATTCCACAACTTAGGTTGTTCCTGCCACTCATCAATTAACCGAGGTGTTTTCCCTTCCAGCAGCAATTTGGGATTCACACTCATGACAGTGGGCACTTGTTCATCACGATCAACAAATAGCAAACTTTTGGCAAATTGTTTGGCAGTTTCTGTTTTCCCGCAATATTTTGGACCTTTTATCAGCAAAGCTCCGGAGGCTTGTAATTTTTGCTTTATTTCTTCTTCTGCTATTCTTGTGTAGTACCTCATAGAAGCATCATTTGTCAGACAAAGATAACGAATTAATTCAGCATTTTACACTTTTTCGGATTTTTATTTTACACTTTAATGGTATTTTGCTTTACACTTTAGCAGAGGAGGACAGGGGGTGGGAGTCTTTGCTCCTGGGTCTTTGGGTTGTCTTGGAGTCATGGGGTCTGGGAGTCTTGGGGTCGGGGTTGTCTTGGGGTCTGGGTGTCTTGTCTTTGGCTTGATCGGTGTCTTGTGTCCAGATGGAATGAAGCATGCATCGGTAAGGTTCTCTTTTAACCGCGAAAACGTTTAAGGTTTAGCGTTATAACATTCCACAACCCACAACGCATCACTCGTCACTCTTCACTCCTCACTCATCACTCATCACTCATCACTCTTCACTCATCACCCGTCACACTTAAACTTCTGACTAAAGACCATTTTTCCTATCTTTGCCGCCCGAAAATAGCTTGACATACATGGGTTTTATAGAAGAGATTCAACGCAGACGTACTTTTGCCATCATCAGCCATCCCGATGCCGGGAAAACGACTTTAACCGAAAAACTGCTCCTTTTTGGCGGTGCCATTCAGGTGGCTGGTGCCGTGAAGTCGAACAAAATTAAAAAGACTGCCACTTCCGACTGGATGGAGATCGAACGCCAGCGCGGTATTTCAGTGGCTACCTCGGTGATGGGTTTTGAATACCATGATGTGAAAATCAACATCCTCGATACCCCCGGTCACCAGGATTTTGCCGAAGACACCTTCCGCACCCTGACAGCCGTGGACAGTGTGATTGTGGTGATTGACGTGGCTAAAGGCGTGGAGCCGCAAACAGAAAAACTTGTCAAGGTGTGCCGGATGCGCAAGACTCCCATCATCATCTTCGTGAATAAGCTCGACCGCCCGGGAAAAGATGGCTTTGAGCTGCTCGATGAAATCGAACAAAAACTCGATTTGCGGCTCACACCCCTGAGCTGGCCCATCAACATGGGTCCGAAGTTTAAGGGTGTCTACAATATCTTCGATCGCAGTCTTTATCTCTTTGAACCGAATAAGCAACGTGTGGAAGAGGGCATCGCTTTTGACGACCTGAACAACCCTTTTTTACCGCAATATATTGGCGATGATGACACACATACCCTGCGTGATGAGTTGCAGCTGATCGAAGGCGTTTATCCCGAATTCGACATTGAACAATACCTGCAGGGAGAGCTTTGTCCCGTGTTTTTTGGCAGCGCCCTCAATAATTTTGGTGTGAAAGAACTCCTCGACTGTTTCATCCGCATTGCACCCAGGCCTGTTGGACGCGATACCGAAGAACGGCATATCGCACCTGATGAAGAGCAGTTTACAGGTTTTGTGTTTAAGATTCATGCCAATATGGATCCCAATCACCGTGACAGAATTGCTTTTGTCAGGGTGGTGTCGGGTAAGTTCGAGCGCAACAAACCTTACCACCATGTGCGGCTCGAGCGCAAACTGAAATTCGCCAATCCCACAGCTTTCATGGCTCAGAAAAAAGAAGTGGTTGATGAGATGTACCCGGGCGACATCGTCGGGCTTTATGATGCAGGCAATTTTAAAATCGGCGATACCCTCTCCGAAGGCGAGGTGATTCATTACAAAGGCATTCCGAGTTTCTCTCCCGAGCTTTTCCGCTACGTTGAGAATGCCGATCCCATGAAATCCAAACAGCTTGCCAAAGGCCTCGATCAGCTTACCGACGAAGGGGTGGCACAGCTCTTCACGGGAAAAGCCACCGGCAGAAAAATCATCGGTACCGTGGGCGCCCTGCAGTTTGAAGTGATTCAGCACCGCCTCCTACACGAATATGGAGCCAGCTGCCGCTATGAGCCCATCAACCTTTACAAAACAGCCTGGATCACCAGCCACAACAAAGCCATGCTCGAAGACTTTAAAGCACGCAAGGCCTCCTACATCGCCCTCGACAAAGATGGCCGCGATGTGTTTCTGGCCGATTCGCCTTATGCCCTGCAAACCTCGATGGAGAAATACAAAGACATCAGGTTTCATTTCACCTCCGAGTTTTAATCCGCTTCGGATATGCATCTCCAAGGTAATCAAGTATATGCAGCGAAATCAAAAAGTTGCGGGAGGCCATGAAAAGGCTTTCTGACAGCGGTACGGCTTTTTTTAACGACATCCGTTTCTGGATTTTTGTGTTTTTCGTGCTCCGCATGGCCGGCATCATGCAGCCGCCGCTCGAGGTGGCTCACAACTGGCGCCAGACAACGGTGACGATGGTGGCACGTAACTTTTATGAAACCGATGCCGGCATCTGGCTGCCAAGGGTTGACATGGCAGGCGAAAAGAGTGGCATCACCGGCATGGAGTTTCCGCTCTTCAATTACCTCATCTACCTTTTTTCGCTCGTCTTTGGCTACGATCACTGGTATGGAAGACTGATCAACCTGATTGTTTCTTCACTCGGCAGCTGGTCGTTTTACCGGCTGAGCCGGCGTTTTTTTGGTAATCAGACGGCTTTTGCGGCAACGATTCTCCTCCTGTCGTCGTTGTGGTTTACCTATAGCCGGAAAATTATGCCCGACACCTTCAGTGTTTCACTCGTGATGATGGGGCTCGACACAGCGCTCAGGTGGTATTATGATGGGCGGGGGCGGCAATGGTTAGTCACTGGATTCTTGCTCATTGCCCTTGGACTACTGTCGAAACTGCCCGCCGGGCTGGTGATGGCATTGGTTCCGGTCATTCTGTTTGATCACGCACAGTCCACGAAGCGCCGCTCGGGTCTGGCAATATTGGTTCTTTTAGCGATTTTACCTGCTGCCTGGTGGTATGGTCTGCATGTGCCCCGGCTCAACGAAAAGGGTGATTTTGTACATTTCTTCATGGGAAAACCCCTTGCTGAAGGTGCTGCTGAATTGGCGAAACGAGTGCCGGAGACAGCGGCCATGTTCTACGAAACAGCCATGAAATTCAGTGGTTTTGTATTTTTTGCAGCCGGCTTATTTGTTGTTTTCCGACGTGGCTCGTTGGCTGTCAAGGCCTGGCTGACGCTCAGCAGCCTTCTTTTTCTGCTTTTTATGTTCAGAGCCGGCGAAAACTTTAGCCGTCATTCTTATTATATGATTCCCTTCATTCCCGTGATGGCGCTCACAGCTGCCATTTTTCTGACGAAACTACCCGGCCGCCACACCGTGTTCATCCTGCTTGCCGTGGCGATGATTGAAGGATTGCTCAACCAGCAACACGACTTCAGAATCAGCGACAACAACAAAGCCATCCTGCGTCTTGGGCAGGTGATGGATCAGCTGGGACCAAAGCATGAACTGGTTGCTGTCAACAGTGGCGAATACCCCACACCGCTGTATTTTGCCCACCGCAAAGGATGGTTGCTCAGCAACGAACAACTTGCCGACACTATGCTGATGAAGGAACTCAGGGGCAAGGGCCTGAAAAAAGTGATCGTTCTGAAAAAAGCCTTTGGTAAGCCAACCACTTTGCAGGCCGACATTCGTTGGGACGATGCCGATTTCAGGGTCTACGCCTATTGACGGAGTTATAAGTGTGGCGGATCATGGAATTAAACAAAAGGCCGTTCGTATGCAACGAACAGCCTAAAAAATCTCCTTATCTCAATTGTCAACCCTTGTAAAAAGGCAGCTTAACCACGGTGGCAGCTTGTAGTTTCTCCCTCACTTTGATGAAGATGGCTGTGCCCAATTTGCTATATGCTTTATCGATGTAACCCATGCCGATGCCTTTTTTCAGCATGGGCGACATGGTTCCGGAGGTGACTTCTCCGATGATATCGCCGGCTTCGTTGCAGATTTCGTAATGCTGACGCGGGATGCCTTTTTCCATCTCAAAAGCGCGGAGCATTTTGGCGGTGCCGTTGGTTTTTTGTGCTTCGAGCAGCGGCCTGTCGATGAAGTTATTGCCTTCGACGAATTTGGTAATCCATCCCAATCCTGCTTCGATGGGGGAGGTACTGTCGTTGATGTCGTTACCGTAGAGGCAAAAGCCCATTTCAAGGCGCAGCGTATCGCGTGCTGCCAGGCCGATGGGTTTGATGCCAAAGGCCTCACCGGCTTTGAGCACTGCCTGATACACTTCAGCGGCTACCTCGTTGGGGAAATAAATTTCACAACCACCTGCTCCGGTGTAGCCAGTTGTTGAAAACAGCACCCCCGGAATACCGGCAAATTCGAGTACCTTGAATGTATAATATTCCATGTCAGTCACTTTTGTTTCAGTGAGTTGCTGCATGGCCTGCAACGCCAGCGGTCCCTGCACCGCCAGCTGTGAAGTGGTATCGCTTTCGTTCACAACAATGGCACCGTGAAGGTTGTTTTCGTTCACCCATGCCCAGTCCTTGTCGATGTTGGCGGCATTCACTACCATCAGGTATTCTTCGGGGCCAAAACGGTAAACGAGGAGGTCGTCTACGATCCCGCCTTTCCCGTTAGGAAAACATGTATATTGTACTTTGCCGTCGGTGAGCGCTGCCACGTCGTTGGTGGTCAGGCGCTGCACCAGCTCAAATGCCTTTGGTCCGCTCAGCCTGAACTCGCCCATATGCGACACATCAAACACCCCGAGGGTACGACGCACCGTTTCGTGCTCGGCATTTACCCCTTCGAACTGTACCGGCATATCAAAACCGGCAAAAGAAACCATTTTTCCACCCATCTGGTAATGGAAGCTGTTTAAAGCAGTTTTTTTCATCACATCAAGTATAATAAGTTTGGTTTTGGTCAATGCATTGACCGTGATTTTTTCATGCCCCAAAATTAAGGTTTTTGTCGATAGGAAACGTTATTTTCCGGAACAGCTGCAGTATGTATCCCGGCGACATTTTCCGGTGGGCGCGCGGCCACAGATTGTGGGAACTGAAAAAATAATGTCAATAAATTTGAGATTGCATTGCAGCTTTTGTAAATTAGCCGCTTAGTGTTTCAAACCTCTGAATCATGCCTGATCCCATGTTTAACCATTCGCAGCCCATTCTGTTCGTTGGGTTCAACGAAGCGGACCTGCAAGCTTTTATGTCATGTTTCAAAGAAGGTCCAATCCAAAGTATACCTCTCGGTGATGGTGTGATTGATCGGCTCCGGAAGGCTGAAAATGAGGTTGTTGCCATCTTCTTCAATCCTGCAGCCAGTGATATTCCAAGTCTTGTGAGGGCCATTACCCTGGAGATGCCGACGCTACCCATCCTCCTCGTTACACCCCCGGAGTCCTTGGCCGGGTCCATGGCATCACTTGTGGCAGGGGCGTGGGACCTGTTGCCTCTCAACCAGTCTGAGCTTTTGCCTGTGGTGCTTCGCAAACTCCGCCTGATTGCTGCGGATGGCCTGCGGGCGGGCTTTCAGCATCCTAACCGCCTCGCGGACGAACAACGCTACCGTTTGTATATTGATCACGCACCCGAGGGCATCTTCATCGCGGACGACAACGGGCGCTACACCGATGTGAATGAAGCAGCCTGCAAAATGAGTGGATATACAAGGGAGGAGTTGCTGCAGATCTATCTTCATGAGCTGTTGCTGCCTGAATCAAGAGAAGCAGGCGCGGCACATTTTGCAGCCATCAAAGAAAAGGGTGAGGCTTATACAGAAGTCCTGATCCGCAAAGCCGATGGCACTTCAGTGTGGTGGGCAGTGAAAGGTGTAAGTCTTCCGGAGGGCAGATTTATGGGGTTTATCAGTGATATTTCTGAACGGAAGCAGAGCGAAATACAAAAAGCAGAAAGTGACAAACGTTACCGTGATTTAGTGAATGGTATGGAGCAGGGCCTTGCCCTTCATGAACTTGTTTATGACGCCAGCGGAACAGTGGTTGATTATCGGTTTTTGGAAGTAAACAACAGCTTTTTAAAGATCATCGGAAAGAGTAAGGAGGAATTAATCGGACACACTGTCAGAGAGCTTTTCCCGGAAACAGAACAATACTGGATTGATCGCTACGCTGAGGTAGCCACAACAGGAAGAAGCTGCGATTTTGAAAACTACGCGACCGAGTTCGATCGCGTTTTCAGGGTTAATGCCTACAGCCCGGGCTTTGGCAAATTTGCAACCATCGTTGAAGATGTTACTGACAAACATGCCATGCTCAGACAAATCAAGGATAGCGAGCAAAAATACAGGATGATAGCAGAAAATGTAGCTGATGTAATTTTCAGTATGGATTTGAATCTCAATACAAGTTATATTAGTCCGTCTGTTTATCAGCTGAATGGTTATACAGTGGAAGAAAACCTTGCCAAGCCTTTTATTCAGCTTGTTGCCGAAGAAGACAGAGATTATATAGTATCAAGGGCCCTTGAAGAGTTGGACAAAGAGAAACAGGCCGGTATCGATCATGAGCGTTCAATTACACTTCAATACAGGCTAATTCATAAAAACGGAACCAAAGTGGATGTTGAAGCCAGGGTGAGGTTTTTACGCGACGATTCAGGACATCCGATAGGTTTTTCAGGTCTTGCGAGGGATATGACCCAAAGAAAACAACTGGAGCGTGAGCTTCGGGACAGTGAAATCCGTTTCCGGGAAGTAATCGAAGAAAGCCAGTCTGTTATCTGGGAGTGCGATCCCACCGGCTTGTTTACTTATGTTAGTCCGCTCTGCAATAATCTTTTAGGGTATGAGCCTGATGAACTCATAGGTCTCAAACATATTTATGATTTTGATAAACCGGAACAGATTGAAATACTCAAAGAAGCCTCTATGGCCGCGTTTAGCGAAAAAAGGAGATACAGAGAATTTGTACACCCGGTGATACATAAAGATGGCCACGAAGTGTATGTGAGTTCCAACGGTAATCCCATGATCGGTGAGAATGGAGAATTAATCGGCTATAGGGGTGTGGATCAGGATGTTACGCAAAAGGTCCTAATTAATAATGAATTGACTCAGAGCCGGAATAACCTGCGTGCCTTGATGGAGGCCGTAACAGAATCATTGATTTTGATTGATTGTGATGGAAAGGTTCTGGCAATCAATAAAACCACCCTGAGCCGGCTGGGAATACCAGAGGAGAAGATTCTGAATACCAATATCTTTGAATACCTGCCACCTGATGTTGCTGAAAACCGACGCGAAAAAATTGCTGAAGCCATGCGTACAAAATGCCTGGTCGAGTTTGAAGATCAGAGGCTTGGAAGATGGGTTCTTAACCATATTTATCCTGTAATCAACAACGACAAGGTGGAGGGTTTTGCTCTTTTTGGAATGGATATCACAGAAAGAAAACTTGCGGAAGAAGCAAAACTGGAAATGTCACATAAATTAAAAGCCATCACCGAAGTGGCCTATGATGGAATCATTATGATTGATGACATCGGACAGGTTGTTTTTTGGAATCAGGCCGCTGAAAAAATATTTGGTTTCACCGAAGTGGAGATCATGGGTAGGAACCTCCATCAAATGCTTGCACCCATCGAATACCATGCAGCCCACCTTGCAGCATTTACCTCATTTATCAAATCGGGAAGAGGCGCAGCCATAGGTAAAACCCTGGAGCTACATGGAATCCATAGCTCGGGTAAGCTGATTCCCATCGAACTGTCCCTTTCTTCGATACAGCTCAAAGGAAAATGGATGGCTGTGGGGATTGTTAGAGATATCTCCGAGCGGAAAGAAGCAGCGATGCGCGTGGAACAAGGTTTACAATTGAAAAACATGCTGTATGATGTGTCAAACGATGGCATTGTTTTCATCGATAAGTCACACCGCGTGTTTGATGCCAACGATCGTTTTTGTCAGATGTTGGGTTACAGCAATGATGAAATCCGGCAACTTTATACCTGGAACTACGACAATAAGATGAAAGAGGAAGATGTCGGGAAAGTTTTTGGGGATGTGAGCAAGATCAACTCGATGTTTGAATCGGTTCACAAACGCAAGGATGGCAGCTTGTATGATGTTGAAGTCAATGCCAAAGGTTTTGTATGGGGGGGACAGTCCTACGTTGTCTGCGTGTGTCGCGACATCAGTGAAAGGCGTCAGGCAGAAAGAGAGCTAAGGGCAAGATTGATTGAACTTGAACGCTTTAATCATGCCACAGTTGATAGAGAACTTAAGATGATTGAATTAAAAAAGGAAATAAATGAATTGCTCGTTTCGGTTGGAAAATCGGAGAAATACAAGATTGTTGGTGCATAATGAGGAAAATCTGATGCCATGTCGAATCATCTGAAAATTGCCGGAAAGCCTGTAAACCTGCAGGATGTACCTGAAAGCTGGCTGCAGATCGACCCCCTTTTTCTCGATCGCAGTGTGACGCGTCGTATGCAGTTGCTGGGTTTAGACAATGCATTGGAATACATCGGCTACCTGCAGGCAGATGCCGGTGAAGCGGCAACCTTGCAGCAGCTTTTCAGCAATTCATTCAGTCTGTTTTTTCGCAACAGTCTCACCTTTGCTGTGTTGGAGCAACTCAGCCTGCCAATGATGTTGAACGAAATGCGCCGGACCAACCAGCATGAGTTGAGGTTTTGGTCGGCGGCTTGTGCCGCTGGTCAGGAGGCTTACAGTCTGGCTATCCTCCTTGAAGAGCTGAAACAAAGCAGTCATAATGCCTTCAACTACCGGATTTTTGCCAGTGACAAACAGGAAAGCCAGCTTCAGAAAGCCAAGGCAGGCCTCTTTCAGGCTGCAAACCTCGTCAATGTAAACCACGGCCGGCTTCAACGGTGGTTTCAGCCACGAGGCGATCAGTGGGAAGTCGATCCGTCTTTACGTGAACGGCTTGTTTTTTGTCATTTCGACCTGCTCGATCCCAGACTTAACTTTCCTGAAGAAAGTGTCTTTGGCGGCTTCAATCTCATCATGGCAGCCAATGTGCTGTTTTATTATGACAAACCACCTCAGGATCTCATGCTGCATAAGTTCAGGACTTCTTTGCAACCTTCAGGTTGTCTGGTGACGGGCGAAGCCGAAAGGTTGATCCTTTCTAAAGCCGGTTTCACCGAGAAATACCCCTGGTCGGCAATCTTCAGAATCAAATAAATACACCTATACCATTCCTCCTAACCCACTAAAGAAAGTATGATTGATAGACAATTCAGTATCGTAACCAAAATAAGGATGGGCTTTGGTCTCATTTTTCTCATCGTACTGGCGATGGGTTCGATTGCCTGGTACCAGTCGAACAAAATGCATGAACAAACAATGTATTTGTACAACCACCCTTTGCAGGTCAGGAGTAACATTGGAGAGATCAAATCCACGGTGATGCAGATACACCGCGACATGAAAAATCTTTTCCTGGTGGTGGATGATCAAGAATTGGAAGCAACCCTGTTTGACATTGAAGCCGCAGATGCACGTCTGATGATGCTGATCGACGACTTAAAAGGAAAGTATCTTGGACCGCCTGAAGATGTTGTGCATCTGCAGAAAGGTTTTATCAGCTGGGACATCAAGCGGGACGAAACGGTTCGGCTGTTGCGAGAAGGCAAAACGGCATTAGCCGCCGCACGAACCAAAGACAGTGGCATTGCCGGTGCCGAAGTGCTGGGCATGATGAAGCATATCAATGAGATAGATGTCTTTGCGCGAAATAAATCCGAAGAGTTTTATACTACTTCAGAAGCACTTAACAAGCGCATGAATTTCCAGCTAGCCCTTATTATCCTGCTGATGCTTGGCCTCACATTCTACATTTACCATGTCCTTGTCAACAGCATCCGCAATCCTGTCAATGACCTGATCAGCGTTACATCGCGGTTTAGTGCGGGTGAACGCAGTGCACGGTCCACCAATATGCGCAACGATGAGCCGGGCTCATTGGCGAAGGCTTTCAATCATCTGGCCGACAGTGTGGAACACCATCTTTGGCTGGGTGAGCAGCTCAACGAAATGGCAGAGGTGATGTCAGCCGAAAACGAAGCTGAAGCCTTCTTCAGGCAAACAGCAGCACGCCTTGCTGTTCTTTGCAAGGCAGAGCTTGTTTCGGTTTACCTGGTGGATGAAGAAAAGAAAAACCTGGTACTTTTCGTATCCGTGGGTGCAGGCACCCAATTGAGGAAAACCTTCAATATCAACGCCTATGAAGGGGAGTTTGGTTTCTCGCTTCTAAGTCACCAGATGCACCATCACAAAAACCTGAAAGCATTGCCCGATCTGCAGTTTCCCACCTCCTCAGCCACCTTGATGCCCCGGGAGGTAGTTACTTTGCCCTTGCTGATGCCGGAGGGGTTGATCGGAATTGTTTCGCTTGGAAGCCTTCAGCCATTTGGCCAGAAAGAACTGGCGCTGATGAGCAATATTCATGAAATGCTGAGTGCCCGTGCTGCCAGCGTGCTGACAATGGCTCGCATCAGGGAGTTTTCCGATAAGCTGGAGGATATCAACGCCTTGCTGGAAGAGCAAAAGCTACGGCTCGACAAAGCACTCAGTTACAACAGGGGTTTGCTGGAGGCAAGCCTCGACCCGCTTGTCACCATCGGGCCCGACGGCAGCATAACGGATGTTAACAAAGCCACCGAGGATATTTTGGGTGTGGAACGAGACCTTTTGATCGGTACGGATTTCAGTACCTGTTTCTCCGATCCGGCCAGGGCACGGGCAGGCTATCAGCTGGCCTTTGAAAAAGGTTTCGTCAGGGATTATGAACTGGATATACGCCGCGGTGATGGTCATCTTACGCCTGTAACATACAATGCTTCGGTGTTTTATGACGACAACAAACAAGTGGCAGGTGTTTTTGCAGCAGCCCGCGACCTCACCGAACGCAAAGCCCTTGAAGCTGAAAAGCAGCGCCTGTATGAAGAGCTTGCCCAACGCTCGGCTTACCTGGAATCTGCCAACAAAGAGCTGGAGATGCAAAAAAATGAGCTGGCCGGCCTTTCTGCCGCGCTTACCGAACAAAATACCGAACTGGAACTCCAGAAGAAACAACTCGATGAGGCCAACAGGCTCAAAAGCCTTTTCCTCTCCAATATGAGCCACGAGCTGCGGACCCCGCTGAATTCCGTTATTGCCTTGTCAGGCGTGCTGAGCCGAAAACTTAAAGGGCTGATCAACGATGAATCATACGGTTACCTCGAGGTGATCGCCAAAAACGGCAAAAACCTTCTCAACCTGATCAACGAGATTCTCGACCTCTCCCGTATCGAAGCAGGCAAAGCTGAAGTCACACTGAGCCGGTTCAATCTGCAGGAAGAAGTTGAGGAGCTTTTGCGGATGCTTCAACCTGCTGCGGATGAGAACAAGGTGAAGATCACTAACCTGATTACGGCTGATTTTCCGTCGATCGTTTCCGACAGGGGGAAAGTGCGCCATATCCTGCAAAACCTCCTGGCCAATGCCGTGAAATTTACCGGCGATGGTACGGTAGAAGTGGCAGCAACAAAGGATGAGAAATTTTATACCATCACTGTCAGCGATACCGGCATCGGCATCGAAGCCGATAAACTTCAGCTGATCTTTGATGAGTTCCGGCAAGCAGACGAAAAAACCTCCCGTCGTTACGGCGGCTCCGGTTTAGGCTTGTCCATCGCCCGCCGCTACAGCGAACTCTGTGGAGGTCACATCACGGTGGAAAGCACTGCGGGCGTAGGTTCAGTGTTTCGGCTTTTCCTGCCGGCAATCAATGAATTATTACCAGAAATAGCTTTGGATCAAGGTTTTACAAATACTACTCCGGTGAATGCCCACAACATCGCGGCGGGAGAAAAAACGATACTTGTGGTTGAAGACAGCGAACCACAGGTGGTGCAGCTGCGCGAAATGCTGGAGTCAGCAGGTTATCAGGTGGTAGTCGCAACGGATGGGTTGAAGGCCCTCGAACGCATTCGGGAACAAACTCCTGATGCTATCATCCTCGATTTGATGATGCCCGGCATGGATGGTTTCTCGGTTTTGGCAACGATCAGGCAAACGATGGAGGTTATCATTCCGGTGCTCATCTTAACTGCCAAACACATTTCTAAAGAAGAACTCAGTTTTCTGCGCGGCAACAACATCAGTCAGCTGGTGCAAAAAGGTGAACTCAACCGTGAAGAACTGCTGGCTCGTATAGGGGCGATTTTTATTGAACCGCCGGCATCAACGCCTGCCACAGCCAGACCAGCTGTTCTGCTCGTTGAGGACAATGCGGATAACCGGCTCACGATGCAGGCCATGCTGCAGGAGCAGTTCAGCCTGTTTGTTGCCGTTGATGGCCGCTCGGGTTTGAAGCTGGCTGCCGAAGCAAAACCCGACATTATCCTTCTTGACATCAACTTGCCCGATATCGATGGCTTTGCTGTGCTTCAGGAAATCAAAGCCAACGCACAACTTTTGGGCCTACCGGTGGTGGCCGTCACTGCCAAAGCCATGAAGGAAGATCAGCAACGCCTGCAAGCTGCCGGCTTCGATGCTATCCTTACCAAACCGGTCGAACATAGCTCCCTGGAACAAACCATCAACGATTTATTGTATGGAAAAAGAACAGTTTAAAATTCTGGCCATCGACGACACCGCTGATAACCTGCTGGTGTTGAAAGCCATAATGGCAGAGACCTTTCCGCATGCCGACTTTCTGATGGCAAAGTCGGGTCCTGCAGGTCTGGAGATTTGCCATGCCGAGCTCCCTGATGTGGTCTTACTCGATGTGATAATGCCCGGTATGGATGGCTTTGAGGTATGTAAGATTCTGAAAAGCACTGCCGAAAGCCAACACATACCGGTGGTGATGATCACCGCAGCGCATACCGATGCCGATGTCAGGGTGAAGGCTTTGATGCACGGAGCAGATGCCTTTCTGAGCAAGCCCGTGGATGAGACCGAACTCAAGGCACAGGTGATGGCGATGCTTCGAATCAAGGTGGCAGAGGATCACAAAAAGATGGAACGCCGGCAACTCGAACAAATGGTGCACGAGCGAACCCATTTGCTAGAAAAAGAACTGGAAGAAAAGCGTCAGGCCGAAGCAAAACTGCAGGAAGCCGTGGCAAGTCTGGAGAACAGCAAGCTGGCAGCCCTCAACCTGATGGAAGACCTGCGTCAGGAAATGGCAGAACGGCAAAAAACTCAGGAAACACTGGCCTCGAGTGAAGAAAGATTCAGGCTGGTATTTGAAAACAGTCCGCTGGGTATGCTGAGTTTTGATAAAAAGGGTATCATCACTGCCTGTAACAACCAATTTGTCGACATCATCGGATCGACAATGGAAAAACTGATAGGGCTTGATATGAAACAGCTTCCCGACAGCGTGCTGGTAGAAGCCCTGAATAAGACCCTCCAGGGTGAGCGTTCGTATTACGAAGGTCTGTATCAATCCTATACCTCCGACAAAAGCACCTTTGTAAAGCTACAGTTTGCACCGATCTTCGACAAGGACGGGAAGGTGCAAAGCGGCGTTGGCCTGGTGGATGATGTGTCGGATCAGGTGGTGGCCGAAGCCGAAAAGAAAGCATTCGAAGAAAGGTTCAAGAAATCCTTTTATGCCAGCCCGGTAGCTATTTCAATCACCCGTCTGGAAGATGCTATGTACATCGACATCAACGAAGCTTATTGTCAGCTCACCGGCTATGTGCGTGAGCAGCTCATCGGAAACACTGTATTCGACATCGGCATCATCGATCGGGAAACACGTGCGAAATTGTTACAGCTGATTAAAGGAGGTGCCCTTATCAGGGGTAATCCATTGAGTATCGTTACCCGCACAGGCGATATAAGGGTGGTTTTGATTTATGTTGAGCCATATACCCTTAATGAAGTGATGTATATGCTGACCACTCTGATCGATGTTACCGACCAGAAACAATATGAGCATGAGCTGGTTAAGCTGAGCAGGGCTGTTGAACAATCACCTGTTTCAATCGTCATCACCGACCTTGAAGGAACCATCGAATACGTAAATCCCAAGGTGGTTGAAACAACTGGCTATCTACCGATGGAACTTATCGGCCAGAATCCGCGTGTGCTCAACTCAGGCGAGAAAACGCAGGAGGATTACAAAACTATGTACGACACCATTTTGTCGGGTGAGGTGTGGCAGGGTGAGTTTCACAACAGACGTAAAAACGGTGATCTATACTGGGAGCTTGCCTCCATCAGCCCGGTAATCAACGACGAAGGCGTTATGACACATTTTGTGGCTGTGAAGGAAGACATCACCAGGCGGAAGAAGCTGGAAGCTGAACTGGTTGAAAATGAAAATCTTTACCGAAGTATTTTTAATGACAACCCTGTGCCGATGTGGATCTACGATGTCGACAGCCTGTATTTCGTTGAAGTGAACGACGCCGCCATTCAGAGTTATGGCTACAGCAGGGATGAATTTTTGGGTTTGCAGTTGATGGACATCCGGCCGGCTGAAGATATACCGGCCCTGCTTGAAGATATTTCAAAGAAACAGCTTGAGCGTCAAGGACCTCGTTTATGGCGGCATCTTTATAAGGATGGCACTGTGATCGATGTTGAAGTGATGTCGCACGCCTTGCCTTCACACAAAGGTCTTAACCACCGTATGGTGATGGCCTACAACGTAACTGAAAAGAAGGCTTCTCAGGAGGCGCTCGAAAAAGCCAAGGCGCTGGCTGAAGCCAGTGATAAACTCAAGACAGCTTTTCTTAACAACATCTCACACGAGGTGCGCACCCCACTCAATGGCATCATGGGAGCCACCACCTTGCTCAATGATCCTGATCTGAGACCTGACGATCTGCCCGAACTGATTGAAATCGTTAACCTGAGCACCAGCCGACTCATTCAGACGGTGACCGACTACATGGACATCTCCCTGCTTACTTCAGCCAATATGGAGGTCAATCTGCGTATGGTGAAAGTGCTGAGTCTGATGGAAAATATAGCCCAGAAAATCCAGGAAGAATGTCAAAAGAAGCAGCTTAATCTCATCATTGATTTTCCTGTTGAGGCTCCCATTCACCAGATTGAAACCGACTCAGAACTGCTTGGAAAAGCACTGGGCCATTTGTTGTCGAATGCCGTGAAGTTTACCAACAAGGGAAGCATCACCTTCGGATATCGTGTTGAAGGCGAAAAATTTATCTTTTTTGTCAAAGACACCGGCATCGGCATCGAAACCAATATGCAACAGCGGATCTTCGAGAATTTCAGTCAGGAGGACAGCAGCAGTTCACGCAAATACGAAGGCAGCGGACTGGGACTTTCGATTGTCAAAGGCATTTCTACATTACTTAAAGGTCAGATACAGCTGGACTCCCAAAAGGGCCTGGGTTCGGTTTTCAGTCTCACTTTACCTTATATGCAGCAACCGAAAAAAGCTTCAGCACAGCCAACAGCCAATACTGACAACCTGGTACTGATCGCCGAGGATGAGGATTCCAATTATGTGGTGATGGAAATGATTCTGCGCAAAGCATTCAAGGCCAATATCATTCGTGCAAGAAATGGTGAAGAGGCCGTGGAACTGGCAACACATCATCCCGAACTGCGGCTGATTATCATGGATATCAAGATGCCTGTTATGGATGGCCTGGAAGCCACTCAGGCCATCAAGGCTGTTTATCCGCACATCCCTGTGGTTGCCATCACCGCCTTTGCCATGAGTGGCGACGAACGGAAAGCCAAAGAAGCCGGCTGCGACAGCTACATTCCCAAACCCATCAACCGGAACGATTTGTTCAGGGTGCTGTCAGAATTTGGTTTCAACGCATAAAAAAAGCCCGGGAATACCGGGCTTTTTCAGCTATTTTCGGGCCGCTTCATAGCGGTTTGCCACTTCTTTCCAGTTAACCACCTCCCAAAAAGCAGTCATATAACTGGCTCTTTTGTTTTGGTATCTCAGGTAATAAGCATGTTCCCAAACGTCGATGCCCAGTATGGGTGTTCCCCGTTCTGAAACGACGTCCATGAGCGGATTATCCTGATTGGCGGTTGAACTGATGAACAACTTACCTTTGTCGTCGACACTCAGCCAGGCCCAGCCACTGCCAAATCGGGTGGCTCCGGCTTGTTCAAACTGCTTTTTAAACTCATCCATCGAGCCAAACTGTGCCGTGATGGCTTCAGCGAGGTCGCCGTCAGGACTACCACCCTGGGGAGATAAAACACTCCAGAATAACTCATGGTTGTAATGTCCGCCACCGTTGTTGCGCACCGCAACAGGGTATTTGCTGATGTTGGCAAGAATCTGCTCAAGCTGCATATATTCCATCTCAGTGCCGGCTATAGCCTTCAAGAAGTTGTTGTAATAAGCCCGGTGATGCCTGTCGTAGTGTATCTCCATCGTCAGCTTATCGATGCTTTTTTCCAGTGCATCATAAGCATAGGGAAGGGCTTTGAAGTCGAAGACTGTCTTTGTTTTTTCCTGGGCGTTAGAAGTTGCTGCAGCTCCCAGGAAGAGCACTGTCAGCAGGCTAAAAAAGTATTTTTTCATGTGATTTCTTTTTCAACTAAACAATACTATGCTGGTTTTGTTGAACTGAGGCTGAATTTTTTCTTGTGATAACCAGGGGCTGATGAAAAACTCCCCAAACATTTAAAAAAAAATCTTCTCATCCACCTGTTACAAGGTGTAAAGTTTATGTATTCGTATCAACCGGAGCTGTAAAAGTTTTACTGCAAAGGCAGCCGTTAGGCGCAAAGGGCTTGCGCATTGTTGTTTATGATTAACAAACAAAGCAAATGAAGCGACGAGGCGATTAGAAATCATTGATTTCTCTGCGTCCTGCGGTTAAAAAGGAACGCTACCGGAGCCTTTTCAATCAATCCCGGCTATGATTTTCGATCAGGAAGCAAGCTTTTTGAACTGAACAGATGCAAATGCAAGTACAAATAATGTAAAATCCATGTTTTATTTATTGATATTGATTCGCTTAAGGGTTTTTCAGCAGCCCCTGACTATGCTGTCCGTATCTGTTTCGGAGCTTTTGACCGGAATTCCGTACTTTTGTAAAAAAAATCAGTCTATGCGTCGAAAGAATGACAAGGTACCTGTGATCATGGAGCAGGTTGAAATTGTGGGAGCGGGTGCCGAGGGCATGGCTGTAGCAAAGCCGGATCAAAAGGTTGTTTTTATTCCGTTTGGTGCACCGGGCGATCTTGTGGATCTGCAGGTTGTTAAGCGAAAAAAACAGGTTTTTGAGGGTAAGATACTGCACATTCACAAGCTTTCGCCTCAGCGTGTGACGCCACCATGCAGTCATTTTGGCACTTGCGGCGGCTGCAAATGGCAGCACCTGGGTTATGAACACCAGCTGGCTTTCAAGCAACAGCAGGTGAAAGATAATTTCGAACGGCTGGGCAAATTCCCTCACCCTGAAATCATGCCGATACTTGGTTCGGAGCAACAGTACTATTATCGGAATAAACTTGAATTTACCTTTTCAAACCGCCGCTGGCTCACCACCAAACCCGTCGAAGGGGAGCAAATGCCCGATGAAATGAACGGACTCGGTTTTCACCTTCCGGGCATGTTCGACCGTATCCTCGACATCGATCATTGTTACCTTCAGGCCGGGTCTTCTAATGAGATCAGGCTTGCTGCGAAGGCCTATGCCCTGAAACATGGCCTGAGCTTCTACGACGTGCGAAAGAACGAAGGGTTGTTGCGCAACCTGATCATCCGCAATGTTTCGGAGGATCAGCTGATGGTGATCTTGGTCGTAAGCGAAGCCGCTAAAAGCATCACCTCCGGCCTTTTACCTGCTCTGGCAGAAGCCTTCCCGCAGATCAGCTCGCTGATGTATGTGGTCAATACCAAAAAGAATGATCAGATCAGCGACCTTGAAGCTGTCTGTTTCAAAGGACAGGCACAGCTCAGCGGCACGATGGAGTCGCCTGTTGAAGGATTTGCCCCGCTTCGTTTTCAGGTTGGCCCGCTCTCGTTTTACCAAACAAACACCCGACAGGCTGAGCGACTGTACCGAACGGCATTCAACTTCGCCGGTTTTCGCGGTGATGAGCTCGTATATGACCTTTACACCGGAACAGGGACTATCGCCCTTTACATGGCACGGGCAGTCCGGCAGGTGGTGGGTATCGAATATGTTGCTGAGGCTGTGCGTGATGCTGCTGTCAATGCCACACTCAATCAAATCAGCAATGTCAGCTTTCTTGCAGGCGACATGGCCCGTGTACTCAATGACGAACTCGTTCAGGAATACGGAAAACCCGATGTCATTGTAACCGACCCGCCACGAGCCGGTATGCATCCGGCAGTGATTGAGCAGCTGTTGCGTATCCGGGCCGAAAAAATTGTGTATGTCAGCTGCAACCCGGCCACTCAGGCCCGCGACATCGCCCTGCTTTCGGCTGACTATGCCGTGGTGGCGGTGCAACCTGTTGATATGTTTCCACAGACACAGCATGTTGAAAACGTGGTGCTTCTCACACTCAAACAGGATTAACGCAGCTATCTGATCCAGCTCACCTATTGCCTTTTGAGTTGCATTATTCTCCTGACGTTTTTTATCCGGCTTTTTTGTCAGAAGTTTCCTGAATGGCAATTGAACGGATTACTCTTTCGGCAGCTGCAGGCCCGAATTCATCCTTGTCGAGCCAGCCAACTGTTACATGCCACATCCTGATATCCAGCGCATACATCACATTGATAAAATTGATGCCCTGTCCGTCTTGCTTATACCGGCCCCTTTGCATCTTTCCCGGAATAGGTCCAAGGTTCGTTTCCTCTTCCTGATAAGTGAAGTCAGTAACACCTTTCTGGGCTTTCATTTCACTGACAGAACCATCAGCGGCACCCTGGAGATTGACCTCCTTGAGTTCGCTTACATAAAGAATGCTATTGACGAAAACCTTGAATCCCTTGGCTGATAGATTGTTATATGTGTCAAAACGGACGAGGTAAGGTTTAAGCTCTTCCGGAAATTCGAGGGTGGCTTTCTCCAGCCTTACAGGTGTTTCGATGGTCAGGCCGGTCTCTCCGTAACTGGCTGTGATCCACTGCTGTTCCAGAATATTTTCCGGGGTTTTGTCCGACATAAAAAAATCAACAATGGCCTTGCCGCCAAACTGACCAATAGCGTAGAAAATTGCAAAAGAAACGGCAAAGCCAAGCCAGTATTTTGCAGATTTATTTTTCTTTCTTTCTGCTGGAATGGTTTCGTTCAGGTCAGACTCCGAAATACAAATGAGCTGTTGCCAGTCGGTGAACGTTTTGTCTGGGTGTTTTTTTACCCAATCCTTGAAATGATTTTCAATTTTCTTTTCGCATTGCATGCAAAAAACCATGAATTCGGATTTTACTTCGTTCAGGTGCCCGCAATGGTTGCATTTAAGGTAGTGCATAGATGTGATGAAGATTTAAAACTAAATATCTTTTGTCCGGATCAGCCAATATGGCTGCATTCCTGGGATTAATTGAGTGTGGCATTGAAAACTACCGCGATGTTGTTGCTGTTCATCAGCTCGTCAAGGCCATTTGTCGGGCTGTTGGTGAGAGAGGTTTTGCCGTAAACGAGGGCGATGCCGAGTCCCCATCTTTTAGAAACCCACCATTCTTTGCCTGCTTTCAACTGAAGCGAAATGCCACGGTCCGTCGAGATGGAAGTCTCATTGTCGTTGTCGATCAGCGTGAAATTACCCATCCCCACCGAGGCGGAAAAGAAGATATTCTGAGGCATCACATAATAGGTGAAACCCCCGCCGATCATGGCTTCTCCAAGTGAGAGGTTGTTGCTCAGGTGAAGGCTGGAGCCTTCGGAGGTGATGCGGGGTCCGGGCATTGAAGCGGAGGTGATGGTGGCATGCAAAATGAAATCCTCCCTGACAGCCCCGCCTATTTTGAAATCAAACAACAGTCCGGTGCCTGTGAACTTGTAATTGTAGCTGTTGACAACCTCATCGGTGATGGATGGGAAATTGGGGCCCAGACTCATCGAGAGGAAAAATCCTTTGTGTTCGCGCCCTGGTTTAACGTTGATGTTTTCGGTCTGCTGTGCCGAAAGGCTCAGTGCTGCAAAAATGCATAGGAAAAGGATGATGATGTTTTTCATTTGTATTTTTTGTTAAGGTTTACTTGTCATTCAATATGGTAATAAAAAGTGGCCGGCTTGTGTTCAATCTATAAAGTTCAGGGTTCGAAAAACTGAAAAGGACAAAAGGAGGATGGTGTAAACGGCCCGGGATGCAATGGATGTCAGATCCGGCGAAAAGATACTGCGTTGTTGATCGGTTCATGTCAAACGATTTGATACAGCTTAATAAATCAGTTGGTTTCATGGTCAATAATTTCATTCAGGCTGAGGTACACAGTCCTTACTGATTGCAGGTTCGGTCATTACACAATTTTAGCTGTCCGGCTCCAGAGCATTTAAGTGAAGCAGTAAAATTAAAGAAGCCGCTTGGAATGCACAAGCCTTTGAAGTAAATTAAATTTTATCTAAATAAGGCGCAGTTAGGGAAAACTGCATTTCAATATTTCGGT
The DNA here is from genome assembly GCA_024709145.1 of Bacteroidales bacterium. Lineage (GTDB taxonomy): Bacteria > Bacteroidota > Bacteroidia > Bacteroidales > F082 > JALNZU01. The sequence goes on along the minus strand of JANJXG010000011.1, from coordinate 9,333 downwards.
GTCCTGCACCTTATGTTTCATTGGATTTGACCTTTTTCACAAATATTTCCGCCACGCTGTGGCTATGCATTGAGGTGCAACTCACCGCTAATCTTTGTTGAATATTGCACAAAAGTCGATTTAGAAGGTGCAGCGCACCGGTATATTTGAAGGTTGTAGTTAAACCACAGAGAATCTGTGTTAAACATCAAAAATTTGACCTGCCAAATTTGAATTATGGGGGATGCATTTTTAGGCAAAAACAATGCTTGTCCTGATTCAAAACTTCTAACACACCCATAATTTGAGCACCTGGTGTTTTTTGAGGTAAGAGCGTATGATTTGCCTCACCTCCCGGTTATCGGCAAAATTTTTAATGAAATCATCGGCCACGCCGGGGTCATCAGTGAGTTCGGATGCCGGCATGAAACCAAAGCCCCTGTAGACGCTGTTTTCGATTTTGACGACGGATAATTCATCCGGTGTTCTCCCCCGATCGAAAATGTAAAAACTTTCATGATCGAAATGGTAACGTTCGAGAGCTTCTTCCACCCTGATGTTATAGTCGGCCGGTGATTCTTTGCCGCAGCAGGCACCGTTACATTGTCCGATCTGATGGTGAAAACAGGCGCCACTGCCTGGATATAGGCCGTTCAACCGCTGACAGAGGGTAAAGTGTTCGGTAAGAAAAAACAGGTGTTCCCTGGCCTCAACCGCCGAACCATAGGCATAGTCGGGACTGAGTTCGTCGATGATTTTAGCCGTTTTCAGCCTCAAATAGCCATCTGAATCGGTATAATGATAGAGGCCGTAGCTGAAAAGTGAACGACGTTGCGAACGGTTGTAGACTGGTTTATGTTTTTTTATCTCGTCCGATTCGAGCAGCAGGGCGATGAGTTCGTTGCCGCAGACACAGTGGTCAACATCTGCAATGTTTTGTTTCATTTCAACGGCTTTGCGTGTGCTGTTGTTGTTAAGGTGTTGCAACACTCTGGCTTTAATGTTGTTGGCCTTGCCAACATAAATCAGGCAGCCATCGCCATCGTAGAGATAATACACCCCGTGGGCTTCAGGAAGCTTTTCAACCAATGGTTTGTTTTGGTTGGCCGAAAGACCTTTGGCAGCTGCGGTGTCGAGGTTGGGGTCGAGGGAAAGAAGCAGCCCAAAGAGCTCGGCTGTTGCCGTTGCATCGCCCAGGGCGCGATGTCGCTGACTGTTTCCGATGTTGAGCGCCTTGCAAAGCTTTCCCAGACTGTAGCTTGGTTGTCCGGGAATGAGCTTTCGGCTCAGCCTGACCGTGTCGAGGGTTTTGCGCTGGAAATCATAACCCAGACTCAGGAATTCGGCTTTCAAAAAGCTGTAGTCGAAATGCACATTGTGCCCCACGATGATGCTGTTGTCAGTCATTTCAACAATTTTTCGGGCCAGCTCATAAAACTTCGGGGCGCCGGTCACCATCTGGTCGTTGATGCCGGTGAGCTGGGTGATGTAATAAGGTATCTTCCGCTCCGGATCGATCAGACTGCTGAATTCCTCCACCACCTGCTGTCCGTCGTGCAGCAGGATGGCAATCTCCGTGATTTTCTCCTTGCCGGCACTCAGCCCGGTGGTTTCGATGTCGATCACGGCAAAAAGTCGGTTTTCAGGCATAGAAAGTTGAAGGTATTTTTTCCGTTCCAAATTTAAAGCCTTTTACCAAACCGAGACCAGGCTGTCCTAACAAATCCATTTTCAGGATCAGCAGGCCGCTAACTTCAGTCTTCTCATTCCCGAGGGTTTGTTCGGCTTTGTGCATGAATGAGTCTAACATTTTTCAATGGCCTTGAGCAGGAACTTCGGGTGTTGTAAGTGGTAAAGGATGCCTGAAGGTTACCAGGGAAATTTGCAACCATAAACGGCCTGAAGTTTGAAGTCGGCAGATATGGAGAAATATTGTTAAATAATTACTATTCAATAAGATAGATCTTTCTTAACATTGACATAACATCACCGGATATTGGTAAAACAAACTTAACATTATCATAAAACGGGCTTAAATAGCTGAGAACTTTGAAATATTGACTTTTGCAACCGGATTCTTTCACTAAATCAAAAAAATGAAAATGAAAAAAATTCTGATGATCGTTATGGTTGCCTCACTGGCAATTTTTACTTCCTGCAAAAAGGATGAAGAGCAAAAAGCTGCTCCAAAGGTTACAGCACCATCGGCTCAAAATGTATTGGCCGGTGCCAGTGTTGACCTGAGCTTTATCTATACTGCCGAAGCTGGTTTCAAAACAGCAGTAGCCACTGCCACCAACGGTACAACCGCCATTAAAACCAATGGTACTGCCGGTGCCACTTCCGGAACCATCGTCGTAACTTTCACGGCCGGTAACACTGCAGGCGCTGCTTCTGTTCAGCTTGCCGTTAGCGACAACGACGGGCAGCAGGATGATGCCACAGCTGTTCTCAATGTAGAAGAAGAACAACTGGTGTTCAATATCGACGGAAACATCACTGCCAATACCACCTGGGAAACAGGAAAGACCTATATCCTGAAGAGCCGTATTGCTGTAGTCAGTGGTGTAACGCTTACCATTCAGCCCGGTGTAATCGTGAAAGGTGAAGCAGGTACAGGTGCCAATGCCACAGCACTGTTGATTGCCCGTGGTGCGAAACTAATGGCTGAAGGTACTGCCCAGGCACCGATCATTTTCACCTCGGTGGCTGATGAAATCACAGCCGGACAAGTTGTAAGCCCTAACCTTGATCCTACCATCAACGGTTTGTGGGGCGGCTTGCTCATCTTGGGTAAGGCACCCATCTCAGCCGATGCCGAAGCCGTACAGATTGAAGGTATTCCTGCTTCTGATCAAAACGGTCTTTACGGTGGAACCGATGCTGCTGACAATTCAGGTGTAATTAAATACATATCTATCCGTCACGGTGGCGCCAATATCGGCGAAGGCAACGAAATCAATGGTCTGACACTCGGTGGTGTAGGTTCAGGGACTGTGATTGAAAATGTAGAAATCGTTTCGAACCAGGATGATGGAATTGAGTGGTTTGGTGGCTCGGTAAACGTGAAAAATGCTGTAGTGTGGAACGTTGGCGATGATGCTATCGACACCGACCAGTCATGGAGCGGCACACTTGACAACTTCATCGTAGTGAACCCCGGCGACGAGTGTTTCGAGCTCGACGGTCCAGAAGGTACCATGGTTGCCAAACACATCATCAAAAACGGAACTGTTTATGCCCTGGATGCTGACGGTTTGGTTGACAACGATGCCAATTCCTATGTTGACATGATGAATGTATATTTCCGCGATCTTAAAGCCGGACAGGATTTCGACCAGATTCCAACAGAATATGTATGCTCCTTCAGCAACCTGCAGGCCAGCATTCCTGACGGCACCGCCCTCGCTGATTTCTTCAAAGGTGGATCCGATGCTTTCACCACGGTTGTAGCTCCCGGTGCCAATACGGTAGGTGCCGACTTCAGTCAGTTCCAGTCATGGTCGTGGGCACATCAGGTGTTAACGGCAACAAAATAAGGTAATTACATCAGTAGAAAATAACAACGAGCTCGCAGGTTTTCGCCTGCGGGCTTTGTTTGATAAAAAACGGTAACAATTAGAATCAGATGGCTTTTCAACGAATTACAATCCTTTCATTTTTCTTACTCCTTTTTCCTTCGCTATTTGCTCAGGACGGATTTATCCGAGGCACCGTCTACGACGATGTATTGGCTGAGCCATTACCGGGTGTGACAGTCTTTCTGGAAGGTACAATCATCGGTGCCATGACCGATTTCGATGGCAAATTCAGCATCACTGCGCCGGCTGGTAAATACAATATGCGCGTTTCTTTTATCTCCTATGAAACAATCAATATCAGCGATATCGTGGTGGAGAGCGGAAAAGTGCTGTTGTTTGAAAATTTGCGGCTCAAAGAGGCCAATGTATTGCTGCAGGAGGTAGTGGTAAAAGCAGAAGTAATCAGAAATTCGGAGGCTGCCATCCTTTCCATCAAAAAAAAATCAGCCGGTATGATCGACGGTATTTCATCGACGAATTTCAGGAAGATCGGCGACAGCGATGCGGCCTCATCCATGAAAAGGGTACCCGGTGTTTCGGTTGAAGGCGGTAAATATGTTTTTGTGCGCGGCCTCGGCGACCGTTATACCAAAACAACGCTTAACGGGATGGATATCCCGGGACTCGATCCCGATCGTAACACCCTCCAGATGGACATCTTTCCGACCAATGTGATCGACAACATCATCGTTGCCAAGACATTCTCTGTAGAAAACGCCGCTGATTTCACCGGCGGGAGTATCGACATTGCCACCAAAGATTTTCCCGAAGTGCGAAAAGCCAATATCTCACTCAGTCTGGGTTATAACCCGTCGATGCATTTCAATCCTGACTACCTGACCTATGAGGGAGGCAAAACCGACTGGCTGGGTTTCGATGATGGCACAAGAGCCATTCCGGCAACCGAAAATATTCCTTTCTTTTCGGAAGTGATTGCCCAGCCCAACAGCGAAAAAGGCCTACGTTACCGCGAAATCCTCGGAGCTTTCAATCCAACCCTGGCTGCCATGCGTCAGAACAGCCTCCTCGACTACAGTATCGGAGCCTCAGCCGGAGATCAGATCAACAGAAAAAAATTTAGCTGGGGCTATAATGTCGCCATCAGCTACAAAAACAATACAGAATATTATGAAGATGTTGAGTACGGACGTTACGGCCTTTCGGGCGATCCTGCCGTGAGCGAAATGGAGGAGCGTGAATACACTTTCGGTGATTATGGTTCCAACAGTGCCCTGTTGGGCGGATTGGCCGGACTGGCCTTTAAAACAGAAAAATCCAAGATCAGACTGAATGTCATTCATTTGCAAAATGGTGAGAGCAAAGCCGGTGTGTTCGACTACCGCAATGCTGATCAGGGCGCCATCTTCGTGGGTTATCAGCATAACCTCGAATACAGCCAGCGCGCCATGACCAACATCCTGCTTAACGGAAAACATTTTTTCAGTAAGTCGGCCTGGGAACTCGAATGGAAACTTTCACCCACCTTTTCATCTATGGATGATCCCGATGTGCGTTTTACACGCTATGAAGACAGGGAAGGAACACTCTCGATCGGGACAGAATCGGGCTTCCCGGAACGTATCTGGCGAACTCTTGCTGAGATGAACCTCGGCGGACAAATCCAAGCCAGCAAGACTTTTCAGCTTAACGAAGCCAGGCTGAAACTCAATTTTGGTGGTGCGTATGTGTACAAGGAACGCGACTACAGCATCCGCACCTTTGCCCTGAACATCCGGAATGTGCCCCTTACCGGCGACCCCAACGAACTCATGCTGCCCGAAAACCTTTGGCCCCTCGGCGGCAGCATCGGAAAGGGAACAACTTATGAAGCTGATTTCGTGCCTGTAAATCCCAATTCCTTCAATGCCAATACCAACAACAGAGCCGGGTATGTTTCGCTGGATTTCAGTCCGTCGAAAAAGCTGAAGACAGTGCTTGGGTTAAGGGTTGAACAGTATGTTCAGCGGTATACCGGTCAGGATCAATTAGGTACCAACATCCTCAACAATGATGTGGTGCTCGATGATTTAGACTTTTTCCCCTCAGCCAATGTTATATACAGCATGAACGACAAACAAAACCTGCGCTTTTCGTATGGAAAGACCATCGCGAGGCCTTCGTTCAAGGAACTTTCCTTTGCCGAAATTTCCGACCCCATCACCAGCCGGACTTTCATCGGCGGCCTGTTCAGAGATGCCAACGACATAGCCGGGATTGAGTACTGGGATGGTAAGCTTACAAGTTCCGACATCCACAATTTCGACCTTCGCTGGGAATACTTCGGAGCTATGAGTCAAACCATCAGCCTGAGTGCTTTTTATAAATCATTCCGGCGACCCATCGAGATGGTGCAGTTTGTCACACAGGCTGCGGCCTACCAACCCCGCAATGTGGGCGATGGCCGCGTAATCGGTGCTGAAGCTGAGCTGCGCAAAAACCTCTCTTTTCTGGGTATCGGCTTCGAACAGCTCGCTTTTACAACCAATATTACCTTTACCAATTCGCGTATCAGCCTGAGCGAAACAGAGTATACCTCACGTATTGACAACGCCCGCGAAGGTGAAACAGTAAAAGATTACCGCGAAATGGCCGGGCAGTCGCCCTGGATTGTGAATGCCGGGCTCAATTACGAAGGAGGGGAGAGAGGCTTTCTCGAAGGACTCGAGGCCGGAATTTATTACAATGTTCAAGGCACCACCTTGCTGTATGTCGGAATTGTCGACCGTCCGAATGTGTATACTCTGCCATTTCACAGTCTCAACTTCAATGCAAACAAATCATTTGGTAAGGATAAAAAGATGTCGGCCGGTATCAAAGTTGATAACATTCTCAACGACAGTCGGTCGGCTGTGTTCAGATCCTATGAGGCAGCAGACCGTTTTTTTGGCAAACTGCTCCCGGGCCGGACTTTCACCCTGCGTTTCAGTTACAATATTTTCTGAAGCCTAATGCTGACTATTGCCTTAGAATAAATTAACTTTCAAATACTAAACTTATTAATTGATTAACGGTGACAGGTACGCTAGATGGTGAATTTAATATATACCTGAAATCTGCTTCTGATATCATATAATACCAGGATTACCCATGATGTTCAGTTGATGACACCCATTGGCTATGAGGGTAACTGAGTTCTCAGCATTCGATGACACGGGGCAGCGTCCGGGCTTCTTCAACCCAATTGTTTACTTCGATCACGGTTGGGCTGCGGTAAGCGAGTTTTCGGGCCTGGTTGAGGTCGTCCATCTTTTTGGTCAGGTTGATGGCATTGCGTTGGGCCAGGTTTGATACGCTGTCGACTCCCGATGCTTCGAGGAGTGCCATGAAGTCCGGCGCAACACCTTTAACCCTGCAAAGATCAGCAAGGTGTGTGAATTTCAACAGAAGTCCTTCTGAAAGATTGGTGGCCTCGGCCAGTTGTCGCCTGCTTGCAGGTTTGCTGCCCAACTGAAGGAGCTGTCCTGTGGTTTCAACTCCGGCTTCCTTCAACTTCTCACTCATTTCGGCATCAATGCCTGCAATGCCATCGATTTTGTAAGTTGCCATCATTTTTGCTTTTGATCCGGTGATTCGTCAATCATCTTGTCTTTTGTTGAATTGTAACTGTCAGCAGTTTCGGCATATTTACCCATTTGAGGTCTTCTATCCTTTATCCTTAACTGCCTGCGGCTGCAATAAACGCCTGCCAAAATTAGGGAATGTCGCAATTCAATCAAAATTTTCAGCTCAATTTTTATTACTCCCGGCCTCATTCAGAATCATTCTTTCTTCTTTTTCAAATGCATTCTGTTGCCTGTTTCAGGCTATTTTTAACATCGGTTTAGCCGACTTCAGGTGTCAGCCTTCTTTCAGTCAAAAGACAACTTGCTCCGTGAATGATACAGTAATGCAGCCTGTCTGTCGGCTTTCGAATCTTGGCAATCTGCAGGCGTATAATATTTTGGTGATATACACTTCCCCTCATCATGCATCCAATCAGCCTGATCGAAGATAGCAGCAAAATCCCCACTTATAGCGATTGAGGGAAATCAGGGCTTTGGGGAATTTTGCAGTCAGATAAACCAATAATGAAAAAGATGAGGAAAAATTTGTTCACCGTACTGATCCATTTCCTGTGTGTAGTGATGGTAAACGCGCAGGAAAAAACCGACGTGATGCTTTTTGGACATGTGAAATCAGCATTCACAAAAGAACACATCCCCTTTGCCTCGGTAGGAGTGAAAGGCACGAGCCGTGGAACCATTGCCGATGCTTCAGGTCATTTTAAACTGTCGAATCTGCCAACAGGTCCACATACCATCGTTGTGAGTGTGATGGGATATAAATCTCAGGAAAGAGAGGTTATGCTCGAAAAAGGAGAGGAAGTGGTTCTGTTTTTTGAACTCAGCGAGGATGTGCTGAACCTTGAACAGGTGGTTGTTACCGGAACCCGCACAGCCCATTACATCAAAGATGTACCGGTACGCACTGAAGTGATCACGGCCGGTTCGATCCAAAGCAAAAACGCAACAAATATTTTTCAGGCTTTGGAAGGTGTGCCTGGCATCAGGGTTGAAAATCAATGTCAGTATTGCAATTTTACCATGGTACGCATGCAGGGTCTTGGTGCCGAACACACGCAGGTGCTCATCAATGGCCAGCCGATGTATTCCGGACTTGCCGGAGTGTATGGCCTTCAGCAGCTGAGCACAGTCGATATCGATAAAATTGAGGTGGTGAAAGGAGCCGGCTCTGCCCTCTATGGCAGCGGTGCGGTGGCTGGAGCCATCAACATCGTCACTAAGGCACCAGGCTTCGAGCCTTTGACTTCGCTTGATATCCAGTTTGGCAGTTACGGTACCAATAAGTATGACATTTCATCTTCGATGCGCAACGAAAAAGGGAATGTCGGTCTCAGTCTCTTTGCCCAGCGCTACACCGAGGGCGTGATCGATCAAACCGGTCCCGGAAATAACAGAAAGGAAGTAGCTAAACAAGATGGTGTGTCGGATCGTGTGCTGACAAACCTCACCAACGCCGGCTTTGGTTTGTATATCGACAATATTTTTTCCGGTAATGATCAGCTTGTGCTTCGCGGGAAATCAGTTTTTGAGAAAAGGGAAGGGGGTACAATCACCGGTGATTATTACCGCAATCCTCTTACTGATGGAACCGAAAACATCACTACTGACAGGTATGAAGCCTCGATGACCTATGAGGTAAAACTTAATGGCAGTGCCGAAATCAGTCTGAACGCAGCTTATGTGAATCACAGCCGCAATGCCACCAACGATTCTTACCTGACCGATTATATGGCTACACATCACGATAGCGTGCCCGATCTGCGGCTGATGCGGCCTTATCTGGCCAACGAGCATACTTTTACAACTACCCTCACCTTGGTTAAAAGGTTGCCGAATCACAGCTTCGTTGGTGGATTTCAGTTTTTTTACGACAAACTGGAGGAATCAGGAATGTACGTGGTTGTGGATGAAAATAGTCTGTTCCGCGGTCAGTCATATCACTCGGTAGGTGATAAACGTGCGCGCGAGTTGGGTGCCTTTATTCAGGATGAATGGTCAATCGGTAAAAGGCTGATGCTTGTCCCCGGAATCAGGCTCGACTTTCATCAGTCAGGAGAAGCCTACACCGCTGATCAGAAAGTGTTTGTAAACAACCGGTTTCCTGAGACAAATTTCAGCGAGACCGCGGTCAATCCACGCGTGGCCATTAAATATGAAGTCAGTAAGCTTGTGACACTCAGAGCAAATGCAGGAACAGGATTCAGGGCGCC
>JANJXG010000113.1 GCA_024709145.1 Bacteroidales bacterium | reverse complement strand
GCAAAATCCAACGATGGAATAAACTGCAATTTTCATGGCTTTAGCGACATCTGGCTTGTCGAAATCATGGACACCACCGTCAGCATACAAGAGCAAAGGCCGGCAGCTACTACCGCAGCTTTTCTGCTATATCCCAACCCCGCCACCACCACCACCTGGCTGCAACTGCCCGAGCGCACAGCCCAAAGCCCCATGCAGCTGCAGCTCATCAGCCCCAGAGGCGGTGTGATGTATGAAGCCACAGCCGGCGGACGTTTTCATCAGCTCAGCACAGCCCATCTTCCGGCAGGCCTCTACCTCGTGCGCCTGTGGGACGGAGAACGGTGGCTGGTGCAGAAATTGGTGAAGGAGTAAGGAGGAGTTGATTTGTTGGTTTAGAATGGTTTAGGAGTTGAGAGGGTTTAGGAGTTGATTCGTTGATTGTCACTGGCGCTGGAAAAGGAAGAAGGCAAAAGGCAAAAGTAAAAAGGCAAAAGTAAAAAGTAAAAAAAAGTCACTCGTCACCCCTATAAGTCACTCGTCACCCCTTTGAACTTTGAACTTTGAACCTTGAACTTTGAACCTTGAACCTTGAACCTTGAACTTTGAACTTTGAACCTTGAACCTTGAACCTTGAACCTTGAACTTTGAACTGACCCTCAGGCTTTCAAACCCTCAGCACCAGGCCTTTCAGGTAAGCTCCTTCGGGATGGAAAATGCTCACCGGATGATCGGCCGGTTGCGAAAGGTGGTGAAGCAGCTGCACTTCGCGCCCGGCTTCGATGGCTGCTGCCATCACAATGGCCTGAAATGAGGCTGCGTCAACCGCCTGCGAACAGCTGAAAGTAAACAGCAAGCCGCCCTGCCTGAGCTTCCGGATGGCTTCGTAGTTGATGTATTTGTAACCCTGCAGCCCCTTGTGGCGGTTGTGGTGGTTCTTGGCAAAGGCAGGCGGATCGAGCACGATGACATCAAACTCGTTACCCTGCAAAGTTTCGAGGTATTTCTTGGCATCCACGCACACCGATTCATGGACTTCGGCAAACCCGTTGAGGGCTATGTTTTGGTCGCAGAGTTCAATGGCCCGTCGGGAGCTGTCGACCGAGAACACCTGACGGGCACCGCCCCTGCACGCAAATACTGAGAATCCTCCGCTGTAGCTGAAGGTATTCAACACCCTTTTATCTTTCGAATGGCTTTCCAACAGCCGGCGGGCATCGCGCTGATCGAGGAAGAAACCGGTTTTCTGACCTTTGACCCAATCCACCTGAAAACGCGCTCCGTTCTCAAGCACCGTACTTTCTCTGTGTTCTCCAATCAGATACGCATCATCTCCGGCAGCATGCTCCATTCTGCCAAGGGCTTCGGCGCTCTTGTCGTACACCGCGCTGATGCGCCCTTCCATCAGCTGGAAGAGGAGGTTTGCCAGCATCTCCCGGCTTTCATACATCCCGGCCGACTGTGCCTGCAACACGGCGGTGGAGCCATACACATCCACCACCAGGCCGGGCAGTCCATCGCCTTCGCCATGCACAAGCCGGTAAGCGTTGGTGTGCGGATTGTTCAAAAACCCAAGTTCGCGCCGCAGCGAAAGGGCCTTGTTCAGTTTGTTGCGCCAGAAACCTTCATCAACAGGCTCTGCTCCAAAGCTGAGCATCTTCAATGCGATGGTTCCGCCTTCGTAAAAGGCTGTGCCCAGCAGCTGTCCGCTTGCGTCGGCCACACTGACAAGACTGCCGGGGGAGAGGTTTGACGGAAGTTGTTGCAAGGCCCCCGAAAAAATCCAGGGATGAAACCTTCTCACGGCCTGATCTTTGCCTTTTTTGAGACGGATAGTGGGGATGTGGTTCATCGTCAGTTCGTTTTTATTTGATACAAGAAAGCCTGACCACGTAGAATCAGGCTTTTGGGTTATTTGATACAGACAGCTTTTAGTTTCCGGCAAGCCAGCGCTCTACTTCGTCCATCTGAACAGCAGGGATTTCGAGCTTGTTCTTTTTCCGGTAGCCATTCAGCTTTTGCTGAATCACGGCTGCTTTTTCTTCTTTGAAAGCTTCCACGCTGGCAAAGCCTGCCTTGATGAGGTGTGAAGCCCAGGTTTCGGAAACACCCATTTGGATGAAATCCTGCGGACTGACTGCTTTCTTGAGTTTCTCGGGGCGCATCTGCGGAAAAAACAGCACTTCCTGAATGGAAGTTTGTCCTGTAAACAACATCACAAGCCTGTCGATGCCTATTCCCATCCCTGAGGTGGGCGGCATGCCAAACTCGAGTGCACGCAGAAAATCCTGGTCGATGAACATGGCCTCATCGTCACCTCTTTCGGAGAGTTTCATCTGTTCTTCGAAACGGTTTCGCTGGTCGATGGGGTCGTTGAGCTCGGTGTAGGCATTGGCAATTTCCTTGCCGTTGATCATCAGCTCAAAGCGTTCGGTCAGTTCAGGATTGTCGCGGTGGCGTTTGCAAAGCGGCGACATTTCAACGGGATAATCCGTGATGAAAGTCGGCTGGATATAGTGATGTTCGCATTGGCTGCCAAAGATTTCATCAATGAGTTTGCCTTTGCCCATGGCTTCATCTGTTTCGATACCCAGCTTCCGGCACACATCTCTCAGGCCGTTTTCATCCATGGCGGCCACATCGAAGCCGGTGTGCTCCCTGATGGCATCAAGAATCGAAATACGTTTGAAAGGCCGCTGAAAGTCGATGGTTTTTCCGCTGATCTCCACTTTGGTGCCGCCCGTCACTTCCAATGCCACCCGTTCGAGCATGGCTTCGGTGAAATCCATCATCCAGAGGTAATCCTTGTAGGCCACATAGATTTCCAGCACGGTGAATTCTGGATTATGGGTTCGGTCCATGCCCTCGTTGCGGAAGTCCTTGGCAAACTCATACACCCCGTCGAAGCCACCAACGATGAGCCTTTTCAGATAGAGTTCGTTGGCAATACGCAGGTAGAGCGGGATGTCGAGCGCGTTGTGATGCGTGATGAAAGGCCTGGCAGCAGCTCCGCCCGGGATGGGCTGCAGGATGGGTGTCTCCACTTCGAGGTAGCCCTGCTCATTGAAAAAATTCCGCATGCTGTTGATGACCTTGGTGCGGCGGATAAAGGTTTCCTTCACGCCTTCGTTCACAATCAGGTCTACATAACGCATGCGGTAGCGCTGTTCGGCATCGGTGAAGGCATCGTAGATCACCCCGTCTTTTTCCTTGACGATGGGCAGTGGTTTGAGCGATTTGCTAAGCACCTTCAACGATTGTGCGTGGATGGTGATCTCACCCATCTGGGTTGTAAACACATAACCTGTCACACCGATGATGTCGCCGATATCGAGCAGGCGCTTCAGTACGGTGTTGTACATGCTTTTGTCTTCATCCGGACAAATGTCATCACGTTTGAAATACACCTGTATTCTGCCCGAGGCGTCCTGCAGCTCCATAAAGGAGGCAGCACCCATAATGCGGCGGCTCATGATACGACCGGCAAAACTTACTGCCTGAAATAGGCTGTTATCGGCAGGAAAATCGCGGTGAATCTCTGTGGTGGTCACATTCACTTCAAAAGCTTCCTGCGGATAGGGATTGATACCCAACTGATACAATTCGTTCAGCGAATTGCGGCGAACCATTTCCTGTTCACTCAACATCAAACTCATAGATTGAAAATTTTTGCAAAGATACAAAAATCAGGGAGTTCCAATCCTGCCGGACACGGTGATAATGGCTGAGAACAGCGGGTGGAAAACAAAAAAGGCGGTTCCTGATGAACCGCCTTTTCTTCGTTGATGGATTAACTATTTTATAATCAATCTTTTCGAGTAAACTTTTGTGCCTTCAATCACCATATTGTAAACGCCTGAAGGCTGACCGGTGAGGTTGATTTCGTGTCGGCTGCCGTTGTTGAACAACACATCTTTTTGCTGGTAAACGAGGTTGCCGGAGGCGTCAAACACCCTGATGGATGTTCTTTGGCTTGAAGCAGTTTCGAGTGCCACGCGGAAAAGGCCGTTACCCGGGTTTGGATACACGCTCACTGCTGCAGCATCGCGCTCGTCGATACCGGTGCAGTCTTTGAACTCGATGCTGATTTCGTGACTGCGCATGACGCAACCATTTTCAGCAGTGAGGTCCACATAGAAGGTTTGGGTACCATAGCCAAAACCAACGGTATCGGCAGTGACTGAAGCCCCTGTTGAACCGTTTGACCAAAGCAGGGCGTAGCCTGTGAGATCAACCGACAACACTTTCTGAACCCCGCCACACAGGGTGGTATCGTTGCCAAGTTCCAACACCGGTGGTGCTTCGAGGAAGGTTGCCATTACAGTGTCAGCAGCTACGCAGCCGTTTGCATCGGTTACCTGAACCCACAGCTGATGGGTTCCAAAACCAAATTCGGCACTTCCGGCATTGAGGGTGCCACCGTTGCTGCCATTCGACCACAGGAAGCTGGAGCCTTCGTTGCCGGCAGCCAGACTGATGACGAGTTCACCGCAGGCTGACTGGTCTTCGCCAAGGTCAACCACCGGAAGGGTGTGATAGGTAACGTTGATGGTGTCGGCACTCACACAACCATTCACGCTGGTAACGTTCACCCAAAGCTGATGGTCGCCATAACCCAGCAGGTCGGCCGAAAGCTCAAGTGTTTGATCTGTCGATCCGTTTGACCAGGCATAGGTTGATCCGGCATTACCGGCATCGAGGGTATGCATTTGGTTGCCGCAGAAAACCAGATCTTCGCCAAGCGCCACAACAGGCAACTCGTATACCGTCAGGGTAACGGGCATGCTTTGAATGGTGTCGGTACCCTGAACCACGAAAGCGGTATAAGCAGTGGTAACTTCAGGACTGACAACGGGGTTTTGCTCGGTAGAAACAAGTTCGCCTGCATCATTTCTCCAGAAGAAGCTCAAATCGCCGGTGCCTCCGGTAACTGTTGAACTCAGCTGGGCTGATTCGCCTGCACAAACAGCGGATGGTTCAACCATGGCTGTAACGGCAAACAAGGCAACTTTCAAATGAACCGGCACAACCACAAGGTTGTTGTCGGGACTGTTGTTCGAAATTTTCAGGTTAGCATAATAATCGCCTTCTTCAAGGTCGATGGCTTTAAAAGTTACCTCGATGGTGTCTGTAACACCAGGGGCGATTGTTCCGGCATTGGGTGTATAGCCCAGCCAGCTGATCACATTCAGGGTGTAATCTTCCACTTCGCCGTAGGTGGTAGTGCCGCAGGGCTCAACCGAACCTGTCCAGGTAAGACGGATGCGCATGCGGGTAGCACCTGACTTGGCTCCAACCGGCGGATCGATTAAAGCAGTGTAGGGGCCGTTGCCCGGACTTCCGCTCACGGTGACAGGGGCATCGTCGAAAACTTCATTCTGATCCCAGTCGATCCACACACCCAATTGGTCGGCACTGTATGGGTTACCATTGGTAACGGTGAGCAAAACCGGTTCGCCGGCCTTCACCTCGGTGCTCAGGTTGGTGTAGTCGGCATAGCCGGTTTCTCCCGAGCTGTTGTTGATGGCTCCCATTTCAACTTTGGAAATATACTCATCGCCACCGCCTGAAGCAGCACAATAAGCCAGTGTTCCTTTGCCGGCATCAATAATTTCTGAAGAAACAGTATAAGTCATCGGCAGCTGACCGGTGTTGGTGACAACAATTTGTTGTGACGCGATCGAATCAGGCATGAGGCTTTGGTAAAGGCTTTCGGGTGCCACAGCAATGTGGGCATCGCCCCATTGAACGGTGGCGCGGCTGGCACTGCTTTCACCGTCGCCTGTATAGGTAGCTGTAACGGCATAGGTGTACACACCGTAATCAGGCAGCATATCCACATAAACGGTATCGAGGGTAGTGCCCACGAGTTCATCGCCACGGTAAATTTTAAAGCCTGTAAAATCAGGAGCTTCGGTATAATTCCAGCCCAGGCTGACGCTACCGGTTTCAAAGGTCACTTCAGCCGTAACGTTGAAGGGGCGGCTGAGCGGATTGGTTTCATAAGGCGAGCAGAATGTCATCATATAACCCAGACGGTTGTCGGGCCAAACAGGATATACCATACCACCGCGTGCAGCAATGCCAAGGTAATCACCCATATAACCACCGGCCAATCCCGGAATGGGTGATGGGGTGAAAGCAACATCCGACACCTTAAAATCTTCCCATGTTTCGCCGGCATCAAAGCTGTTGGCGCAGAAAACTTCAACCTGTGACTGGCTTACGTTGCGGTCGCCGTAAAAGATGGTGCTGAGAATACCGTTTTCTGGATCGCAGGTGATCCAGGGGAAATAATGCTCTTTTCCCTGTCCGAAGGGATTTTGGTTCACGCGGAAAGGTGCCGACCAGGTAGCACCCTGATCGGTTGATTTGATCAGGTATACATCAATTCCCACATTGGTATTCACACCGGGAGTACCAATGTTGGACCAAACAACATAAATGGTTCCCCTGTCAGGTCCGTTGGAGATGTCAACCGCCATGCTTGGAAATGAATTCACACGGTGGTTTTTATTTGTTTCGGTGGTACGGATACCACGAATGTTTTGAATAATCCGCGTTGCGGGCGTCCAGGTGGCACCGCCGTCGAGTGATTTGGCAAAGCCAAGAGCACCCTCATCCGAAGGCCAGCTGTTGTAGATTGACCACACGGCATAAACTTCACCGTTGGGACCGGTATGCACATTCACGCCCTGGTTGTGGCTGCCTGCATTTACAGCGGTGCTGATGGGGCTGCGGGGCGACCAGGTTTCGCCATCGTCGGATGAACGGGAAACAACGATTTCAGAATCGTAAGGTCCTCCAAAATCGGTCCAGACGTTGTAAAGATAGCCTTCGTAAGGACTTGTCAGGCTGTTGTCGATCCACAGGTGATTCTTGTCGGCCAGGTCGCCCGGGTTGGGGGAGATGGTTTTGGCAGTCCATGACACACCTTGATTATCGCTGTAGGCAATGCCCTGACCGCCGGGGTTGGAAATATAATTCACATACCAGCGTCCGTTCCAGCCCATGGCAACAGCCGGGTCGCCGGAATTACTTCCTGCTGCGCCCTGTACCTTACCTTGCCAGGTTTCACCCGAATCGAATGAATACAAATCGTTGGCGCCATACAGCGAGCCAACAGGATTTTGGGTGGAGTTGTTTGAGTTGAGTACATTGGTGGGGTCAAGCGGGTTGACAAAAACGGAGTTCTCGCTTTGGGTAGAATTCACTGTCGTTACGGGTACATCAGGTGAGTCGTCGGTCCTGACGGAAGTGGCTTTGATTTTTGAGCCGGTGTAAACAGCCGGAGCCGGGTTCATTGCCGGATTCAGGGTGTAGTACCCCTTGGCAGCGAGCCGCTTGTAATAACCATTGTTGTCAACACGGGTATCAACCATGTTACGACGCTGGCGCTCTGTTTTACTGTCGGAGCTGATCAGCCATTGCAGGCCCGAACCGATCGTAATCAGCAGTACGACAAGAAGAATCGTAAAGTGTTTTCTCATTTGATATTTTTTGTTGAATGAATAAAAGAAAGCCAAAAGTAGGAAAATTACTTTTGGCCGTTTAATAATTTTTAACGAAAAGGGAAATTATAAGATTTCGTTAAGAAATTGCGGGTGTACGGGAGCAGCTTTCTATTGATAAACTTTAGGAACGGTTTCCTGATTGAGCACCCTTAGGCCGTTCATGGCCAGTGCCTTGAGTTCGTCTTCCCCGGGATAAACGTGCACCGGTGCGATGCGGTGAACGCGCTCGATGATTTGGTTAACGAAAAACTTGTCGTGGGCTATGCCGCCGGTGATGAGGATGCTGTCGACCTGAAAGCGTAAAACGGTGGCCATCGCGCCGATTTCTTTGGCAACCTGATAAGCCATGGCCCGGTAAATCAGCGAAGCATATTCATCGCCCTGCTGCACCCTTTGTTCTACTTCCCAGGCACTGTTGGTACCCAGATAAGCCACCAGACCTCCTTCGCCCTTGATCATTTTCAACACTTCTTTTTCAGTGTATTTACCGCTGTAGCACAGCCTTACCAAAGCACCTACGGGCAGGGTACCTGTGCGCTCGGGCGAGAAGGGACCTTCGCCGTCGAGACCCTGATTCACATCGATCACCCGCCCCTGGTGGTGGGCTCCAACGGTAATGCCTCCTCCCAGATGTACCACAATAAGATTCATCTCCTCATACTTACGCATGATGGATTTGGCATGCTGACGCGCCACTGCTTTTTGGTTCAGGGCATGAAAGATCGATATGCGCGGAAGCAACGGATGGCCTGAGATGCGTGCCAGATCATCGAGTTCGTCAACCACCACAGGGTTGGCAATATAGGCTCCGGCATTGGGCAATGAGCCCGCGATATCCCAGGCAATCAGTCCGCCAAGGTTGGAAGCATGTTCGCCCAGGGGGCTGTTCCTCAGGTCGCGCAGCATGGCTTCGTTGACAGCATAAACACCCGATTCGATAGGTTTTAACAATCCACCTCTGCCCACAACAGCCCGGATGGATGCCGGATCAATCCCCGCTTCATTTACTTGTCCAAGAATCAGACCTTTGCGGAAATTAAACTGATCGGTAATCTTATCAAACACTTCAAGCTCTTCATTGCTGTGCCTGATATTTTTGATGAAGACAGGGTCAGTCCCGGTAAACACACCAAATTTGGTGGATGTTGAACCGGGATTGATTGTCAGGATGTGTATGTTATCGGGTTCGCTCATGATGAATGATTTGCTTCAGGAGTAAAATTTGGGACTTACGGTCTCAGGGTGCAGTGAGGGCAGCCAGCGCAATGCTGTAAAGCTTGGTTTTGGTGCTGTCGCCACGTGACGACAGAACAGCCGGAACCCTTGCTCCGACGACGAAAGCACCCTGTTCGCCACCTGCCAGCTTGGTATTGGTTTTGTAGAACACATTGCCTGATTCAATATTCGGGAATACAAGACAATCCGCATCTCCGGCAACCATGCCGCCAACTTTTTTAATGTCGGCACTTTCTTTGTCGATGGCAACATCCAGGGCCAGTGGTCCGTCAACCCAGGCGCCTTTGATCTGCCCGCGGTCGGCCATTTTTGAGATGATGGAAGCGTCAACACAGGCAGGCATTTTGGGCGAAACCTGTTCCGAAGCAGCTATCAGCGCTACTTTTGGCTTTTCTATACCGAGGGAATGCGCTGTCCGGATGAGGTAATTGGTGATGGCAATTTTCTCGGGAAGCTCCGGAGCCGGCAAAATCGCCACATCGCCAACAACCAATAACTTATGGTAAAAGGGGTTTTCCATCACCGTTACATGACTTAAAACAGCTCCTTTGTTCATCAGCCCTTTGTCTTTGTCGAGGATGGCACGCATATACTTATCAGTACTTACCAGGCCCTTCATGAGCAGGTTGCCTTCACCACTGTTGATCAGCTCAACAGCTTTCACGGTAGCTTTCATCTCATCGGGTTCATGCACAATGGTCATGCGGCCTGCATCGATGCCATGGGCGGCACATACCTTTAATATTTCTTTCTCATCACCAACGAGTGTGCCGTCAACAAGGCCCATTCCTATGGCCATATCCACAGCACTGATGGTGTGTTCATCATTGGCATACGCTGCCACGAGACGTTTCTTTTTCATGCTTTTCAGCACCTCAAACATCTGGTCAAGTTTTGTAATCATCTTTATCAGCTTGATATTTTTTGAATTGACTAATTGTGAAATAATTAACAATAATTTGGCAAAAATACATCATTAGCCGCGAACGGCCAAAAAAAACAAGCAGTCAGCCGGTTTTCATTTGCCATCGGTGAAGAAAAAGATCATCTTTTCGATGGCTTCACTGCAGGCCTGGCAGAAGAGGTCGTTTTTAAAGGTATGCATCAGGCAGTCGCGCGAGGGGCGGTAAATACCCTTTGGCACATATCCGCCACCTTCATAAACGCCTGTGATGCCATCCCAAGCCGCTTCATCAGGGGTTGGGACAGGGGTGTTGAGGTCGATCAGGTGCTTCCATTTAGCGTCGAAGTTTACCAATGTTGTGATATTGGGTTCCCAGGGTTCGATGTCGAGGCGGTAAAAAGACTCATAGGAAGTGGAGCTGTCGTAGTATTCATCGCCAAGTCCGGCAAAACCATGACCGAATTCGTGAACGATGATTTCGGGGGAGGATTCGTTGAGGGCACTGCTCAGGCAGTAAAAGTTGTAAATGCCGCCTCCGCCGTATTTTTTGGTATTGGTAAGGATATAGATCTGATCATAAGGCACCGCCGATGCCAGGTCGCGCAGGCGGTGATGATCGTGTGTCATGCAGTAGCGTTCTGAGTCAAAGGTGTAGAAACTGGACGATACCACTGTGTTTGGCCAGATTCCGTCTGCCGGGATGGCAACACCTGATTCAGCGGAGGGCGCAAGCACTGCCCTGATGTTGAAGCGCTCGCGGTGTCGGCCAAAGGGTTCAAAACCAAACAAATTGTCGGCAAAACGATCGGCAGCCTTTTTAAATAATTCCATTTCACCGGCAGTGAAACCATCAGGAATGATCACGATATCAACAGCTTGATCTGCAGGTCGGCTCACTTGTACTTCGTAAACTTCCCATGGGTTGCTTACAGCCGGTCGGATGAAATAACTGTCAGGATCTACACGAAAGCGAAGCTTCAGACTAAAAGTGGTGTCCCGCATGCGCGACCACAAACTAACCAACACCGGCTTTACAGGAAAAGGAACCACCACCGTTTCTTCGAATGCTTTTACCAGTTGCCCGGCTTCGGCAGTGGTTTGCCATTCGGCAAAGAGACTGCTGTAACCCCTCGAAAAAAGTAAACTGCCATTGTCGGCATCATGCATCATCACCCGGTGGTTGCCGTAATGCATCGCGTCGGTAAGGTTGTGTTGCGGCCCTGCCCAGACAGCTTCGCGGATCAAGGCTTCCAGGGCAAATGTTTCATCGCTTGCAGTGCCCGAATGGATGTAGTCAATGCGCAGGGTCTCACCGGTGAACAGGCTGTCAGTCTCAGCTCTCAGCTGCAATAAGCTCAGGCTGAGTAAAAAAAGGAGTGTAAATTGCTTCATCATCTTAAAAAATGTGTGTGAATTTCAGGGTCCGGTAAGTGTATAAAACCGACATTTTAAGTCGGATTTGCTTTCCGGCACCAAAAGCTGTGTAAATTTACACATTTTCTGTAACCAATGATGACAATCAACGTCAAAGCGAATGATGAACAGAAAAGAGGAAGAAAAGCGTTGGATCGATCAAATCCTGGCAGGCAGACCGGATGTTTTCGAACATTTGGTCGACAGGTATCAGGATGCTGTTTTTTCCCTTGTCAGACGGATCATCAAAGATGCAGCTGAGGCTGAAGACATCACGCAAATTGTTTTTATGAAATCGTATCAGTCATTGCGGAGTTTCAACAACCAGGCCATGTTTTCGACCTGGATTAATCGCATTGCCTACAACACGGCCATCAGTGCTTATCGCAAACGCCGGACCGACTTGGTTTCGATCGACGACATCATCACCGGAAGCTACCCTGCTTTCGATAATCCGGCTGCACAGGATGAAAAGGAAATGCAATTACAGCAACTTGAAAATGCTTTAACTTTGCTGCCGCCCGACGAACAACTGCTGATTCATTTCTATTATACCCAAAACTACAGCATGGATCAAATCAGCGAAATTTGCGGACTCTCTGTTTCAAACACCAAAGTGAAATTATTCAGGATCAGGAAAAAACTTCAGGAGATGATGCTGGCTGTTACCAACTCCATTTTAAACTAAAACTATGAACGAGCAACAACTTGAATCCCTGCTTCGCCAATTACCTATGGCCAAGGCACCCGAAGGTATGAAGGCCTCGATTATGCGCAACATCAACCCGGTTGCTGATTCAGCAAAGCCGGGCTTTTCGGCCTGGCCCGAAAAAAGCCTTTTGATATTCAGCCTTATTGTGGCATGTGTAAGTATGGTATTTTTTATCGATCTGAGTTTTGTGATCGATTGGTTTTGGTTAGAAACAGCCCGGCTGAGTTTGCTTTTTAGCCAGAATACCCTTTTTATCAACAAGGCGGCAGGATTTGCGGGAAAACTGCCGCTTTATCTGCTGCTGACTGCACTCACCATTGGCAGCCTTTTGTTGATTGAAAGACTTCTGCTCAAAAAATCTGCATCCGGTTTCAATTTGCTGAACCTTTAGGAGATGTTGCCCTGGGCCCTGCTACCTTCGCTAGAGACAGCGCTTGCCAACGCTACCGGACACACTGCAACCATTTCGTCAAGCCGGTCGCTGCCGGGTGGTTGCATCAACGAAGCAGCAAAAATAACCTATGCCGGCCAGGACTTCTTTGTTAAATGGAACACAAAGCCAGCGGGTTCCGACGCCTTTGCCAAAGAAGCAGCAGGGCTTTCCCTTCTGCGCAACAGGAGCCCCTTTCGCATACCCCTGGTTTATGGGCATCACGATGATGGCCCTGTTTCATTCCTGTTGCTCGAGTACATCGAACAAGCAAGCCCTGATACAGATTCCTGGCAACAGGCAGGCGCGCACCTTGCCCTGATGCACCGGCAGCAGGCACCGGTTTTTGGCCTTGAATGGTCTGGTTACATCGGACAACTGCCGCAAAATAACAGCTTTTGTCCGCAATGGGACATCTTTTTCAGGGAGCAGCGCATCCTTCCACTGGCAATGAAGGCCCTCAGCCTGCAGCGTATTTCAAAAGAAATGATGCATCAGATTGAACACCTGCTATGGAAGCCGGGTCAGCTTTTTCCCGACGAAAGTCCTGCCTTGCTTCATGGTGATCTGTGGAAAGGTAATATACTGTTTAGCCGCGAAAAACAGGCTGTGCTGATCGATCCGGCGGTCTGTTTCGGACACAGGGAAATGGATCTGGCGATGGCCCGGCTCTTTGGCGGCTTCCCTCCGGTTTTTTTTGAAGCATACCTCAAAAGTTACCCCTTGCAGGATGGCTGGCAGCAGCGTGTTGACCTGTGTAACCTGTATCCTGTTTTGGTGCATATTCTGCTTTTTGGCCATGATTATGCAGGCATGCTGGCCGATATGCTCCGCCGGCTGAACCGCTGAAAAAAGCCATCAGCGGAAAGGAATTTTAGGGATCAAAAAAGATTATGTGCTTGTTTTTGAATGAGAAGTAGTATTTTAGCCCCATCAAAAAGCAAAATAGTGGCAAATCAGAATGCTTTTTTTTCGCGGTTTTACCTGTTACTGGCGGGATTGTTGTTTTTTATCGCCGGATGCAGACAAAGCCCTGAAGAAGCTGCTGCAAACAAAGTGGAAGCCGGCTCGGGTTCAGCATTTGAACGGGCGCTTAACAGCGGTAAGATCAGGGTTTTGACTGATTACAATACGGTGAATTATTACATTTACCGGGGCGAACCGATGGGTTATCAATATGAGCTGTTAAAGACCTTCGCAAAGCATCTGGGGCTGAGACTTGAGCTTCGTATCGAACAGGATTTGGGCTCTGCCCAAGCTTTACTCGACTCCGGACAGGCCGATATGATTGCACTTAATATGACGGTCACCGGCGAACGGGTACGCAGGTTCGATTTTTCTGATCCCATCATCGTCACAAGGCAGGTGTTGGTTCAGCGTTTGCCAAAAAACTGGTTGCAGCTCCGCACCCGCGATGAAATCGAGAAAGGCC
The DNA here is from genome assembly GCA_024709145.1 of Bacteroidales bacterium. Taxonomy (GTDB): domain Bacteria; phylum Bacteroidota; class Bacteroidia; order Bacteroidales; family F082; genus JALNZU01. Next base: position 22,282 of record JANJXG010000113.1, on the reverse strand, counting down.
TGATCAGAAGCAGTCTCGAACTGGCCGGAAAAACAATCCACGTGCAAGAGAATTCGGTGTTTGCCAAAAGACTCAGAACGCTGGCCGACGAAATCGGCGATACCATTTATATCGTGGAGGATAAGCGGGATGTGGAAGATCTTGTGGCAGCCGTGGCAGACAAGGACATTGATTACACCATCTCTGATGAGCACATGGCAGCGGTTTTTCTTCGAAACTATAACAACCTCGACATCAAGACAGCTGTGAGCTTTGACCAAAAAATTGCCTGGGCCCTGAAAAAGGAAGCTGAAAACGATTTGTTGAAAGAAATCAACAAATGGCTGGCCGATTTTTTGCCCTCCAGGGAAGGAAGGCTTTTGTACGATAAATATTTCAGTCCGCTCGTGAAAAACAGAAGTGCCAGCGAATACCATTCTGTTACCGGCGACCGGCTGAGTCCTTACGATGATATTATACGCTCCGCAGCTGCCAGCATCAACTGGGATTGGCGACTGATGGCTTCGCTTATTTACCAGGAGTCGGAATTCAAACCTGATGTCAGAAGCTGGGCAGGTGCTTTTGGCCTGATGCAGCTGATGCCGGGTGTGATGGAACAATTCAGCATCGATTCAACAGCCACGCCCGAAGTACAGGTGCTCGTGGGTGCGCAATACATTCAATATCTCGACAGGCAAATCCCCGAGTCGGTGACCGACAGCCTCGAACGCAATAAGTTTGTACTTGCTTCTTACAATGCAGGGGTGGGCCATGTGCTTGATGCCCGCCGGCTGGCTGTCAAATACAACAAAAATCCTGATGTTTGGACCGACAATGTTGACTTTTTTATGCGCAACAAATCCAAGCCTGCTTTCTACAACGATCCGGCTTCTTACTATGGGTATGTTCGTGGGGAGGAAACTTATCAGTTTGTAGAACAGATCATTGAGCGCTATGAGCATTATAAAAACCTGATCGGAGATCATCCAAAATCTGCCATCAAACCATAAAAAAACGACCTTCAGTCCTGAAAGTCGTTTCGAAATTCTGTGCTTTTTGGGAATGCTGAACCTAGAACTGCATCGAAGCCGACAAAAGCTTCACCCATTCCCGGATGCGTGAATCAGTCAGCTCCGGTTGCTGATCCTGATCCAGGGCCAGACCAAAGAAGTATCCGTTGGCAACGCCCTCTGAGTCGGTGTAGTCGTATCCTTTGTCGGGCCAGGCACCCAGGAGTCGGCCGCTGCGTTTTTCCACTTCTGTCTTCATATATCCCAGCGAATCAACAAAATGCTCGGGATAAAGAATTTGATTTCCCAAACCGAAAGCAGCAACTTTTTTGCCTGAGAGGTCGATAGCGGCAGCTTTGACAAAAAACTCATTCCATTTGTTGTTGTCTCTTGTATCGCGCCAGTTTTCTGCACCCACGGTGGCACTGCCGATGATGACATTTTCAAACTCATCCAGGCGGGTTATATCGAAAGAGGCAACGTCAGAAAGTTCAACTTTTTCGCTGCCAATGACTTCACTGATGGCTTTGGCTGCAAATTCAACGCTTCCGCCCGGAGCCCAGTAGAGTAACAAAGTTTTTTTCATACGTGATGATGTCTTATGGTTTTATGGGGTAAAAATAAGCATTTTGCCGGTTCTTTCTTTAATTTCTTTCAACTGAAATGAAAAAGACCTGGTTTCATACCATAATCTGAAGTGTACTTCATGAATTCCGCTGGCTTACTATCCAGGCGCCGGCTAATGGTCCGCAGCATGATCCTTTAGAAAGATCTGGCAAATGTCGCCGACCGACTGCCGGATGGGCATGAAATCCATTCCCGATGTTCTTGTAAATTTCTCAGAGGAATAGGTTTTGCGTGCCAGACTGGAGCGTGCTGTTTCGCGGGTGATGGCAGGTGTCTTTCCGGTAAAAAATCCTTTTACAGCCATCAGTCGCCAGGCGATTTCAGCCATCCACGGACTCACAGCGATCGTTGGCTTTTGTTTTCCCAGTCCTTCAGCCATCATCGAAAACAACTCCAGATACGATAGGTTGGCTGCAGAAAGGATGAAACGTTGGCCATAAATCTTTTTTTCGGTGAGCAAAACCATGGCCCGGGCCACGTCGCGCACATCAACATAGCCATTGATGCCGGGCGTGTAAAATTTCAGGCCTTTCCATACCAGGGCGAAAAGCTCGCTGCTGCCCGCATGCCAGCTTCCGGGGCCCAGAATGACCGAAGGATTCACTATCACAGCTTCGAGACCTTCAGCGATGCCGCGCCATACCTCTCGCTCGGCTGCATATTTGGAAACGGAATACAACGAATTGCTGCCCGAATTTTTCCAAAGGTTTTCCTCCGTCACGGCATCATTATTTTCGCTTCTGCCCAGCGCTGCTATCGAGCTCACGTGACAAAGCGGTACTCCACCGACCCGAAGCAAGGCATTCACCACATTGGCAGTACCTTTTACATTGGTGAGCATCATCTCCCGCTTCCGTGAGGGGTGGAAAGAGACAACGGCAGCACAGTGAAAAACGCCATCCACCCCTTCGAGCAGCTCCTCGAGCAGGCTGATGTCGGTGAGGTCGGCCTCAACCCATTCAATGGCTGAAAGCTGTTTCAACGGATTGGGAGCATAAAGCCCGAAAACTTTGTTGACGAGACTCATATCCGACCCCGACCGTTTCATGGCCCGCACCGCAAAGCCCTTGTTGCTGAGCTCCAAAAGCAGGTGTGAACCTACCAATCCTGTGGCACCTGTAACTAATTTCATGGGGCAAAGATAACCAAGTTTGATCAGTGTCATCCCGAAAAGCTGCATTCATCCCAACGAAAATCAGGGCTGTAAAAGGCATTTTCTTATCTTTGACGCCTCAAAAAACCCTTAACGGATATGCAGAAAAATTTTGTGGAAGAATTGCGCTGGCGCGGTATGATACACGACCTGACACCAGGTACGGAAGAACAGTTAAACAAGGAAATGACCGCAGCCTATGTCGGGATCGACCCTACGGCCGATTCGCTGCATATCGGACACCTGGTGAGCATCATGATGCTGAAACACCTGCAGCTTTGCGGTCACAAACCCATTGCCCTGGTGGGTGGTGCCACTGGAATGATAGGCGATCCATCTGGAAAATCACAGGAACGTAACCTCTTGGACGAAAACACATTGCGCCACAATCAGGATTGTATCAAACAGCAACTGTCGAAGTTTCTTGATTTTGAAACAGGCGAAGCCAATAAAGCCGAACTGGTTAACAACTACGACTGGATGAAGGATTATAGTTTTCTGGGCTTTATCAGAGACATTGGTAAACACCTGACAGTGAACTATATGATGTCGAAGGATTCGGTTAAAAAGCGCCTTTCGTCCGAGAGTGGCAGCGGGATGTCGTTCACCGAATTTACCTACCAATTGGTACAAGGCTATGATTTTTTATTCCTGTATCAACATTATCAATGCAAACTTCAGATGGGCGGTTCTGATCAGTGGGGCAATATCACTACAGGTACGGAGCTGATCCGAAGGAAGCTGGGTGCTGAACAAGAGGCTTTTGCCCTTACTTGTCCTTTGATAACCAAAGCCGATGGCGGTAAGTTTGGTAAAACTGAAACCGGAAATATCTGGCTCGACCCTGCCAAAACTTCGCCCTATGCTTTTTACCAGTTTTGGCTCAATTGCTCGGATGAGGATGCTGTGAAATACATCCGCATTTTTACACTCCTCGATCAGGAGACAATCAGCCAGCTGACAGAAGAACATCAGCAGGCACCTCACAGCAGGGTGTTACAAAAACGACTTGCAAGGGAAGTGACCATCAGTGTGCATTCCGAAGCGGATCTCCGGATGGCCGAAGAAGCAAGTCAGATTTTGTTTGGCAAGGGCACTACAGAGGTATTGCATCAGATGGACGAAGCCACACTGCTGAACGTTTTTGAAGGAGTTCCCAGGCCTGAAACCGAAGCTGGTCTGCTCAGGGAAGAAATCAATATCGTTGAATTTCTTGTTACACACACGGCCATTTTTGCTTCCAAAGGTGAAGCCAGACGCAGTTTGAAGGAAAACAGTGTTGCCATCAACAAGGAAAAGGTGACCGAAGAGTCAGTGGTAAGCTTCCGAGACCTGTTGCAGGGAAAATATATTCTGGTTCAAAAAGGGAAAAAGAACTATTACCTCGTGGTGGTAAATTAGGTATTGCACCTTCGTTCAACCAAAATGTGAGGCCTTGCCTTGAAAAAACTTTTTTTTTGTACATTGCAGCAGCTAAAGCTTCAACGTCATGCTGATTGATCCCGTTTATTCTCAGTTGATTCTGCCACTCGTCATTGCCATTTTTCTGGCCATTAACATGGGTGGCAGTGGCACAGCACCATCCTTTTCGGCTGCTTACGGTGCAAACCTTATTCCCCGAAGCCTCATTCCCGGCCTGTTTGGAATCATGGTTTTTGCCGGTGCCATCGTAGCCGGAAAAAACGTGGCTTATACCCTCGGAAGGGGCATCGTTCCTGCTGAAAACATGACCATCATACTCACCTCGATCATCCTGATGTCGGTTGCTTTGTCGCTTCTGCTTGCCAACCTGCTGGGAGTGCCGCAATCAACAAGTCAGTCAACCGTGTTCGCCCTTGCCGGCACCGCGAATTATTTTGGGGTGCTGCAAACAGAAAAACTCTTCACAGAAATCATTCCGGTGTGGTTTGTTCTTCCGTTGATTTCTTTTTTTCTGACCTACCTGGCCGGAAGGTTTATCTACAAACCCATGAAAAAACGTAGTTCATTCGAGTTCGAAACCCTGAAAAAACACCCGGGACTTCAGGCGCTGGTGCTTATTTCCTCATTGTATGTCGCCTTTTCGATCGGCGCCAACAACGTGGCCAATGCCAGTGGTCCGATTGCTTCGATGGTGCTGAATGAGCTCGACCTGGGTGACAATCAAAAGAATTTTAACCTTGTGATGACCCTTTCCGTTTTGGTTATTGCACCTGCCTTTGGCATTGGAAGTTCGTTGCTTGGCAACAAAGTCGTGCGGTCGACAGGCAAGGAGATCATCGAATTTGGTCCTTTGTCGGCTACTGTCATTGCTATGATTACGGCCACCCTGCTGCTGAGTGTGTCGATTACCAAGGGCATACCGGCCTCACTTGTTCAATTGAATACTGGAGCCATCCTCGGCATCGGTTGTGCCAAAACCAGCTGGAAGGAAATCTTTATGAAAAGCACCGTTCAGAAATTCTGGGTTATCTGGATCATCGCTCCGGTGTTGTCGTTTTTGCTTTCCATCGGACTGACGTGGCTTGCAGATCAGGCAGGCTTGCTCTGAATACCGGTTTCTTCGAAAGAAAACTGAATGGCTGCTGCATCCAAATAACCTTCAAAAAACTGAGCAGACTTTTGAAAACAATGACAAGCCTGCAGATAAGTTGAATCTTACAGTTTATAAATCAATTAGTTGAGTTTCGGCTGTTCAACATATTCAAGAAGGGATAAGTCATATCCCAGATCTTTGGCCCGGCTGGTGAGCCTATCAATAACAGCTTTTTCGGGATGAGGTGTCCGGCTCAGCAGCCAGAGGTAATCGGGTGAGCTGCTGCCAATCAGAGCGTAGCTGTAGTTTTCCTCATCAAGCTCAAGCACCAGGTAATCAGCATAGAAGATCCAGAAAAATGACACTTTCAAATGACCTTTGCCATCATTGGAGGCCCTTTTGGCTTTGCCGACGGCTCTTTTTTCCTGACCACTGAGACTGTTCAGATAACCTTTGTTGATTACCTCAATCATACCATTTTCTTTCAGGTTATAGGTTGCGGTCACGCCGGTCAAATCTTTCTCAAAACGGTGCGGATAGCGGGCAATTTCGTACCAGGTGCCTAAAAACCTGTTAATTTCAAGAGGTTTAACCTCTGCCATCATTTTGCGGCGAAAACTTCCTGAACATGCACTCATCATTCCTGCCATTAAAGCCAGCATCAGGCCGACTGTAAGTAATTTTGAAAACTTCATCCTTTTCCTTTCGTTTTTTACCCGACACACCCCCGGGATATGCTATTGGTCTGCAAAGATAAGCACGGATATGCTGAAATCAATCTCTTCATTCAGGAGAATTTTGTCAATGTACCCTGCAACAGCAGCAAGATAAAAAGGGAATTCATCCAAGCTGCTGACTCAAAGATCAGGTTTTAAATGCTGCATCGGATTGCAATCTTTTAGTTTTGGGAAGTGTCGCTTTAATCAGTAGTTTGTCTACATTTGTTAGCCAAAAATCCAATAAATCAGGCCTCGTTATTGCTTCAAAAACCATCACTGTATGCCCGGAATACGCGTTCGCACCTTTACCACACTTCTTATCGTTCTATTCAGTGCAACGACATCGTTGCATGCTCAACTGGTGATCAACGAAGGCAGTAACCGAAATTACAGCACCCTGGCCGACGAAAACGGTGAATATCCCGATTGGATTGAATTGTACAACACCGGGGTCGATACAGTTAACCTTTTCAATTATGCTTTGAGCGATAATCCGTCACAACCTGCCAAATGGCGGTTCCCTTCCATCAAGCTGGCTCCGGGCGGTTTTCTGCCAGTCTTTTGCAGCGGAAAAGACCGCAAGCCTGTCTCAGGTTTTGTGACAGTGTTCAGCACCAATGATTTTACACCTGTGGCAGGCTGGAACAACCATGCTTTTCAGTTGCCATTTTATTGGGATGGCGTATCGGATATTCTTGTAAACACCTGCTCCTACAATGCCAGCCAATACACCTCCAATGCCGTATTCAGGCAGACCGAAACACCTTTTTATGCCAGCTTATTCACTTTCCAGGACGGGAGCAACGCTTCCTGTTCCGCGGCCTACGGAACCAGGGTAAAACAGCGGCCAAACATGAAACTCAATGGAATTCAGATTGGAACAGGTCAGCTTCAAAATTCACCAACCGACTATCCGGCTCCATATGGAAACTGGTATTGGTCGGCACGCCATCAGATGCTCATTCAGGCTTCGGAACTTAGGGCTGCAGGGCTTTCGGCAGGCAACATCGACCGACTTGCTTTCGATGTGGTGACAACAGATGCCAGTACATGGTACGATTTTTTTGAAATTCAGCTGCGGCTTGTCTCCCTCAGTGAAGTACCACTCACCTTTCAAACAAGCGACATCAATCAGTATCAGCACACCAGTTTTAAAATTGCAGAGGGAGGGGAGATGGTCATGCTGTATTCACCTGAACTTACCTATTTAAATTCTCTTTATGTTGACTGCGACGATCTTGACCTGAGCACCGGACGGTTTCCTGATGGCGCTGCAGGCACTCAACTTCTTTGGCCGGCCACGCCAATGGCATCCAACAACAATGCCTCAACTTACAGTGAATATCTTCAGGAGCCTGTCTTTTCGGCTGTTTCAGGATTTTACAATACCTTGCTGCCTGTTTATATTACCAACCCCAATGCTGCGCCGGCTGTTGTTCATTACACCACCGACGGCAGCGATGTCAGCCTTCAGTCACCACAGTACACCGGTAATCCAATCATCATCAGCCAATCAACCGTATTGAAGGCGAAGGCTTTTGCTGAGGGAATCCTGCCGGGCAAAACAGCTGTTTCAACCTATCTTTTTGGGGTCAGCCATCAAACACCCATCTTGTCGGTCGTTACCGACGAGGCAAACCTTTATGGACCAACCGGCATCTTTGATCAGTGGTGGGTCGATTGGGAAAAGGCAGCCTATGTTGAGTTTTTTGACACGGCCCAAAACCTGATTTTCTCTCAAAGAGCCGGCATGCAAATGGATGGTGGTTGGGGAGGTGCCCGTTCACATCCGCAGCATTCGTTCAGGGTTGAACTCGACGATGGCGTTTTGGGCGAAGGTCCGGTGCATTACCCGCTTATCAGCGCCATACCCGAACGCAGCCTGTACGGTAAATTTTATCTGCGCAACGGGAGCAATCAATACCTGATTCTGCCTTACAAAGAGGCCTGTCAGACAGCCATGATGGGCAAGGGTACGCATAACTACTATGCTGCCTGGGAACCTGTATCAGTCTATATCAACGGGTCTTACTTCGGATTGTATGACTTGCGTGAAAAGATGGATACCGAATATTTTGAGGTTTGGGATGGTGCAGATGATGATCAGATACACATTTTATCGCAATCGGCCTGGTATGGTGGTGTGCTGCGGGCAGTGACAGGTTCGGTAGAAGCTTTTGACAACGATTTTCAGGCTTTTGCTCTGCTTGATCCGTCTGCTTCAAATTACTGGGAGGCCGCGAGTCAGTATTTCGATCTTGACTGGTACACCGACTACATCATCGGCGAATCCTGGATGGGTAACACCGACTGGCCGTGGAACAACATCAAAATCGTCAGGTCAGACAAAACCAACAACAGCTGGCGTTTCTGCCTCATGGACATGGAACTTGCCCTGTTGCCCAATGCCTGGACCGATTGCTATGCCGACCATATCCATTATATGCTGAACTATGATCCTGCAAATAAGTTTATCAATATTTGGCAGCGAAGCCTTCAAAACGAGCGTTTTAAGCATTATTTTATCAATCGTTTTGCCGATTTGATGAATACAGAATACCGGATTGAGCACTTGTTGGAAACCGAAAACGAGATGTACGACAAAATGGTAGCTGAAATGCCCAATGAATTTGCCCGATGGGGTGATCCCAACCATGTACCGGAGCAAATGGCTGCCTTTGCTGCTAACCATGACGTTTTTCAACAGCAGCTTTCATTGCGCAGCACTCAGGTTCGCAACCATCTGCAGCAGCATTTTTTATTGTCAAACCAGGTAGATGTCACCCTCGAAGTAAAACCGGAAGGAGCAGGTCAAATCAGAATAAGTACGGTTACACCTGAGGTTTACCCCTGGCAGGGAATCTATTTCAATGGGGTGCCTGTTCGGATCGAAGCTATGGCATTTGGTTCTAATGCCTTTAAAAACTGGACGCCCAATGGCCTGATTCCCGATACTCTCAACACCGTTTTTGAAGGAATGCTGCAAGCTGATGCCGTTGTGTTTGAAGCTAATTTCGAATCCCTGACCGGCCTTCCTCAGTCCGAAACAAAAATGCCTTTTGTGCAGATCTTTCCCAATCCTGCATCCACTTACCTCGAACTTACGTTACATCCTGCCGTCGAAAAAGCGGTAAATTACCGGTTGGTTGACGCGCAGGGGAAACAGCTTCTTGCAGGGCTGCTGGAGAAGGCTGAATTAAACCATAGGGTTTCGTTACACGAATTGCCGGCCGGAGTTTATGTGGTCCAGGTCACCTCAGGCAACAGGATTTATCACCAGAAGTTTGTCAAGCTGCACTAGATGCTTGAAGCTGTTACCGGCTATTTTTGGCTGATTTTGAAACGAATCATTTCCCGAAGATTTTCCAGCGGTTGTTCGTGAACAGTTTCGATTGTCAGCGGAATGAATTTCCGCTTGCCTGCGTTTGCAGCAAAATCGTTCTTGATGGCATCGCTGACTGTCAGTTTCATCATTCCGTCTGCAGCTTTTGGTGAAAAGTAGAAGCTGATTTTCAGTGATCCTTCCCAGGCTGAAAGCCAGAAGACGGTTTTCTTCCTGAAAGTACTTTTAAAAAGCCACGCTTTGCCATCGTTGTAATATCTCCACTCATACTGCATACCGAATTCGGTTGTGATCAACTCAATGAGTTGGTGGTATTGGGCATACAAATTTGCTCCCATGACGTTTTCGAGTGCTGTGTCTGTGGGTTCGGTGTCAGGGTCGCGCAGCAACATCTGCCGGTTGTCTGGGTTCATACCTTTATCATTTCAGGAGAATATTTCGATGGTCTCATTGGTTGAACTTGTTCACATCCACAGAGGTAACAACTGTCCTCAAAGCAGCGAAAACACCAAGGCCTCCTTCGATATTGGAATAAACCGGCGTTGGTTCGGCAAAGGGGTTGTCGTCCTGAAATGAATTAACCGACTGATGGTATTTAAAATAATGATCGTCGGTGAGGCTTACATAGATATTGATTGGAGGATTGTCAAAAGAGCCGAATCCGTATGTTTTGTAAAGAAACTCTGTCCCGTCTTTCTGAACATCCGAAACAAATTCCTGTCCTGATTGAAAACCGATGCTGTTAAACCAGGCAGGCCATTCATAGGTTGGTTCAAAAACGTAACCTGCCGAAACCCGGTAATAATCGCCGCTGCCAATGCGGTCGGGCAGGGTGAAGCGGATGCTTTTTTCCTGGTAGAACGGATTGGTTTCAAGTGCGATGTTCGTAATATCAGGCGGCAATTGATCGGGCACCCTACAGTTTGAACTGACTCTTTCGCCCGATGGGGTGGTGATTTCAAGGAAGTATTGTCTGCCTGGAATCACAGCCAGCTCCGTGGTGTAGTATCGCTGTTGAACAGGTAAGAAGTTTAACACCACCTGCTGCCCGTCGCTGTTGATTTTTACTTCGGCATCGGTCACAACCGTATAGTCATAATTGTTGTAATGCGTCACCGTATACAGGGGTTTGCTGCGTAATACTTTCACAAAAGCTGTGTCGGTTTCGGGTGAGATAAAGCCGCTGACCACCAGTTTGGGTTTGGAAGCAGGAACATCTACATCCGATTCCATGTTGCAGGCAGTGAGCAGGGTGAGCAGTAACAGGATGTGGTACGACAAGGTGTATTTTGGATTCATTGGATTCAGAATTTGAGTGAGTATGTAACCGAGGGCACGATAGGAAAAATGGAAACCTGCTTGAGTTTTGTGATGTAAGTATCGTTGTTAAAATATTCGTTTTGAATATAATAGAAGAATGGGTTGTGTCGGCTGTAGGCATTGTAAAGGCCAAACTCCCATGTTCTTTCATGCTTGCTGAATTTTTTGTGAACCTGAAGGGCCAGGTCCAGCCGGTGGTAGGCTTTCATCCGGAAGTCGTTAACTGGGCCGTAATCGGACAAATCGGCATAATAAAAGTAAGGAAAGGCAGCATTTTCGAAACCTTCAAATTGATTGTGCGGAATGGCAGGAAACGAACCCAGCGGCAGCGTAACGGCATTACCGGTACCATAAACCCAGGTTCCGGAGAGGGTGAGACGTTCACTCAACTCGTGGATGACCACCAGGGCAATGTCGTGACGACGATCGTAACGGGCCCAGAATTTTTTACCGAAGTTGATTTCGTCAAACTGCAGTTGTGTCCAGGAGAGGGTATATCCGATCCAGCCACTGGTTTTGCCGGTTTTTTTGTGAAGCAAAAGTTCTATCCCGTAGGAGCTACCATTGCCGGCCGTAACATTATCCTGCCAGGTGAAATTCTGTGCATCCGAAGGGTCGTCGAGCAACAGAAAACTGGCGCCCGGCTTGTAGCCCAAAATATCGCTGCTTTGTTTATAATACCCTTCCAATGTGAGGAGTACCTTGCCTTCCGACAGTTCTTTGGCTAATCCTGCAGAAGCCTGAATACTCTTTTGCGGAGCCACCCTGTCGGTTGATGGAACCCAAAGGTCGGTCGGTAGTCCTATGCCTGTGCTGCTCAACAGGTGGATGTATTGGCTCATCCAGGCAAAAGCTGCTTTGGCCGAAAGACCGGGAAGAAGGATGTAATTGGCTGAAAGCCGGGGTTCGATGTTGAAATAAGGCTTCTCACCGGCGATAAAATGCGAAAAACGCAGTCCTGCGTTGAGTTGTGCCCGTCCCTTGAAGTTGAAATGATTTTCAGCATAAATTCCCGATTCAAATGACTCGTACGACACCTTGCTGTTGAAATCGTATTGAGCCCCTTCGTCAATCTCAACAATGGCGCTGGGTCTGAAATAATGATGGGTGGTTTGAAGCCCTGCCCGTAGGGTATAAGCAGGAGAAACATGGTATTCGAGATCGTGTTTCAACCCAAAATCCCTGATACCTGATTGGTAGTCGAGTGAATAGTTCTCATATTCATTTTTGTATTTTGAATAGATGTTTAAGTCATACTCACTGAAAATGAAAGAGGTATTGCTAAAGACTTTGTTGTTGAAGAGGTGATTCCACCGGAGGGTAGCCGTTTTATTTTGCCAGTATAATCCGCCTTCGTCATACCCTTGCCCATCGTATTCGCTTTTCATGTAAAACTTATCTCTTCCAAAGTATCCACTGAGGTAGAGCCTGTTGTTCGGTCCGAAGTCGTAATTGATTTTGGCATTGAGGTCGTAAAAGTAATAACCGAATTTCTCATCCGACGATAAAAAAGGTCTTACAAGGGCATCGGCGTAGGTTCGTCGTCCTGAGATGAGGAATGAAGATTTGTTCTTCACGACAGGGCCTTCAAACGTCAGGCGCGAAGAGAGAAGCCCGATGCCACCTTCACCTGAGAACTTTTCTTTGTTACCGTCTTTCATCGTCATTTCAACCACCGACGAGAGCCGTCCGCCAAAACGAGCCGGAAAGCCCCCTTTGGTGAGTTCGACGCTTTTCAGCGCATCGCCGTTGAACACCGAAAAGAAACCAAAAAGATGGTATGCATTGTACACCGGCGCGTCATCAAGTATGATGAGGTTTTGATCAGGTCCGCCACCGCGTACGTACAGGCCGCTGCTTCCTTCGCTTCCTTTCTGCACCCCCGGCATTAATTGCAAGGCTTTAAAAACATCTTTTTCGCCCAAGAGGGCCGGAATGTTTTTTACCTGACTCACCGGCAAGGCAACAAGACTCATCTGGGCACTTTCGGTGGCTCTTTCCAGTTTCTCACCTGCAACCACCACCTCCTTCAACGTGATACTCGATGCAAGCTCAATGTCAATTACCTGATCCGATTCCAGATTCAACTGCCTTAATTCTGTTATATAGCCAACAAAAGAGTATTGCAGCTCATATTTGCCTGCAGGAAGTGTGATGGAATAAAAACCATAGTTATTGGTGGTAGTGCCGGTTTTTTGAACCGGAAAGTATATATTTACGCCCGGCAGCAGCTCCCGGCTGCCTTTTTCGCGCACATAACCGCTGATGGTGAATTTGTTTTGTGCGGTGATTGTCTGCATCAGACCAATCATCAGCAGCGACAAGAAAAGATGTTTCATTCTTAGAGGTTCTGGTTCGGTGTGAAAACTCTGCCCGGCTTGCTTTATTGCAGCCGGACTGTAAAGATGCAAAATAATTTACCAGGGTTGCGTTTTGCTTTGCTGATCCAATAAATCTATGGTGTTGAAACGTTCTTAAATAGGTTAAAACAAAAGTAAACCTATTTAAAACAGAACAAATTTAAAGATTCTGATTTAAATTTTATATTTCACCAAACCTAAATCGAGACAAAGCACTATTTAGGTATCTAAATTGTTCGTTACCCGAGAAATGGCTAGCCCCGCATCAAGGCATCCCAACCTTGGGCGGTGAGGGGGATTATCTGGTTGTCGGGCGTGACCATATCGGCATAGCCGGGGTTGTCAGTCATGTGACCGATGATGCTGATGCCTCGGATGTTGCGGATTTTTTCGAAGTCGCTTTGCCCGATGGTGAAGAGCAGCTCGTAGTCTTCGCCCCCGTTGAGGGCAGCGATGGCAGGCAGCATGTTGAAGCTGTCGGCAGTGTTGAGCGTAACGGGGTCGAAGGGAATTTTGTCTTCGTAGATTCTGCAACCCGTTCCGGAGGCTTTGCAGAGGTGAAGAATTTCGGAAGCGAGGCCGTCGCTGATATCGATCATGGCAGTGGGTTTGACGTCTGCCTGGCGAAGTATTTCAAGGATGTCGGTACGAGGTTCGGGTTTGAGCTGCCGTTCGAGCACATAGTCAAAGCCTTCGAGGTCGGGCTGGAGATCGGGGTTGGCTTTGAAGGCGGCTTTTTCGCGTTCGAGGAGCAGGAGTCCCATATAGGCAGCACCCAGGTCGCCGCTCACGCAGAGCAGTTCTCCGGGTCGGGCACCACTTCGGTAACAGATCTCTTCGGCTTTGGCCGTTCCGATCACCGTGATTGAAATAAGGAGGCCTGAGGTGCTCGAGGTGGTGTCGCCGCCTACGAGGTCGACTTTGTATTTGTTGCAGGCAAGCAGCATGCCTTCATAGAGTTCGCTCACAGCCTCAAGGGGGAAGCGGCTGGAGAGGGCGATGCCCACGACGATCTGATGTGCGGTGCCGTTCATGGCGGCGATATCGGAGATGTTGACAGCCACTGCTTTGTAGCCCAGGTGTTTGAGTGGTGTGTAGGTGAGGTCGAAATGGACACCTTCCACAAGCAGGTCGACTGACACAAGGGTTTGTTTGCCATCGTTGCCGATCACGGCGGCGTCATCACCGGCAGCGGTGAGGCTAGTAGGTTGGTGCAGCCTGATGTTGGCAGTGAGGTGGCGGATGAGGCCAAATTCGCCGAGCTGACTGATTGATGTGCCGGATGGACCGGCGTCGGAAATTGGTGATGTCATATTGCAGAGAACTTATTGAATGTCGGACAGGCGTTTGTAGCGGGCGGCATTGGCTTCGTCGCCAAAGCGTGCGTAAATGTTGTAGATATAACGTGCCGTGCGGCCGTCGGGGCTAAGGTTATAGGCTTTTTCGAAGAGTGGCAGGGCTGCCTTGAAGTCGGCCGTTGCCTGTTCCAGCCCTTTGAGCATCTTTGCATAGCGGGCATGGTTTTTTTGTTTTTCGTAGTCGGCTACCTCCTGTTGGTAGCGAGCTTCGCCTTTGTCGTAGAGGCGGATTGCTTTCCAGCTCAGGGCCTCTACCTGGTTGGGGTTGTTCAGCAATAATGCTTCGGCGGCGCTGTCGCAGTCGTTGTCGCGGCCAAGTTGCCGGGCTACTTTCAGCCATTGGGCGAGGAGTGTGGCATCTTTCTGGCTTTCGTTCATGGCCGTCCAGGTGTTGGCAGCGGCTTCATATTGAGCCGTAGAGGCATATAAGTCGAAAAGCCGTGGAAGGACCATGATGGTTTCGGGGGCGCCGGGATGTTGCTGAGCCAGTCCTTCGAGGGCCATCAGCTCGCGTGAAAGGTTGTCGCTCCGGCGGGCCAGTTCTGCAAGATAGGCAAAAGAAAGTGGTGTGGTCTGCCGGTGATACACAGCGAGTTTGTAATAAGATTCGGCTTTGGTGCTGTCGCCTGTCATGAGGCAGGCCGTGGCGGCTTTTTCATAGAGCAGGCTGGTATCGGCAATGCCACTGCTTTCGATCCCGGCGATCTGTTGTTCATAGAGGCTGCGTGCAAGGGCATAATCGTGCTGAAGAAAAGCCTGGTCGGCGGTGATGGCAGGCGGCAGGGTTTTTTTGGTAGCTGAACAGGCGAACAAGCCGAGTGCGCTGAGGAGGATAAGGAAAAAACGCAGTGTCATGAATTCAATTTTGCGGCAAAGGTACACAGAAAGCCGTTGCCAGGTAAGGGATTTGGACTTTGGCCAAGTTCAAAGTTCAAAGTTTAAAGTTCAAAGTTTAAAGTTTAAAGTTCATACCCATTACGCATTACGGATCACCTGTCACGCTTGGGCTTGATTATGCTTCGGGTGGCAGGGCGCGGAGAATTCCAACAAATCATAAAATATCTTTCATTCATCAGCTTTTTTGCGTTCGCGCCTACCCGGCGGTCACTGCGGTTATACTTATCCGGATCAGTTTGACACGAATACTTTAGGTTCTCTCCATGTGGTACAGGCATGAAATTTTGCTTTGTAAAGTACAGGGAGTTTTCAGCAGACCATTATAAAGGCGTCTGTCAGCAGGACTACCTTGGGTGGTAGAGCACGCGGGTGTTGGCGCTGGAGGGGGCGATAGGGTATCGTTTGTCGTTGATAATGTCCCAGAGATGGTCGGAGCCAGGGGCTTTCGATTTGTTGGTGAGCACGATAAGGGTTTTGTTTTGGCCGAGGTCGCGCAGGAAGAACGACCTGTAGCCTTTCCACCAGCCGTAATGATACACAGCATTGTCGCTTTCGGCATGGATGCGCCATCCAAAGCCATAGTTGTCTTTGTTGCTTCTGCGGCGCGGACTTCCGGGGGCATAGGCCTGACTGAGGGTTTCGGCAGAGAGGAGCACAGCATGTTTGAGGGCAACATCAAAATGGAAGAGGTCGGTCACAGTTGAGAACATGCCCTTGTCGCCCATCACACCATTGAGGTAGTCGTTGGGAACCCTGACGAGCCTCCGGCCACGCTGGTCATATCCGGGGATTCCTTCGGGCCGGTATCCGCTCAGCACGCTGTCGGCAGGCAGGTGGTAAATGAAGGAGTTGTTCATGCCGGCAGGCCGGAAGATGTTTTTTTCCATGAAAGCATAGAAAGGCTGTTTGCTGACACGCTCCACCACCGAGGCCAGGAGGGCGTAATTGGTGTTGCAGTAATGAAAGCCGTTGTCGGGTTTGAAATAAACCTCCGGTTTGTGCTGAATGAAAAGCTGTATCATGGCCTGATTGGTGAGGGCCTTGTTTTTGTCGGGCCACCGGGCATCGGCAAGGTGTTCATAACGCGGCATGCCCGAGCGGTGGGTGAGCAGGTGCCTGAGGGTGACGCCTTCGTAAGGCCACTCGGGGATATAGGTACGCACATCTTTGTCGACACTCAGCAAGCCACGTTCCTGTAAAATAAGGATGGCAGTGGCCGTAAACATCTTCGACACCGAGGCCAGTTCAAACCGGGCATCGGTGGTGAGTGGCTGCTGACGTTTAACAGGATCGGCCCAGCCAAAGGCATTGCGGTAGACGATGCGTTCGTTTTCGGCATACAGCACTGTTCCGTTGAAGGCGGTGATTTTTTGCAGATGACTGAAGACACTGTCGACGGCAGCGGCTTTTTTGCGAAAGTTTTTTTCCTGAAGAGGCTTGTAGATTTTTTCGGCAGGGAGTAGGTTGAGTCGAAGAAGGGCATTGTAAATATCTTCCTCATTATCAGTATTATGGCAAGCACTTAGCTGCAACAGCAGGGTCATGAAAGCGAGCAAACGTAAACATTTCTTCATCCGGAATATTTTCAGCCGGCAAAAGTAAGGCTTTCAAAAACGTGCTGAAAGCCCGTAGCGCGAAAAAATCAGTTCCTTTTGCCTTTCTGAGAAATCGGGGTTGAGGGTAACCGTGCAGGACAGGCTAAAGCCTGAAACCAGCTTCGTTGGTGGAGACGGAAGTATGAGACTGCAAAAAGGGTATACAGCGTGATGGCTTTTTGATGCCGGCAGTCAGAATTTTTGGAGGATAAAAAATGTGGAAAGGGTGACAGATCTTGCTATTTTTGTTGTTTACAATCAGAAAAACAGAAGACATGAAACAGCGAAACAACATCCGGATAAAGGTGCCCGACCCAATGGTGCTGGCTTTGTGGCTGAGCTGGCTCACGCTTGTTTTGGCCTGGTTTTTCGGCACCGAAGCCGGTGAAGGCCTGCATGGAATTGTGCAGCTTCTTGGCTGGTGGGGGAAGGGATTCTGGGAGTTACTCGCCTTTTCGATGCAGATGGTACTCATTTTGCTGCTGGGATATATGCTGGCATTGTCGCCGGCCCTGGATGCCCTTTCGACAGGCCTGAGTAAGACAGGTCAGAAGCCCCGGAGGCAGGCCGTGGCTGTGGTATTAACAGCCTTGCTGGCCGGTTTTTTGAACTGGGGACTGGCCCTTGTTTTTGGTTCGGTGCTGGTGCGAAAGCTGGCCGAGAAAGCCAAAAAGGAAGGAAGTGCCATTAATTATCCCCTTTTGGGTGCCTCAGCCTATGTGTGTATGATGGTGTGGCATGGCGGATTGTCGGGCTCGGCACCGCTGACGGTAGCCGGGCAGGGTCATTTTCTTTTCGACAAGACCGGCCTGATCGGATTGGGAGATACCCTTTTCTCGGGTATGAACCTGCTGGCCTGGCTGTTGCTTTTTCTGGTGATACCGGGGCTTACCTATCTGATGGCCCGCGAAACAGCCAAGCGGATTCCGGAAATCGTTGTACCCGACAGGGAGGCAGGTGCGACAAAAGAACAAGTCTTCAAAATAAGTCTGTTGAGTGTCACGGGGCTGGCACTTGTGGTTACAGTGCTGCTGCAGCAAATCATGCAAAAGGGAGGCGGTATCGGGCTCAACGAGATCAACCTGTTGCTGTTTGGTCTGGTGTTGATTTTTTTGCCGGAACCCGGGAAGCTTTCCAAAGCAGCCTCAACAGCAGCCGGAAGCACGATGGGTATCATCCTGCAGTTTCCCCTCTATGCGGGGATCATGGGCATGATGAAATATTCGGGGCTGCTGGCGGTCATGACAGGCTGGTTTGTCGATCTGGCTGACGCAGGCAGCTTTCCGATGCTGGCTTTTGTCAGTGCCTCGGTGGTGAACCTTTTTGTGCCCAGCGGCGGAGGTCAGTGGGCGGTGCAGGGTCCTTTGCTGACCGATGCCGCCACAGCACTCGGTGTGTCGCACAGTGTCACCGTGATGGCGCTGGCTTATGGCGATCAGCTTACCAATATGATGCAACCTTTCTGGGCATTACCCCTGCTGGGAATCACAGGGCTGAAAGCCGGAGAAATACTTCCTTATGCCTTGAAATTTATGCTGGCAGGCTTTGTGATCTTCAGCTTTGTCCTGCTGCTCAACAGCTAGAATCAACAGCTACGGCCGGGCCCTATTCTGATCTTATTTCCAAACCTCGCCAATATGATTCCTCCTGCAGTGGGGACAATTTTTTGCTCCTTTGTTTCGGGCCAATGAAAAAGGATGGACTCAGAGGGCCTTGATAACCGATTCGATGCGTTCACTCACTCCGGCGGCCAGGGATGTAAGCGCTTCATTACCAATGGCCGACATGGCCGACATGGCCTCCATCGCTGCTACCTGAATGCGCCCGTTTCCCTGATCGATGACCACCACATTGCAAGGAAGCAACACGCCCAGCATCTCTTCGAGCTTCAGGGCCTCATGGGCAAAATGCGGATTGCAGGCACCCAGGATGGTATATGGCTTGAAATCGGCTCCGATCTTTTCTTTGAGGGTCGCACTGACATCGATGGTAGTAATGATGCCGAAACCCACCTTTTTCAGTTCGTCAGTAAGCTGGCTGATCACCGCAGTGAAATCGCCATCAACAGTTTTGGTGATGTAGTAACTCATGGGATTTTTTTTTGCAAAGGTATTGAAATCGGGCTTTGGGCTTTGGGCTTTGGTCTTTGGTCATTGGCTTGATCGGGCTTCGGGTGGTAGGGCGGCTGAAGTTGTTAGGCGTTAGGCGTTAGTTTTTTTTCTTCACACCCAACACCCAACACCCATCACGCTTGGGCTTGATCGGGCTTCGGGCGGTAGGATTTTGGTCTAGGAGTCTGGGGGTCTTGGAGTCAGGGTCATGGGCTGTCATTCGGCTAAAAGCCAATAGCCAATAGCACAGCCCATTACGCATCACCCGTCACCCATTACCCTTTACTGACTAAAGTCTGGCGTCCACAACTGCTTTCGGCAAGATCCCCTTCACATCATAGATGATGGCGCCATCTGCTTTATGGGCAGCCATGTCAATTTCTTTAAACTCGTTGTGCGCCACTGCCAGAATTATTGCTGCGTAAGAGGTGACTAATGACGAGTGACCGGGTGACTTAGTGATGGAGTGAGGGAGGGATGGAGTGACTGAGTGACTTGGGTATTCAGTTAAGATATCGAGTCCATATTCATGTTTCACCTCTTCGGCATCGGCCCAGGGGTCGTAGATATCTACTTCCATGCCAAAGGAGACCAGCTCATGATAGATGTCGGTGGCGCGGGTGTTGCGGATGTCGGGGCAGTTTTCCTTGAAGGTGATGCCCAGCATGAGGGCTTTGGCACCCTTCACCGGTTTGCCGGCTTTGAGCAACAGCTTCACCACTTCGCCGGCCACATAGGCGCCCATGCCGTCGTTGAGGCGGCGTCCGGCCAGGATGATTTCGGGATGGTAGCCCACCTCCTGAGCTTTTTGTGCAAGATAATAGGGGTCAACACCGATGCAGTGGCCACCCACCAGGCCCGGACGGAAGGGCAGGAAGTTCCATTTGGTTCCGGCGGCTTCGAGCACTTCTAAGGTGTCGATGCCCATCTTGTGAAAAATCTTGCTGAGCTCATTTACAAAGGCGATGTTGATGTCGCGCTGCGAGTTTTCGATCACCTTGGCGGCTTCGGCCACCCTGATGCTGGGGGCCAGGTGTGTTCCGGCCACGATGATCTCGCGGTAGAGGGCATCCACCTCCAGGCCGATCTCCGGTGTGCTGCCACTTGTCACCTTCTTGATGGTGGTGAGCGTGTGAAGTTTGTCGCCGGGGTTGATGCGCTCGGGGCTGTAGCCCACGAAGAAATGTTCGTTCATCTTTTTGCCGGAGGTCTTTTCCAGCACAGGTACACAGTCTTCTTCGGTAGCTCCCGGATAGACGGTGCTTTCGTAGATGACGATGTCGCCGTCTTTGAGTACTTTACCAACCGTTTCGGAGGCTTTTACAAGCGGCGTGAGGTCGGGGCGGTTGTTTTTATCGGTGGGGGTGGGTACGGCAACGATGTAGATCTGGCAGTCGTGGATGCTATCAAGTTGGTTAGTTATAAAGAGGCCTTTGTTGGTGACTGAGTGACTGGGTGACTGAGTGACTGAGGGAGAAGAGGTGACGAGGACGGACTTCAGGTCTTCGTCAGAGACTTCGAGGGTGGGATCGTGGCCTTCGTTCAATTCTTTGATGCGCTGGGGCTTGATATCGAAACCAACAACAGGGCGTTTTTTGGCAAATTCAACGGCAAGGGGAAGGCCTACATAACCGAGGCCGATGACACAGATTTTTTTCATGGTAGAATCATATTGGTGCTCATGGTTGTTTCATGAAGCTGGTTTTATGTTGAAAACGAAAAAAACTCATCCTGGAAAGTTACATTTTGAGCCCGGCAAAAATACGGATTGCCTTTGAAAAACAAGCCGTAAATTTTTTAAAAAACCGGAAACTTCATTCACAATACCTCAGAACACGCCAGGCAGATGCAAAGACTGCCCCTTTGGTTTTAAGAAGACGTGAGTATGTTCGCTGAAGGATGACGAACAATGCGAAAACGACCCAGGCAAAGGAAGCGATCGGAAAGCATCGATTTTTCTGCGGCCACCGTAGCTTTCGCGGTCAGGCGGTTAAAATTAAAAACCGAATTTTGATTTGGCAAAGACGTTTTTCGTGCTTAATTATGCATAGGTATGCGGATTATGAAGGAAACCTATTTCATCAATTGATAATCAGAGAGATCGGAAGAATTCAGCATCCTTGTTTTAAAAAATCAATATTCCGCTTCAGCCCTTCATATTTTGTCCTTACGACAGCGCTTCGTTTAAATAGATTGTTGAACTGTTCTTTTGTAAGTCCATCCCAATCTTCTTTTTGCATAGCTTTAAGCTCCGGTTTAAGGGCAAAAAGTGGTTCCTGGTGTGGTGAGGCGAAGCGATTCCACGGACAAACATCCTGACAGATATCGCAACCGAAAATCCAGTCATTGAACTGGTTGCGAAGTTGAGCGGGTAAGTCGCCACGGTATTCGATGGTGAGGTAGGAGATGCATTTGTTGGAGTCGAGCTGATGAGGAGCCACCAGAGCATTTGTGGGACAGGCATCGATACAACGTCGGCAGGTGCCACAATATTCAGTAACAGCAGTGGTATCAGCTTCGAGTGCAAGAGGTAAAAACAGATGCCCGATGAAAAAAAATGAGCCTTTACGCGGATGAATCAGGCAGGTATTTTTGCCGACAAAGCCCAATCCACACTTCTCAGCCCAGGCCCGGTCGAGAACAGGGGCTGAATCGGTGAACACCCGAGCCTCAAGCGCACCTGTAACTTTTTCGATTTCGGCCAGCAGCATCATCAGTTTGTTTCGAATCACCTGATGGTAGTCGGTACCATAGGCATATTTTGCAATTTTATAACCGCTGCTTTCGGGCAGTAGTTGAGCAGGGTAATAGTTTTGCAGAACGGTGACAACGGTTCTCGTATTTTCAACCAGTAAGCTTGGGTCATAACGCTTTTCCTTGTTCCTTTCGAGGTAACTCATTTCGCCTTGAAAACCATTTTCGAGCCATTGCTCCATCAGGCTTGCATGCTCCGGCAAAAATCCGGCTTCTGAAAATCCGCACGCATCAAAACCAAGCGATGAAGCTGTTTCCAGGATTAACTTTTTTACTGCATTTAAACCGGATGTTTCCTCAGTCGGCATTTTTCACTAAAGCTATTTTTTGCCAAACTTAGGATAATTCAGGCAATTGAATCAAAAATGGCAAGGATTTTAGGTAAAAAGCTGTTAATGATTGACAGTAGACCACATGACTTCCGGTAGACTTATGGCACCGGCTAAAGAAGGAATCCAATAAAATGAAAAGCCAGAAAATGATTTAAGATTTGCTGCAACAACCTCTTTTTAAATCTTTCAATTGCGTTTATTCATATTTT
>JANJXG010000111.1 GCA_024709145.1 Bacteroidales bacterium | reverse complement strand
GTCAACAACAAATCAATCCGTATCGCCGGCGATGATTTCAACGCTGACATTGAAGAGTACATGCGTAAGCAGCATAACATCAATATTGGTGAACGTACCGCCGAACGCATCAAAATAGAGGTGGGAGCGGCCCTTCCGCTTATCGACAACCCACCTGACGATTTCCCGGTTCATGGCCGCGATATGCTCACAGGTATCCCGAAAGAAATCAAAGTGAATTACACCGAAATTGCACATTGTCTTGACAAAAGCATCTCCAAAATTGAAGCTGCCGTGCTTAACGCACTGGAAATGACACCTCCTGAGCTTTCTGCCGACATCTTCCGCACAGGGATTTATCTTGCGGGTGGTGGTTCATTGTTGCGTGGTTTGGACAAGCGTCTGCACCAAAAAACAAAGCTGCCGGTGCATGTGGCTGAGGATCCCTTGCGCGCTGTGGCACGCGGCACAGGAATCGCCCTGAAGAACTTCGATAAATTCCCCTTCCTGATTAAATAGGTTTTTACAAAGCATGTTCAACCTCGTCCGTTTTCTGCAGAAATACAATTTTATCATCATTTTTGTGTTTCTGGAGGTTATCGCGCTTGTTATGCTCAGTCGCAGCCACTCCTATCAAAGAGCGGCCATCAATCACAGAACCAATAATTTAGCAGGAGCCATCTATCACATTCACAGTGATATAACAAACTATTTCTCCCTTCGTCAGCAAAACATCAGGCTACTGCATCAAAACGCTGAACTGATGCGGCAACTTGCCCTGGTGAAAGAAAATATACCCGATCCTGACAGCGCCCTTCAAAGTCAGATTTTTGAATACATCCCTGCCAGAGTCATTCACAATACGGTTGACCTGCGCAACAATTACATCATCATCAACAAAGGTTACCGCGATGGAGTGGCCAAAGATATGGGCATTGTCTCTCCCGACGGAGTGGCCGGCATTATCATCGGCGTGAGCGAACATTACGCCACTGCCATGTCGTTGCTTCACAAACATGCCGCCCTCAGTGTGAGATTTCCCAACAACGATCAAATTGCCAATCTGCATTGGCGGGGCGGCGATTACCACTTTGCCGAAGTGGTTGATATCCCTTCGCATGTGATTCCGGCGGAAGGCGATACGCTTGTAAGCAGCGGACACTCCTTTGTTTTTCCCGAAGGCTTGATGGTCGGCACGGTAGCAGAACTCATCCCTTCAGAAAAAGGAAATCTGAACACAGCCCGGGTGCGGTTTCATACCAATTTTGGTAAGTTGCGCAATGTATATGTGGTGAAAAATGCTCACCGAAAAGAACTGGATGCCCTCTCAACCATCAAAACAAATGAATAGCCTGCTCGTCAACCTGGTACGTTTTGCCGGCCTGATCCTGCTTCAGGTTTTGATCCTCAACAATATTCAGTTGATTGGGTATGTCAATCCCTTCGTTTATGTACTTTTCATCATGATGCTGCCCTTGGCTCTGCCGGGTTGGCTACTGCTGCTGATTGGATTTTTAACCGGTTATACGGTGGATCTATTTATGTCGACAAACGGTTTGCACGCAGCATCAACGGTGTTGATGGCTTTTGCCAGACCCTATGTTATACAACTTGCAACGGGTGTAAAAGAACCCGAAACAGTGAGTGAGCCAGGCTTGTCGCAAATGGGAATCCGTTGGTGGTTCAGTTTCTCGCTTTCCCTGGTTGTTGTTCATCATTTTGCCCTTTTTCTGCTCGAATCGTTCAGCTTCAGTCAGCTTGGGTACACCATTTTGCGTATGTTGCTGAGTGTAGCAGCCTCTGAGATCATCATTCTCATGCTCAGTTATTTTTTCATGATGAGGCCAAAAAAGAAATCCTGATCGTCCGAAAAAAACAGCATCGCATTCATTTAATGATAATTACATTACAGCAGAAAAGAGCAGGTTCACGGTATCGCAACCATTTTCCGCGTGTGAAATTCTTGTTAAAAAAGCAAAACTAACAAGGATAACCCAAAAAAAAGAATAGTTTTGTGCTTCTAAGTTTAAGCCATCAATCATGAACCGAACCCTGCTTTTCGCCCTGCTAGCCATGCTGGGCCTTGGTGCATGCAGCACCTCCGAAAAAGATCTCAACGCCTTCAAGCTCACACTCAGTGTGACCAATTTTGACGGGAAACAAGTTAAACTTCAAAAACGAACAGGTGAAAACTGGACCGTACTTGATTCAGTGAAGGTAGAGGCTGGTGTTGCCCACCTGAAAGGCACTGCTGAAACGCCCGAAATGATGTTTGTAGCCTTTGAAGGAATTCGCGGCACTGTTCCATTCTTTGCCGATAAAGGTGAAATCACCATCAAAGCCACTCCCGAAAACCTTTCTACTGCCGAAATCACCGGCTCTGCTCCACATGAACGCTACCTGGCCTTCACTGATAAGTTTGAGGAATTTGACGAAATCCTGTATCAGCATTATAAAGCCTACAAGGCAGCTGAGGAAGAAGCCAATGAAGAAGCACGTCTGGCGGCTGAAGCAGCTTACGAACAAGCCGAACGCGACAAAAAACAATACCTTGTCGAATATGTCCGGACGAATAACAAAGACATCGTTTCGCATTACATCCTTTACCGAAACACCTATCAGTTTGAACTGGATGAATTGGAAGGTCTCGTAATTAACTTCGACGAAACGGTTAAATCAAGCTACCTGACAGAATTGTTCGAGCGGGTTAAAGTGCTCAAAAGTGTTGCTGTTGGAATGCCCTTCGTTGATTTTGAACAACTTGCACCTAACGACAGCCTGCTAAAGCTTTCTGATAAAGTAGGTGCAAAAGTTTTACTCGTTGATTTTTGGGCCTCATGGTGTGCCCCTTGTCGCGCTGAAAATCCCAATATCGTTGCCATCTACAAGGATTTCCATGCCAAAGGCTTCGATGTTTTTGGTGTTTCACTCGACACCGACCGAGAAAAATGGCTTCAGGCTATTGCGGATGATAAGTTAACCTGGTCGCATGTGTCCGACCTGAAAGGCTGGAGCAATTCTGCCGGAAAACTCTATGGCGTGCAGTCGATTCCTCACAGTGTGATTCTTGATGCCAACGGGGTGATTGTTGCCAAAAACCTCAGGGGCGAAGAACTACGCAACAAAGTGGCTGAGATGCTTAAATAAAAATTTTACTGAACTTTTTCTTCAATAAAAAAGGAGGAAGTCACACCAGACTCCCTCCTTTTTTATATTTCTATCTCTGCTTTGGTGATCAACAATTTATTTTCTGAGTTTTTTCCCTATCTCGTTAAGCATCAATGCTGTCATGCTTTCGAGGTTATAGGCGTCGCTCAGTCCCCAGTCGGCACGGGCCACACTGTCGTCGATGCTGGCCGGCCAGCTGTCGGCGATAGCCTGACGGAAATCGGGTTCGAAGGTAACTGAAAAATCAGGTTGATGTTTTCGGATAGCAGCCACCACCTCTTTGGGAGTAAAACTCATGCCCCCCACATTGTAGCTCGAGCGGAGCGAGAGCCTGGCAGGATCGGCTTCCATGAGCTGAATCGTAGCTTTGATGGCATCGTCCATAAACATCATGGGCAGGGCAGTGTCTTCGCGCAAAAAGCAATTGTAGCTGTTGTTGCGGATGGCTTCGTAATAGATCTCAACAGCATAGTCGGTGGTTCCGCCGCCGGCTTCGGTTTTGTAGCTGATGAGTCCGGGATAGCGCAGGCTGCGGAAATCAACCCCGTAGCGCCGGTGGTAATACTCTCCCCAGCGTTCACCGGCCAGTTTGCTGATTCCGTATACAGTGTTTGGTTCCATCACCGTTAGCTGAGGGGTGTTGTGGCGGGGAGTCGTCGGCCCGAAAACGGCTATCGAACTGGGCCAGAACAATTTGTTTGCATCTGAATCGCGTGCCAGTTCAAGAGTGTTCATCAGGGCGCGCATATTGATTTCCCAGGCCTGTTGAGGAATTTTTTCGGCATTGCCTGAAAGAACAGCAGCCAGGTTATACACCTGAGTGATCTTGAACCTGACGGCAAAATGCAGCAGGTTATTGTAGTCCATCACGTCGAGTGTGTTGAAAGGGCCACTTTCAAGAATGTCTTTTGGCGGTTGCTTGATATCTGTGGCAAACACATTTTCATTGCCATAAATCTTTCTCAGGGCGAGGGTGAGTTCCGATCCTATCTGTCCGGAGCAGCCGATGACGAGAATACGTTCCATACAAAATTGTTTCTGTTATTTATTTCACATTAAGGCACAAATGTAGGTGATTTCCACGACAGCCCAAGAGCCGGAACCGGGAATGGATGAAATTTTGTAGCTTTGCAGTCCGAAAGAAAAGGCACCATGAATAAGTACCGCAACCCGGCTGATGTTGTCGTTTACAACAGTCTGAGCCGTAAAAAAGAAAAATTCGTTTCCATCCATCCCATGCACATCGGGATGTATGTGTGCGGCCCCACCGTTTATGGCGACCCTCACCTGGGTCATGCCCGGGCTTACATCACCTTTGATCTTGTGTTTCGCTATTTCCGTCATCTGGGTTATCAGGTGCGCTATGTGCGCAACATCACCGATGTGGGCCATCTGGAGAATGATGCCGACGAAGGTGAAGACAAGATTGCACAGAAAGCCAGACTGGAGCAAATCGAGCCCATGGAAGTGGTACAACATTATACCGTCGGTTTTCATAAAAATATGGATCAGCTTAATGTATTGCGTCCTTCCATCGAACCCCATGCCTCCGGACATCTCATCGAACAAATTGAGATGGTAAAAAAAATTCTTTCTGCCGGTTATGCCTATGAATCAGATGGATCGGTGTATTTTGATGTTGAAAAATACAATCAAAACCATCCTTATGGCATCCTTTCAGGCAGGAAGATCGAAGAGTTGATCAGCAATACACGCGCCTTGACGGGACAGGGGCAAAAAAGAAACAGTTTTGACTTCGCTATCTGGAAAAAAGCGGAGCCTTCACACATCATGCGCTGGCCATCACCCTGGGGCGACGGTTTTCCGGGATGGCACATGGAATGCTCAGCCATGGGTTGCAAATACCTCGGCGAACAGTTCGACATCCACGGCGGCGGCATGGACCTGCTTTTCCCGCACCATGAATCGGAAATTGCACAGTCGACAATAGCCAACAATAAATCGCCCGTACGCTATTGGATGCACAACAATATGATCACCCTGAACGGACAAAAAATGGGCAAATCGCTGGGCAATGCCATGTCGCTCAACGATGTTTTTGCCGGCAACCATCCCTTGCTGGCACAGGCCTACAGCCCGATGACCATCCGCTTTTTTATGTTGCAGGCCCACTACCGCAGTACGCTCGATTTTAGCAACGAAGCATTGCAGGCAGCCGAAAAAGGATTGAAAAAACTGTTGGTAGCCTCCCTCACCCTTCAAAAACTTAAACCCTCGCAAGGAGCTGTTGATCAGGGTGTTGACACAATTGCCAAAGCTTGCTACGACGCCATGAACGATGACTTCAGCAGCCCTGTGGTCATTGCCTCACTTTTTGAAGCGGTGAAGCTCGTCAATGCTGCCAACGATGGACACCTGCATTTGAATGCAGGCGAGCTGGAACAATTGCAACAGCTTTTTAATGCTTTCCTTTTTGATATTCTTGGAATGCAGGCCGAAGATGCCGGTTCTGACCAACAGCTGGTTGACGGACTAATGCAAACCATCATCGGATTGCGACAGGAAGCCCGCGCCAGGAAAGACTTTGCCACCAGCGATGTGATCCGCGACAGCCTCTCGAAACTCAATATCGTACTCAAAGATGGCAAAGAAGGCACAAGCTGGGAAGTGAAGTGATGGCAGCATAATCCTTTTTTATCAAACACTTCAAAAAGCCTTTTAAAGGCTAAAAAGATTTTATCGGATTGTATGTATCCGGGGCGTTTTTTGAAAACAAAAATCACGAGGTTTTTTTGAATTTTAACCAATGTATATATCAGATATATAAACACATACATAACTAACAAAGTTGTTAGTTGTTTCAAAATGCACAAATTAATTTCGAACCGGCTTAAGCGTTGTGGTTTGTGAAGAGAATACTGAAAAAAGAAACAATTCTTGGTAGCCGCTCAGGCTTAATCCGGTTTCAAAGCTTCGTGGAGCAAGTCAAAAATCTCAGCCGGGAGAAAAAACCGTAAATCTTTGCCGCGCTTAAATCCATCGCGAATAAAAGTAGATGACACCTCTATCAATGGAGCTTCAACAAGCTGAACGGACGGGTGCTTCATCAAAGCATGCTCCGTGCTGCCCTTGCGCGGATATACCAGCAGCTGGTATTTTTCAAGAAGCGTTGCGTAATCCTTCCAAAGGTGAAAGTTCTCCAGGCTGTCTGCTCCCATGATAAGATAAAAATCAATGTCCGGAAATTCCTCGGCCAAAGCGTTGAGGGTGTGAATGGTATAGGATGGTTTTGACAGATGAAACTCCGTGTCGCAGGCCTTGAAGCGCGCAAATCCTCCGATGGCTTTCTTAACAAGCCTGAGGCGAAAAGCCTCGGGCATTAATTCATCCTGATTTTTGAGCGGGTTTTGCGGCGAAACAACAAACCAAACAGCATCAAGCGGCACAAACTCAAGCAAATAATTGGCCAGCATCAGGTGACCGTTATGCACCGGATTAAATGAACCAAAAAAAAGTCCCACCTTTTTCATGATACAATCAAAAACGAATAAGCATCTTGCCTTCCGACATCGAACCAAGGTAGTGGCGAAGCCCTTTTACCAGCTCATCAAGACTGACGCTGATACTGACCGGGTTATGAACTTTTTTTTCAGCAATGAATGCCGTTAGCTGTTGTGCTGCCCGTTTTTTTGTGTTGTCGTCGCTGCTTGCAAACCAGGCATTCAGATCGAAACCGGTGATGGTTAACTTATTGAAGATCAGTTTTAAGGCATTGACCCCTGAAACATCTTTCCCTGAAAGGCCTCCATATACAATCATTTTGCTGTTGAAAGGCAACAGGCCGGCTATCAAACCACTTTGCTCGCCAGCCACTGCATCCAGAAAAACGGTGGGTTGATGTTGTGCAAATAAATCAATCAATTTTGAAGCAAAATCTTCGTCGGTGGAAACTGCCAGCGCAGCAAAACCTTTATCAGCCAGTGCCGCCGCAGTTTGTTCCTTACGCACAACACCTATCACTACCACACCACGCTCTTTTGCCAGAGCCAGCAGGTATTCACTCAGCCGGCTTCCTGCGGCATTGATCAGAATACACGAAGCGCCATGCTCCGCCACCATTTCCATCAAGCCCCAGGCTGTGAATGGGTTAACAAAAAACATGGCTGCCTGATCTGTTGTGAGTCCATCGTCAATAGCCAGGAGATTGCCGGCCTGGGCCACCACATATTCAGCCCAACTGCCGTCACCATCTCCCTGAATGAAAAGCGAAACACGCTTCCCCAACCAGGTTTTGTCCACGCCCTCACCGATGTCGGCAACAAAACCGCTCCCTTCAAAACCCGGAACAGCCGGTAGCGGCTTCACCACATTGTAGCCGCCTTGCATGAAAGCTATATCTGAGGGGTTGCAGGGAGCAGCAGCCATCCGGATGAGAAGCTCACCGGCTTCAAGCTTCAGTAAAGTTTTTTCGGTGATACGTATGCTTAGCAACGCCCTGAGGGTGTTCGCGTTGTATGCCGGAAGGCTGGCAGCCCTATATTGGAGCGGATAAGCTGGTTTCATGGTCGTGAAAGAAATTCGGTGACAAGCAGGGTTAGCTTTTCGCGGGCAGTGTTGAGGTCATCGTTGATAAAAATGAGGTCGAATTGTGGTGCAAAATCCAGCTCCCAGGCTGCTTTGCGAACCCTTTCGCGAATGCTTTCCTCCTCATCGCTGCAACGGTTGCGCAGCCTTTGTTCAAGCACTTCGATGGATGGGGCCTGAATAAAAATGCTGAGAGCGGTTTCGCCAAAATGCTTTTTGATGTTGAGGCCGCCAATCACATCCACATCAAAAATCAGGTGTTGGCCGGCTTCCAGGCTGCGGTTGATTTCGCTCAGCAACGAGCCGTAAAACACTCCCTCGTATACTTCTTCCCATTCCAGAAAAGCCCCTTCCTCAATCTTCTGCCTGAAAGCCTCAGGGCTCAGAAAAAAGTAATCTTTGCCATGGGTTTCATTCTCACGCCTTGGTCTTGAAGTGGCTGAAACCGAAAACGACAATGAAGGTATCTGTCCCAACAAATGCTTGACGAGCGTGGTTTTGCCGGCTCCCGACGGCGCTGATACCACCAGTACTTTACCTTTGTCTGTAGTTTGCATTTCAAAGAATGTTAAACAATTGTTCCTTGATTTTTTCGAGTTCATCTTTCATTTGCACCACGATGCGCTGAATGCTGGCATCATTGGCTTTGGAGCCCAGGGTATTGATTTCGCGGCCGATCTCCTGCACGATGAATCCCAGTTTTTTTCCGGCATAATCTTCGTCGATGGCTTCCATGAAATAATTGCAATGTTGACGAAGGCGAACTTTTTCTTCGCTGATATCGAGTTTTTCGAGGTAATAAATCAGTTCCTGTTCAAATCGGTTGGGGTCAAACTTCAGGTGATCTGTCACATCAGTCAGGTTTTTCATTAACCGGCTTTTGAGGAGTTCGGTGCGTTGATCCTCAAAAGGGGAGACCTCATCCAATAAATTCAATATCAAAGCAATACGACTGCTGATGTCGGATCTCAGGGCCTGACCTTCCTGGATACGGAAATGATCGAAATGCGACATTGCTTCCATGGCAGTGGTGGTGATTGATTTAGCAAGCTCTTCGGTCACCACGGCTTCTGCTTCGCCGTTCACAACCACGCCCGGGTATTTGAGTAGAAGCGACACCACATCGTCGGGCAAACCGACCCGCAGGTTATAGGCCATATCCTGAAGTTGCTTGTGGGCCGCTGTTGCTGCCTCAGCATCGATACGGCCAACTTTGGCCAAACCACTGCCTTCGACGCTGATGGCAAAATCAACTTTGCCTCTGCGGATGATCTCTGCAATGGGGTTGCGTAAATCATACTCCAACTGCTTGAGATCGACCGGAACTCGCAGGTTCAGATCGAGTTGTTTGCTGTTGAGTGACCTTATTTCCACTGTAATTTTTGATGTCCCGATCTGCTGTTGGAGCTTTCCGTAACCTGTCATCGACCTGATCATAAACTCAATTTTGGCAAATATACATGAAATGATGGCCCTGCTGACAATCCTCCCGGCATTTCCTGACGAAATCATATTACAGGGAAGAGCACAAATTCTTTGAACAGCATTTTGATATTCAACCCGGAAAGTATTTAAAACTTTGACAGGCGGACAACTTTGTACAAGCCAAAAAATCGTAATATTGCAGGTTATGAACCGATTCCTGCAAACTTTTTTTACCGTCAGTCTTGCGCTGTTGTTGAGCTTTCAGCCAATGGCAGATGAGTTGCGAACGATTGATAGTTTGCATCAGCTGATCAACCGGCAGCAGGGAGCTGACAAGGCTAAGAGTCTTCTGGCTGTTTCGGAGGCTTACCGTTTGCTGAGCTTCGACGAAAGTATCAAGGCAGGTCATGCCGCACTTGATGCTGCCGGGGAATGGCCCGTATTGCGTGGCGCCATCTTGCGCTCGCTCGGGCAGGGTTCACAGCTGGCAGGAGATTTTGATCTCGCCGACGGTTATTACCGTCAGGCTTTGAAGACCTACACCGTTCTGAACGACAAATACAACATAACGCGCCTGAGCAATATGATCGGTGACCTGAAAAACAACCTCGGCCAATACGATTCCGCCCTGTTCTACCTCGAAAATGTGGACAGGCTGGCCATCGAAACAGGCAACGATACCATGCTGGCTTTTTCCCTGCTCAACAAAGGCATCGCCCGGTTTGAAACCGGAAGCCTTGAGGCAGCACATGACGCTTTTTACAGGGCTTCGCTTGTGTTCAGGGAACTGAACGACAGCATTACACTGGCGCTGGCCGAAATGAATATCAGTCAGGTGTTGTGGCAATGGAACCAAAATGATGAAGCCATTGCCCTGCTTGAAAAAACAATTCTTTTTGCCGGGCGCAACCAATTGGACGACATGCTTTCGAGAGCCTGTTCAAATCTTGGCCTGATCTATTATTACGACAAAAAAAATTACAGCCGGGCCCACGAATTATTTCAGCAATCACTCAAAATCAGAGAAGCCAAAGGCTATCCGATTCCCATTGCCCATGTGTTGGTTAACCTGGCCAATGTGTATTCAGCAGGCGGTAATTATGAAGAGGCTTTGCAAAGCCTCCGGCGGGCACTCCAAATTTATGCATCATCCGGGGCAGTTCAGGGAATCCTCAGGGTCCACTTTCACCTGGCTGAAGTTTTTTTTGAAACGAAACAACA
This sequence comes from Bacteroidales bacterium, assembly GCA_024709145.1. Lineage (GTDB taxonomy): Bacteria > Bacteroidota > Bacteroidia > Bacteroidales > F082 > JALNZU01. The sequence goes on along the minus strand of JANJXG010000111.1, from coordinate 4,269 downwards.
CAGGCAGTCGGTGATGCATCTGGAGCAATGTCTTCAGATTGCCAAAAAACATCAGATCGAAAACTACAACGAAATCGGCACCGACCTGATGATGAAAAACTATGTCGCACTCAACGATTTTGCCTCTTTTCTGAAGTATTTTGAGCCTTACAAATCCGCTCACGACAGCCTTGCAGAGTCATTTATCCAGTTGCAGGCCCGCGAAGCCAACATAAGATTTCGTGCGCTTGAGCTGGAGGCCGAACGCGAGCGGCTTTCTGCCGAGAATGATGAGATCAGAAAACAGCTTGAGGCCCGGCAGTATTGGATTGCCGGAACCACTGCGCTCTTGATTTTCAGCCTGTTGATGTTCCTGTTTTTTAAAGCCCTCAAACGCAGAAATTACCAGACAGCGTCAGCAAAATGAATGAATTGCAATGTGTTATCTGATGACTTTACAAGCTTCAGGTAAAAAATTGGATGTCCTTTCCGGACAAAGATCATCCCATCAAAGTACGCTTTCGGGATTGACGTGAATTTTTCTTTTGTCTCTGAAGTCAAACAAGGTGAGCCTGCGCATCTCAAAATAACTGCTCCAGTAAGTCTTCAACGCACTGTAATAACCCATTCTGGCATTGTCGTTGTCAATTTGGGCATTGTTGAGTTCGAGGATGTCGTTGACCTTACCGATCATATAGCGTTTTTGGGTGACATCGAATCTTTTCTGAGCCACGGTATCGGCTTTGGCAGCAATTTTAAGCTGGTTTTTTTGCATATTAAACTGCATGACCTTGAGAAAGATATTCTGCTCAAAGTCCATGCGGCTTTGCTCCACCGAAGTTCTGACGAGTTCGAGGTTTGATTCAGCCATTTTGATCCGGCCTTTGGCCTGACCCCAATCGAGGATAGGAATGGTAATGCCAACGGTGATGCGTTCCTCGTCGAGTGGTTTGAGGTAAGCCTGGTCAAATTTATCGGAGGTTTGGGTCAATCCAAAACTGGCATTGATCTCGGCTTCAAAGCGACCCTGAGAGCGGGCCATATCGAGGTTACTTTCGGCTTCAAGCATTTGAAGATCGAAATTCAGACCGCTGGAAGTGTTGGTAAGTGCCTCACCCAAAGCCTCTTCCACATTTACGGTATAAAACTCCGTTTGTGCAGGCGGAATGAGTTCAATCAGACCATTGGTTTTCAGTCGCAGATATGATTTGAAGGTAAAAAGCATGTTCTGGTAGTTGAGATCGGCATTTTCCACCGAAGCCTCGGCCCGCAGCAGGTTAAGTTCAAGCTGGAGGAGTTCGTTTTCGGCAATTTTTCCAAGCACAAAACGTCCTTTGGCGATGTTGTAAAGGGTGTCGTAATTCGCAAGGTTTTTAAGTGCAATTCCTTTTTCAACCTGAGCCATGAGCAGGTTAAAAAAATGGTTGATGGCTGTTGATGCCACCTGTTCATTGGTTTCGAGGTATTGCCGGCGTGCTTCTTCATAGCGCATGGGCTCGATGCGTTTGTCCCACTTATAGGCATTGTATCCAAAAATAGGTTGCTGAAAACCAATGGCAACAGGGTTTGAAAGAAACTGCCTTGTGGAGGTATCGGTGTAAAAATTGTCAAGTCGCTGCAAACCCGATTGCAAAAAGACGGTTCCACCTGTAAGACCAACCTTTTGGGTGAGTGCAAGGTTTGCCGAATACCTTGCCAGGGTTCTTTCCCGGTATGTTTCGCTCCCGTCCGACTGGGTGATGGCGTCGATGGTGCGGTTAAAATTTGGAAGATTGGCGCTGAGGCTCAGGTTGGGCAAATAGCCCGCCTTGAAGCTTCGGTATTCCCAATAGCTGCGTTTGAAGCGATGACGTGCAATCATGGCATCGGGCGAACGCTCCTGTGCCATCCTGATCACCTCCGAGAGCGAAAAATAAACGGGTGCTTCCTGTGCAACAGCCTTGCCCGGAAAACAGCAAGCTGCCAAAATTGAAACCAACAACCCGTAGAATGAATGCTTAATAAACTGCATAGCTTCCTGATTAGCGGGAACACACTTTGTGTTACCGGGCAAAGTTAGAACTTTAGCCGGCCTGTGCGATCAACAGAAACTGACAAAAACCAAAAAAATGAGAACAGGCTGATATTTTAACAAAAATTACAGCTCCGCGAGGCTAGTTTTCTTCGCTTTCCTGCTCTGTTTCGTTGTTGCTGATGAAACTTTCAGCAATTGGCCTTGCCTTCTCTTCGTCTTCGGCAAGCACAAAAAGATCCACTACATCGGGCACCGCCCCAAAGCCCGACAAGGCACCGGCATAAAAATCGTCGCGCACCATGGCCGCGATGCCGGCTTCGGCAAGTTCGTCTTTCAGAATCTGTACCAACAAACCCCTGCCGGTGTAGATTTTTATAAGGTCTGAATCATGGTTCATAAGCTAAATGTTTTGCGATGCTACTTAATCAGTTTCAAAGATAGACTTTTAAAACCAAAAAATGAAACTATTTAAAGACATTTCCATCAAAAATCATCAAATTCGCAGCAAAATATTTAATCAGATGCGCGTACTGATTGTTGAAGACGAAGAAAACACAGCCGAACGAACCAGGCGTTTGCTGCTTGAGCTGCAGCCCGAAGCGGCAATTGCAGGCATGACCGACAGCATTGCTGCCACACTGAGATGGTTGCAAAATCACCCCTTACCCGACCTGATTCTGATGGATATACACCTGGCTGATGGCAGCAGTTTCGAAATTTTCGAACGCTTCAGGGTCGATTGTCCCGTTATTTTTACAACCGCCTATGATGCCTATGCCCTCCAGGCTTTCAAGGTGAACAGCATCGACTACCTGCTCAAACCTTTGCGCAAGGCCGAGTTGGAACTGGCCCTTGGCAAATTTGATAAATTAAACAGGCCGTTGCCCACGATTGATTATGCCAGGCTTGCCGGTTTGCTCGGGCAAAAACAGGAACCCGGGCTTCAACGACTGATGGTGAAAGTTGGGCAACAAATCAAAGTATTCCAAACCCGTGATGTTGCCTACTTTTATATCGTCGAAAAAATTGTCTTCGCCCGACTTCACAGCGGTGAGCGCTATGCCCTGGATCAAACACTTGATGTGCTTGAGCATGAGCTTGATCCACAACTTTTTTTTCGCATCAACCGCGGATTTATCATCAGTTTTGAGTCCATAGGCAAGCTGCATACCTACAGCAAATCGCGCATCAAAGTGGAACTGAAACCACCCTGCGAAGAAGAATCCATCTCAAGCACCGAGCGCAGCCCCTTGTTCAGGAGCTGGCTGAGCGGGAAATGAGTAAAATTGGGTCTGATTGGCCGTGTTTTAACACAGCTACAAGCTGAATGGCGAACAATTCAAATCAATTTGCTAATTTTGCGCCATGATGAACCAGGAAGATTTTTTCAAAAAGCTAACAGCCCACGCCAAAGAGTATGGGTTTGTGTTTCAGAGTAGTGAAATTTACGACGGCCTCAGCGCTGTGTACGACTACGGACAAAACGGTGTGGAACTCAAAAACAACATCCGTCGCTATTGGTGGCAGGCCATGGTGCAGTTCAACGAAAACATCGTGGGCATTGACTCTGCCATCTTCATGCACCCCACCATCTGGAAAGCTTCGGGCCATGTGGATGCGTTCAACGACCCTTTGGTAGATAACAAAGACTCCAAAAAACGCTACCGCGCCGATGTGTTGGTGGAAGAATACATGGCCAAAATTGAAGATAAAATCAATAAGGAAGTTGAAAAAGCCCGCAAGCGCTTTGGCGAAACCTTTGATGAACAGCAGTTTGTGACCACCAATGCCCGTGTGCTTGAACTGAAGGAACAACATGCCTCAACCGGTAAAAAACTCTACAGCATCATGGAAGCCAACGACCTGGTGGCTTTTAAACAGCTTATCGAAGACCTGGGTATCGTTTGCCCCATCTCCGGCACCCGCAACTGGACGGATGTTCGTCAGTTCAACCTGATGTTTTCAACTCAAATGGGTTCAACAGCCGAAGGTGCCAGCGAAATCTACCTGCGCCCCGAAACAGCACAAGGCATTTTTGTAAACTACCTCAATGTGCAGAAAACCGGTCGCATGAAGATTCCTTTTGGCATAGCCCAGACAGGGAAAGCCTTCCGCAACGAGATTGTGGCCCGCCAGTTCATCTTCCGCATGCGTGAGTTTGAGCAGATGGAAATGCAGTTTTTTGTACGCCCGGGCGAGGAATTGCAATGGTTTGAGCATTGGAAGAAAGAACGCATGAAATGGCATCTTTCGCTCGGCATTCCGGCTGCGAAATA
>JANJXG010000100.1 GCA_024709145.1 Bacteroidales bacterium | reverse complement strand
TGCCGGTTACATGAAAGACCTCCCCCCATTGAACGGCATATTGTTTATGCCAATAATCAAAATCCCATATGGTATGTAAGAATATACTATCTATGCTCATCATCACTGAATCACAATTATAGAACTCATAGACAGGGTGAATATCAGGTCCGCTCCATAGTGGCTGTTTATCGGGTACAACCACATTGAGTTGTTTTGTGCAGCCATTGTATGTTGTGATGACATAATAAAAACCATCTTTTTCTACTTTATTTTGTCTGGTTGTCTCGCCTGTGTCCCACAGATATGAGTCGAATTCTTCGCTGGTTCTCAGATTAGTAAAGGTGCAGTAGTGTATTGGATTGATGGTGATTTCGGCATTTTTAGTGACGCAGGTTTTATAGTAACCGGGATTAAATCCATGACTAACAGTGAATGTATTTGAACCTGGCAGTAATAAACTTCCATCTGTTTCGGCATAAACAGTAGAAGCATAATCGTGATATTTGTTTCCAAACTTGCCTTGAAGTTTTACCTGACCTAGGTGATCGAGGATGATAAGACCGATATCGCTTTGCGGGTCAGGGAGTCCTTCTGACATCATATTGGCGGATATGGCATAGTCACCGTCTGATTTTTGCAAAATAGAAACGCCCTGATCGTTCATCATTTCACTGCCAAAAGTCTTTTGCCAAACCATGTTGCCCTGAGCATCAACAGCCACCACCCATACGTCGCTGCTTTGCGCAGTTGTGGTTGTGCCAACAAATGTATAACCACCGAAGTTATTAATGGTCAATGATTTGGCCATATCATCAAACGGCCCTCCGTAGGTTTGTTGCCATTGAAGGTTGCCGATATTGTCTATTTTAACCAGCCAGGCGTCCTGATCGTCGGTGTTTTTTCCGGACGAACCATCCGGTGAATCTGTGGAACCGGCGATGATATAACCGCCATCCGCTGTTTGGAGCACCTCATTGGCCCGGTCATTGCCGCTTCCTCCATAGGTTTGCTCCCATTCCAATGCTCCGTCGATACCGGTTTTTACCAGCCAGACATCCTCTTGTCCGTAATGGTTGCCAATGTCGCCATCGGAGGAGGAGGTATATCCCGCGAGGAGTAGGCCGCCATCAGCCGTTTCTATCAGGTCGTTGGCAGCTTCGTCGTTGCTGCCGCCATAGCACTTTTGCCAAACGAGGTCGGAGGGATTGGTCTTGAACAGCCAAAAATCACTGCCGCCATGATTGCCCGAAACATCCCCCATGAATGATTTGGTATAACCTGCAACATATACTCCCCCGCCCGAATGTTCGATCAGGGCATTGCCCGCGTCATCTGCTTCACCACCATACCGCTTTGCCCAGGAATATTCATGTTCCAAATTAAAACGAACAATCATTGCATCCAGGGGGCTTTTGTCAGCTAATGCTGCTTTTGGCTGCCATGGTTGCCACAGAACGTTGGTTGATCCTGTCAATAAATAACCGCCCGACCAGGTTTTGATAAAGTCATTACAAACTTGATGACCACTGTAGTCAAACTGACTGAAATGATAAAATCCGATACCGTCTTGTCCGGTCAAACCCAATGGCAGCAAGGCGGCCATCAGCATTGCTAAAAGATAGTGCCTGTATTTCATCGCTTTGATTCTTTCCGAAGGGTTCATAACTTTATTAGCTTGTACGATTGGTAATTCAATCCTGCATACACCCGAACCGTGTAAATCCCTGAAGGCAACTGCGCTGTATTGATCACCAATTTATTATCCTTACTTTCCATAAGCATGACCAAAGCTCCTTGCCTGTTCCATAACTCCAGACGGTCGATCTGTTTATTCGGATCGATCTCGACGATCAGGTTGTTGATAAAGGGATTCGGATAGACACGAAGGTTTAAAAATCCTTGATACTCAGTGATACCTGAAGGATATACCAATAAAAAACCGTAGGAGTCAAGCTCGGTAGCCCAAGCCGTCAGTTCATGAAAATCCATGCGCGAAGGCGCAGTGGCTGTTGCAGCTTTCAGGTCGCGGTATTCCAGCAAAGGCAAGCCTTCCAGGTAGTGACAATGGGTCGAGACAAGGTCGCCTGGCCCGGCCGTTGCCAGATTCAACGTGTCGTTGTCAACTTGGTCATAGAGATAAGGCACAAGCCGGCAGCCTTCGCGCTGCAGCGTATCGTTCCAGTAGGCCTCAGCCACGTGGATGTATGTTCTGCCGTTGTATGTTGACATGATTGTGTCCGGATGAAGGCTGTACAACATTCTGCTAAGCCCTCTGTTTATTTGTTCATCAGGCACATAGAGGTTATACTTTAACGTGTCGCGATAGGGGAAGAAATGAATGTTGCCATCGGTGGGTTCATCCCAGAAAGCGCCTTGAACGACATAGCTGATAACAGTGTCGTTTTTAATTTTTTCTTTAATCTCAAATTGCCGGTTGGTAGCCTGAGTGATATTGAACCGGCCATCTATACCTTCCTCTTTTGTGCCTGTTTTGGTTTGAAACACATCGCCCACTTGCATGCCATCAGCAATTTTGTGAATGAAAGGAACCGGATTGTTGGCAGCATTCCGGGGGTCGCTCAAGGTAGCTACAGTGGTCTTGTTGAGAAACAAGGAGTCTGCCAGTATGCCCCAGCGTCGGCTGAGCCTCAGGATGCTGCCATCGGAAGCAACAAAGATTTTTATGTTGTCTGGTAAGCCATAAAGTTGACTGTATTGGATATCTTTAACATACACCGTTTTTGAGCCGTTGGGGTCGCTGATCCAGGAAAAACCTTCTGTTGCTGCAGGATAAAAATAATTGTTGTTCCAGGGATTGTCTTCGTCCTCCATCTTCAGGAGGTATTTCTGATTCTCAAATTCTTTGATGTCTGTTCCGAAATTCCATGCCTGGTTTATCAGGTATCTGTTGTCGGTCAAAGGAATCAGGTTTGTATTCAGATGAATTGTCACATCGCTTCCTATTGCTTTTTTTTCCTTCACCCAGATGGACTGTAGCTGGGTTTCACCTTCAGTTTGAACAGCATATGTCAGGGTGTCGGCTTCATTGATGATGGGCCAGTACTCGTTGGAATAGGAATTTGCCATCCAGTTGCCGGCTGATCCATATTGGTTGCGCCAGGCCAGCAAATCACCATAAACATTGTTATAGTCTACCCAGTCTACATATGCAGAATTGGGTGTAATTTTAAACGGAACTCCGGGTATAATAACATACTCACGCTGCAATACCGGATTTTGTGTGCCTGTCCAGTTATCCCAGGATTGGAAAATCAGCGAATCATTTCTGTAAATGTTGTAGGGCTTATTGTTTGTATATTTTATCCGTATCCCGGAAGCAGCCTGAATGCCTGCTTTTATGATGTGATAGCGCGGGTTGTTTTGTCCCTCATCAAAGAAAAATTCATTTGGGTATCCATCATACATCGTGTCGTAGGAAAAGTCGAAAATGAAATGTTTGGTTGAGGCACTCATTGGTTGAACTACAGGTTCTCCATTGTATGGAGGGAGATAGACAGAATACCCGACATTGAGCGCGGTATAATCCACACCTGTGTCAGTGACTGATTTACCGGTAATGAGGTATTCATTATGATAATAGTACTTCCTGGTACCAGTGCTGTAAGGGGAACTATAGATGGAGGTTATGCGGTAGTAAAACTTATCATTTACCTCATTATTCAGAACAAAGTCTCTTTTGTTTGGCAAATAACTTCCGAGCCGCTTGTTGTCGATGCCGGTCAGCTGATAACATTCCCCCTCATGCAGGAAATCGGGAAAGCGGCTGATTCCCCAGTTTTGGCTGATCTGAAGGGTGTCACCTGTGGAAAGCAGGATGGTTTTTAATGAATCACTGAGGCCAAACAGGTTCATTCCCTTCACATTCAAAACGGTGGCCGTGATTTGTCGGCCGGGATTAAAAACCCAGCTTTGCCCCGGAGCAGCCGAAGGATAGAGGTTGTAGGTGGCCGTATCGCTGAAAACAGTCAGGCCATCGGCATAGGTCTGAAATTTTTTCTGCAGAAAGGCAGGTTGGCTGGTAAGTGCTACATTCTCGCTAACAATCCGTGTTATGGTGTTCAGGATGAAGATGGTGTCGTTGCCAATGGTTTGGGTTGAGACTACCCGCATAAAGTAATCAGGCACCGGAAGTTCGTTTAGGCTGTGGGTATAATTCAAGGTATCTGTTGTGCTGAATGCTTTCCAGGATTGAGCTTGTGATGCGATCGAAAAGCTCAGCAACAGTATCAGAAGGGCGCATTGTTTCATTACAGAACGTCTTTGGTTTGGGTCTGTCAAAGTTAATGGAATTGAACAATGAAAAGGTAATTTCAAAGAAAAGAATCGCTTTTCAATGGTTTTAATTGGGAATTAAAGCGAAGGGATAAAGCAAGCATCTTACTTTCTGAAAAGGAAGCTTGCCAAAGGAAGAAAATTCATTCTCAGACAAAGAGCATATTTTTTGGGTTGAAGCCGGAAATCAGTGTTGGACTTGTTGGCTTTGCAGTTTTTTCACAAGCTCTTCCAGCAGGGGTGCATTGCCTTTCACCTTCCACCGGCTGCTGTAATTCACGGTGATAGAAAGGTTTAATTCGGGGAAGTAAGCTGTTTGCGTGCCCCAGAACCCGGTATGTGTCCAGGCCTCCAAGCCGCCAATCTGCGTTTTCCAGATGCCCATGCGGTAATCCATGGCGGGTAATTCGGTGTAGCTGACAGCTTCGGTCATGAGTGCCAGGGTAGAGGCTTTGTGAAAAATTTCGTTGTTGAACAAGGCCAGCATAAAACGGCACAGATCGGCCGTGGTTGAAAGCAGTCCGCCCCCGCCGAAATAGTCGAGCGATGGATGGTAGTGATAGGTATCTTCGCCTTGAAAGTACTGATGAATGCGCTTGCCGCTGAAATCACCCTCAGGCGCCTCCATTTCGGTTGAAAGTAGTCCAAGTTTTTTAAAGTCAATGAGTTGGTTTATGGCATCACCCATCGTGAGTCCGGTAACCTTTTCAAGGATTTCGCCCAGGAGAATATAACCTGTGTCGGAATAACTGAATTTTTCACCGGGAATCCCAAGCGGTTTTGTGTGAGTTGCCAGCGCCTGCAATTGCCGTTCGCGCGTCCAGACCGCACCCGAACGGAGATTTTCGATGTTGTAGGCCTCCGTATGAGAGTGGTCGCCAAGGCCGGCATTGTGTTGCAGCAGCTGCCTGATGGTGATGTTTTCGGGCTGATGTCCACCTTTTCGTAAAAGCTTCAGGTGTTTTTTGTTTATGTATTGTGTGATGGGATCATGCAGCCCGAGGCGGCCCTCCTCGTATAAACGCAGGATAGCAGCGGCCACGAAGGTCTTGGTAACACTCGCAATGCGAAAGCTTTGGCCGGGCAGCAGGGGAGAGGCTGTTGCGAGATCGTTGATGCCGGCCGCAAATTGTTTGCCTTCAAAACCGGCAAACTGAATGCCGAGCAAGATGCCCGGAACATCCTCGTTCAATTGGTTTTCGACCAGTTGCTGTATCATCGCATCGTCTGTGGCCAAATGCTGAGCTGACAAACGTTCAGGAAGCAAGATGATGAATATGCTGCCCAACAGGATCATTAATTGAAGAACCGGCTTTGATTTCATGATTTTTTTAAAGGCTAAATTAGCAATATTTTTTAACCTTGATTACATAGTGTCTGTCCATAATGTCAGGTGCTTGAGTTTTAAAGTTCGAGGGCGAGGCATGTGCGGAATGAATGTCAGGAGTCCCGGATAAGTCGGGATGACTGAAATGAATGACGAACATAACGAAGCCATCAGCCTTTAACGACAAGCACTACATAGCGCTTGCTGATAAACTCCCCGAAGCTAAGTAGGTTAAAGGCATTATATCTCAAAACAATACAAAAGATTTGAATTGTGTAAGCGAAGCATGCCTTTCAGCTGCAATCAGCAGAAAGTAAATTTTCAAAGAATTATTTGATTAATTTCGACCTGTGTTAAATCAATGCAGTAAACTATTTATGCCTTCAGACATATTGCTATACCAGACAGAAGATGGAAATACAAAAATCGAAACCCGTCTGGAAGATGAAACTGTGTGGCTTACACAGGCTCAATTAAGTGACTTGTTTCAAAAATCAAAAGCCACGATCAGCGAGCATATTAAAAATATTTTTGATGAGGGTGAATTATATCCAGCTTCAGTTATTCGGAATTTCCGAACAACTGCTGCTGATGGGAAAACTTATCATACAAATTACTATAATCTTGATGTTATTATTTCTGTTGGCTATCGTGTAAAAAGTCATCAGGGAACTAAGTTTCGGCAATGGGCAACAGCAAGGCTTCGGGAATACCTTGTAAAGGGCTTTACAATGAATGATGAGTTGATGAAACAAGCTGGTGGCGGTAACTATTTTGAAGAATTACTGGCCCGCATTCGGGATATTCGTTCATCTGAAAAGGTATTCTGGAGAAAGGTTTTAGACATCTATGCCACAAGTATTGATTACGACCCAAAATTGGCGATTTCGATTGAGTTTTTTCAAACTGTGCAAAATAAAATGCATTGGGCAGCACACGGACAACCAGCAACATGAATTAAAAACTGTGTTTTCATTTTGCAGAAAAGCGAGCCGGAGAAACGCCTTGACCCTGCGGGTTGTTCCGTATTGCGACGGAATAAACTTGAATGCTTTCAACTCCCACACCTGACAAACAGAACAACATAGCTGATCATTTTAAAGGCATCAGAGAAAATGCCAAACAACAGAAAGACGAAATCAAGGAACTTTTGAAAAATACGGTTGAAGAAATGGAAAGAATATTCCTGAATCAGTCAACACGCTGCAGACGAAAAAGAAATGTCAAATGGATAGATAAAATTGCAACAAAGCGTAAACAGCGTGTATAAAACATTTGACAGTCAGTGGATTGTTCGCTTCACGGCTCCTGTCAAAAGAAGTTGTAACGTATTGGAAACTGCTTCGAAAGGTCAAAAGATACAGAAAGGCAAGCGACAACCTGGGCGAAATTCGGTGGGCGGCTTGTTTCCGTTATCATTGAGAAGGCGTCTCAAAATGGCCATCATCCGGAGAGCCTTGCATTGATTTTTCAAGTTCGCGGGCCGAACGCAGGAAGGTCTCTGCATTCATTTCCTTGAAATAAAGCAGGCCATGCGTAGTCCTTAGCCGCGGGCTTTCGTGTTGATAAAAGTAAGGTTTGCCGAGAAGCAACTGAATCTGCCTCAGCTGCTCGACCCAGATTTTTTTGGAGAGTTCGCTGAATTTTCCGTCGTGTCTGTAACTGGGAAAAGAGGCATTGACCTGACTCAGGTAGCTGTTGGTGAAAGCTGCATCCATCACGCCCATGGCATTGAGCGAGACAGGGACGATGTGTGTGGCTTCGGCCGGATGAAACTGATACCAGACGTTGCGATAGCCCCAGATGCGTAACCCGTCCAAAGAGGTCTCTTTCGACCATTCTCTGATGGCTTCTGCAATGGCCTGAAGCACCTTGTAGTGGGTATCGGGGCCGCTGCCTTCAGGGTCGAGTGCCAGGCTGATGATTGTCGGATTGATCGCCCTGAGCTGTTGCAGGATTGGTTCTACATCCCTCTCCCGGCCGGGTTTTTCGGTAAAGAGGTCGCCGGTGTAAAAACCAAGCCGCAAATGATGAACCTGCTCACTTTTAAAACCAAAATAGGCCCACACAATCTCTTCTTCAAACTCCCGTATCATCCCTTTTAAAGTTTGAATCCCGGTTGGAAGTTTTTCGCCGTCATAACTTTCGTTCAAGGCGAGCAGCACTTCGCTGATCTGTTGCGACAGCTGTCCGATGCCTCGGAGCGACCAGATTTCTACAAGGTTTCTGACGATCCTGTGCGAGAAGGCGCGTCTGCGCTCCTCATCCTGTCCCGATGCAACGTTGATCAGGTAATGGTAGATGTCTTTGTCACGCTTACGTTGATATCCCTGATCAAAAAAGTCGGGATAGTGAATCATCTGAATGACTTCTTTTTCGAGAAAATACTGAACATCCTGCAGGGCGTTTACCAGAAACGCATTGGTGACGGCTGTAAAACCGGAGGTAAGAACAGCGAATTGCGAACGGTTGGTTTCATTGCGCGAAAGACGGTGTATGTGTGGCAGCAGGCCGAGCATAATGTCGTCGTGATGCGGGCCGGTGTGATAAAACTGTTGGAAACCAAGTGGTTCTGTTCCCTTGATGATCTTTGATTTCACTGAGGCCATCACCGATGAAACGGTATTCGGGCCAAGGTCGGGGATTTTTTTGCAATATTTATCTGCTTCAAGATCTTCAGGGAGCAGACGGTCGCCAAATTTGTTGAGTCTTAAACATAGGTCAATCACGGCTCTGTCTGTTTTTTCCTGATTCCATTCGCCAGCCTCGTAATAGGCTTCCTGAACCTTTTCGAGCATCGAGGCGGCACCTTGTGTAAGGTAAAAACGAGCCATGGGCAGTTTGGACAGTACACTGGCAGGATAAAGATTGGAGACAGGCTTTTCGAGGGCATCTTTAACCATGGGTGCCTTGGCTTCTCCGGCGGCAAAAATGATCGCAGCACAACCGGGATTGTGGGTAATTGTTTCGAGACCAATGGTGATCACCAACCGCTTGCGTGAGACCTCCATCCCTCCCAAATCGCCGGCAGCTACCGCCTGTGTCTCGAAATTGGTGGCAGTGAGCCGTGTGGTCGAGTGATGATCCGAACCACGTGTGTTAAAGGCAATGTGTCCGTCGGGACCGAGACCGCCTAAGAAGAATCCAATACCTCCCTTGTTTCTGATTTCCGATTCATAGGCCGTACACCAGTCGTCGATCAGAAAAATAGATTGCTGCTGCATGATTTCCGTCCGGTTTCGCGGTTCGCGGTATCTTAATTCCAGATCGATCACATTGTCGGGGAAAACATCCCGAAAAGTCTTCCCCATCGCAAGGGGTATGGTGTCGCTGTTGATGAACAGCCCCTTTTGGCGGTCCAATCCAAAACCCTCCACATAGTACTTGTTCACATAGTAATAAAAACTGTTTTGCTGGATAGAGCTGATAGGATAAAATTCATCAATCTGAACAAAGTGAAGTCCGTTAAGCTCAGGCTTCTTTCGTAATATCAGGCCGTTTGACCGGCAAAGACGATCCGTGTCAGCACTGTTCCAGCGATGGAGAATGTGTTTTGTCCATGAAATGAAATATTCCGGTGTTTTTCCGGTTGGCAGACTGATCACGCCTTCGGGGTTTTCTGACACCCATTCCAGAAATCTCAGCGCGGTAAACAAGCCCAGTTTCGGGAAATTGTCGACCACGATATACGGAATGTTTACCACCTCAGGCAGCGGCTGCCCAAGCAGGAATGCCTCTTCGACCAAACTTTTTTTTCTTGTTGTCATGACCACTGATTTCATTTGCTGGTTTTAAGGACCAAGCCCTGATGGTGCGAATAGAAGATCCGGGTATTGATTAATCCTATCTAAACCGATTTACCTTGCAAAGTAAATCATTTTTTCTTTTGACTTCAGCGCTGATGAGCTGCTAAATTTGTGCCGGTATCAGGCAATTTCACAGTCGGGGGGCTGATTGGTCTGGCTCCTTTTGCCTATCTTCGCAGCATGATCAGCGACAGCATAAAATGGAATGAAAGACATGGAGCCAAAACGGGTTTTCATGCACCCGACAGCTACCTTCAGCAGCAGTTCAGTCGGCTGAAGCCCGGAAAAGCCCTCGACATGGCCTGTGGCCGCGGACGCAATGCTTTCCTGCTGGCTGCCGGTGGATTTGAAACCATTGCAGCCGACATTGCTGAGGTCGGACTGCAACATCTCAGGGCTGCTGCTCACGAGCGACATCTTTCGGTTGAAACGATGCTGATCGACCTCGATGAACCTGATTTGCTTAATCAAAAAGCTCCTTTCGATACCATCATCTGCATCAACTTCAAGCCTGGCAAGGCTTTGCTGAAGCTGATCCCGGATCTGCTGAGTCAGGACGGAACTTTTCTTTGGGTTAGCTTTAATGAATTGCAGGTGGCGCTGAATGCCTTTCCTCCTGCAAAGGCTTTGCATCCGGAAGAATTTGTGGATTCCTTCACTTCCCTGAAAATGATTGAATACAAGCGTTTTACTGACGAGACCGGTCACCGCGATGCTTACCTCTTTACCAAAACTGCCACGGGTGATGACAAAGCTTGCTGTTAGTATCAGGGTGAAAGGTCTGGTGCAGGGAGTCGGATTCAGGCCTTACGTTTACCGTCAGGCTCTGGCAGCCGGTGTCAAAGGTTGGGTGAACAACGACAACAGGGGTGTGAACATCCTTGCCGAAGGTGAGCCGGAGGCCATCGCTTTGTTCAAAGCAGCATTGATTCAGGAACTTCCACCGGCGGCCCACATCGCCGAGCTACAGGAGGAATGCCATGCCGTTCAAAACTTTTCCTCTTTCACCATCATTCCCAGCCGCTCACAGTCGGATGAGATTACCGAGGTGAGTCCCGACATCGCAGTGTGTGAGGCTTGTCTCCGCGACATGAAAACACAGCCTCACCGCATCGGTTATCCTTTTATCAACTGCACCAATTGCGGACCGCGTTTTACCATTATCAGGGCCCTGCCTTACGACCGGCACCAAACCACGATGGATGTTTTTGTGATGTGTGAAACCTGTCGCACAGAGTACGAATCGGTGACCGACCGCCGCTTTCATGCCCAACCCGTAGCCTGCAATCATTGCGGACCCATTTATCAGATTCACGGGCATGAGGTGGCTTCATCGGACATAGCAAAGGTTGTAAGTGCCTGGCTGGATGAGGGAAAGATTATTGCTTTGAAAGGTTTGGGTGGTTTTCACCTGCTTTGTGATGCCACCAACGAGCAGGCTGTGGCCACGCTCCGGCAACGAAAGAACAGGGAAGGGAAGCCCATGGCAGTCATGATGGCTTCGCTGACCGAGGTGGAAAAGGCTTTTGAGCTGAGCGATGCCGAACGTGTTGCACTGACTTCCTGGCGAAGGCCCATTGTTCTGATCCAAAACAAGTTGGCACTGGCACCATCCGTCAGCAACGGCATGCACACCACCGGAATTGTGTTGCCATATATGCCTTTCCACTATCAGCTTTTTGAACATTTAAACACAGCCGCTATCGTACTTACAAGCGGAAATATCTCGGATGAGCCTGTGGTGACCGGCAACGATGTGGCAAGCCATGACCTGGCTTCCATTGCTGACGTTGTGGTGAGTTATAACCGGGCAATACACAACCGTGCAGATGATTCGGTGGTGATGGTGGTGGCAGGACGCGAACGGATGATCCGACGCTCAAGAGGATATGTGCCTGCTTCGCTGAATGTGGCGCTTCGGACGGAAGGAATATTTGCTGCCGGTGCCGAGCTCGTCAACACTTTTGCCATCGGAAAAGGCAGTAAGGTATTGCTCAGTCAACACATCGGCGACCTGAAGAATGCAGAGACGCTGGCATTTTATGAAGAGTCGTTTCAGCGGTTTTCTTCCCTCTTTCGTTTTGAACCTCAACTGGCTGTCTGTGACCTTCATCCCGACTATCTTTCAACCACATTTGCCGGAAGCCTGGGCTGCAGACTTGAAACTGTTCAGCATCACCATGCCCATCTTGCAGCCTGCATGGCTGAGCACGGACTGGATGAAAAAGTGATCGGCATTGCCTTCGACGGCACAGGACTGGGAACCGACAATACCATCTGGGGTGGTGAGTTTATGGTTTGCGACTTGTCGGGCTTTGAGCGGAAGTTTCATCTCGACCCTGTGCCCCTTCCGGGTGGCGACAAGGTAACCGAAGAGCCCTGGCGTACCGCTGTTTCTTACCTGTATCAATACTTCGGACGGGCTGTTTTCGACCAGCCGCCGGCCTTCCTGCAGGGGATCGCAGTTGAAAAACAGGCGATGATTTTGCAGGCTATCGACAAAAAAATCAATTGTCCGCTAAGCAGCGGGGCAGGCAGGCTTTTTGATGCCGTGGCTGCCCTTACGGGGATCTGCACCCACAGCAGCTTCCATGCTGAAGCTCCCATGCGCCTCGAAGCTGCCATACAGCATGGTTGCCGCTCCAAATATCTTGTTGAAACCGATGGGAGCCGCATCGTATTGATGAAGCTTTTCTATCTCATCCTCAAAGATTTACGACTGGGTGTTGATAAAGGCATCATCGCGGCAAAGTTTCACAACACCCTGCTGTCGGTGATTCTCAGTCTGGCAAAACGGTTGCGGGCAGATACAGGTATTCAAAAAGTGGTTCTCTCGGGCGGGACTTTCCAAAACCGCTACCTTCTCCTCAATTCACTTACCATGCTGCAGGAGCAAGGCTTTGCGGTCTATGCCCACGAAAAGGTGCCCTCGAACGATGGTGGCATTGCCCTGGGACAAATGGCTATCGCTGCGAAAAGGAGGACGGAGTTCGGTGCTTAGAGGTCAGCCATGAGTGTTCAGACATCAGTCAGCGATCAGTATTAAGTGGTCAGGACGAGTCAGCTTGTCTCTCACTGTCACAGGCACTCACAAATCAACACCTAAACCTGAGTGATGCGTGATACGTGTCTGGTTTGAGCCATCAGCAAGATTATTGCCGGTTGAAACAAATCAACAAATCAACAAATCAACAAGCTTCCCGTGCTGCCCGGATTCGGTTGGGAAAGCATTATTCTTCGAGTGCCTGTTTGTTGCGGAAAGCGTTGTACACTTTCTTTCCGCCATAAGCTGCGCCAAGCGCCAGAAGGATGCCGATGCCGGTGCCGACAGGGGCATCTCCTCCGGTTGTTTGATTACCACTCGATCCATGCTGACCCGGTGGCGGGGGTGGGCTTAACTGTGCAATGGCATTATAGTTTGCGAATAAGATGAAACAGAAAAGGAGAGTGGTTTTAATAACAAACTTTTTCATGGTAGGGTATTTTTGGTTGTTTTATGCTTATTTTACGAACACTTTGGTGGTTTGAACCAGCTGATTTCCAAGCAAACGCACCACATATGTACCGGCTGGCAAATGGATGGCCCGGGAAGCCAATCCCTGACCGATCACTTTCGTATGTTCC
>JANJXG010000096.1 GCA_024709145.1 Bacteroidales bacterium | reverse complement strand
AAACACTATACACCACATGTGCAATGGTGCAACCTCTCGCATGGGTTTTCCGGCCTTTGTAGCACATAAAACAATGGAGGTGTAAGCTGCGGGGAAATCGCTTTGTTTTCCCTCACAAAACCATACGGTCTGCTATTACCGCCTGTTTTTAGCGAATAGAAAAATAGCATCCTATTTGAACCTCCACACCTTGCAAGGTATGTGATTCGGCAGGGGTGGCAGCACTGGCAGGGTTCCAGGGGTAGATGCTCAACGGGAAGGTTTGATCGTGATCGAATACTTTGTTTTTGATGCGTTGATAACCACCGGCCATATGTATCCTCCAGTGTTTGCCGAAGCTGTAGCGGTAGAAAAGGATTCCCTGCGTGAATTGTGTATTCAAATATTGGCTGTGGCGGTGGGTGTTGAGCCTGAAGGAATTGTTTCCGGCGCCGATGAATCTGTTTTCAGCAGGTTTTGCTTCAGGCAGAATCCAAAATCAGAGACCCAAAAAATAATGCAACATTATATATTCAAACTAAACAAAAAAATAAATATGTGATGAGATGTATATTTATAATGTAACCTTCCATTTATTCGTTCATCACCAACTTATTTTCTTCTGAGTTATGGTGTAAAATATTGTAATCTGAAATTTACACTGTCAATGTAAAATTTACACTGTCAATGTAAAGTACTGATAATATATTCAATAGAACATTTATCTATATTCATGCCAAAATTAATTAACCTAAGATTCGAAGTTAATTAATGCTTAGAGCGGTGCACGTTCTACGAGTTATCAACAAATGAATGTTAATAAAATCAATCTTTCAGACCCGGTATTACACTTGACATCTCTATACAATGCCTTATTTTTGCTTCAAATCGTATAGAAAATTACAAGTAAAATGGCACCGGATAAGAAAACAATAGGAATACGCCTGAAGAAAGCCAGACAATTATTAGGCTTATCGATGGATCAGCTGGTAAGCAGGACAGGAAATCAGGTTACAAAAGGAGCGATCTCCAAGTATGAAATGGGAGAATATCTGCCACGGGAAGACAAGATGCGATTGTTGATTGACGCCTTGGGTATTTCGGAAGATTACTATTATAAGACGATTAATTATGAAGCCACTGTGACATCGATGCGCAGCAAGACCATGTTGTCGGAACGTGAGAAGCAGATGCTCCTTGAGTTGATGCTGCTCACGCTGGAGCGAACCCTCGAACTGGAGGACACGATACTACATGTAAATCGTCCAAAGGTTGAAAAGCTGCATTTTGAAGTGTTGAGAGAGCCGGAGGATGCCGAAATAGCCGCTGAATACTGGAGGCTGAACTGGAGGGTAGGTGATTATGTAGTTGGCGGATTGTATGCCTTGTTGGAGCTGCACGGAATAGTGGTGCACGAAATAGATTCCACGATTGATTTTGATGGTTTTACGGCCATCATCAATGAGAAGATTCCGGTGTTTGTGATCAACAGCAACAGGAATGTGGAGCGCAGACGATTTACTGCGCTTCATGAGTTGGCACATTTGATCCTGTCGTTCGATGAGAATGCCAGTGAGTTTCTGCGTGAAAAACTGTGCAACCGATTCGCAGGTGCGGCACTGATACCCGGCTCGGTGATGAAAAAACTGCTGGGGACAAAACGTGACAATCTCTTTCAGGAAGAACTCATCATCCTGCGCAACACCTGGGGTGTGAGCATACAGTCCCTTGCACACCGGGCTTATGAGCTGGGTATCATTAATCAGAGTGTCTATGGCAGAATCCGGGAGTCGCTGGCCGGTAATCCTTTGGAAATGGGCTTAGGCGCCTATCAGGGGAATGAACATAGCCGGTTGTTCGAGGGGTTGACACTCAGGGCTGTTTCACAGCGTCTGATAACGCAAAGCAAAGCCAGCGAGTTGCTTCAGATGCCCGGCAGTGAACTGAAGGACAGATTGTTACAAATATGGTAGAAAACAAATCAAATTAAGATACATGAAAGCAAAAAGTTACAGAAAATTGAAGTTTTTGATAGGGGACTTGGCCGGTTTGCAGGATATCACAGCAGGAACACTGGCAACCATGATTGCATTGCGTTATCAGTTCCTGATACCTGAAAAGATCGTTAACCAACTCAGTGAGGATCGTCAGCAAATCATTAAAACGGCCCATCAGAATCAGCAATTGCGCATACTCAAGTTAAAATCCAAGGAAAAAATGAAGGCTATGGAGTTGCGCAGCACTGGATTGAGCTTTGATGATGCCTGTGCCGCCCTGCTTGCCCGCAGGGAAAGTGCCATCCTGATTCTGCACGACTCGTATTGGCATCAGCCGGGGGTTCGCATTAAGGGAGTGATTATGCCACCACCGGGCGTTCTGCGTTTTCCATTCCCGCTGATGTTGATAGCCATGCAATTTCACTCCATCGTCGACCGCTGGAATCCTGTATATTATAACACTGAAAAAGCCGGATGAAAATGGTTGACAGGGAAACAGGCAAAACAAGGATTGTACGCAAAATTATCCTGTATATTTTGCACATGTTACGGTTACTGCTGCATTTCAGGCTCAGTGAGCTCGGGCATCAGCTACGCAAGGGCTGGCTCAGGATCACCGGCAGGGGAAGGTTGGCCGGTCAGTTGTCACCACCAAGCAAGCTTAGCCTGATGAGGTCGATGCTGGCATTGACAGAGGACTTGCATGAAGCCATCGGAAACACGCTGCTTACCGAATTGCTGAAGCATCTCATCTACCGTGCTGACCGCAGCCTGAAGGTGATGCAGGAAACATTCCGTTCACAGACCACACAGCACATATCGGTAACATCGAGGCAGCGGTATCTGCCCGACAAAAGCCGTGAAACCTTTATCAAGATCGGCAAAAGCTCGCCGGGCTTGTCTCCGCCCTGAAGGTAGGCCTCACCGCTGCTGCCTGAGAAAGGAAACGAAGGAGCACACAGCTGAAAACTGGATAAGTCGGTAAATCATTTCCTTGCAAGATTGTATGTTGTTGAACCGCGATCCGGACCGGAAAATCCGGAGGAGTGAAGGCACTTCTATGCCTTGCCCTAAAGCAGTGAGATGCTGCGATAAGGGTTAAATAGATCAAATTACAACTAAAATTTTTAAGGCAATGAAAAGCCCAAAAAACCGTATCGAAAGATACCAGGAGGCGCTGAACCTGTTAAAGACAGCGCAGGAATTATTTGCTTCGAACAATGCCGATGCTGCAAAGCTGGAGGAGTTTGAAAATTTGTTGAACCAGGCGATCGGTGCGTATGCCGGCCTGATGGTGCCCGCAAGGCTTCATCAACGGCAAGTGGCCGACCGACGTGAGCAATTGCGTGTTGAAACAGTGACACTCCTCGGTAGGGGATTGGCTGTGGCGGAAGCGCTAAACAACCCATTGCTGCTTGAAACCTTCAGGGTCTATCTGAGACAGACCAAGAGAGCAGGTACGTTTCAGTTGTTGCAACTTACGGATATCGCAATCCAACACATCACTGACAATCAGGTTGTGGCTGACGGGCTGGGGCTCACCACGGATTATATCAATGCAGTAAGAAACAGGCTGACTGATTTCAACAGTCAACATCAACAAACCAGCATGCTGTATGCAGTGCGGAAAGTTGACAGATCGAAAATCTACCGCCTGCTGCACGAGCTGCATCAGTTACTTACGCTACACATCGATCCGGCAGTGACAATGCATACCAACAGGGAAGGCGACTTTTATGAACAATGGAGAAACCTGCGAAAAACGGTCCGGCACCGTAAGAGGGCTGAAAAAGACACGACGCTTTCGTCGCTGCTCGGCACTGTGACCGATGCCGTAACCGGCAAACCTTTGCAGGGTGCTCTGGTGTCGGTGGTTGAACAGCAGGGGGTGGCCACAACCGATGTGGATGGTATGTACCTGATCGAAGGCCTGCTCCCGGGCTGGCTGACGATTGCCTGCACACGGAATGGCTATGTGGTGGCTGAAAACCAACGCTATGATATCAGGGAGTCGGAAGAGCTGGAGGTAAACTTCAGTCTG
>JANJXG010000065.1 GCA_024709145.1 Bacteroidales bacterium | reverse complement strand
GCTATGTTGTTGCTGTAATAGTGCCTGTTGTTGGTATTTCTTTCTCCAGTCTATTGCCTGACATAGAGAATCAAAAAAAATGTTTAATTCTTTGGCTGTCTAGGGCTTTAAGCATGATTCACTTAGTTCGGGAGTCTTAATCTGTGTTGTTTAAGCCACACTATTGACTCTCAGAAATCTGTGAAGGTTTTCTTAGGCACAGCAATTGCCTCATAACCAACGAATTGCAATACTTGATTTACTTTGTCCAATAACAGGCTTTCCTTAACTTGCTCCAGTTAGCAAGCGAAACGTAAGCCCACGCCAATCTTGTCATCCAGTTCGGGCTAGGTGAAACTCACCAATTTTCGTTGTGCTTTTACAAAATCAGCAATGTTCATACTTATTTTTTATTGGTGTATTATAGGCGGTAAAGTAGAAATTCCTGCGAAAAAATGTGTTGTTTTACATTAACACGTGGGAATTTATGTAATGTTCTCAAAGCCTTCATATACGAACTCACCACGCTTTCTGGCTTCCGTCAGGATAACTGGTTAACGAGCCTCCTTTATACCTTTGAGCATCTGCCATTTTGATGCAAAGTCTGGTCTTGAATGAGGATTTGGAGACTACAATAACATTCCAAATAAAGAATATTGCAGATTCGGATTTTAATGACATTTCGTTCGAAGAAAGCGACGCCTGTCCAAATCATGTTTTTCAGGCTATTTCTCCAGATAAGCCCAGACAAAATGCGGATGGTGTCCGTTCATGCGCACCATTTTCACCCAAAGCAGTGTCATATGTTCCAGGTGCAGTGCCTGACTCAAAGGACCGGTGTCTTTTGGAAAGTAGTCCATTTCTCGCAGCAGGGAGGCTACAGTTTCTTTCGCTGAGGCGTCGTCGCCAGCAATGAGCATCAGCGGTTTCACATCGTAGCCGGGAAAGCTGTTGTCGACAAAGTTTTCGAAGCCATAGATGTTGAAAGCCTTTACCACTTTGGCGTCGTGTGCCCATTCCTGCACTGCCTCAGCACCAGATTTCAGGCTGTTCAGACCATGGGTGATGCCGGCTCCAACAGGATTGGTGCAGTCAACGAGTGGTTTTCCGCCAAAGACAAGGCCTTGCAGCAGCTGTTGGTTGGCGCCGAAAGGGGTAGCTAAAAACACGATTTCGCTTTCGCTGACCATCTCCTGAATACCGGAAGTCCGAAAGGCCGGATTGGCTTTCAGCGCTTTTTGCAAACTTCCGGATTGAGGATCATTGCTACCCACAACAATCTGATGGCCAAGTTTTTGAAGATGATTGGCGATGGCAAAGCCCACTTTGCCTATGCCGATAAATCCAATTTTCATGGGTTTGAGTTTTTATTGTTGATCAAAATGACAAGACAGGAATAATAGAAAAATAATTATTCACCCCTACTGTTGTTGATTTTCGGCAAAAATAAAATAAACCGGAATGGCTAAATATACATTGATTGCCAGCCATGGATGTAAAAATCCCGCTCCTGCACCCAAAAGGTAAGTCACCGGACCGAACAGGAGCGAAAGCCAT
Source organism: Bacteroidales bacterium (assembly GCA_024709145.1). GTDB lineage: Bacteria > Bacteroidota > Bacteroidia > Bacteroidales > F082 > JALNZU01. The sequence continues at coordinate 2,453 of JANJXG010000065.1, read as the reverse complement.
GTGCCTTTGCGGAAAGAATCCAGACGCACATCTTCATTCAGCACCTCCGGGTGCCGCAATGCATAGATGCGCATGAGCGTGAAACTGAGTGCCATCGAAGCCATTACCACACCATAAAGCACAATGGAGACGATGTTTTCAGGATAATCACCCAGTACTGCCGTAGGAAAAGGGATGAACGAGGCCCACAAAAGCAACAAGGCATTCAGCCAGAAGATGCCGTTATTGAAGTGCTTGATCTGCTTGAAAATCTTGTGGTGATTCACCCAAATCACAGCAATGGTAAAGAAGCTGATGATCCAGCCTGTGAATTTAGGCAAAAGCCGAAAGAGGGCCTGCATCAGCTCCTGAGAAGACTCGTAATTGCTTATGTGTGGCACCTTGATTTCCAGCACCAGCAAGGTGATGATGATGGCAAATATGCCATCGGAAAATGCCTCTACTCTGCTTTTGCTAAAAAGGTTTTTCATACTATTATCGATTAAAATTCATACCTGAAAAACAAACCTGTATTTGAACTCAATGCCTGATCCGATTGGGTTCGTTCTGAAAGGTCGGTACCCAAACCAAACTGAAATTTCGATTTTGAAAGACCGAGCCGAATCCGTTGAATAAAAAACCAATGACTTGATGCAGTGTAATAGGTGTTCAGCGATTCAAACTGAGTATAGATTTTAAGCTGATCGGTGATTGGCTTCCGGTAACGCAGCAGCAGGTAGTAGTCGAAGACGGTCTTGTGTTTCAATTCCGACACAAACCAGCTGAACAATGTCAGGTCATTGCGCATCAACACATATTCAATGCCAGCTTTTGGAAACACACCACTGTTAAGAATCTGCACGACCATCACCGGAGCGAAACCCCTGAGCCGTGGATGATTGTATGAAACAGCTTCGGTGAAACCAAACTGGGGCAAATAACTTGATCCAGTCATGCGGTAGTCAACGCTTACGCGGTTACGGTTAAAGAACAAAAAATGTGATGGTTCTGTTTTGGCGTTATTAAAAAACCTGAAAAACATCAGATCCAATGTCGTTTTTTCATTGCCTGTGAATAGCTCCACCGGTAGTTGTGCCACGACAGTACCCCGAAACAAGGGTACTGTCAGAAGCATAATCAGAACGAATTTCCTGATCATTTCGAAAGCATTTCAACAACTAATTTTGCCGCTGCTTCTCCTGAATTTTGCTGCTGCCCGGTGATCAGCTTGCCATCGGCAATGGCATAAGAGGCAAAGGCCGGTGCCACTTTGAACCGGGTATTCCTGATTTTACGGGCTTCGTCTTCGATGCGGTAAGGCTGAATCTTCATCCCAACAGCCTTGTCGGCAAAATCCTCCTCGGAATTGGCAAAGCCGGTCCATGTTTTACCATTCACAAGCAGTTCTCCATCAGTGGTTTTGGCATCGAGCAATAATGTGGTAGAATGGCAAACCGCAGCCGAGGGTTTCCCACTTTCATAAAAGCCTACGAATAGTTTTTCCAACTCTTTATTGCCCTTAAAAGTGTACATAGGTGCTTGTCCGCCAACCAGAAAAATAGCTGCATAATCACTCGGATTGACTTCCGTCATCTTTTTGGTATTGGCAAGCATCTCGTTAAACCAGGGTAGCTGCATATAACCCAGGGTGATCACGTCGTGTGCTGCATAACCACTGGCATCGAGTGGATTGCTGTAACCATCCATCTCAATTTTGCCACCTTCGGTGGATGCAAGTTCTACTTCGTAGCCGGCTTCAGTGAAGACACGCAGCGGATGTGTGAGTTCTGCTGCCCAAAATCCGATTGGCCATCCGGTTTGTTTCGAAACGGCAGGACTACTTGCCACCATCAGAATTTTCCCTTTGGAAGGTGCACCGTGATAAGTTACATAGTGTAGTTTTTCGGTCACGCCATTTTGGGTTTCGGATTTCTGAGCAAAACTGCTCATCATGGTCAGGGAAATCAATGTGGTAGTTAAAAGTTGTTTGTACATAGTATGATAAGTTTAAATTGTTCAGCAAACTTACAATCAAATACTATCTTTGTTGGGATATTTACCGAAAAGGTAGATACTAACAAAAGAGATAGTATATTATTATTCAACTGTTTACGAAATGCCTGAGTTTCTCTATCACAACAAACTGTATTACAATTCCGTTGAATTTGTCATGGACCGCATTGGAGGAACCTGGAAAATGCCCATCCTGTGGCGGCTTCGGGAGAAGACACTCCGCTATGGTGAACTCAAAAAGACCATGCCAAAGGTGACGCACAAGATGCTCACAACATCGCTCCGTGAGCTGGAGGAAGATGGTTTTTTAATACGGGAAGTTTTTCCTGTGGTGCCTCCAAAGGTAGAATACTCACTCACCGAACGCGGCAGGCAGGCCATCCCTGTCATCGGCAACCTGAGAGAATATGGCTTCCAGCTGATGGAAGATTATGGTTTGGACACAAGGGAGGAAATGAGGT
>JANJXG010000055.1 GCA_024709145.1 Bacteroidales bacterium | reverse complement strand
AGAAATCTTCATTAAGACGAACTCCGGATTTCTTGATTGAAAATTTGCCTTTGAAATTGATTCAACCCAATGAATCAAAAAAAGACAATTGAAAACAACATAACCTGAGTTTTCTGAGATTTACTAAATATCCGACTTACTTTCTTTTTTTTCTCTTGAAGCGAGCGCCAGATCAATGGATTCGATCAGTGCGGTAAGTTCTTTCCGACGTGTATCGACCATAGCCAGATAGGCCTGCATCAGCTGACTTTCAACAGGTTTGGCCGGCGGAGATTCAACTGTAAGTGGATTGACAGGTTGTCCTCCCTTAAAAAACCTGAAATCGAGGTGGGCTCCCGTGGAGAGGCCAGTGCTGCCAACATATCCGATAAGTTCGCCTTGCGAAACTTTGGAACCTTCACGAATGCCGGGTGCAAATTTTTGAAGGTGCATATAAGCAGTGGTGTAGGTGCTGTTATGCTTGATATACAAGAAATTTCCAGCGCCTCCACCCTGAAATCCTTTTCGTGTAACGACACCTTGCCCGATGGCATATACTGGAGTTCCAGCTGGCGCTGCATAATCAACACCATGGTGCGGTCTGCTGTATTTAAGGATTGGATGATAGCGACTATTTGTAAAATGACTACTGATTCTGCTGAATTTTAAAGGCGCCTTCAAAAATGCCCGCTGCAGGCTCTGACCTTTTTCGTCAAAGTAATCACCTTCACCGTTCTGCTCAAAATAAAAGGCATACTGGTCTTTGCCATAGTGGTTAAACCTGGCAGACAAAATCTTTCCAACACCAACAGCTTTGCCATCAATATACTTACGTTCGTACATAACTTCAAAGCGGTCGTTTTTCTGAATACCGAAAAAGTCAACTGTCCAGGCATAAACGTCCGACATCTTAATCGCCAGATCAGCATCATAACCATTGCCAACCATGGCATTCCAGAGAGAAGAGGTGATAATTCCATGTGCCGACTCAACGCGCGTTTCAACTGGTTTTGATCCTCTGAAAGCATAAAGCGAATCACTTAGGCTATAAACAACATAGTCTGCCGGATTAATTTCATAGACGAAATATAAAGGTTTTCGCAAAGAGTCATTTCCCAGCATCATAAAGTAATTATTGCCTGCTTTAATTTGTTTTACGTCGAAGGTAGAGCGAAAATTCCGCGCCAGGAATTCGATTGTTGCATAATCAACATTGTATTGCATCAGCATATCGGTTAGAAACTGATTTCTTCCAACCCGGTGTTGAATAACCTCTAGAGAATCAATTTGAATATCAAATAAGTACTGTGGTTCTGCCACTGGCTTGTCAGCAATTTCCGGCTTTGGGGTGTTGGTACAGGATACAACAACAATACTAAAAAACAACAATAAAGCTCTAAAACCTTTACAAAGGTACTTTACGCGTGAAACCTCCATCCATTCGATATTGTGGGATTTACGAATTGTAAATCCATGATTATTATGCAAACAAGCGTTGGATGCAAAAATAATTATTTCAGGAAAAAAAGCCGGAATATTTCTTGAAAAGTGAAAAAAAAAGACCCGTGAGGATCTTTTGGGAAAACTATTCAACGAATAATCGCTTACATATGCTTGAGTGCATAGGCTCTGCCTTGATTCAAAGCTTTCAGGTTGAGTTGAATAACATCATCTCCCTTACCGGCAAAAATTGTCTTAATGGCTTTTTCAACTGAATCAGGCCTAAGTCCAAGAAAAGGTGCTGCAGCACCAAGTATCACCATGTTTGCAGCCTTCAGACTTCCGCAATCTTTGGCAATGTTGTCAGCATCAAGGGTTATGTAATGAGGCTGGTTCCATATCTCTTTCAGTATCAATTCAATATCAGGATAATCCGGAATATTGTTATAAGGATTGATACTCGTGATAATCCAACCTGAACTTTGAAGCATCGGCGTGTAACGCAGCGATTCCATAGGCTCCACAGCTATTATCAGGTCAGCTTGTCCTTCGGGGATCAAGTCAGAAGCAATGGGATCAGACGAAAGTCGCAGATGTGATTGAACGGCTCCTCCGCGCTGACTCATCCCATGAACTTCGGCTTGCTTTAAAAATAAATTTTCACTCAGGGCTGCCATGCCAATGCAGGCAGCAATGCTTAATATTCCCTGTCCGCCGACTCCGGCTAATATAATGTCCTTTTTCATGTGTTGACCGGTTTTTGCAGCTTATTGATTTCCTTCCATTAATTTCTCTTTAGCCTTCTGACGCAGCTTTCGATTGAGTGTTTGGATACATTCACGACGGGGTATGATCACTGACACGCCATTATATGACAACTCTTTACGAATTATTTCCACATTTTCATCATGATATTTTCGCAACGGTTTAATGACAATGATGTGTTCTTCGGGCACTCCCAAACCGCGACAGATGTCTTCCACTTTCCCAAAGGCAGAAGAAGTTTGCCCGCCTGTCATGCCTGTTGTTGAATTATCAAGAATTAAAACCGTAATAGGTGATTGATTGTTGATGGCATCAAGTAATCCGGTGATACCCGAATGTGTAAAAGTTGAATCACCAATGGCAGCAACAGCAGGTATAAGACCCGCATCGGCAGCACCAATGGCCATCGTGATCGATGCACCCATATCCACACAACTGTTGATCGACTCCAATGGTTCTAGGGCGCTGAGTGTGTAACAGCCGATATCGCTGAATACCCTTCCCCGGCCATATGCTTCCAAGGCCTGATTGAGTGCGGTGAATGCGTCATGATGTCCACAGCCATCACAAAGTCGTGGTGGTCTGTTTTTTACCAGAGACGAAACTTCATTGCCCCGTTGATGGCCTAATCCAAGTGCATCAGCTACAATGGCCGGACTCAACTCGCCATCGCGCGGCAAGGTTCCATCGAGCCTGCCTTTGATGCGTTTTCCTTTGTTCAGCATGCCTTTGAGTAGCTCCTCAAGCATCGGATAACCATCTTCAAGTACAAGTAATTCATCACATTGTTCATACAGTCGATTGACAAGATCGCGTGGTACAGGGTATTGACCGATCTTTAATACAGGGTTAGGAACCTGATGCTGTTCAAAATTTTCAATAAGATAATTGTACGCCAGGCCGCAGGCAATAATACCCAACTTGCTATCAGGATGAGCAAAAAATGTATTAAAGGAAGATTTTTCAGCTGCAGCTTCAAAAGCACTCTGTTTGGTAAGTAACTCACGGTATTGCTTGCGGGCAATTGAAGGAAGGAGAATAAACTGTTTTAGGTTGGATGGCAATTGAAGTGGATTTTGCTCCTTCACTTGTTTACGAGCAATTCCGGTGCGGGAATGTGCCAGCCTTGTTGTTATGCGCAACAATACAGGCACACGCATCTCCTCCGACAATTGAAAACCTTCATGAACCATATCATAAGCCTCTTGCTGATTAGCAGGCTCCAGAATTGGTATGAGGGCAAATTTCCCATAGAAGCGTGAGTCTTGCTCATTTTGGGAGGAGTGCATCGAAGGGTCGTCGGCAGCCACTACGATCAAACCACCGTTTGCACCTGTAATAGCTGCATTGATAAAGGCATCAGCAGCCACATTGAGACCAACATGCTTCATGCAAACCATGGTTCTTTTACCGGCGTATGACATCCCAAGGGCTGTTTCCATGGCAGTTTTTTCATTTGCCGACCACAATGACCTGATTTTTCTCGATTTTGCTTCTGCCGAAGCCTGAACGTATTCCATGATTTCGGTGGAGGGAGTTCCCGGATAGGCATAGATACCCGACATTCCGGCATCAATTGCAGCTTGGGCAATGGCCTCATCTCCGAGGAGTAGCATTTTTTCCATAAATAAATTCGTTGCGTCCGTTTTAGTTTAATGTTACAAAAATAACAAACTGAAGCAGACTCACAATCGTTTGCGGTAAATCAGAATGATTCTAAACTGAACCATTCACTTAATCATTTTGCTGTCAGGCTGTCATTCAGCTCTGGTGCTTATGAACCAAAATCTGCTAGATTTTCCCTGATTTTCGTCAGGTAGGCATGCATGGCCGCCTCATCGCGCGCCTCTGCAATCGCAGTAAGCTGTTCGAGCGACTTGCTGATCTGTTTCAGCTGAGGTGCTGTGTATCTGTTAAACAAAATTTCAGAGAGCAGGTGATCATCTTCAGAAAGTAATCCTCTGGCTATGGCCAAATGCCTGGCGAAGGTAGTTCCAGGCGCTTGCTGATGCTTCATGCTGGAGCCAAAAACGAGTGTTGCAGCAAAAGGAACCGACAATGAATAGGCTATGGTTTGGTCGTGTTCTTCAAAACTATATTCATGCATATGAATGCCTAACTGACCAAAAAACGATTTGAAAAACTGCTTTCCTGCCACACAGGATTCCCGGATGATGATAGCGTGGTGATTGGAAAGCTGCTGCAGGCTGGCAAAAGTAGGACCAAACATTGGATGTACTGAAACAAATGGTCTGCCACAATTTGGATAAAAACTTTGCAATCCATTTTTCACCGACGCAATGTCGGCAATGATACATTTTTCGCCAACCAAAGGGATCAGAGCTTCAAATGCAGAAATAGTATGTTGAAGATTCACTGCATTGATGAGCAGTTCGGGATCAAATTCCCTGATTTCGTCTTCACTTGTAAAGCGAAGTGTATGAAACACATAGCGCAGGCGGTTAAAGTCCTTGTCGTAAACCGCAACTTCATGCTGAAGACATAAGGCATCACTGAGCCATACACCCATTTTACCTGCTCCTGTAATTAATATTCGCATTTTTAGTGGGTGTTTCCTTTTGAATTCATTACCAAACTTTGCTGCAAGACCGACTCTTCGTGAATAGACTCAAAAACCCTGCTAACGAACGCTTCATTAAGTCCTTTCCTGCCGGCCTTTTCATTACGGTCGCGGATCACTTCGTTATAGCGTCTAGTTTGCAGGATTGTAATGTTGTTGGCTTGTTTATATAAACCTATTTGTTTTGATATCTGCATTCTGTCCCTGAGCAGGTCAATCAGTTGATTGTCAATGTCATCAATGCGAAGCCGAAGGTCGTCAAGTTCGGTGCGGGGCACATTCACGATGTTGGGGTTGCGGTAGGTGAGGCTACGCAGCATCGATTGCAACTGGTCGGGATGAATTTGCTGCTTGGCATCACTCCAGGCCTCATCTGGATTGCAATGTGATTCAATAATCAGTCCGTCGAAGTTGAGGTCCATGGCCTGTTGACTTACTTCAGCAAGCAGGCTGCGCTTTCCTGAGATGTGGCTGGGATCGGTGATGATAGGAATTTGGGGCAACCTTCTTCTGAGCTCCATTGGAATCAACCATTGAGGATGATTTCTGTAGTCTGATTTGGCATAAGTACTAAAACCACGGTGTATCGCCGCGAGTTGAGTGATTCCTGCCTGACTGATGCGTTCGATGGCACCAATCCAGAGGTCAATATCCGGGTTAACGGGATTTTTCACGAGCACAGGTAAGTCGGCGCCCCTCAGAGCATCCGCAATTTCCTGCACTGCAAAAGGATTGGCTGTTGTCCTTGCTCCCACCCAGATAATGTCGATGCCATATTTCAAAGCCTCAAACACATGCTGGGCACTGGCAACTTCGGTTCCGACAAACAATCCGGTTTCCTTCTTCACCTTTTGAAGCCATGGCAAGCCGGCAGTTCCAACTCCTTCAAAAGCACCTGGTCTGGTTCTGGGCTTCCATATCCCGGCTCTGAAAATCTTTATTCCCTGAGCAGCAACCAATTTGGCAGTGGCTAAAGTTTGCGTCTCTGTTTCAGCACTGCATGGCCCGGCAATGATGATGGGCTTTTTCATATCAAATCCTGGCAAATTCCAGGGATTAACCTCAATGTTAGTCATTATTTTTAGTTTTCATGAGTGATTTAATTCTTTGACAAGCTTCCTCCAGCCGGTTTTGCGGTGTGCAAAGCGAAATGCGCAGAAACCTTTTGCCTTGCTGTCCGAAAATAAAACCCGGAGTAATAAAAACATGTGAATCCTTAAGCAAGGTATCAGACAAACTGGCTGCATCCGACTCACCTGACGGGATGGCAGCCCAAACAAACAAACCCGTTTGGTGTATGTCATAGCGACAACCCAGCGTATCGAACAGTTTGAAAGCCGAATCGCGTCGGGAAGCATATAATTGATTCATCGAGTCATACCATTCAGAATCAAGTTTCAAGGCAGCTACGGCCGCTTCCATGATAGGTAAAAACATTCCTGAGTCCATATTGCTTTTAACTTTCAAGATTTCATTCAGCAGCTGTGCATTTCCTGCAACCATGCCCATTCGCCAGCCAGGCATGTTGTGCGATTTACTTAACGAATTGAGTTCCAAAGCAACATCCCTGCTGCCAGGTACAGATAAGATACTCAGCGGATTGTTATTGAGGATAAAAGCATACGGATTATCATTGATGATAAGAATCCTGTTTCTGATGGCAAAACCTACCAATTCTTCCAAAAGCATCGTTGTGGCTGCAGTACCGGTGGGCATATGTGGATAGTTTACCCACATCATCTTCACCTTTCTAAGGTCAGTTTTTTCCAGGGCAGGAAGATCGGGAAGCCATTTGTTCTCTTCCTTAAGTGGATAATAAACCACCTCCCCTCCCAACATTCGAGTCACAGCACTGTAGGTTGGGTAACCCGGGTCTGGGACAAGAACCTGATCGCCGGGATCGAGAAATGCCATTGAGATGTGCATAATACCTTCTTTGGAACCCATGAGGGGCAGAATTTCATCTTTTGGATTAAGCTCAACAGAAAAAAAACGCTTATACCAAGTTGAATAGGCAGCTCTGAGTGCATCTGTACCTTTATAACTTTGATAGCCATGATGATGAGGCTGGCTGGCTGATTTGGACAAACTTTCGATGACAAAGTCGTGAGGAGGCTGATCAGGACTGCCAATACCCAGGTTGATTACATCAGCACCTTGATTGCGCATGGTTTGAATTTCCTGCAGTTTAGAAGCAAAATAATAAGTTTCAACCTGCTGAGTCCGCTTTGCAGGTTTGATGGAAATACTGTTCATGCTTGTATTGAGTTTGGTTCAATTTCTTTATTCACAAATTTGATGCGGCTTTCATGCGTTTGGTACTCGCCCAGCAATTGAAGGTTAAGGCAAAGCGGCCTGATGGCTTCCATAGCAGCCTGATATAATTTCCTGTCGGTGAAAGTAAAATCTACATAAAAAAGATATTCCCATTCCCTCCCGACAACAGGAAGTGATTGAATTTTGGTAAGGTTGAGCGAAAAATAGGACAACATGCTTAGAATTCTTGAAAGACTCCCTGACTCATGAGGCAAGGCAAAAACGATCGATGATTTATCAGTTTCGGTCCGAAAAGATGGCAAAGCAACTGATTCATGGCTGCCAACAACCAAAAAACGCGTGAAATTGTGTGGATTTGTTTCAATTTGAGAAGCGACTATCTCAAGGTCATAAAGCTGCGATGCCAGCTCAGAGGCAATGGCAGCACGACCCTGAATGCTTTCCTGTGCAATAATCCGCGCGCTTAAGGCGGTATCTTCACTTTCCACCAATCTGATGCCCGGATATTGAAGTAAAAAAGCCTCACATTGAGCCAAAGCCATAGGATGGGAATGTATCTCGCTGATTTGTGAAATTCTTTGACCCTGTAATGCCATCAACTGGTGACTGATACGCATTTTGTATTCACCCAGAATCATCATTCCAGATTGTCGCAGTAAAGTATAATTAGCGAGCAAACTGCCTGCAAGCGTATTTTCCATCGCAACCATAGCCAGTGCGTCCTTTTCGTCGGTAAGTCGGCTAAACAGTTCTCTAAAGCTTTGACAAGGAATTATTTCAGTCGTTTGATCCTGAAAAAACTCTATAGCTGCGAGGTGATGGTTACTTCCTTCGATCCCTTGAATTAATACGGCCTGTTTTTGCATAGTGGATTTGATTATCAACAAAAAATCCCGCCCGGAGGGCAGGATTTTCGTCATTTCTTATTGTTTACTTCAACGCACAAGACCCTGCCCTCCGATATTTCTGCCGAAGTAATAAAAGCTAAAATAAAAGGAAGTAGTCAGGTACATTTTTTACATTTATTGCGGCGGTAAAAGTAAAACCATTTTTAAAAGCTTGACAAAAATTCTGAAAAAAAATAAATTACCAATGTAATCACCACAAATACAATCGAATAAAACTTAATGAATCATCAAAACTTTGATCAGCTCAATGATGGATTACCAGTTGTAGGGGCACGATCCGGTAAAAAATCTTGCATTAGCAGCTTTCAAAATGATGAAGTGTCATCAAGTTTATCTGTTATAGGCTATCTTTGCTAAAATTCCCGATAGGGTTCATGAAGACATATTTTCTCGATTGTCCACATTGCCAGGCTAAGCTTTCAGGCAAGGCCCACGAAAGTCTCGGTATCAACTGTACGGAGTTGTATTCCGATGGCAAAATGATCTGCGATGAAATGCTTTCCATCCAGCAGCTTGTTGTTCAATGTCCGGCTTGCAGTTTTATCTTCTGGACGAGCGAGCTGGCCGAAGATTTATCAAGGCCGGTGGCAGCTGCCATTGATACAGAAGAGGGCAGAGATCAAGGACATACTCATTCAAAAGTAGTAATTTATCCTTTCAGTTCTTGGTATCTTTTTGGAACCAATCCTTTGCGAAGCAGAGGAAAACTCGCTTTGATAGAGCATCTTAGCAGATTACTCATAAAACAGCGGCCAATTCTATATGACCGGGAGCTTTATTTGAGAAAAATGCTACTTTGGGCACACAACGATTTGGTACGACATGATGATTTTTACAAACTTTCACAATTTTTCAAGGGCAACATCAGCTTCAGCACCTGGTGGCATGAAAGGAGTAAGCGGCTTTTTGAACGCAAGCACTTCAAAACAATTCGACCATTCTATGTCTCCAATATCAAACGGATGATTGAGATGCTGAGGTCGGCACCCGAGAAGGAACCCGATAAAGTTTATCTTGCTGAACTATACCGTCTTAAAGGCAATTTTGCCAAATCAATCGAAATACTTGATGAGCTCAAACGCTCAACACATTACGTCACAGAAATTAGAAAAAGGGCCTTCAATAAGGATGCAGCCGTTTTTAAAGTAGCGGGCTGATATCAGATCAATCCTCACGGATGACAGTAAAACTTGAGACAGCGGCATCCACCCTGATGTTAATTTTTTGGGTAGCATCTCCATAGCCCGGCGTTTCATAATGACCCTTGTCGATTTTATCGAATCCTTCAAAGCTGCGACTCGATAAAACCGTTGTACCAAGAATCCGGCACCCGGCTGTTGAGGGCACACGAATTTCGATGGATGAAGCCCCGGCATCAATACTCACCTCAGTAAGCGGATGAAGTGACCCGATTCGCAAATCGATCGATGCCGCACCTCCGTCAATGTCAAGTCGACTCACCTTATGGTTGCTGAGATCAAAATCAAATTCCGCTGCACCAATGTCAAAATCAAATTCCCATACAGGGGTAGTATTCAGCATCAGATTGAAATGATTTCCCTGATTATTTCTGATCTTGATATCAGAATTTTGTTTGATAAATACTGTCGCTTTCTCGCCAATGGATTCAACCTTGAAGTTGAATTGGCTGCCAATACCCTTATTCTCAGCGAAAATCAATTCACCGGTAGCACCCTGCAGTACAAATCTACCGGCACCAGCATCCATTTCAAGCCGCGCTATGGAAATTGTATTGTTAAAAGGTTCGTTGAACGACTGGTCGGTTTGAACACCATCCTCAGCCTCATCATGGTAGTTATTATCTTCATCACGATCGTCGTATCTGAATGTAAAATTTCGTGGATGATCAGTTGTACCGGCATGGTGAGCATACATTATGATGCTGCCGGCTGCGACAAGCAGGGACAAGGCAATTTTGACAATGCCTTTAACAGGAAGTATGGCCACACCCCAAAGAATGATTAAAAATGGCCACAATTTAGCAAAAGCCCACCAGTTGAAGTCAAAGACTCCAAGGCGATCAAACAATAAAAGGAATCCAAGGCTCACGAGCATGGTTCCCCAAAAAATATTTGAGTGTTTCATTTTTTTTAATTTTTATTCGAGACGGGTTTAAGTAAAAACAGACCGATAAAGATTAGTGCCAGCGGCCAAAGGTCGTGCACATTAAACGAGGGGATAAAGGCTGCAATCAGAAAAAGAACACCAAAAGCGATTAAAAACAACCCGAGTACAAGCTGGGTACGCGATGGTTTACCCAAATCAGTTGGGTTCTTGGTTGGATCCTGCACAGGCCCGGGAGTAGTATCCTCATATACTTGACCAGTCGAAGCAGTTTGTCCCGGAGGAAGCCAGGGTGCCTCGGGCAGAACCACCCAAAGAATCAGGTAGATAATAAGTCCGCCTCCGGCGAATATTAACAACATCACAAAAATAAGGCGCACAACCACCGGATCGATGTGTAGTTTTTCGGCGATTCCACCGCAAACGCCTCCAATAACTTTATTCCGGCTTCTTTGCCAGGGTTCTTGATAATTCTCCATTTCGTGTAAATTTAAGTACAGATAAAAAGACGCTGATTACCTTGAAAGGTTACATTACCAACCGATAAAAATAATTAAAATCAGCCGGCAAAAAGTATCTTATTCTTCAAAAACAAAAACTCTTCGTAACAGCAGACTTTTCCATGTCAGGCAAACAGCTCATTAACAATTACTTAATCAAATAGAAAATCTGATAAAACAATTGAAAAGCAAGTGTAGTAGCAAATAAAAATCAGTTATAACAAGTTGTTATTTAGACAAGAGAAAAAATTACATCGTTGGAAACGATTGCGGAATCGGGATTGAAAGATTTTTGTATTTTTAGCGTTTAATTTATGTAAGCATCAACGTATATAATTTTAAACATTTAAACCGCTTAAAACATGACGAAAATCAAAGTTGCCAATCCTGTTGTTGAACTTGATGGCGATGAAATGACCCGCGTAATCTGGAAGTTTATAAAGGAAAAACTCATCCTTCCCTATTTGGAGCTTGACATCAGGTATTACGATCTGGGAATGGAAAACCGCGATGCAACCAATGATCAGGTCACAGTTGAGGCAGCTAAAGCCATTCTTGAGCATCATGTTGGAATCAAATGCGCCACCATCACACCTGACGAAAACAGGGTGAAAGAATTTAATCTGAAAGAGATGTACAAATCTCCCAATGGCACTATTCGCAACATCCTTGATGGCACTGTATTTCGCGAACCGATCATTATTCAAAACATCCCCAGGCTTGTACCCGGATGGAAACATCCTATTGTGATTGGCCGTCATGCTTTTGGCGATCAATACAGAGCAACCGATTTTGTGACCAAAGGCAAGGGTAAGCTTACAATCACTTTCACACCGGAAGATGGAGGCGATATAAAACACTTCGAGGTGTATAATTTCCACGAAGATGGCGTGGCCCTGGCAATGTACAATACCGACCCATCAATCCGGGGTTTTGCACATTCATGTTTTAACATGGCACTCCAAAAAGGATGGCCTCTCTATCTTTCAACAAAAAATACCATCCTGAAAAAGTACGATGGCCGGTTCAAAGATATTTTTGAAGAAGTTTATCAGGAGCATTACATCGGGCAGTTCAAGGCCAAAGGCATTGTTTATGAGCATCGGCTGATCGATGATATGGTTGCAGCAGCCTTGAAGTGGAGCGGTAAATTCGTTTGGGCATGTAAAAACTATGACGGTGACGTTCAGTCCGATACCCTCGCACAGGGCTTTGGTTCACTTGGATTGATGACCTCTGTACTGATCACTCCGGATGGAAAAACTGTCGAAGCAGAAGCTGCGCATGGCACCGTGACCCGTCACTACAGGGAGCATCAGAAAGGCAATCCAACTTCAACCAATCCCATTGCCAGCATTTTTGCCTGGACGCGCGGACTTGCTCACAGAGGCAAACTCGATGGCAATGATGCACTTGTAAATTTCGCACAAACACTTGAATCAGTGTGTGTAGCCACCGTTGAATCAGGTAAAATGACCAAAGACCTGGCTATGCTCGTGCATGGAAACAACCTCAAAAGCGAACACTATCTTTACACGGAAGACTTTCTTGAAGCAATCAATCAGGAACTTGACCGCCGTTTAACAAACCAATAAATCAAACATCTAATTTGTATATGTCAAATCTGAAAAGTATTTTAAAGGACAAAATTCATGAATGGCGTCCAAGAACCAAAACCCTGCTGGAAGAGCATGGTAATGTTGTCATTGACAAGGTAACAGTGAGTCAGATCATTGGCGGGATGCGTGGAATTAAGTGTCTCGTAACTGATATTTCGTATCTCGATCCCAAAGAAGGCATCAGGTACAGAGGTTACACCCTGCCGGAAGTATTTGAACTGCTTCCAAAACCAAAAAATGCTGAAATGCCTTATGTAGAAGGTTTACTTCACCTTTTGCTTACCGGTGATGTTCCAAACGAGAGTCAGGTTCTCGACCTTGTGGATGAGTTTTCGAAGCGCAGAATTCTGCCCAGGTATGTTTATGAAGTAATTGATGCCTGGCCCTGCTGCAGTCACCCGATGGCTATGTTTTCATCAGCCATCCTGGCAATGGCACGGGAGTCGTTCTTTGCAAAAAAATACAAGGCCGGTATCAACAAAATGGATTATTGGGATCCAATGTTTGAGGATTCACTCAATATGCTTGCCAAACTTCCCGAAATCGCATCCTATATCTATGCCAAACTTTACCGTGATGGTAAAAGGATCGTCGGAAACCCCGACCTGGATTTTGGTGCCAATTTCGCTCACATGATGGGCAAACCCAAGCCTTATGACGATGTAGCCAGAATGCATTTCATCATTCATGCCGACCACGAGAGCGGAAATGTGAGTGCACATACAGCTCACCTTGTGGGAAGTTCACTTTCTGATGTTTATCTCTCGACCTCAGCCATGATCAACGGGCTTGCAGGCCCCTTGCACGGACTTGCCAACCAGGAAGTATTGCGCTGGCTTCAGGATTTAATGGATAAAATGGGCGGACAAACACCAACGGAAGATGAAATGAGACAGTATGTTTGGGATACCTTACACAGCGGACAGGTAATTCCTGGCTTCGGGCATGCAGTTTTGCGCAAGACCGATCCACGTTATATGGTTCAGCGGGAGTTTAGCCTTAAGCACCTGACTGAAGATCCTATCTTCAAATATGTTGACCTGTTGTATAAAGTGGTCCCGCCAATCCTTCAGGAACAAGGAAAAGCCAAAAACCCCTGGCCCAATGTCGACGCCCAATCTGGCGTGATTCAGTGGCATTATGGCGTTACTGAATACGATTTTTATACTGTTTTATTTGGTATCGGTCGAGCAATTGGGATCGTGGCCAATCTCATCTGGGACCGTGCTTTGCTCTATCCTCTCGAAAGACCAAAATCAGTAACCACTGACATGCTTGAAGAAATGGTAGGTATCCGCGACAAAAATCTTACACATGATATGCCGGACGAATAGTTAAAGAAACCAATCACCTCAAGGCTGCCTCTTAAATCGGGCAGCTTTTTTTTTTGCTGTTTCTTAATAATTTCCTTTAGAAATAGCATTTTCATCCAGTTGATCTTGGCGGATAAATCCCAAAACTATCAAGCATTCGAAGAATCAAAACCATCATTTCACTTCGTCTAAAAAATGAACCCCTTCATATCAATCAGCAAAATCGGGTTTGCAAAAACCCAAAAACCCAACCTTTTTTCCATTTCAGCAGCTTTTTTTTCTTGTTGGTCAAGGAGTTTTTTTATCCCTTCCGTTTGATTGTTTACTTTGCTGACTGTTCATTTTAAACCCTTGGAGAAAAAAACTCACATTATGAAAACACTTATCAATCTCTTGTTCCTGCTTCCGTTTACAGCACTTTCACAAGCCACACTTAGCTGGGCCAATTATCCTGGCGGTATTGCGATTGCAACCGATGCCTCTAACAACAGCTACTCCGTAAATTGGGACTATAACCCGGCCGGCGACATCAGCCTAACAAAAAGAGATGAAACAGGTAACATTCTTTGGGAAACAACCTACGACAACACCAATCAAAGCCAGCACGAAGTTGCCACCTGGGTTGATACTGACAGTAACGGTAATGTAATTGTTTCAGGAACAATTCGTTCAGGCTATTCAAATCCCGTGGATGTTAACAGCTTGCTCATGAAGTTCGATGCATCGGGAAATCTTATGTGGCGAGTGGTTTACGAATCCACCTTTGATGGCTCTTCCACGCGCAAATGCCTTATTGATGCAAACGACAATATCTATGTTCTTGGATTTGGAAACAGCGGCAACGGCATGGTTACTCAGGTGAAAAAATTCGATCCGCAGGGACTTACAATGTGGACGTATTTTGATACCCTTGGAATCGGCAAACCAGTAAATTTCAAACTAACACCAGATCAAACTCTAGTAATCAGCGCCCGGGCCATTGTTGGCAGCATTAACGGATTTGCTAAAATCGACATGAACGGTAATGCTTTATGGACTAAAACCGGCTTTTACAGCCTGACTGCTGGTGACATTGCAGGCGACAGTTATGGCAACACCTATCTCATCAATGGCGAATATGCTCCTCAAAACACAGGCAGTATTGTATCGAAACTGTCACCGGAAGGCAACATCCTTTGGGAACAACCCACAAGCATGGCAGGTTCTAAGATCGAAACAGGACCTGATAGTTTTCCGGTAGTCAGTGGTTTTCCATCTTCCGGAGCAGTAGGAGCTGCCTTCCTGAAGTTGGATGCTGATGGCAATGAACTATGGTTTAATGCAGATGCAGACGGCCTGCAATACAACCTGCTGTCGCATGCCCAGCTGAAACTCGATGCTTACGGCAATGCTTATCTGGCTGCTAGCATCATGACCCAAATGGCGGTGTGTAAAATAAACAGTGATGGAAGTCAGGCCTGGACAATAACAATTCCGGGCGGATATAGCCAGGCATTGGATTTCGGAACCGATTTCAGCGTTTTCGTTACCGGTGGCACCACTGCCCGAATCATGCAGGACGATCTTTTCACTGCAACAACTGAAAATATTTCAAACGATTTCCAGATAAATGCTTTCCCAAATCCGTTTGTTCAGGAGATAGCCATCACCTTTCAACTTGAAAAACAGGGAAAGGTGAATATCTGGATCTCTGATCTTCAGGGGCGTATGGTCAGTGAAGTATATTTGGCTTCTTTTTCTAAAGGCAAACATACAGTTAGCCTGGTTTCCGGCCTGCCTGGCACCAACAATTCCCGATTTCTTTTACTCAATCTGCAAACCGAGGATAAGACAATTTCTAAAAAATTAATACAAAGCTCCGTTACCAGATAAAACTGTCGCAATCCTCCATTTTATATACAACTTTATACAGTCAGAACCCATGATAAGAAAACTCTTCGCATTTTTCCTGATGATCCTCATTCAATTCAATGCAGGGGCACAATTTATTCCTGATTGGGCGATTCCTTCAGGCAACTTCAACCAAACAGCTGTCATGAGTACCATTGACAGTGAAGACAATCTGATCATCGCAGGCTATCTGCAAAATGAAAACATATACCTCCGAAAAATTGATCTGGCAGGTAACCTGATTTGGGAACAAGCCAATTCAACATCAATTGCCGGAAAATATCAAAAATCCGTTTGGGTGAATGTTGATTCAGAGGATAATATCATCGTCGTAGGGAAAAGGTATTCAATCACCTCAGTGTTTGAATATCCTGATGCTGTGGTTGTTTTGAAGTATAACCCTCAGGGATTACTTTTGTGGAAGCAAGAAATTCCGGTAAGTGTACTGGTTGGAACTCAGCATCCTGTTTTCAATCTGAGAAGCGAGACTGATCAATCAGGGAATATCTATATCGGATGCGTTGCTGCCGAACCGTCCGGTTTTATCCTTATCAAAATCAATCCTGATGGCAATATTCGCTATGTTCAAAACAGCACCTTGTTAGCTCCCATTGGTTTCAGTTCTATGAGGTTGCACCACGACCGCATCCTGATGGCTGGACAGCACAACACCACGGCACCTGTGATTGTTTGGGATACAGCCGGTTCGATTCTTTGGTCGGTTGCAGCAACAGGCAGAAGTGCCAAAGATCTGGAAGTCGATGAGTTGGGAAATGTTTATGTGATTAGCAATTATCCAAATCAGGTTTCTTCAGGCAGTGGTGAAGACATCGTTGTTTCGAAATATGATGAATCAGGTAACTTATTATGGAAAAATGTCTACGACCTTGGTGGCATTGACTTTTCGTCGAGGTGTGTGCTTCATGCAGGCAGACTAAGCATCGCTGGTTATGGCACGTCCAATGGATCGCTTTATCTGGATTGGAAAACAATTCAAACCGATCTGTCAGGCAATCTGCTGTGGGCACAATCTTACGATGAAACACTCTTCAATGACGAGCTGCCCTACTTTATCGAAGCCCTTGCTGATGGTGGTATTGTGGTTACCGGAAAAGGCGGACCTTCACCCGATCCCAATAATCTGTCTTATCTGCAGATGGTTATCGTTCAATACAGCCAGGGCGGTGAAGCAAGTTGGACAAGTACACCTAATATTTACGGAGGCTGGGGTATAGCTTGCAAATTGGCATCGGACAACAGTCTTTTTGCCATCAGTTCGGCAAATATGACTGCTTACCATTTTAAGCCCTCTTTACCGACCTCCATTGTTTCTAATCCATCAAGCACTGGTATGCAAATCTGGCCTAACCCATTATCTGACCACATTTTTATTCAAACTGAAGAGGCAAAACTTCCAATTATTGCATCACTCTTTGACCTGCACGGCCGTTTTATTACCGAATTTATTCTAACGCAAGTTGAAAATCATTTCGACTTAACAAGTCTTAAACCAGGCGTTTATGTGGTAAAAATGGATTCCGGAGAAAATGCTCAAAGCATTAAAATCATCAAAAAATAACGGAAGAGTTCAGCATTACACCAACGCTTATGTTTGAAGGATAAAATTCATTTAAAAAAAAGGAAAGATATACGGTCACGGCTTCAGGCTCTTATAATCAAAACTGAAGACAACGGTTCTGGCCGCACTCAGGATGGATCGTTTTCGTTCAGAAACTGATAATGGTTAATAAATGCAGTCAATTACCAATTCAGTGTAACACCATCACTTAAGATTAACCTACTTGAAATGAATACAATAACTGTAAAAAACACCAGCCCCCTCATCAACCTGATCCTCCGGTTTTCATCCTCTTCAAAGAGGAGATCGTCAGTAAACCGAGACCTAAGTACAAAGATTAACAACATGATACCCAGTATGATCCATCCATATTTTTCATGAAACATATTTTTTGGATAATAATACAGATAAATCAAAACCGAACCAATCAAATAAGGAACAAGAACCTGAGCAGTGATAAAGAAGGGTGACATTTTTTCGTTGTACTTCACAAAATAGGCATCTGCCGAAATTGATATCAGGCGGGCAGCATACAAAGCAGTCATGAGCAGCCCGAAAAATCCGGTGATTGAAATGATCATGCGGGGCGTATCAAGTAAATACATCCAGTTAAAAACATGACCGATGCCTTCGGTGAGTAAATTACCCAGCAGCAATCCCCCGAAGACGAAATTACTACTATGCATTACCACCCAGAAGAAAAAAATTTTCACCGGTACAGCTTCTCCCGAAAGGCTCATAAAAGCGAGTAAAGACAGCAAACCCAGTATAAAGGTCAGTATATAACCAGATGAAAAGATTACGAAAACAGCATCATGAGTCCATTGATATGGTTCGATATGAAAAAAGTATGACGCAAAATCAATTGTCACCGGATAATCAAACATGCCGGCTGTTAGAACAAACGACAAATGATTGAGGTAAAAAATGAACAAATAAGCCAACACAAACGAAGCCAGTGAATTGATGGCTATAATCCAAAAATTACCGCGGGTGAGTG
This sequence comes from Bacteroidales bacterium, assembly GCA_024709145.1. Lineage (GTDB taxonomy): Bacteria > Bacteroidota > Bacteroidia > Bacteroidales > F082 > JALNZU01. Next base: position 61,314 of record JANJXG010000055.1, on the reverse strand, counting down.
ATGACATAGAAAAATTATAAAACCTGTCTGAATGAAACCGGACAGCTTTAATGTGTATTAAATTTCGGCCATTTGCTCAGAATAAATCTTATTATCGAGCTTCTCCTTGACTTCTTTAAACGCTTTGATTGTATAATTCACATCCTCAAGCGTGTGCACGGCCGTAGGAATCAGACGCAGCAAGATAATACCCTTTGGCACAACAGGGTAGGAAACAATTGAGCAGAAAATATTGTAGTTCTCACGCAAATCATAGGTAATTTGAGTAGCCTCACCAACTGTTCCGTTGAGCATAACTGGTGTAACAGGCGATTCCGTATTCCCAATATCAAGCCCAGCTTCCTTCAGCCCGGACTGAAGTGCATTCACAATGTTCCATAGTTTTATCCGATGCTCCGGCTGAGTGCGAATCATATCCAGGCGTTTCAAAGCCCCCAAAACCATAGGCATTGGGAGAGATTTCGCAAAAATTTGCGAGCGCATATTGTACATAAGATACTTTATCACTTTTTTCTCGCCGGCAATAAAGCCACCAATTCCAGCCATCGATTTTGCAAAAGTGCCAAAATAGAGGTCAACGTCTTTCTGTACACCAAAATATTCATCAGTACCGGCACCGGTAGGTCCCATTGTCCCAAATCCATGAGCGTCGTCGACCAAAAGCCGGAAAGGATATTTTTCTTTCAAGGCAACGATCTCTTTCAACTTACCCAAATCGCCCGACATGCCATAAACACCCTCGGTAATGACAAGAATTCCTCCACCGGTTTCATCCGTCATTTTCTTTGCCCTGCGTAGTTGAATTTCCAGATTCTCAATGTTATTGTGTGGATAAACAAAGCGCTTTCCGAAATGTAGACGCATCCCGTCAATGATACAGGCGTGAGCCTCAGAATCATACACGATCACATCTTTACGGTCGACCATCGAATTGATAACAGAAACCATTCCCTGATATCCGTAATTAAGTAAATAGGCCGCTTCACGCCCAACGAAAGCAGCCAACTCCTGTTCGAGCTGTTCGTGGTAATTGCTTTGACCCGACATCATTCTGGCACCCATAGGATAGGCCATGCCGAACCGGGCAGCAGCATCGGCATCAGCTTTTCTAACTTCAGGATGATTGGCCAAGCCAAGATAGTTATTCAAACTCCAGACCAGCCGTTCTTTACCCCTGAAGATCATTTTATTACTGATGTCCCCTTCCAGTTTTGGAAACATAAAATAACCCTCGGTCTGATCAGCATACTGACCAAGCGGGCCCATATTGATGGTACATTTATCAAAAACATCCATGATTGATAGTGTAAAAATTTAGTTTGCAAAAGTAATAAATACATCATTAGGGCAATAAACAGGCTCGAAAGAATCAGCCGCTACTTCAAACATCATCAAAAATAAAGAGCCTTTTAACACCTTATAATAAAATAGGTGCGGCTGCGTTTGCCACAACACAAAAAAAATGTAATTTTGCGCCATGATTAAAAGACTGCTCATTCCTCTGGGTTTCCTGCTGATTTTCAGTTTCAGTTCATGCAGCAAGTATCAAAAATTGCTGAAAAGCACCGACAATGACGTGAAATATGAAACTGCGCTGGATTATTTTGAAAAAAAGGACTATACCCGTTCTCTGGAACTTTTCGACCTTTTACAGGCAGCCTATCGTGGCACAGGCAAGGGCGAAGAAATCAGTTACAGGATGGCTTACTGTTATTACCATTTGAAAGATTATTCGGTAGCCAGTTTTTATTTTAAAAAGCATGCGCAAACCTATCCTACCTCAGCAAGGGCAGAAGAATGTAGTTTCATGAATGCCTATTGTTATTATATGGATTCGCCTCGCCCGAGCCTTGATCAGTCGAATACAATTTTAGCTATCAAAGAGTTGCAGGCATTTGCTGATCAGTACCCCAAAAGCAGTCGTGTTGCCGAAAGCAACAAACTGATCGATGATTTGCGTGAGAAACTGGAATTGAAGGACTTTAACATTGCGCTGCTTTATTTCAAAATGGAAGATTACCAGGCAGCCATCACCTCGTTTCAAAATTTGCTAAAAAGATACCCCGACACTGACCGTGGCGAGGAAGTGCTTCAGAATATGGTTCGTGCCAATTACGAGTATGCTGAAAAAAGCATCCCTGAAAAACAGCGTGAGAGGTATGAAGCCGCCATTGAATCATACAATAACCTTCGCTTTCAATACCCCGAAAGCACTTACATCGGACTTCTGGAACCGATACATGAGAAAGCCAGAAAAAAAATCGTTAAATAAGCTTATCATCCATGGACTTTAAAAAAATCAAAACGGAGAACACTGCTGTTACCCGTCAGAAAGATCAGTTTTACAAAGGAACAGGCAATATTTATGAAACTGTTGCTATTCTTTCAAAAAGGGCTAACCAGATTTCAACTGAGTTAAAGGAAGAGCTTGGAAAGAAAATCTCTGAATTCAGTTCATCTTCGGATAATCTGGAAGAAATCTTCGAAAACCGTGAACAGATTGAGTTGGCAAAATTCTATGAGAAACTGCCAAAGCCAACCTTGATTGCCGTTCATGAGTTTCTCAACGAACAGATTTATTATCGCAACCCACACAAGGAAAACGGCGAGTTTTAATCCCGTAGCCTGCCTATGTTACAGGGAAAGAAAATCCTTCTTGGGATCACCGGTGGCATTGCTGCCTATAAGATTCCACTGCTCATCAGGCTTTTAAAAAAAGCAGGAGCAGAAGTGAAGGTAATTATTACCCCTGCTGCCAAAGAATTTGTTACACCTCTTACGCTGGCCACATTATCCGGCAGCCCTGTTGAATCAGGCTTCTTTGATAATGAAACCGGTGTATGGAACAGTCATGTTGAACTCGGGCTTTGGGCCGACCTCATGCTGGTGGCACCACTTACAGCAAATACCATGGCAAAAATGGCGTGTGGGATTGCTGATAATTTTTTGCTCACTGTTTACCTGTCAGCACGTTGCCCTGTGATGTTTGCCCCTGCAATGGATCTTGATATGTATCAGCATCCGGCAACAAAAGATAATATCAACAAGCTTCAGCAGCGTGGTCATCGGCTCATTGCAGCCACAAAAGGAGAGCTCGCCAGCGGACTTTGCGGTGAAGGCCGGATGGAGGAGCCAGAAGTGATGTTTGAAACCATCAAACGGTTTTTTGAAATGCAGCAGCGTTTTTCAGGCAAAAAGATACTGGTAAGCGCAGGGCCTACTTTCGAAGCAATCGATCCCGTTCGTTTTATCGGCAATCACAGCTCAGGTAAAATGGGGCTTGCCATAGCCCGTGCGCTGGCTCAGCAGGGTGCTGAGGTGGAACTGGTGCTGGGTCCTACAGAACTTACAATTAAGCACAATTTAGTCAGCATTTACCCGGTTACCACGGCTAACGAGATGTACAACACTTGTATGGCACTTTTCAGCGTCTGTGATGCTGCCATCATGAGTGCAGCTGTTGCTGATTATACTCCGAAAACTGTTTCCGGTCAAAAAATCAAGAAGAATGAAGATGCCTGGTCAATTGATCTCATCCGGACGCCTGACATCCTGAAAACTCTGGGTCAAAGCAAAACAGACCAGCAGAAACTCATCGGTTTTGCGCTGGAAACAGAAAATGGTGTTAACAATGCAATAGAAAAAATCAAATCCAAGAACCTGGATTTGATCGTTTTAAATCAGCTGAGCGACCCCGGAGCCGGCTTCAGGCATGACACCAACAAAGCCAATTTGATTGACAAATCAGGGCAAATTACCGTTTTACCACTCAAATCAAAGGACGAGCTGGCGAATGACATTGCAGATGCATTGTGGCAGCTTTTTGAAACATCAAAACAATAAGCAGGTTTAAACACAGTTTATAAGGCGGACTAATCCCTTCGATGGTATATGAAAAAAGGAATTCTTTTGATTTTTCTTGTATGGCTAAGCCTGTTTAAAGCAAACAGTCAGGAGTTTCTCGTAAACATCAGTGTCAATGCTCCCACCATTGAAGGTACCGACAGGCGTGTTTTTGAATCACTTCAGTCGGCCCTTTATGAGTTTATGAATAACAGAAAATGGACAAATGCCAACATCAAAAACCTCGAACGCATCGAATGTACGATGATGCTTACCGTTCGAGAAAGACTCTCGTCTGACGAATACAAAGGCACACTGAATGTTGTACTGCAGCGTCCGATTTATAAAACATCCTACAACTCAGTTCAGTTGAATTTTATTGATGAGAATGTTCAATTCAGGTATCTCGAATCCCAGCCACTCGAGTTTTCTGAGAATTCATTTTCCTCCAACCTCACAGCTATCTTTGCCTATTATGCCTACATCATGCTTGGGCTTGATTTCGATAGTTTTTCGCTCAACGGAGGTGACGCATTTTTTACAGCAGCAGAAAACATCGTAAACAGTGCTCAAAATGCCAATGAACGCGGTTGGAAGGCTTTTGACGGAAACCGTAACCGTTACTGGCTGATCGAAAACTTGCGAAATCCCTCCTATCGAGTTCTGCGTCAATTTAGTTACGAATACCATCGTCAGGGACTGGATCTGATGTCGGATAATGTTGACGAAGGCAGAGCCAACATTGCCAGTGCATTGTCATATCTCGAACAAGTAAAAAAAACCAGATCTGATTTGTTTTACCTGCAGCTTCTGACTGATGCCAAACGCGATGAAATCATCAACATCTTTAGCAAGGGTAGTCCACAGGAAAAGACAAAAGTGGCCAACATCATGCGCGAAGTGGACCCTGCCAATGCTTCGAAGTATGAAAAAATTCTCACGAATTAATTAAAGGCATAAGTTTCATTACTTTTGTGCAAAAGCTCAACGCGTATGCTTCGTCGCTTGCGAATCAGCAATTATGCACTGATCGAACACCTGGAAATTGAATTCAAGCCAGGCTTTACCGTCATTACCGGTGAAACGGGAGCAGGTAAATCCATACTTTTGGGTGCTCTGGGTCTTGTTTTAGGGAGTCGTGCCGACACTGCTGTGCTACATGATAAAACTAGCAAATGCCTTGTAGAGGCTGTCTTCGATCTTCAACATCTTCAACTTCAGGCTTTTTTCAGAGAAAACGATCTTGAATATGACACTGAATGCATCCTTACGCGTGAAATCAGTGCTGCAGGTAAATCGAGGGCATTTATTAATGACTCACCGGTCAACCTCCTCATTTTAAAATCATTGGGTGAGCAACTTGTCGACATTCATTCGCAACACGATTCTCTACATCTTACTGATTCGGCCTTTCAATTGCAAATAATCGATGGTTTGGCCAACAATGATACCCAACTCAAAGAATACGAACAAGCCTATAGCAAATGGTTGCAATGTAAGGCTGAGCTCAACCAGCTTAAAACTATCGCAAGCGACTCACAAGCCGAAATTGAACTGATACGATTTCAGTTGGATGAATTCCAAAAACTTAAACTTAAACCCGGAGAATTCAATGAGCTTAATCAAAAAGCTGAAACACTCGGTCATGCTGAAGAAATTGGTAGTGCAATGTTTTTGGCTTCGGAAAAACTCAACAGAGCCGAAACCAATGTGGTGAGCCTGATGCGTGAAGCACAGCATCAATTGCTGAAAGCCTCCAGATTCATGCCAGAGCTGTCAACCCTGGCCGAGCGACTTGAAAGTACGATTGTTGAAGTAAAAGACATCGCATCAGATACGATAGCCCGCGAAGCCAACATTCTGTTTGATCCGCTTGAAATCGAAAAAATCCAACTAAGATTATCCACCATCAAACAACTGATGTTGAAGCACAGGGTGCTCGAAGCAGATATGTTGTTGCAGTTGCAAAGCAATCTGATTCAGAGACTTGAATTCATCGAGAAAAAAGAAGTCAACATCGGTCAGCTCTCACAAAACCTGATTAACTTAGAGAAGAAACTCGAAGAAAAAGCCCAACTATTGAGTCAGTCACGTAAAAAGCTAATTCCTGAAATGGAACGATCAGTGAGACTGCTGCTCACCCAACTTGGCATGCCCAATGGCCGCTTTGAAGCAGTGCTTGAAACAAGCAGAACCTATGGAGTCAGCGGAGCCGATCAACTTAGTTTTCTTTTTACTGCCAACAAAGGAGGCAGACCCGAAGACATTTCAAGGGTAGCATCAGGGGGCGAATTATCCCGTTTAATGTTGGCCATCAAAAGCCTTACATCTGGCAACAAACACACACCAACCATCATTTTTGATGAAATCGACACCGGTGTTTCCGGCGATATCGCAGCCAAGGTAGGACGAATCATGGCCTCAATGGCTCATCAGCGGCAATTGATTGCCATCACGCACCTTCCTCAAATCGCCGGGAAAGCTGCCAATCACCTGCTTGTTTACAAACGTGATGATGAAAAACGAACCCGCAGTTTGATCATACAGCTGTCGGAACAGCAGCGCATCGAAGAAATTGCCCGCATGCTTAGCGATGATGTGATCACACCGGCTGCCCGAACAGCAGCCCGGGAACTTATGGGTGGATTTTGATGTTATAAGTGCAATCCAACCCAAAGAAACATCATTATACAAATTTATATATCATTGATTAGCAATTCATTAAAGAATATATGCATCTATTGCAGTTTTTGTATCTTTGCCACCACAGACAACAAATGCTAACAAATTAAAAGAATCATGGCATATCAATTGCTAAAAGGAAAAAGAGGAATCATTTTTGGAGCACTCGATAACAAGTCAATCGCCTGGAAAGTGGCTGAAAAAGCACATGAAGAAGGCGCTGTTTTCACACTAAGCAACACACCAACTGCGCTTCGTTTCGGAGAGCTCGACGAGCTGGCTGCAAAATGCGGATCAACAGTAATTCCTGCCGATGCAACATCTGTTGCCGACCTGTCAAATGTTTTTGATAAAAGCATGGAGGTGTTGGGTGGCAAGGTCGACTTTGTGCTTCATTCAATCGGGATGTCATTAAACGTAAGGAAAAAACGTGTTTATAATGACCTCAATTACGAATATCTTAATAAAACACTGGACATTTCTGCAGTGTCTTTTCACAAAATGCTCCAGATCGCTTTTAAGAAAGATGCCATCAACGAATGGGGTTCTGTGGTTGCGCTTTCTTATGTGGCAGCCCAACGCACTTTGTATGGCTACAACGACATGGCTGATGCCAAGGCTTTGCTCGAAAGTATTGCCCGTAGCTTTGGGTACATTTATGGCCGCGAGCGAAAGATTAGGGTGAACACCATTTCGCAGTCACCTACCAAAACGACAGCAGGCAGCGGTGTGAAAGGGTTTGATGGTCTGATTGATTTCACAGAAAGAATGTCACCACTGGGCAATGCCACAGCTGATGAATGTGCTGATTATGCAATCACCTTGTTTTCTGACTTAACGCGAAAAGTAACAATGCAAAATCTCTTTCACGACGGAGGATTTTCGAGCATGGGTATGAGTTTGAAGGCGATGACCATGTACAACAAGAGCATCAACTGCGATTGCCCTCCTACAGAGGAAGAAGAATTGGACTAGAAACATTCGGTTATAAAGACCTATGAAGGCCTGTTTTTCAGGCCTTTTTTTATTGATCAGCCCATTTAAAGCATTTAGTTTAATCAAAGATTGATCGCTTTCCATACGTGTAATTTATAACTTTGCAGGCTGAATGTAAATGTAAATCACCTATGAAAAAGAGATTATTTAGCCTGGCGATTTTGTTTTTGCTGATTGCAGGCACCGTATTTCCACAACAAATGGAAAAAGCAATGATTTTGAATAATCAGGAGGCAATAAACGGTCTCATTGAAAAGCTAAAAGAAAATTCAACAGCCGACCAACACCAGCGCATCGAAAAAGGTGTGCAGCAAGCTGCTTCTTTTTGGCAAAATACTGATGGTAGTGCAGAAGAGTTCGAAGCTTTATGCCGCACCTACTCTGCAAAAAATGCTGAAGAGCGCGAAGCAATCTTTCACAGGCTCGAAAACAACCTTGAGTTGCTTTCAGGGAGCTTTAATAAAATGAGTGTCGGTTTAAAAATACCACTTCATGTGGATGAAGGTGAGATACTTGAAGTTGATAGGATCTTTGGCGGATACAATCCGGGCGCCCATTTAAGCGATGATTTCTTCGATAATAAAATTGCCTTTATCACCATCCTCAATTTTCCATTCTTCACCCTGAAAGAAAAAACGGTTCTCGGTGACACCTGGACAAGGCTCGAGTGGGCCTATGCCAGAATGGGCGATGTGTTTAAGTCTCGCGTTCCGGCCAATAATCTGCAAGCCTATTCACAAGCCAGCAGCGATGCCGATGCCTACATTTCAGAATACAACATTTTCACCGGTAAGCTGATCGATAAAAAGGGCAAAAGTTTATTTCCCGCTGAAATGAAGCTCATCTCGCACTGGGGTTTGCGTGATGAAATCAAGTCGCAATATGCCAACAAGGATGGATTTGCCAGGCAGGCTATCATTTATGAAGTTATGCAACGAATTATCCGGCAAGAGATTCCTCAGGAAATTATCAATAATTCTGCCTATGAATGGAATCCGGTTGCAAACAAACTTTATCAAAACGGAACAGAGGTAGTTTTTAAACCGGAACCTGATACCCGCTATCTTCAATTGCTCAACCTTTTCAAGGCTACTCAAGGCATCGATGCTTATTCACCTCATTTTCCGGATTACATCCAGCGCAAGTTTGATGATGAAATGGAAATCCCTGTTGAAGATGTGGAAGCCATCTTTACTGATCTTGTTTCCAACCCGGTACTGCTCGAAATGGGTAAATACATTGAAAAGCGGCTGGGACGAAAACTCCAACCCTGGGACATATGGTATGATGGATTTAAAACACGCTCAACCATCGACATCAGTAAAGTTGACGCCCTTCTAAAGGCAAAATACCCGAACAAAACCGCCTTCGAAAACGATTTACCAAATATTCTGGTAAAATTCGGGTTCAATCCCGATTCAGCAGCCAGCATAGCATCTAAAATCATCGTTGACCCTTCACGTGGTGCAGGACATGCCTGGGGTGCTGCCATGAAATCAGACAAAGCAAGGTTGCGCACACGCATTGGTGCTGACGGCATGGACTACAAGGGCTATAACATTGCTATCCATGAATTTGGCCATAATGTGGAACAAACTATAACGCTCCAGAACGTCGATTACTACATGCTCAATGGCGTCCCCAACACCTCATTCACCGAGGCACTGGCCTTCGTTTTTCAGGCACGCGACCTCGAGTTGCTTGGCATGGAGCAGCAAAATGAGCAAAGCAAACACCTTGCTGCCCTCGATAACCTTTGGTCAAACTATGAAATCATGGGCGTCTCCCTGGTTGATATCCGCGTTTGGCGCTGGTTGTATGCCAATCCTGATGCCACTCCCTCCGACTTGAAAAGGGCAGTTAATCAAATTGCCACAGAGATTTGGAATCAATTTTTTGCTCCGGTTTTCGGGGTACACGACAGCCCGATACTGGGTATCTATAGTCATATGATCGATAATCCGCTCTATCTTTCGGCTTATCCGATTGGGCAGCTTATCGAATTTCAGTTTGGCGAACACATTAAAAACAAAGATTTCGCCGGTGAAATTTATCGCAGCTTCACCCAGGGTCGCATTATCCCACAACTATGGATGAAAGGGGCAGTTGGCAAAGAAATTTCGGCAAAACCTGCCATCGATGCAGCGCAAAATGCATTGAAAGCATTGAAATGAGTGTTTCTTCAACGATAAAAAAAGGGGGTCGGTTGATCCCCTTTTTTTTGCTTGTTTCGGTATATATGAAATCAACAAATCATCATATTTAGGTATTTCATTACTTATTATCAGGTTTTAATTTTGCAAAAAAAAGCATGAGCGAAATCATCAACAATTCAAAAGAGCGAAAGAGCAAGCTAAAAGCCTTAATCCTGAAGCTGCACGAAGGCGCTTCAGAACAGGAAGTAAGAGACGAATTACTGCAGAGTCTCAGTCAGATACCCTATGGTGAAGTGGTTGAAGTGGAGCAGGAACTGATCAACGAAGGTCTTCCTGAAGAAGAAGTCTTGCGTTTGTGCGACGCACATTCGGCAGTTTTGCATGGCAATGTCGACCTTTCTGCCAACAAAGAAATTCCCGACGGGCATCCGGTTGATACTCTGATCAAGGAAAATGAGGCTTTGCGCAACCTTGGAAAACTGATAAAAGAACTGATTGCCGGTATTCCTGCTAATACAGAATCCGAAATAGAATCCGTGATTCTACAGTTACGTGGTTTTTTCAACAACCTGATGGATGTGGACAAACATTATCAGCGAAAAGAATACCTGTTGTTTCCTTTTCTCGAAAAGCTCGATATAACCGGACCACCCAAAGTAATGTGGGGAAAACACGACGAAATAAGAGAACAAATCAAAGGCAGCATCGAATTGCTTCAAACTGGCAACATCGGCAAAGACGACCTTCTCTTTTCAGCCGAAATGGTGCTTCTGCCTGCGGTCAGCGGCGTGATTGACATGACAGTGAAAGAAGAAGAGATTCTTCTGCCAATGTCGCTCGATGCACTTACTGAGCCCGACTGGTATGAGATTCAGAAACAATCTATTGAGATCGGGTTTTGCCTTATCGATCCCAAAACATGGTGGAAACCTGCCTGGGTTGGAAACAACATCCTGAAAGAAATGAACAAAACCAGCGACCATGTTCAGCTGCCTTCGGGAAGCTTTTCCGTGGAGGAGTTGCTGGCGATCTTAAACACATTGCCCGTAGACATGACTTTTGTCGACAAAGACGATAAGGTGAAATACTTCTCACAGGGTAATGAACGAATCTTCCAGCGCAACAGAGCGATACTTAACCGCGACGTTAGGCATTGTCACCCGCCCGCAAGTGCACACATCGTAGATAAAATTATTGATGATTTTAAAACAGGCAAAGCCTCCCGTGCGCCATTCTGGATCAATATGAAAGGTAAAATGATTCATATCGAATACTTTGCCTTGCGCAACGAGGCAGGCGAATACCTGGGTACACTCGAAATGTCGCACGATATCAGTGTTTACAGAGCACTGGAAGGGGAACAAAGAATTTTATCCTATTCAAAATAAAATGGAAAATAACGTATTGATTATCAATCCAAAAACCAGGGTACTTCAACTGATCGAAACCTATCCTCAACTGGAAGAAGTGCTTATTGCCTATGTACCGGCCTTCGCAAAACTTCGCAATCCCATACTTCGCAATACAGTTGCAAGGATAACAACCTTGCAACAGGCTGCCGCTATTGGTAATGTAAAACTAGAAGATCTGATCAATCATTTGCGGGAGCAGGTCGGACAGGATACCGCTGTCATTACAGCTTCATCAGGTTATAACCGCCTTAAACCCGACTGGCTGGATGCTGCTACGATCACTGCTGAACTTGATGCCAGGGATTTACTTGAACGTGGCGAACACCCTGTGAACCAGGTTGTAGCTGACTTAAAGAAAATCTTATCCGATGGTGTTTATAAACTTACAGCTCCTTTCCTACCTGCTCCGCTGATCGACAAAGCTAGTAGTCTTGGATTTGCTCACTATATCAAAGAAGAGTCAGCACAACTGTTTGTTATATACTTCTATCAACCCAAATGATTGATAAGATCAATGTAAAAACCGTCAAAGATTAAGAAGAAGCATCCGGAAAATTATTCAAGTGCCTTTTAAGTGAGGTATGTGATGTGAATTCATAAAAAAAGACGCGGTATTGGCCGCGTCTTTCTTTTTTATGAAAATCATTCCTCAGGAACGATGAGATAAATCACTTCATTGTCTTTTTTCAAGAGGTATTTCTCTCGTCCAAATTGTTCCATGAAAGCTGTATCATATTGAAATTTTTCCAAAAGCTGCTGGTTTCGTTTGATTTCCTGTTCATAGAAGCGCTTTTGATGCTCAATGTTTCGCAAATTTGTTTTGAGCTTCATCTGATTAAAAAAATTATTCTGGTCAAAAAAAACCATCCAAATCCCAAAAGCGATCAGGAAATAGACATATTTAAATCTGGACAGATGATGAAAAACCTTCTTCATGATAATTCAATGCGCAAATGTAGTCATTTGAAAAAGAGTTCGTGATGCATCCTTTCAAAAAGTCTTTGTTTAGTGAGTGTCAATGCCGGCTCGCATAAAAAGCAAGTGTCTGAGAGTTTTGGTAATCTCCGACATATATTCTTTCACAGCCTTTACACTACCAGGCATAGCATATATAAAGGTGCTCCCCATCAAGCCAGCCACACCTCTGCTAAGCAAGGCATTTGGTTTTTCGGCACCAAACTTCATTCGGATGGCTTCCATAATTCCTGGAATTTCTATGCTGAGTCGTTTTTTGACCACCTCAGGTGTAAAATCGCGCGGACCTATACCGGTGCCTCCGGTTGTAAATACCATATCACAGCCATTTTCTTCAGCTTCAAGCAGCAACCTATCCAGAAGCTCAGGATCATCGGCAATCAGCCGGCAGTCAAAATTCACTTGCCATCGGTTGATTGAAAAAAAAGCTTCCAGATGTTGACGGATTTCCGGGCCGCTGCGATCTTCGTATTCACCGGCTGAAGCCCTGTCGGAGAGGGTGATCAACATAACTTTGAAAACTTTTGGCTTATACAACATCCCATCACCGGCCTTCACGATACCTCCCCTGATCACACGGGCAAAAATACCTTCTTTTGGCATCACACAATTGCCCACTTCGTTGTAGATGGCACAACCGGTGCCATGACACTTTTTGCCAATCTGCGTTATTTCGAGGATGATATCGCCAATATGCAGTTCATCAAAAGGAGCCATTTCATAAAGCTTCATCCCCTGCGTTGTAATGTTCTCGGCAAATTCACCGTAGGCGAGCCTGCGACCAGCCTCCGCCTCAAACTTTTCAAAGCTTTCGGTTCCAAGTAAACTAACCATTCTGTGCCAGCTGCCCGAATGAGCATCACCTTCTACACCTTTCCCAAACAAACGAATCTCTTCCACGGCTTGCTTTACAGTTCCCTTATGCAAGGAAATGTTCACCGAAACTACTTTTAGCATTGACTCTGCCTGGCTCATATCTGATGTTATAAGCAGCGAAATTAGCAAATTCCCTGTTACAATCACCTGGTTACCTTAAACAGGATTCAGAACCAAAACGACAAGAGATCCTGTTAATCAATTCATTTTAAATACATTAAACAAACGCTAAAAACGGTTTACAAAAATTTAACTTGCTAAAATATTGTTTATCAACCGGCTTCATTAATTTTACGGTCCAATGCATTTCAAATGAAAGAATTGTTTATCGTACGCCATGCCAAGTCATCATGGGATTACCCTGACTTGTCGGATCATGAGCGCCCTTTGCTGGAAAAGGGAAAGAAAAGAACCCGAAAAATGATCGCGTTTCTTCAATCAAAAGGAGTGAAACCTGATCTTGTTCTCACAAGTTCAGCGCTAAGGGCTCGTGAAACTGCCGGTTACCTGGCTGTTGGTCTTGGGCTTACGAAAGAAGATATACAAATTGAACCCGGGCTTTATGCCGCAGATGCTGCGCGCATCTTTGATGTGTTCATCGATCTTTCTGATCAAAATAACGCTGTGATGCTCGTCGGTCATAATCCCGCATTAACCAATTTCGTAAATTTGTACCTTTCACCACCTATTGACTGGCTCCCGACTTCAGCTGTGGTTGCCTTGAGCTTTCAAACCAATCATTGGGATGAAATAAGAAAGGCTCCATTTGAGGTTAAGTTTGTTGCCTTTCCAAAATTAATGGTTGAATAATAAACCAATAAGCATTGATGAAATTTGGCTAACATGACAAATAACAATCTCATCAACCGGGAGATCAGCTGGTTGCATTTCAATGCAAGGGTACTTCAAGAGGCGATGGACCATGCAAATCCGTTGTTTGAACGCCTTCGTTTTGTAGGTATTTATTCCAACAACCGTGACGAATTTTTCCGTGTCCGGGTGGCAACAATGCGGCGTTTGAAGGAACTTCAGAAGGAAAAGCATGAAATCCTGAATTACGATCCATCTAAAACACTCAAGCAAATCCGTACAATCATTGATCAACAGGAACAGGCATATATGGAAGCCTATATGAGTGTGCGGGATGAATTGCGCGACCATGGTTTCAACATTGTTGGTTATGGAGACCTGAATCCTCAACAGTTACGTCAGGTAAAAAAATACTTCACCCAGCATGTCAGGCCTTATCTTTTTCCTATCATGCTCAGTGGCATCAAGGATGTGCAAGGTCTGCGCGACAACTCTATTTACCTGGTTGTAAGATTGCGAAGTTCGCGTACCGAAATCAAGGATGACTATGCCCTTGTGAAGGTACCAACAAGCAGGGTATCACGCTTTTTCCTTCTACCTGATGACGGCATTGAATCTGTTGTTGTTTTGCTCGATGATGTGATCAGATATAATTTTGAAGAAATTTTTCTCCCTTTCGGATTCGATATTTTTGATGCTTATTCGATAAAGTTTACCCGTGATGCCGAACTTGACCTTGAGAATGACCTGTCAAAAAGCTTCCTTGAAATCATGGCAGAAAGCTTAAAGCAGCGCAAACGAGGTGCTCCGGTAAGGTTTATCTACGACCGTGATATGCCGGCAGAAATTTTGGACCTCCTATTAAAAAAATTTAAGATTAATAAGAAAGATATCCTAATCCCCGGCTGGAAATACCATAATTTTCGCGACTTCATGGATTTTCCTCATGTGGGGCATGAAACGCTTTGGGCAAAACCACTACCCCCCATGCGCCATCCCGACTTGCCACCATTTCAAAGCATCTTCAGCGTGATAAAATCAAAAGATATCATGTTGCATTATCCTTATCACACTTTCATGCACATCATCGATTTGCTGCGCGAAGCCTCCATTGATCCCAGAGTTCGCAGCATAAAAATGACTTTATATCGTGCCGCACGTGATTCCAATGTGATCAATGCCCTTGTGAATGCTGCCCGAAACGGCAAATCGGTAACAGTATTTCTTGAGCTACAGGCCCGTTTCGATGAAAAAGCCAATATTCAATGGTCGGAAAAACTTCATGAAGAAGGGGTGAAAGTCATTAAAACCATTCCAGGTCTGAAAGTTCATGCCAAGTTGCTGCTCATCCGTCGCAAAGAAACTGAAGGGGATGTTTATTATACCAATATCAGCACGGGAAACTTCAACGAATCAACAGCAAGGGTGTACGCTGACGACAGCCTATTGACCAGTAATGAGCAGATTGGACTGGAAGTAGGACAGATGTTCAGGCTTTTTGAAACACCATACAGCCCGCCAAACCTGAAAAAATTGGTAATATCACCTTACAGCACCCGTAAACATTTTCTCAGGCTGATCAACACCGAAATCCGTCATGCCAAAGCCGGCACAGAGGCCTGGTGCATCCTCAAAATGAACAGTCTGGTGGATGATGTACTCATTCAAAAACTCTACCAAGCCAGTCAGGCTGGTGTGAATATAAAAATCATTGTAAGAGGAATTTGCGTCTTAACTCCTGGTATTGAAGGCCTAAGTGAAAACATTGAAGTCATCAGCATCATTGACAGATTCCTCGAGCACAGCCGTGTGTTTGTTTTTGCCAATGATGGCCAGCCACTTTATTACATTTCTTCTGCTGATTGGATGGTTCGAAATCTCGACCATCGCTTCGAACTTGTCTGTCCTATAGAAGATCCAGTAATTCAAAACGAACTTCATCAAATGCTACAGATTCAACTCGCTGACAATTGCAAAGCGCGTTGGGTTAACAAAGCAGACTCAGATGAAGTCAACAGTTATAGAACACGGCAGCCAGACGAAGAAATCATCCGGTCGCAAACTGCTATTTACGACTTCCTCAAAAACCGGCAGTAAAACTAAAAAGGCTGTCATTTCATAAATTACAGCCTTTTTAATTCAATAGGTTCCGATTAGGAAATTTCCCAGGTTGGCCCGCTGTTAAGCAACTGATCCATTGTCCTGATAGAGGCACTGGCTTTTTCTTCTTCAATGGAAGCCATCATTGCCTGATCGAATGTTTCAGTCGCTACCGAACGAATTACACCCAGAGCCACGGGATATTCGGGAGGCATCATTGCTGCCAGCATGGAATGAACACCGGGATCATTCTCAAATTGGTCGTGAACAAGAATATCCTGCTCAGTCACACCGTCCTCTCCAATCGTAACAACCTCAAGACGTGTACCTTTCAACACAATACCCTTCTGCTTATTCTTGCCAAACAGCAATGGCTTTCCGTGTTCAACAAAAAGCTGATTGTCGTCACGGGTTTCGCGGCTGGTGATTAAGTCATGGGTTTTATTGGCAAAGATGACACAGTTCTGCAAAATTTCAACCACCGAAGTACCATGATGCTTTGCTGCTTCGAGAAAAACGGCTGTCATAGCTTTGGGATTGGTATCAAGTGTTCGTGCAAAAAAAGAGCCTTGAGCACCAATCACGAGAACTCCCGGATTAAAAGGCCGCTCATAAGTTCCCTGCGGACTGGTTTTTGTTTTTGAACCCTTTGGCGTTGTCGGGGAGTATTGACCCTTTGTAAGTCCATAAATCTTGTTGTTAAACAACAACAGGTTAATATCGATGTTGCGACGAATTGTGTGAATGAAGTGATTGCCACCAATAGCCATTGAATCGCCATCACCGGTGATCATCCAAACACTCAGCTTTGGATTGGCAAGCTTAACTCCGGTAGCAATAGCAGCTGCTCTGCCATGAATGCTGTGTATGCCATAGGTGTTCATGTAGTAAGGAAAACGGGATGAACATCCAATACCCGAAACAACCACAAAATCCTCCTTTGGCACCCCCAATTCAGGAAATACATTTTCAACTGCATGCAAAATAGCATGGTCACCACAACCGGGGCACCATTTCACCATTTGATCACTGCTGAAATCTTCTTTGGTCAACTGCACAACGCCTGTTTCTATTATCTGTTGGTCCATCTGATTAGTCATTTAAAAGTTCGTTAAACCTTGATTCAAGTTCTGCAACCATAAATGGAAGACCTTGAATTTTATTATATTGAAGGTATTTAAACTGTGGGAAATTCATCTTCAGATACTTAACAAACTGTCCGTTGTTAATTTCACACACAATGATTTTCTTATAGCGTCCGAGCAAATCTTCTGTATTAGAAGGTAGAGGCATAATGTGTTTAAAATGCGCCAGTGCAACTGATTTACCTTGCTCCTGCATTTTTTCAACCACGGTTAGCATTACGCCAAAAGTACCACCCCAACTTACAACAAGCAAATCTGCCTCATCGTCACCATACACCTCTTGTTGTGGTATAAACTCAGCCACCTTCTGCACTTTGGCTTCGCGCAACATGGTCATTTTTTGATGATTAAGCGGATCATGCGATACATTTCCACTGCCGTCTTCTTTCTCGAGGCCACCAACACGGTGCCTGAGTCCCTCCGTTCCGGGAATAGCCCAAAAACGATTGAGTCGTTCAGGATCACGGCGGTATGGTTTATAATCCGGATCATTTGGTGCGACGAGGGGTGGGTTAATAGGAGGCAAACTTGCCATTTCAGGGATTTTAAACACCTCTGAACCATTGGCCAGAGAGCCATCCGTGAGCAGTATAACAGGGGTCATGTGTTCCAGACTGAGTTTTGAAGCCTCATAGGCACTGTAAAAGCAATCAGATGAACTTTTTGCGGCAATCACAATCACAGGTGCTTCGCCGTTGCGTCCGAACAAGGCCTGCATCAGGTCGCTTTGTTCTGATTTGGTGGGTAGTCCGGTTGAAGGGCCACCGCGTTGAACATCGACAATAACCAGGGGTAGCTCTGTCATTACAGCCAAACCGATGGCTTCAGACTTGAGCGACAAACCCGGACCACTTGTTGTTGTAATTGCCATCGCCCCGGTGTAACTTGCACCAATCGCCGAAACAATGCCGGCAATTTCATCTTCTGCCTGAAATGCCTTGACGCCGAGGTTTTTGTGATACGTTAGCTCCTGCAAAATTTCAGTAGCTGGGGTGATGGGATAAGAACCGAGAAACAAAGGACGGCCTGATCGCTCGGATGCAGCCATAAATCCCCATGCTGTTGCAATATTACCCGTAATATTCCTGTAGCGACCTTTGGCAAGAGGAGCAGGTTCCACTTTGAAGGTAGTGCCGAAAAGCTCGAGTGTATCTGCATAGTTGTAACCAGCTGACAACACTGCCTTGTTGGCTTCAACAACAATGGGATTTGCCTTAAACTTCTTTTCGTAATATTTATGAATCACCTCCGGATCGCGATTAAACAAATACATGACAATACCCAGGGCAAACATATTCTTTGTTTTCATGGTCGATTTCAAATCGATATCGAGGTGCTTTACCGCCTCCTTTGTCAGAGTAGAAATCGGACTTTTAATCAACTTAAAGCCACTCAGGCTGCCATCCATGGTAGGGTCGGATTTATAGCCAGCTTTCTCAATGCCTTTGTCAACAAAAGCATCACCATCAACGATAATGATGGCACCTTCCTTCACCCAACGCATATTCGCTTTGAGTGAAGCCGGGTTCATTGCAACAAGCACATCAGCCAGGTCACCCGAGGTATAGACCGTTTTCTGGCCAAAATGAATCTGAAAACCTGAAACTCCGGAAACAGTTCCCTGTGGTGCTCTGATTTCGGAAGGATAATCAGGAAAAGTGGCAAAATCATTTCCCGCAAATGCCGTAGAATCAGAGAAGAGCGAACCTGTCAGCTGCATGCCGTCACCAGAGTCACCCGCAAAGCGGATTACTACCTGTTCGAGCTCCACAACCCTGCTATTTTTGATTGTCATATGATGAATGTTAATTTTTGTGCAAAGGTAAAAGTTTTCAACGTCCATTATCACAATGCCTTCTCAGGCATTTTCAGAAATCGATTGCGCTTTGGATGTCAACAAATCATATCTATTTGTATATCATTACCTTAAATCGTGATTATACTACAAAAGGTAAAAGTACATAACAGCTAAATTATAATCAGTCTAAATATGCAGTTTTAACGATGTGTCTTTCATTCGCAACATGGCAGGTTTTGGGTCAAATAATTTAGATTGCCTATAAATTAATCCAACAGATTGAAAGAATGAATTCAACTTGTATATATTTGCAGCGAAATTATTGTACAACCTTAAATAACGCATGTTATGGCTTATAAAATTACTGATGACTGCACAGCTTGCGGTACCTGCATTGACGAATGTCCTGTTGATGCCATTTCAGAAGGAGATATCTATGTGATTGATGCTGATTTGTGCACCGATTGCGGCTCATGTGCCGATGTGTGCCCTGTTGAAGCAATCATGCCTGAATAGTTTCAGACACCACCTTAAAAAAGGCTTTCTGCATCAGAAGGCCTTTTTTTTGTTTATGGCAGGCCAAAACGCTATTCAGGTATCAGCATTCCTGAATTTTGTGTTAATTTTGCATCAAAATCATTCACAACCCTGTCCATGGATACATATCATTTCCTCAATAGTAACGACCCAGCTGCCATTGAAGAGCTTTACCTGCTTTTCAGAAATGACCCTGATAAGCTGGATGAAGGTTGGAGACGTTTTTTTGAAGGTTTTGATTTTGCTGCACGCAATTACCAAACAAAACCCGTTCAGAACCCAAAGACCTCTAATGAATTTAAGGTCATGAATCTGATTGATGACTACCGCAAACGTGGTCATTTGTTCACGGCTACCAACCCTGTTCGCAAGCGCAGAAATTATTTTCCGACACTCGAGATCACGAACTACGGACTAACCGTCAAGGATCTTGACGTCATTTTTGAAGCAGGAAATGAAATTGGTATAGGCCCGGCTCCTTTGCAAAAAATCATTGATACCCTGCATCAAACTTATTGTCGCTCCTTTGGTGCTGAATTTATGTACATCCGAAATGTTGAGATCAATAAATGGATGCTGCAAAAAATGGAATCGAGCCGAAACACACCAAACCATTCAGTTTCCGACAAAAAGTTCATTCTCACCAAGCTGGACAGGGCCGTAAATTTTGAGCGTTTTATTCATAAAAAGTTCCCCGGACAAAAGCGATTTTCTCTCGAAGGAGCCGAATCACTGATTCCTGCATTGGAAGCTATCATGGAAAAAGGCGCGGAACTTGGAACGGTTGAGTTCGTAATAGGCATGCCCCATCGTGGCAGGCTAAACGTTTTAGCCAACGTTCTACGCAAACCTTATATGGATATTTTCAGCGAATTCGAAGGCAAAGAATACGAAGATGAAACCCTGTTGGGAGATGTTAAATACCATTTGGGCTATACCTCTGTGCGAAAAGCTACCAATGGCAAAACCATAAAGCTGACCCTCTCTCCTAACCCGTCTCATCTTGAAGCTGTTGATCCTGTGGTGCAAGGCATTGCCAGAGCTAAAACCGATCTTATTTATAATGGTGACTACAGCAAGGTAACACCTATTCTCATTCACGGCGACGCCAGTATTGCCGGGCAGGGTATTGTTTATGAAATTGCCCAGATGTCGGAACTCAAAGGGTATAAAACCGGTGGAACCGTCCACCTCGTGGTCAACAACCAAATTGGCTTTACCACCGATTATCTCGATGCACGATCAAGTACATATTGCACCGATGTGGCCAAAGTAACGCAATCACCCGTCTTTCACGTAAATGGCGATGATCCGGAAGCCGTTGTTTACGCGGTACAAACTGCCCTGGAATTCAGAGACCGCTTTCATAAAGATGTTTATGTCGACCTGCTTTGTTACCGGAAATATGGCCACAATGAGGGAGATGAACCACGATTCACACAGCCTATCCTATACAAAGTTATTGAAAAACACCCCAATCCAAGAGAAATATATGCCACCCGATTGCTCAGCGAAGGCATTATGAGCCAGGAAGAAATTGACAACCTGGAAAAGCATCATTTCGAGATACTTGAAAACAGCCTCACAGGCGCCAAGGCAAAGCTCAAAGCATCCATAACAAACTTCCTTCAGGAAACCTGGCAATCGATTCGTAAAGCGGGGCGTAATGATTTTGATCTTTCGCCCGAAACCGGCTTTGAAAGGGAAAAATTAAATCTTATTGCAGAAAAAATAACCTCCCTGCCTGAGTCTTTGCAATTTTTCAAAAAAACGGCAAAACTGCAGGAACAGCGTAAAGAAATGTTTTTCGGTCAAAAGAAAGTCGATTGGGCTCTCGCCGAACTGCTAGCATACGGAACACTTCTGCTTGAAGGTCATCGGGTTAGATTGAGTGGACAAGATGTCGGGCGAGGCACTTTTTCACACCGGCATGCAGTTTTAAGGGTTGAAGACTCCGAACAGGAATTCACACCACTTAACCATATCGCGCCCGGTCAGGCACCATTCGATATTTACAACTCGCTACTCTCAGAGTATGGTGTACTTGGTTTTGAGTATGGTTATGCACTAGCTTCACCCGACACCTTAACGATTTGGGAAGCTCAGTTCGGTGATTTCAACAATGGAGCCCAAATCATTTTTGATCAGTTTATATCCAGTGCCGAAGAAAAATGGAACGTGATGAATGACCTCGTTGTCTTGCTCCCTCATGGTTACGAAGGCCAGGGACCTGAACATTCAAGCGCCCGCATCGAACGATTCATGACACTCTGTGCCGAAAACAATATCCAGGTCGCCAACTGCACCACTCCGGCAAATTTTTATCACATCCTGCGCCGTCAGCTAAAAAGATCTTTCCGAAAACCACTGATCATTTTCACACCCAAAAGCCTGCTTCGTCACCCAGCATGCATTTCGTCAGCCGACGACCTCGTCAATGGCAAATTCAGCGAACTGATTGATGATCATGAAGCTGAAAATGAAACGGTTACAAAAATACTCTTCTGCACCGGTAAAGTTTATTACGATCTGATCGATGAAAAACAAAAGAAAAATGATCGAAGTGTTGCCATTGTCAGAATCGAACAACTTTATCCATTGCCACACCATCAGATCAAAGCGATTGTTGCGAAATACAATCAGGCCCGAACCTACATCTGGGTGCAGGAAGAACCACTCAACATGGGTGCATGGCGCTTCATTCATCATGAATTGAATTACTTGAAGCTCAGGTTGATTGCCCGTCCTGAAAGTGGAAGTCCTGCCACCGGTTCGTCCAAATTCCATGTCATCAGGCAGCAAAAAATTATTGACAAAGCGTTTGAATCATGTGAATGTCCCTTTGTTGAAGACCAATGTGGAATGGTTTGCATCGGTAACAAATGGCGGTCATTCGATCAGGAGTTAAAAACCATGAAGGTGGATATGATCGACAGCAAATTTCACTCAGCCCTTAAGAAACTCGAATAATTCAAATCATCATGATCCTAGAAGTCAAAGTACCCAGCCCGGGTGAATCGATCACCGAAGTGCAGCTCAGCAACTGGCTTGTTGAAGATGGCGCTTATGTTGAAAAAGATCAGGACATCGCCGAAATTGATTCGGACAAAGCCACACTGAGCATCGCAGCTGAAGCAGCTGGTGTTATCAGGCTAAAAGTTTCACAAGGCAAAACAATCGAAGTTGGCAGCATTGTCGCAACCATCGAAACTGCCGCCACGAACGGTGCCCCATCAGCCCCAGCCTCTGAAATACATTCCGAATCCAGGCCAAAAGATCCTGAAGTGGCACCATCAGTCCGGGATGAAAAAGCTGCCAGCACACCTCAGGCATCAGCTCCTCTGAACCTTACACCACTCGCGCGAAAGATGCTTCATGACTCGGGAATGAGTGAATCAGAGATGCTTGACTTTCTGCTACATTACAAATTCGGCAAAAAAGACATCTCCTTTGTGCTTGATCAGAAATCCGGCACAACAGCTGTACCTGTCAAATCTGCTTCGATCCAAAGCCTTGATTCTGAGACCGAACGAACAGAAGAGCGAAAAAAAATGAGCATGCTTCGCAAAAAGCTTTCGGAGCGTTTGGTTTCGGTAAAGAACGAAACAGCCATGCTGACCACCTTCAACGAGGTGAATATGACACCCGTCATGCAATTACGCAATCAATTTAAAGACCAGTTTAAGACCAAGCACAATGTCAGCCTTGGTTTTATGTCATTTTTTACCAAAGCCGTTACTGAAGCTTTGAAACTGTATCCACAGGTAAATGCTCAAATTGATGGCGATGAAATCGTGACCTATAATTATGCCGATATCAGCATTGCTGTTTCAGGGCCCAAAGGACTTGTGGTTCCGGTTGTACGCAACGCCGGATCACTTTCTTTGGCAGAAATAGAATTAAAGATCAAGGAGTTAGCCCTAAAGGCCAGAGATAACAAACTAAGTCTTGATGAGATGAGTGGTGGCACCTTCACCATTACGAACGGTGGCGTTTTCGGATCGATGTTATCAACACCCATTATCAACCCACCCCAATCGGCTATTTTGGGAATGCACAACATCGTTGAAAGGCCTGTTGCCATTCAGGGCAAAGTTGAAATTCATCCGATCATGTATGTTGCTCTGAGCTATGACCACCGGATCATCGACGGTCGTGAGTCGGTAGGATTCCTTGTTAAGGTGAAAGAGATGCTCGAAAATCCGCTTCGCATGCTTTATGGGGCACGCAATCCTGAAGAAATCCTTCTCGGTTTGTAAGCTGAAAGCCACTTTATGAAAAGGCAGGTTGACTTTCTGGTTATCGGTACAGGCATCGCCGGATTGAGTTATGCACTCAAAGTTGCCGACCATGGACGGGTGTTGATTGTAAGTAAAACAAGTGTTAACGAAACAGCCACCTGGTATGCTCAGGGAGGCATCGCGGCTGTGATGTA
Source organism: Bacteroidales bacterium (assembly GCA_024709145.1). Taxonomy (GTDB): domain Bacteria; phylum Bacteroidota; class Bacteroidia; order Bacteroidales; family F082; genus JALNZU01. Next base: position 37,549 of record JANJXG010000055.1, on the reverse strand, counting down.
TAACCCCGACACCTACAATAAGCATATACACGACACCCTTGTGGCTGGTAGTTTTCTGAATAATGAAGAAATTGTTCGAATAACCATCACCGAGTCAACCGAAAGAGTTAAAGAGCTGATCGAATGGGGTGCCCATTTCGATAAGGAGTCGTCGGGCCGTTATGCCCTCGCCCGTGAAGGAGGTCATTCCGAATTCCGTGTGCTTCACCATCAGGATCGGACAGGGTCAGAAATTCAACGGGCCCTGACAGAAAAAGTGATTAGACATCCAAACATCGAGATCCTTGAAAACCATTTTACCATCGACCTGATAACCCAGCACCATCTGGGAAAAATTGTCCGTCGCACGCATGGTGACATTCAATGTTTCGGCGCCTATGTGTTGAATCCTGAAAATGGCGCTATTGAAACCGTTTTAGCGAAAACCACTATGATAGCTACCGGTGGCGCCGGCAATGTTTATCAAACAACTACAAACCCCACCATTGCTACCGGAGATGGGATTGCCATGTTTTACAGGGCCAAAGGCATTGTCGACAATATGGAATTCATCCAGTTTCATCCAACCTCGCTATATAACCAGCGGGAAAAACCAAGTTTTCTGATTACAGAAGCCCTTCGTGGAGCCGGAGCCATTCTGAAAGACCACAAAGGAAAGGAATTCATGCAGAAATACGATAAGAGAGGTTCACTTGCTCCACGTGACATCGTTGCACGTGCCATCGACAACGAAATGAAGCTTTCAGGCATGGAGCATGTTTATCTGGACGCAAGACATATTCATGAACGTGAAATCCTGGATCACTTTCCCGGCATACATGCCAAATGTCTGAGTATCGGGCTGAACATCATGAAAGAAATGATTCCCGTTGTTCCGGCAGCCCACTACATTTGTGGCGGAATCAAAACAGACGCAAACGGACGCACATCCATTCATCATCTTTATGCTTCAGGAGAAGTTGCTTCAACCGGGCTTCACGGAGCCAATAGACTGGCATCCAACTCATTGCTTGAAGCATTGGTGTTTTCACACAGGGCAAGTGCCGATACAATAGCGCGCCATTCGGAAATAAGTTTCATGGAAAATATACCTGACTGGAATGCCGAAGGCACCGTCCTGAACGAAGAGATGATACTCATCACCCAATCGAGAAAAGAGCTACAATCCATCATGAGCAATTACGTGGGTATCGTACGAAGCAACCTCAGGCTCGAAAGAGCGGCTCAAAGACTCGAAATACTCTATCAGGAAACAGAAGCCTTGTATGACAAATCTGTGATCTCAGTGGAATTGTGCGAATTGCGCAATATGATCAACGTGGCCTACCTGATTATTAAATTTGCCAGCCAGCGCAAAGAAAGTATTGGCCTGCACTATTCGATTGATTATCCTTCAAGAGAAAATCAAAACCACCCCAAAGAATAAACCAGAGCCCTGTATCTCAGTAATAAACTCAAACTTGTATGCCATACATCAAAGAAATCGGCGGACATTATCCTGTAATCGGTAAAAACTGTTTCATTGCCGACAATGCAACCATTGTTGGTGATGTGGAGATGGGTGATCATTGCAGTATATGGTTTAATGCAGTTGTGCGTGGAGATGTGCACAGCATCCGCATCGGAAACAATGTGAATATTCAGGATGGATCAATCGTACATTGCACCTATAAAAAAGCTTCTGTAAAAATCGGCAACAACGTTTCTATCGCGCACCGCGCCATTATCCACGGCTGTACCATCGAAGACAACGTACTCGTTGGCATGGGAGCTATCATCATGGATGGTGCTGTGGTTGAAAAAAACAGTATTGTCGCAGCTGGCGCGCTTGTTTCTAAGGATATGAAAGTTGAGTCGGGTAGCGTTTATGCCGGTGTTCCGGCCAAAAAAATCAAAGAGATTGATAAAGAACTGCTGGAAGGCGAGGTGCTTCGGATTGCCAATGCCTATACGCTCTATGCCAGCTGGCATAATCCTGACATCATTCCACAAACAAAAGATATGAATGAATCCTAATCAGATGTATTGATAATCAAATATTTAATTGGTAAACGAAAAAAAGTCTCCGGAGCATATAGCTTCAGAGACTTTCTTTTTACCGTGTACCCGAGGCCGGACTCGAACCGGCACGACCGCAATGGCCAAAGGATTTTAAGTCCTTCGTGTCTACCAATTCCACCACTCGGGCTTAGGTAGGTACAAAAAATCCCGAAAAAATCGGGATTTTTTTTGAGCGGAAAACGAGACTCGAACTCGCGACCCCGACCTTGGCAAGGTCGTGCTCTACCAACTGAGCTATTTCCGCAGGATGTCAACGCACTGTTTTCAGTTTTGAGGCTGCAAATGTACACAAGATTTTAATTACAAAACAAGTTTTTTTCAAAAAAAAATTCCCTTTAAAATAGCTTATTGAATATCAGTCTACTTACCCAGTAGCTTTCTAATCTCATGCAGCTTTATCAAGGCTTCGACAGGTGTAAGGGTATCGATATTGGTGTTGAGAATGTCGTCTTTAATCTGTAGAAGCAAGGGATCATCCAGTTGAATAAAACTGAGCTGATAACCATCACTGTTGGAGGCACTTTTCTTCTTTCCTGAAACCTGTCTGAGATTAGCATCGGAGTGACTTTTTTCCAACATCTCCAACAACTGATTGGCCCTGTCGATGACTTTTGGCGGCATGCCGGCCATCGTTGCGACATGAATACCAAAACTGTGGGCGCTGCCTCCCTTTTTTAGTTTCCGGAGAAAAATAACTTTGTTGCCTGCCTCCTTAACGGCTACATGAAAATTAACAATCCTGGAAAAGGAGGCTGACATCTCAATGAGCTCGTGGTAGTGCGTTGCAAACATCACTTTGGCCCTGAAGGATGGATGGTCATGCAGGTATTCTGTAATCGCCCAGGCGATGCTAATGCCATCGTAGGTACTTGTGCCGCGCCCGATTTCATCCAACAGAACAAGGCTCCTGCTTGAAATGTTGTTTAAAATGCTGGCTGTTTCATTCATTTCTACCATGAAGGTTGACTCGCCCGACGACAGATTGTCGCTTGCCCCCACGCGAGTAAATACTTTATCAACGAGCCCGATAACTGCTGCTGAAGCCGGTACAAAACTCCCCATCTGAGCCATCAGCACGATTAAGGCAGTTTGCCTGAGCAAGGCCGATTTACCAGACATATTCGGCCCTGTAATAATGATAATTTGTTGGTTGTCGCCATCCAGATAAACATCATTGGCAACATAAGATTCCCCTGCCGGAAGCTGACGCTCAATAACCGGATGCCTTCCGTCTTTGATATCAATGGAAAAACCTTCGTTTAACCTGGGTCTGACATAATTATTCTTCAGTGCCACCGACGCAAAGGATGCCAAACAGTCGACTCTGGCTATCAATGCAGCATTCAGTTGAACCGGCCCTACATACGACCCGACTTCCAAAACCAACTCAGAAAAAGCTGCCAACTCAATCTGAAGCATTTTCTCCTCGGCACCTAAGATCTTTTGCTCATAGACCTTTAACTCCTCTGTAATATAACGTTCTGATCCGGTGAGTGTTTGTTTTCTTATCCAATCATCAGGAACTTTATTTTTATGCGCATTCGTTACTTCAAGATAGTAACCAAAAACATTGTTAAAGCCCACTTTGAGACTGCTGATTCCTGTTCGTTCAAGTTCCCTTTTCTGTAGCGACTGCAGATACTCCTTTCCATGTCTTGAAAGCGAACGGAGTTCATCCAATTCGGAAGAAACACCATCGGCTATCAGGCCACCCTTGGCGGCAACAGCAGGAGGGTCAGACATCAGAGTACGGGCAATTTTCTCACGGATGAGCTGACATGGGTTAAGCTGTTCGGCAATAGATAGCAGTCCTTTGTGCGCTGAGACAAGACAAATCTCCCTGATGCGCTCAACCTGGCTGAGCGCAGCACTCACCTGTAGTAATTCACGCGGATTGATTCTGCCAAGAGCCACCTTTGAAATCAGTCTTTCAAGGTCACCTGTTAGGCGCATTGATTCTTGCAAGACAGCCAGCAAATCAGTTCGTGTAATGAGAACTTCCACGATGTCGTGTCGCTCTTCAATCAGTTTCCTGACTTTCAAAGGCAAGGCAATCCAGCGTTTAAGCAACCTGCTACCCATGGGTGAGACAGTAAAGTCAAGAATATCAGCAAGTGTTTTAGCCTCATTATGAGGCGAATAAAGTAATTCCAGATTTCGGATTGTAAACTTATCCAGCCAAACATGCTGTCCTTCATCAATGCGCGACAGCGAACGAATATGCTCCAGCTTGTCGTGATGAGTTTCTGAGAGGTAGTGCAAAGCAGCCCCGGCAGCGATGATTCCATGCCTGAAATCTTCGAGTCCGAAGCCTTTCAGGGACTTCGTTTTAAAATGACGACAAAGGTTCTCGTATGCAAACTCATGAGTAAACACCCAGTCATCAAAAACATTCAGATAAAACCGGTCACCATAGTTTTCAAGAAATGTTTTTCGCTTGTTTCGTTGAATAACCACTTCACTCGGCCTGAAGCTTTGAATGAGTTTATCCAGGTATTCGGGCATGCCTTCAGCAACCATGAATTCACCTGTGCTTATATCGAGAAATGCGATACCCGAAAGCTGATCCGTCAGGTGTATGGCTGCGAGAAAATTATTCTCCTTCTGGTTCAGAACGTTGTCATTGTAGGAAACTCCGGGTGTAACCAACTCAGTCACACCACGTTTTACAATTGATTTAGTTAGTTTTGGATCCTCCAGCTGATCGCAAATGGCAACTCTGTGACCAGCTTTTACAAGCTTCGGAAGATATGTATCAAGCGAATGATGCGGAAAACCGGCTAATTCCACGAAAGAGGCAGCTCCGTTAGCACGCCGCGTGAGCACAATTCCCAGCACTTCCGCCGTACGAATGGCATCGGCTCCGAATGTCTCATAAAAATCCCCTACACGGAATAGCAGCAAAGCATCAGGATATTTTGCCTTGATACTGTTATACTGCTTCATCAAAGGTGTCTCGACGTTTCCGCCTTCTTGCATAGAATTAATTATTGGGTCAGCGAAGCAAAGATACACTTTAAGCGAAAAGACAAGAGACTCCGAAAAACGTTTTCATACATTTGCAGAAAAAAGGATGCGGAAACTTAGTATGTCAGAATTGAACAGGTTAAGTTCAGGAGAATATCAACAGGCCGCCAAAATGCCTGTTGTTGTTGTGCTCGACAACATCCGGTCGTTGCTAAACATCGGCTCATTTTTCCGAACGGCGGATGCATTCCGGATTGAAGCTATCTACCTTTGCGGAATCACAGCCTGCCCTCCTCATCGTGAGATTCAGAAAACGGCACTTGGCGCAACAGAAAACGTTGCATGGGAATATTTCGCAACAACGACGGAAGCTTTAAAAAAACTCAGAGAAATGAAATATTTCATTGCCAGTATCGAACAAACAACAGAAAGCATTCAGCTTAATAATGCGGAGCTTAAGATTCCAATGGCATTCATATTTGGTAACGAAGTTGATGGAGTAAGTGATGAAATAATTCAATTAAGCGACAAAGTCATTGAAATCCCGCAGTTCGGCACAAAGCATTCATTGAATGTGGCTGTTTGTGGAGGAATTGTCCTTTGGCAATGCTTTTTGAATTTTAAAAGCATTCTGTCAGAACACCAGGGTGATTAAAAATATTCTCATTCAAACAAATCAATTACTTATTTGTTAAAAAGCTTTACTAAAAGTAATATTCGAATAAGACACGTCTGAAACTTTAGAAAAAAAAATACGTAAACGCGGGATATCAAATAGAAATGTTACACTTTTTTACTTGCATTTAGAATTTTATTCTCTATTTTTGCATGAGTTATGTTAAAAAAAGTTTGCAACTGACTAAGTAAATTATTGATCAATAAATTAAATATTAGACACCTAATCAAACTGTTATGAAAAAAAACCTTTTACTTTCTGCATTAGCACTGATCATGGTTTTGGCTTTCACGCCATTAAATTTCTATGGTCAGGAGAAAGCTTCAGAGACTAAAGAAAAGAAAACCAGCGTTTTCGATCCCTATTTCAGCGTTTTTGGAGAAGCAGGTCTAAGCCTCTTCCACGGTGATTTGAACAAATACGGATTCCTGGCAGATCCTGCCAACCTGAAATTTAATGGGGGTTTGGGCGTAGGTTATCAGTTTACACCTGTTGTTGGAGCGTTTGGTAAGTTCAGATTGGGTGCTTTTGGTGGCGAGAAAGATGCTATCAACAACGGCCAGGTAAGAAATGCCATGATTGATGAATCAAAATTCTTTGATTTGTCGCTCAACGCCTCCTTCGACATGATCAATCTTTTCGCCGGTTACAATCCTGACAGGAAATTTGGCTTAAAAACCCACATAGGTTTTGGCCAGATTAACTGGAAAGCAAGGGCCGTTGACAAAACAACCGGTTTGGCTTTTGATCCTGAAATCGGTTATGGTACCAATACAACCGAACAAGGATGGGCAGGCGACAGAGCAAATGCATGGATCGTACCTGTTGGTGCTGAATTAACCTATCATGCTGGAGAGAAAGTTGATATCTATGCCGATTACACCTTCAATTTTGCTGATACCGACCGTCTTGATGCATTCGTTGATGATGGTTCAGATAACAGGCACTGGCCTGAAGGCACATACGAAGGAGACCTTTTTGCACATCTGAACTTTGGTTTGCGTTACAAATTTATCAGCAGCAGTGTTAAAAGCATGGCTGAAAAATTTGATCTCGTTACCCTCGAAGCAATGCCACAACCATTGGAAGAAAAAGGTGACTCAGTGCTTGTTACGATTAAAGGCACTTTCCCGCCTAAATATTTCAAGAAAAATGCCGTCATGAACTTCACACCTGTACTCACCTATGATGGTGGTTCAACACCGTTAAAACCTATGACTTTCAAAGGCGAAAAGGTTAGCGGAGACGGAACACCGGTTAATTATGCCAATGGTGGTTCATTTACATATGTTTGCAAAGTTCCTTATCAGCCAAATCTGAATGTAAGTGAACTTGTGGTTGCCCCATTGATCTATGCATCTGAATCAGTAACAAGCACAACCCGTGATGCTGTTGTTGCCAACGAAAAATATTTCACTGCTCCACAGCGTAAACTCGATGATGGTGTAATATACACTTCCAAAAGGATTGCCGACAAAGCCAAAACTTCCAGTGCTGCTCATGGATATGAAAAAGTTACAATCCTTACTCAGAATGCCAACATTTACTTCCCTGTAAATATGCACAACCTTAACTGGAATCTGCCACTCAACAAAGATGAAAACAATGCTGCAGCATTAAAAGGTGTTACCAAACATCTTGAAATGGGTTATGCCTTAAAGGACATCACCATCGCTGGTTGGGCATCACCTGAAGGAGAAGAAACCTTTAACAGTGGTTTGTCAGAAAGACGCGCAGGTACCGCTATTGGTTACCTGAATGATGAGTTCAAAAAAATGCTGAAAAAGAAAGACAATACCCTGCCAATTAAAGATGTGAAGGAATTGTCATACAACAAGACCGGTAACGGACCTGACTGGAACGGATTTATGGCTGCTGTTGAAGCTTCTTCCATAAAAGACAAAAATGCTATTCTGAACGTTGTACGTTCGGCAAGCCCTGCACAGCGCGAACAAGAAATCAGAAATATGATTCTAATTTATCCTGAATTGGAAAAAGAAATCCTTCCTCCACTTCGTCGTGCCATCATCACTGTGAACACTTTTGAACCGAAGAAAACAGATGATGAAATTGCAAATCTCTCAACTACCGATCCTTCGAAATTGACCCTCAATGAGTTACTATACGCTGCTACCTTAACTAACGATCTCAAAACCAAGCAAATGATTTATGCCAGCACCATGAATTTGCACCCCAAATGCATGCGGGCTGTCTTGAATGCATCCGAAGTTGAGATCAACCTTGGCAATACAGCTGAAGCCAAAACTTTGCTTGAAAAAGCCTTGACCATGTCAGATAAATCAGCTGCTGTTTACAACAACCTCGCTGTTGTAAATATCATGCAGCGCGATTTCAAATCAGCTGAAGCAAATCTTAATAAAGCCAAACAACTTGGCGCCAATGTTGACTACAACAATGGTGTTGTCAACATCTTTAAAGGTGATTACAGTAAGGCTGTCAGCCAGATGGCAGGTGAAAAATGCGACTATAACCTTGCTTTGGCACAATTACTCAACAAAGAGTATGATGCCGCTAAAACCACTCTTAATTGCGGTGCTGACGATGCCAAAACTTCCTATCTGAAAGCAATTCTTGGTGCACGCACCGGAAACAATGCTGAAGTATACAGCAGTCTGATGAAAGCAATTCAGAAGGACAGCAGTTATAAAGCAACTGCTAAAAACGATCGAGAGTTCATGAAGTTGTTTGGCGAAGCCGACTTCCAGGCAATCGTAAAATAAATTCATTCACTAAATGAAATAAAAAAGCTGGCCTGATGGTCAGCTTTTTTTTTAAAAGGTAATTCGGTGAACCCCTGGAGGATATGTTTTGAAGATTACGTCGAGCATCAATTGATAATGTGCGTCGTTGGCAACAAAATCAAGTTGGTTCGTATCAAGTAAAAGAATACGCATATCCTGCTGCTGACGAATAAAATCAAAATAACCCGATTGGATTTGGCTCAGGTATTCATCCTTAATCTGTTGTTCATAAGTTCTGCCACGTCGCTTGATATTGAGTTGCAGTTTATCAACATCAAGATAAAGATAAACCAGCAAATCAGGTTTTGGCAATGAAACGTCAATGAGATGGAAAAACCGCTGAAAGAGATTAAACTCATCAGATTGTAGGGTTTTCCGCGCAAATATCAAAGATTTTGCCACATAATAATCTGCAATTGTAAATGATTTAAAGAGGTCGTGTGTTCCAAGCTGATCTTTGAGCTGCTGAAACCTGGACGCCATAAATGACATCTCAAGTGGAAAGGCATATTTTTCCTGATCTTCATAAAAACGTGGTAAAAAGGCATTGTCTTCAAACTGTTCGAGTATGAGGCGGGCATTGAAATCATGTGCGATGCGGCTGGATAAAGAGGTTTTGCCTGCACCAATTGTGCCTTCGATAGCAATAAACTGATAAGGTGAAGTATGAACTGTCATATCGAAATACTTGGTGGTAACATAGAAACCAGGCCTTTGTCTGAAAGGCTTGAAAGTAATTCCTTGTGACTCTTTAAGAGAATAGGATGATTAAAATCCGGAGAAATTTCGGTTAGCGGTACCAAAATAAAGCGGCGGAGGTGTAAGCGTGGATGAGGTATTATGAGTTTCTCCGTTTCAATCACCTGTTTCTGAAAATACAACAAGTCAAGATCGATGAGCCGGGATGTATATGCATCACCGGGTACACGTTTCCGGCCTAGCCGCTGCTCAATCTCCAACAGGCATTCCATGAGAGCAGTTGCATCCAGAATTGGTTCAATACTTATAACCTGGTTAAAAAAAGATAAAGCCGCATCGAATCCCCAGGGTTCCGTTTCATACACCGAAGAAGCTTTAACAACAGGGCCACAGTGCTGACCAATGGCTTTCACTGCAAGATTTAACTGCCTGAGCCTGTTGCCCATATTTGATCCCAACGAAATAAAAACACCCTGTTGTTCCATCCTTGCAAAGTTAACAGAACAATGGAGATGAAAAATCATTCCCAGCTGAAATAATCAACAAAAACGATTGATAACAATCCCCTTTTAATCAAAAAGGATAGAGGTGGATTTTTTTGGTGGCACATAACCCTGGAAAATCAAGGCAATGATGTGTTCAAGTTTTTGGTCGTAGAGAGGGTCAGTAGCCCATTTGCCTGTAAGGTGTTGAATTTCCGTTGCACTACCCCTTGGAATCCGGCCAAATCGGTCATCAACTTTTTTATTACGTAAAGTATCTGTAGAAGCATAAGCCTTGAGGTGTTGTATATGAGCCCTGACCCCATCCTCGACCGAGTTGAAGCTTAAACCGGGAACCCCTTCACCAGTTGCACCCAATCCACAAAAGTTGTTCTGGATTTTGCGAACATCGCCACCAAATTTCAGGTATCCGGTCTCGAGTAGCATTTGAGCAAAGGCAATGTCATGGTTTACTCCTTCATGAGCCGATTCCTTGATGTAAAGATCTGCAATTAACTCAACCTCCGTCACATCCAATCTACTGTTATTTAACCATAGAAAGCTGATCATCCGCTCCTTGGGCAAGATTCCTTTGGTCATGATTTTTGAGGGAAGCTCAAACTTTGCAGGACTAACATACCTTGATCCATAATCAGTTGATATGGGCAGGATACCAGGCGATGCTGTCGGCAACTCAAAACCGGGAGGTAGATTCAAGCCATGAGAAACCGTCCGCAGCTTGTCGCCATCCGACAATAAACTGCTCCCAGCTCCCAGCCAGGCAGCAGGTATTAAAAACATCAGGGTTATCAGCAAGCCATACCGGACTTTCAAAGACATGAAAAGGAAGATTTGTTTCGCCAAAGATCGGTGTTAAAACTTTTTGCGCAAAACGATCTCAAAAGAAATGTTGACAATTCACTGTTAATAACAATCATCCTTAATTGTCCGAATCTGAACACAACTGATCTAATTCGGTCAAATTGGGCACTTTTGATGAACATAAAATTATTCTTATCTTTCATTTATTCAATATCTTACAATCTTTTGCATGATTTATGTTTCAACTTTTCCTCATAAGGTTTTAACACATCAAATCAATACTTACACATCATGAAACAGTTTTTTAAATTTATGTTTGCCTCAGTAGCAGGAACGCTTTTAACCTTGCTATTGTTACTTTTTATTTTCATTGGAATGATATCTGCATTGGTTTCTATGTCGGAGAGCGATCAGGTGAAACTGAAGCCCAATACGGTGCTTGTGGCTGATTTTGCTACACCGGTGACTGACAGAAGCCCAAAAAATCCCTTTGAAAATTTTGATTTTGGAAGTTTCAAATCCAACAATCCCATAGGATTGAACGATGTTTTGAACAACATCGAAAAAGCTGCCAAAGATCCAAATATCGTCGGGATTTATCTCGATTTATCGGAGATCAGCAGTGGCATGGCTAATATGCAGGAAGTAAGAGAGAAACTTGTTAGTTTTAAATCGAGCGGTAAGTGGATCGTCAGCTACGCAGAAAACTACAGTCAGGGAGCATATTATCTCGCTTCGGTTTCGGATGAGATTTACCTCAACCCGCAAGGCATGATTCTTTTCAAAGGTCTCTATACCCAAATGGTTTTTTTGAAGAACATGCTGGAAAAAATCGAGGTAGAACCACAGATTATCAGAGGTCCAAACAACCAGTTTAAAAGCGCTGTTGAACCACTGATGTATGACAAAATGAGCGAAGCCAACCGTATTCAAACAGAAAAACTGCTAAACTCAGCCTGGAACGAAATGCTTGAGGCCGTTAGTGAATCGCGTGGTATTTCTAAGGCAGAACTGAATCAAATTGCTGATGATTTGACTGTTTCCAATGCAAAAAAAGCCCTGGAGGTGAAGTTTGTTGATGGACTTATCTACAAGGATGAACTTTTGGCCAAGCTCCGTGAAAAAACCCAAACTGCAGAGAAAGAGAAAATTGAGCAGGTTACACTTTCGAAATATACCCACGCTGTTGTTGGAGAATCAACAAGAAGTCGCAATAAAATTGCTGTGATTTACGCCGTTGGAGAAATTGCAGGCGGCGAAGGTTCGGAATCGTCCATTGGTTCAGAAGACCTTTCAAAAACAATCCGTAAGGCCCGTGAAGATGACAACGTGAAAGCCATTGTTATGCGCGTAAATTCACCAGGAGGCAGTGCCCTTGCTTCCGAAATTATCCGAAGGGAAGTTGAGCTGGCCAAAAACACAAAACCCTTCATCGTTTCGATGGGCAATGTTGCTGCTTCCGGAGGCTATTGGATTTCAACCAATGCTGATTATATCTTTGCCGACCCCACCACCATAACAGGATCGATCGGGGTTTTTGGGGTTATTCCAAATATGAAAAAACTCTTCAATAATAAGCTAGGCATCACCTTCGACAAAGCAATGACCAACAAAAACGGTGATTTTATCGATGTGATGGAACCCTTGTCACCTTTCCAGCAGGCCAAGATTCAGGAAGAAGTGGTTGAAATTTATGACAACTTCACCTCACTCGTTGCCCGGACAAGAAACCTTCGACAGACTTATGTTGACAGCATTGGTCAGGGTCGGGTATGGACTGGCGTTGATGCCCTTCAGATCGGGCTTGTTGACGAGCTGGGTGGCCTTGAAAAAGCAGTGGCTTATGCTGCTGAAAAAGCACAGGTAGCAGCTGATTACAAATTGACTGAAATGCCCGAACAAAAGGATCCTTTCAAACAATTGATTGAAGAGATGAGTGGGCAGTCGAGAACCAAAGCCTTGCTTAAAGAACAACTTGGCAGTTATTATGAATATGTGGAATTTATGCACAAAGTGAGTGAAATGAAAGGTGTTCAGGCCAGAATGCCATTCTACATTCAGTTTCAGTAAAATGTGCTAAAAAAGAGGCGGTTGGTGACCGCCTCTTTTTTTATTCATTAAACCCTTTGAGCTGCATCCTGAGTGAATCGGTCAGTGCCTCTTTTGTTAGTTTTGTATCATAACCGGGCATTGTTTCCAGCCAGCTGCCATAAACCGCATTTGGCAATACGATCCATTTTTTTCCAAATTGCCCTGCGTATTCAAGTGTCGCAGTCATTCTGACATCAGCATCGGTCTCAAACATTCTATCAAAATCGCCCAGATTATCTCCAACCAACATAATAATTTCGTATTCAGCACTTATACTCTTTCGTCGGCTTTCCTTTTCATTCCCACTCACTCTTAGAAGCACATGAGCTTCATCGGCAAAAGGCAGGCCTTTGGCCTGAAGGTTTCGGATGGTAGCCTCTTTGAAAACCTCTTTCCGGTTGCTCACATAAAAAATGTTTACCCCGGTATTGGCAGCCAATTGTAAAAATTCAGTCACCCCTGCCAAAGGTTCCGCGTTTGCGCTTTCCATCCATTCAGCCCATTGAACGGGATATCCAAAGCCACCTTTGATGGCTGCTGCCTGGTAAGGTATATTGTCCAATACTGTTTCGTCTATATCCAGCACAATGGCCGTCGGTTTGCTGTAATTTTCAGTAAGAGCCTGCTCGAGCCGAAGACTAGCCAGGTTATAGGCCTGGAAGCACAATGCTTTGTATTCAGCAGCATACTGTTGATAAAGTGTCGCGTACAAATCAGGACTAACCATTTGAAGGGGTTGCTGCCGTGCTGACTCACGAGAAACGCTGCAACTCAATAGTCCGATGGACAGACTCATTACAAGAATTAGATATTTAAATTTCATGACATTATTATTTGATGCTGCTAAATTAAAAAAGCCGGACGATTTGTCCGGCTTTGCGATGCAAATAAGTTAATTCTAGAGTGTAAAGTCCATTGCTTCGAGTCGTTTATACTGATGATAACGCCATTTAGCATTTTCCTCTGCAATTTTGCCTAACTCGGCAGCATGGGCCGGGAAGGTCTTCTTGAGTGAAGAGAAACGAACCTCACTGTTGATATATGTTTGAAACTTCGACCAATCGGGTTCCTTGCTATCAAGCTGGAATGGGTTTTTACCTTCATTTTCGAGTTCTGGATTATACCTGTAAAGCTGCCAGTAGCCTGATTCAACAGCAAGTTTTTCTTCAAACTGAGTTTTTCCCATTCCGATCTTCAGACCATGGTTGATACAAGGAGCATAAGCAATGATGATGGATGGTCCGGGGAAAGCTTCAGCTTCTTTCAATGCTTTGAAGAACTGGTTCTGGTTCGCACCCATCGCCACCTGAGCCACATAAATATAGCCATATGACATGAGCATGGCACCAAGGTCTTTTTTCTTGACGCGTTTTCCGGATGTGGCAAACTTAGCGACGGCGCCAACCGGGGTTGATTTACTTGCCTGACCACCGGTATTGGAATATACCTCGGTGTCCATTACAAGAACGTTTACATCTTCACCCGAAGCGAGCACATGATCGAGGCCACCAAAGCCGATGTCGTAGGCCCAGCCGTCACCACCAAAGATCCATTGAGATTTCTTCACGAAATATTGTTTCAGTGCCAACAATTCGGCTGAAAGGGCATCATTTCTTTTTTCCAGGGCTTCGATCAATGCTGCTGAAGCAGCCACCGAAGCATCAGCCTTGGCCATGGAGGCAATCCATCCTTTGAAAGCAGAAATTGTTTGTTCGTCAGTTTCTGTTTGGAGTGCTCCTTCCAGACGCAAGCGGATACGATCGCGCAGCTTGTTGGTTGCAATGGCCATACCATATCCATACTCAGCATTGTCCTCAAACAATGAGTTTGCCCAGGCTGGTCCCTTACCCTCTTCATTGGTGCAATAAGGTGTGCTTGGGGCTGACCCACCATAGATTGAGGAGCAACCAGTTGCATTGGCAACCATCATACGGTCGCCATATAATTGTGTGATTGTTTTGATATAAGGTGTTTCACCACAGCCGGCACAGGCGCCTGAGAATTCAAAAAGTGGTTGAGCAAACTGACTGTTCTTAACTGACTGGAATTTATCAACCACTTTATCTTTGTAAGTAACCTTATTGGCAAAGTAGTCCCAACGACCGATTTCAGCCTCCTGACTTTCGAGTGGTTTCATGATCAGGGCTTTTTCTTTTGACGGGCACACATCGGCACAGTTACCGCAACCTGTACAGTCGAGCGGACTTAGCTGAATCCGGAACTTAAGCGGAGCAAATTTACCTTTGGTTTCCTGATATTCGGTACCTTGAGGAGCATTGGCCTCTTCGGTTTCATTGACCAGGAACGGACGAATGGCAGCGTGGGGGCATACATATGAACATTGATTACACTGGATACAATTATCAGACTGCCATTCAGGGACATTTACTGCAATACCACGTTTCTCAAACTGTGTGGTTCCGGCTGGGAAGGTTCCATCTTCACGATTAAGAAAAGCACTAACCGGCAAATCATCACCTTTCATCCCATTGATAGGAAGCACGGCGTTCTTTACAAATTCGGGCATGTTTTCAATCTCGGGGGTATGTTCAGAGACCAGTTTGGCCCATTCGGAGGGGACTTCTACTTTTACCACTTCCCCACCACGGTCAACAGCTGCATAATTCATCTTTACAATCATTTCACCCTTGTTGCCATAGCTCTTCAGGATAAAGGCCTTCATTTTTTCAACCGATTGCTCGTAAGGAATGATTTCGGCGACTTTAAAGAAAGCCGATTGCATAATGGTGTTGGTTCGACCACCTAATCCGATTTCCTCCGCAATCTTGGTGGCGTTGATGATATAGAAATTGATTTCTTTCTGAGCAAGGATAATTTTAATGCTGTTTGGCAACTTACTTTTGGTTTCTTCCTCATCCCATATACTGTTGAGCAGAAAAGTTCCGCCTTTTTTGATACCACGGAGCATTTCATACTTACCAAGGTACGCAGGCACATGACAGGCTACGAAATCAGGTGTACCAACAAGGTAAGTAGACCGAATAGGGCTGTCGCCAAACCTAAGGTGCGAAGTTGTTACGCCACCCGATTTTTTGGAGTCGTAAGCAAAGTATGCCTGAGCATATTTATCAGTTGTCTCACCAATGATCTTAATTGAGTTTTTGTTGGCTCCCACAGTGCCATCAGCGCCAATTCCATAAAACTTAGCTTCATAAGTTCCTTTGGGTGTGATGCTGATTTCAGGTAGCAAAGGCAATGAAAGGAAGGTAACATCATCAACGATACCCACAGTGAAACCTGTCTTTGGCTCATTCATTTTCAAGTTGTTGTATACCGAAACGATCATGGCAGGTGTGGTATCCTTCGAGCTGAGACCATATCGTCCACCCACGATGAGCGGAGCATTTTCGCGGCCATAAAAGATTTCTTTCACATCGAGCAATAATGGCTCACCGTTGGCACCGGGTTCCTTGGTGCGATCGAGAACTGCAATTCTCTTAACTGTTTCCGGAATGACTTTGAGAAAGTACTTGGCTGAGAAAGGACGGTAAAGGTGAACGGCAACCAATCCCACTTTTTCGCCTTTGGCAACAAGATGATCGATGGTTTCGCGGATTGTTTCAGTAACAGAACCCATTGCAATGATGATATTTTCAGCATCTGGGGCACCATAATAAACAAAGGGGTGATAAGTGCGTCCGGTTACCTTGGCAATTTCCTGCATATAATACTCTACCAAATCAGGTATTGGTTCATAGAAGCGGTTGGCAGCTTCACGCGACTGAAAATAAATATCAGGATTTTGCGCTGTACCGCGTGTTACCGGATGCTCAGGGTTAAGTGCGCCATCGCGAAAACGCTGAAGCGCTTCCCAGTCAACGAGATGCTTAAGATCGGTATCTTTGAAATATTCAACTTTTTGAATTTCATGCGAGGTACGGAAACCATCAAAAAAATGCAGGAAAGGAATTCTTGATTTGATGGCAGCAAGGTGTGCAATGGCGCCCAGGTCCATAATTTCTTGAACACTTCCGGTTACCAACATAGCAAAGCCAGTTTGACGTGCACTCATCACGTCGCTGTGATCACCAAAAATCGACAATGCCTGTGCGGCAAGACTTCTGGCACTGACGTGAAATACTCCCGGCAATAGTTCGCCTGCAATTTTATACATATTGGGAATCATCAGCAGGAGACCCTGTGAAGCTGTAAAGGTGGAAGTGAGTGCGCCTG
Source organism: Bacteroidales bacterium (assembly GCA_024709145.1). Lineage (GTDB taxonomy): Bacteria > Bacteroidota > Bacteroidia > Bacteroidales > F082 > JALNZU01. The sequence goes on along the minus strand of JANJXG010000055.1, from coordinate 20,795 downwards.
CCTGTAATGAGCCATGCACCGCACCGGCAGCACCGCCTTCGGATTGCATCTCGGCTACATGCACCGTTTCACCAAAAATATTTTTTCTTCCGTAAGATGCCCATTCATCCACATACTCAGCCATCGTAGAAGAAGGTGTGATGGGATAGATAGCGGCTACTTCGCTGAACATGTAAGCAACATGCGCGGCAGCATAATTGCCATCGCAGGTGATAAAGTTCTTTTTCTGTGTCATATCATATTTATTATTAAGCTTTTGACAATTCTGATAGAAATTTCAAATCTGCTGCAAAATTAACCATTAATAAAAAAGGAAATTGCTTTTACCAGGTCGTTGTGGCCTTAACACCCTAATTTATAATGATTATAGATTACAGGTCCTTCCAAAGCTTCAGTGAAAATTATCTATTTTTACGCCGTTAAAAAAATCATCTTTCGTCAAATCACTTTTAAACATCTAACGATATGAATCTCAGCACAAAGTACTTAGGACTAACACTTAAAAACCCCATCATAGTCGGAGCCAGCAACCTTGTCACCGACCTTGATATGTTAAAAAAACTAGAAGCAGCAGGCGCCTCCGCAATCGTTTACAAATCGCTGTTTGAAGAGCAGATTCAGCTCGAAAACCTTGAGATGCATCAAAATCTCACGGAATACAACGAGCGGAATGCCGAGATGGTGAGTTTGTTTCCCGAAAGCGCCTATGAAGTTGGTCCTGAAGAGTTTCTGATGAAATTTACAGAAGCACGCAAAGCCCTGAGCATTCCGCTGATTGCAAGTCTCAATGCTGTGTATGATGAAACCTGGTACACCTACGCAAAAAAACTTGAAGAAGCCGGTGCCGATGCGCTGGAAATTAACTTTTATGCCGTTCCACTCGATTTTGATGTCGATGGAAGAGGCATTCTCAACGAGGAACTCGATGTAATTGAAGGAATTAAAAAGGCTGTTTCAATTCCTGTTAGTGTAAAACTGAGTCCATATTACACGAATCAGCTCTATACGATCAGCGAGATGGACAAAAGAGGTGCTGATGGTTTTGTGCTGTTCAACAGACTTTTCCAGCCTGACATCAACATTGACACTGAAAAACATCAGTTTCCATACAACCTGAGTCATGAACAGGATAACAGACTAAGTCTTCGTTTCGCCGGTTTGCTCTACAAACAAGTCGACGCTGATATTTGCGCCAGTAACGGAGTATTCAGCGGTGCAGATGTGATCAAAATGATCCTTGCAGGAGCTACTGCCGTTCAGGTAGTGAGCACCATTTACAAAAACGGGCCCAAACAAATCAGCCGTATGCTTGATGAAATCGAAGCCTGGATGCTTACGAAACAATATAGCTCGCTGGATGATTTCCGAGGTAAATTATCGAATAAAATGACAACTGATCCATTTACCTATCGCAGGGCACAATATGTTGACATATTAATGAAATCGGAAGAGATATTCAAAACCTATCCAATGCTTTAACTTAACAAAGTGTAACCAATAACCTCTGGTTCTTGGTTATTGAAATTATCAAAATCAAAAAAGCCGGTCATCACTGACCGGCTTTTTTGATTTCACCTCTGTTCAAATCATTCGATTTTGTAGGTAAGATTGGTGGTATTGACCGTAATGGTATAGCTTCCCGCAGCGGCAGGTGCCGGAATTGCAGGGGGGTCGGGAGTGGCTTCATCCGGACGGTAAACGAGTGGCCCTTCAGCTGAAGTTCCACTTGCATCGGTTCCATATTGAGGTGCCCATTGGCCCAGTGTGGTGATGAACTTCAGGTAGCCACCACCAGGCAAATCGATGGTCAGGCTGTAATTGCCGCCACTGCCGTTCATTGGAATGGCGTCGGTGTTGCTCCAGCCTGCCGGACTGCCATCGCCAAGAAGATATAGCTCTGGCGTAGGCTGACCAATGGTATAAGTCAACAGGGCAGTGTCGACGGTCACTTTGTAAGTTCCAGCCACAGCTGGCGAAGGAATTTGCGCAGGATCAGGCACAGTTTCGTCCGGACGATAAATTAATGGTCCGCCCTCTGGTGTGCCGGTAGCATCAGTTCCCCATTGAGGTGCCCATGCGCCCAAACGAGAGATGATCTTGATCCCTTTGCTGGCTTGCAAATTGGTAACAATAGAAAATACACTTCCACCTTCGTAGGTAAGTGGTAAAGCTACATTGTTGTCCCAGCCTGCATCGGTGGCATCACCCAACATATAAATTGGTTTCACAACAACCTCTGTGGTAAAGGGTGTCACAGTCAGCATGATGACATCAGAGTATAGCGTTTCATAGCCACCCTGCTCAGTGATAAACGAAACTACCCTGAGATAAACAGGATGAGCAACACCTGCTTCCAGACTTGCACCAAGCATTTTTTGATTCATGGTGCCAACAGAAATCGAGAATGAAGTTGCCTCAGAGCTGAGTAAAGTCAGGGGATTGGCAAAGGTATTGTCAACAAGATCCATTTGCAGGATATACTTCACATTGGCGAGCTGATCAAGCTTGTAATCGGTTGCTGACCATTGGAAGTTGGCCATTTCGTTGGTCTGATCGGCTTCAGCCAGCACAAAAGCTGCGTTGTTAGCCGGGAAGGTGATGGCAGGTTTAACTGCCTGACTGATATCGAGTACCGGATCTTTCTCATCCTTGGCACAAGAAAAGGCAAGGCTGAGACCGGTGATGATGACTAGAAATACGAAAATCCTTTTCATGGTATTCTACGGTTAAGGATATTAATAATTATCATTTTGAGTGAGGTTAGGGTTGGCGCCGATATCGGATGAAGGGATCGGGTAGATATTCAGGTGATTTGAGGTTGCAGTACCGTCCGGAACATTTCCTTTCCAGGGCCAGTGGTAATCTCCTGTGCTGAATCTTCCAAAACGGATGAGGTCGGTACGGCGGTGTGCTTCCCAGTACAATTCACGGGCACGTTCATCGAGAATAAAATCGAGGGTAAGCTCGGAGGCAGAAATATTTCCTCCATCATCACCATAAGCCCTTGTTCTCAAAGCATTTACCAAAGTAAGAGCTTCAGCAGTACTGCCACCTCCACCACGCAAAACGGCTTCGGCATACATTAAGTAAACGTCAGCCAGACGGAAAAGCGGGAAGTCAGTATCAGTGTGGGTAAGGTCGGAACCTGTCACACCATCTCGGGTCACGTTCTTGAATTTGGTAACTGCCCAGCCTTCGGTAAAAGTACCAATGTCGTTAATCTCGAGGTTTTGGCCATCAGTGTAAAACATAGCCCTTTTATCAAAGCTGCTGCGAACGAGTGTATAAGTGTAATCAGGCGCGCCAAGTTTCAGGGAAATGGTATATGTTCCGGCTTCAGCCACAGGGATGTCGCCACCTCCATACTCAAGGATACCATCCTGATTGCCGTCACCCAGATTAATATCCCAGCCATCGTTGGCACGGAATTTAATAAAGCCTTCGGTAAGCGGAGCCATCAGTGTAAGCATACCGGCATTAGCATCCCAGCTCATATTTTGATCGTTGTCCCAGCCGCCTGCCGTTGCATTTCCTATCAATCCCCAGTCAGTTTTAACCAAGGTATAAGTCAATGCAGGCAGATCAAGGTTGATTTTATACATCCCTGTCTCTGTAACTTCGATGTCGGCACCATTTTGTTCGAGCACACCGTCAGCACCATCATCACCATAATTGACATCCCAGGAAGGGCCATCGGTGAATTTAAACTTTGTCCCGGCTTCAAAATAATAATATCCTTCATATTTACCGTCGGACAGCACCGATGCCAACACAGTGTTTGGATTGGTAGGATCCCAACCCTGGTAGGAACCCGGAAGATAGATTACCGGATAATCGTTGATTGATTTTGGTGTTGGTGACACTTTAAGTCCTTTTTCGGCATCAGGATAAAATTTCTGCACAAGATTTTTGGTTGTCCGGATGCCGCCCCATCCGCCATCAACGCCAAAAGCAGCGGGATCCATACTTCCACCCACAGCAGCGTGGATGATAAAAGTTGTACCACCCCATGTTTTTGTTCTGATACCGTCAAAGGCTACAGGAAATATCACCTCATCGCACAAATGGTTATCGGCAAGGAAGAGGTTGGCATAGTCGGGTTCGAGAGCATAGCCTGCATTGATCACCCTGCTTGAATACTCCACTGCATCGGCATAACGGGCATTTCCTGTGTAGACTTCAGCGTTGAGGTAAAGCTTCGCGAGCAATGTCCACACGGCAGCCTTATCGGCTCTGCCATACTCATTGCTGCCGGCAGCAGCCATGGCTGATTCAATGGCAAGCAATTCGTCTTCAACATACTCAAACAATGCGGTGCGTTTGATCTGGGTTGGGAAGAAAGCGCCAACCACATCATTTTCAGTCACAAAAGGCACATTACCAAAAAGGTCGAGGGCATGATAATAACTCAGCGCTCTGAGGAACCGTGCTTCGGCCCGGTATTGCTCCACCTGAGTTTTCAGGTCACCTGAAACACCCCTGCTGTCGAGTTTTTCATCCGTTGTTTCACGGATGTATTCATTGGCAAGCGAAATCTGATAAAAAATCCTGTAATACATTGCAGCAATAAATACGTCACCCGATCCCCATGATTGCCCATGAAAATCTTTGATGGTTTGGTCGTTCCAGCCGATCACTGTTTCGTCGGTGGGAAGTTGCTGGTGATAGAAATAAGCACGCAGGTACTGGCCAAAGCCTTCGTCGATTCCGCTGATATCAGGATCGCCCGAGGGTCCGGTCTGCCCCGAAACGGCCAATCCGGCATAGAGTTTTGCCAGGAAAATTTTGTAGGATGCAGGATCTGAGAACACCTGATTAGGTGTGAGCTCATCTTTATCGAGCGGCACTGTATCAAGGTCCTTTACGCAGGAAGGAACCAAAAGGATCAAGGTGGCTGCCAGCGCAATCAATGATATGATTTTTTTCATAGATGTTCAGTTTTTTGGGTTAGAAGGTAAAATTGACACCAAGAACAAATGCCCTTGTTCTGGGATACATCAGGTTGTCGATACCGCTGAAGATTTCCGGATCGATACCATCATACTTGCTGATAACGAAGACATTGTTCACCGTTGCCGACACAGATAGATTGGTCCTTTTTGCCAGAATATCGTTGAACGAATAGCCAAGGGTGAGGTTGTCAAGCTTAAAGAAAGAGGCGTCTTTAATGTAATAATCGCTCAGGTAGTGAGGATCACTGAATCCAGCCTCGTCCACATTGGCTGCCACATTCGACAAGTAAGGACCTTCGGGACGGTAAAGGCGTTCGTAGGTTGCGTTGTTGGAGCTAAAATTGTCGTAAACATAATTGCCCAGCTGAGCCCTTCCTGAGAAAGCGAATGACCAGTTCTTGTAATTGAATTTGGAATATAGACCGAGGTAAAAATCAGGTGCCGGTTTTTTGTATTGATACCGGTCATCGTCAGTGATCTTACCGTCATCGTTTCTGTCAACGAAAAGGCCTTCGATAGGTTTTCCATCGGCATCATACACCTGTTCGAACACAAAGAAAGAGAAAGTAGGATAGCCGACACTGTGAATCTGAATGGTGCTTCCTACACCGCCCGAAATACCTCCGGTAAATACACCCAGATATCCGGGATCATCGGTGGCCGTAAGTTTTGTGATCTCATTCTTATTGAAGGTAGCATTGAACCCGATTTCCCATTGCATATCTTTTTTAAGGACAGGTTTGCCATTGATCGAAAACTCAATACCAGTATTGGTGAGGTTTCCAACGTTTGTAAGGAGGTAGTTCGACAGATTGGTACCTGCAGGAATGGGGATAAAATTGATCATGTCTTTCGTTTCGCGCTGATAGAGTTCTATCGATCCAAAGATACGGTCACGGTAGAAGCCATAATCAATGGCAAGGTTGATGGTAGATGTTTCCTCCCATTTTATGAGGGCATCATAGGCCCGGGGTTTCAACGTCTGGAAAAAGATACCACCAAATGGATAAGCAGCGTTCACTTGTCCAAGCACGTAGCGCGGCATGTAGGGATAGTCGTTGTCAGAAATATTCTGCTGACCAGTAATACCCCATCCCAAACGTAGCTTGAGTTCGGAGAGGTTATCAAATTGCTTCATCCAGCTTTCGTCCATCACGCGCCATGCAAAAGCAGCAGATGGGAAAAGACCCCAGCGGTTATCCGGCGAGAAACGTGAAGAACCGTCGTTACGTAAAGTGAAAGTTAGAATATACCTGTCTTTAAAATAATAGTTGAACCGGCCAAAGAAAGAAACAAGGTAAGATTCAGTTGCATAATCGCTGCTGTCTTTCACCTTTTTCTGAACAAAGAGCGGACTGCTCAGGTCGTTGGTTGAATAGCTGGTGCCTTCGCGGCGAAAATGCTGCCACGAATAGCCGCCCATGATATCGAATCGGCTTTTAATCTGCGATAATTCCTTGTTGTAGGTCAGCGTGAAGTCGAGAAGTTCGTTACTTTTCTGCTGATCATAAATTCCGTTAGTACCACCACCGTTCAGAGCATCATATTCAAATGATGCCAATCCGGGCACAAAGATATCACCATCCGTGGCAGTGCGGTCGAGACCCAAATTGAGGTTTGCTTTGAGTTCGGGCAGGAAATGGAATTTGTAATCGAACTGTGCACTGCCTAAAAAGCGGTTCACATTTGCCATATCTTCTCTTTGCTCAATAAGTGCGAGGGGGTTTTTTGTTGCCTGAGAAACGGGGTCACCTGAAGCCTGCTGCCAGGCCCAATAGCCTCCCAGATCGTTGGTTTCATCATACACCGGCTTTGTTGGATCCATCTGAATAGCAGAACCAATGGCGCCTTCATTACCAAATCGTTGCTTGATAAACATTCCTTTTGCAGAAAGGTTAACCTTGAGGTGGTCGTCGAGGAACGATGGATTTAAGACAACACCTGCAGTGGTACGCTTCATATTGTCGGTTTTAAGGATACCGTCAAAATCAGCATAGCCAACAGAAACCCTGTAGGGAAGCTTTTTGTACTGTCCGCTCACGCTGAGGTTGTGATCCATGCCAAAGGCCTGTCTGAAAATTTCTTCCTGCCAATTGGTGTTAGCGGTACCGAGCAATCCGGTCACATTGGGCTTGTCGGCAAATTTTTCGTTCACCATGGCCCTGAAAGCATCGCCATCAAGCACTTCCCGCTTAGCAGGAATAGTAAAAAGCGAAAAGGCACCGGAATAGTCGAGCATGAAAGGGCGTCCTTCCTTTGCAGATCCCTTTTTGGTGGTGATGATGATTACCCCGTTGGAAGCGCGGGCACCGTAGATGGCGGTTGCAGAGGCGTCTTTAAGAACAGTGAAGGTCTCAATGTCGTTTGGGTTCAACGTACTGAGCGCATTTCTGGTTCCCGATATTCCATCGTTGTCAACAGGTACCCCGTCAATCACATACAATGGATCGTTGCTGGCAGTCATCGAAGAACCACCGCGGATACGGATGGTAGCTCCGCTGCCGGGGGCACCGCTGTTGCTGGTGATCTGTACACCTGCACTCTTTCCGGCGATGAGATCCATCGGGTTGGTAACCACGCCCTGATTGAAGTCTTTTACGCTTACTGAGGTAACGGAGCCGGTGGCATCTCCCTTGCGCACCTGTCCGTAACCAATAACAACGATCTCGTTCAGGTGGGTTGCAGCAGCCTGCATGACCACGTTGAGCATTTGCTGGTTCTCGATCAGGAATTCCTGTGTTTCATAACCCACGAACGAAAACAACAAAACCGATCCTTTGGCGACGTTCAGACTGTAGTTTCCGTCGAAGTCGGTGGTTGTTCCCGTGGTTGTATTCTTTACCGCGATGGTAACACCGGGCATCGAAAAACCATCTGAGGCATCTGTCACTCTTCCCGTCACAGCCACATTCTGCGCCTGTAACTGCAGGGCAAAAGGTAGAATCAACGACAAAAACAACATCCTCATCAAAGACTTGCTTTTCTTCATAGATGTAATTTGTAAAGGTTAAACATTGGTGAATGATTAAGTGTATTTAAATCTTTTTCCGACTGTAATTTTGGGCGGTGAATGCCAACAATCAATAAGCCACACAAATTTAACATTTTATTGACACAAATAAAATTTCACCTTTTTTAATGACCACTTTTTCAATATTTTTCAACCGCAAACGCTGTAATTTTGAATGTTTCTGAATAATTTTCAAAGGCAGGGCCAAAACAATCCGCTCTTAATGTAATTTAGCCCATGCAAATAAACCCCAACATATCCTAGTATGAAATCAAACTTTGTTCAAGGTGCAGGTATCAGTCTCATCCTGATGCTAAGTGCCTGCAGCAGCCGGCCGGCATCCGAAACCAAAAATGCCCTTTCTGTTCCCGCCTGGGCAAAAGAAGCTGTGTGGTATCAGATTTTCGTTGAGCGATTTGCCAATGGCGACCCCACCAATGACCCCAGCATCAAGACCATTACTACAGGATCCGATTTTGTGAGTCCGCCAACGGACTGGCAAATTACGCCCTGGACCAAAGATTGGTATGCAGCTGACGACTGGGCCAAAGCGCTGCCAGGTGACTTTTACAGTCATTTGCAGCTTCGCAGATACGGAGGTGATCTTCAGGGTGTTATCAATAAGCTTGATTATCTTCAAGACCTTGGTATCAATGCAATTTATTTCAATCCGCTCAATGATGCGCCCTCTCTGCACAAGTATGATGCGCGCAACTACCATCATATTGATGTGAATTTCGGTCCTGATCCCGAAGGCGACCTGGCAATCATCGCAGCAGAAAATCCTGCTGACCCTGAGACCTGGCAATGGACTTCAGCCGACAAGCTTTTTCTCTCACTTGTTGAACAATGCAAGTCACGAAACATACGCATTATCCTGGATTATTCGTGGAATCACACCGGAGTTGAATTCTGGGCTTGGAAAGATCTGGTAGCCAATCAGGAAAGATCGGCTTACAAAGATTGGTATGAAATCATCCGTTTCGACGATCCACAAAGCGAAAACAATGAATTCAGCTACAAAGGCTGGCTCAACATCAGCAGCCTGCCCGAACTAAAAAAGGTGAATGCTACCGAAGGACATAAACCCGGTTTTCCGTATGAAGGCAATTTGCCGGAAGGAGTGAAAAAACACATCTTTGAAGTGTCGAAACGATGGCTCGCTCCAGACGGAAGGCCTGAAAACGGTATCGACGGTTTCAGGCTTGATGTGGCTGACCATGTGCCGATGGGATTCTGGCGCGATTATCGTCAATACATCAAATCAGTGAAACCAGACGCCTACCTTACAGGCGAAATCTGGTGGCAGGAATGGCCCGACAAACTGATGAACCCTGTTCCCTATGTTGGCGGTGATGTGTTTGATGCTATCATGTTTTACCAGGTTTACCGTCCCGCACGTTACTTTTTTGCTCAAACCGATTTCGAAATAACCGCCGACCAATTGGTCGATAGCCTCCATTATCAATGGAACCGTCTCGACAAGGCCAGCCTGCAGGCAATGATGAATACAGCTTCAACACACGACAGCCCGCGTCTGCTGACTTCATTCTACAACAGGGGCAAATACAAATTCAGAGCAAAACCCAACGACGACCCCAACTACCGCACAGGCAAACCTGATGCCGAAACTTACGCAAGACTAAGACTCTATCAGCTGTTTCAGTTCACCATTCCCGGTGCACCACACATCTGGAATGGCGAAGAAATGGGCATGTGGGGCGCTGATGACCCCGATTGCCGCAAACCACTTTGGTGGCCGGAAATGAACTTTGAACCCGAAACTCGCAGCAATATTCAAGCCGGAGAAAAAATAACCGAATCCGTTGGTTTCGATCAGCGCACTTTTGATTATTACAAACAACTGATCAAAATCAGAAAAGAAAACCCGGTTTTGTTTCAGGCTGACATTGACTTCCTGGTTGCAGAAGAAAAAAAACTTGCCTACAAAAGAGGCAATCAAGACACCGAAATTATTGTGGCTTTTAATCTTGGAAACGAAAGCTTCCGGTTGAAATTGAGAGAAAATGCCAGCTACAAGGATCTGCTTGATGGATCAACACACAGCGATTCGGTTCAAATACAACCACTTAGTGCTGCAATCCTGGCTTTGCAATCAAAATAAACTACCTTTGCCGGCAAAAAATAATCACACATGATCACCAAATATATCGCAGGTCAAACCAATCAGTTGATGATTGACCATCTCGAAGCCCATGGCGCTTACCTCACTGACGGAGAAGGTAACCAAATACTGCTTCCGCTGAAATGGCTTCCTGAGAGATCTAAAACCGGTGATCTGCTGGAAGTATTTGTTTATTTCGATTCGGAAGACAGACCCATTGCAACCACACAAAAACCACTGGCACAAGTCAATGAAATTGCATTCCTTGAGGTAGCCGACGTGAACAATACAGGAGCATTCCTCAACTGGGGACTCGACAAACAGCTCCTCGTTCCCTATCGTGAGCAAAAAGCCAAAATGATGGAGGGCAAAAAATACCTTGTCTATGTGTTTGCCGACCCACAGTCGGGACGCATTGCTGCTTCAGCGAAAATTGAACAGTTTATCGACAAAACGCCACCCGCTTTTACTACCGGACAGGAGGTTGACATCATCCTTTGGGAAAAAACCGATTTGGGTTACAAGGCCATTATCAATCACACCCATCAGGGTTTGCTTTATGAAAATGAAGTGTTTGAGAAGATGAGCCGCGGCCTGAAGCGAAAAGCCTTTATTTCCAAGCTGCGTGAAGATGGCAAGATCGACCTCAGGCTGCTCCCGCCCGGCTATGATAAAATTGAAAGTATGGCTGAAAAGATACTGAATAGCCTTAAAACAAATCAGGGTTATTTACCTTTATCTGACAAAAGCGATGCTGAAAGCATTTATGACAGCCTCGAAATGAGTAAAAAAAATTTCAAAAAAGCCATCGGCCTTCTCTTTAAACAACAGCTTATTTTTATCGAAGAAAATGGAATAAGACTTGTGAGGGGCAGATAGGCTGTGGTAGATGTTTGTCAATAAATTGCGTTAAAATAAACTGATTTGTCCGTTTTCTGCCGAAACTCACAAACCAACCGAATCAACCGGATGTGTTGGGCAACGGAAATTGGCAGGAAAGTAAAGCTTAACAAAATAAAAAACACAGGACTAAAATCTACAGTTTACACATTCGCTCAAACTGGATTTCATCTCATCCCAATCACAACATCTTGGCAGCTGGGACTATGCACTGGCTATTTAGTGCTTGTCTTTAAAGTCCGATGGCTTCGTTTTGTTCGTCATTCATGTCAGTCATTTACACTAGTAAACTCCTGACATTCATTCCGCACATGCCTAGCCCTCGACTTTAAAGCTCAAGCACCTGACATTATGGACAGACACTATTTTTACCCGAAAACACTTCCTTTTTCTTAGCTTTCATTTTCAATAAAAAGATGTTGGTTTTAAACTAAGTCTTTTTTAAGATAGATCATATCAATCAATTGGATATCTCCGTCAAACATTGCATGGTCGTAATTATCTGTAAAAAAATTCTTTACCCGATGTGATATCCCGAACCCGCAACTTTCGTAAAAACTTAAGATTGAAGGGGTTTCACCGGTCCCCACTAACATGGTTTTGAAGTTGTGTTTATAGAAATCAACTACGAATTCAATCAAAGCCCTTCCATATCCTTTGCCTTGATAATGAGGGTAGGTAGCAATGTTTTTCAACTCACAGGATTCGCTGTCAATTGCCAGAACAACACAAACACTTTTCAAATCTACATCGTACAAAGCAAATAAGTCACCACTTTCCAGGTACTTGTCAATCATATCCTCCTGCTCGTCTGCTAATAATAACAGGTCGAGAAACTTTTTCTTGTTGTGCATGATTTTTTCGATTCTGATCATAGTTGTATTGATTTATTGAGAAGCTCAGCCATTTTTAGAGGTGTTGCAGGCCAATGTATTTTTACCTGACACAATGAATTTAATGACAAAATTATCAGGAGACTTTGGATTATACTCACCAAAGGGACAAATATCTGAGTTTATTTCTTGTATTGCGTAATTTCGGGTCTGAAGTTCCTCCATATCTAAGTTTGGCATTTGGGGAAAGCGATGGAATAATGTTAAGTTTTCAGGCAGCCCTTTCATAGCGGATCCTGCAGCTGTTCTTCTTAATCTGATCGTGTTTTATGAAGATAGGCATCAAAATAACTGAATCAATCATTGAACTTTAGTTTGGCGGCTTACTCGAGTTAATATGTTGATTAACGTTGAAGTTCACTTTGAAAACATTCCACATTGCCGTGATTCGCCGGGTATAAGTTCTTTTCTGACCAGATAGCTCGGAAGCTTCATCTTTATAATCAACCTGTTGTTCAATAAAAACATTTCCAAACAAGCATTTTAACCTATTGCCATAGAACTGAGTAAAGCCAGATTAATTTATCTGAAAAAAAACTTGACAAACCCTTCTGAACACCTTACCTTTGTGATATCATTTTAATATCATTTCAACATGGAAAAATCTCATCGTCCTGCTTCGGGTTATCTAATGTTAGTCATAGCCCTGTTGCTTATCGCCGGAGGCATTGCTGCCATCATCCTCACAACAAACCCATGGTATGTCATTCCTGTGGTGATCGGCTCCTTTCTATCAGCGGGTTTTGCTGTGGTCAATCCAAACCAGTCAACAGTACTTGTGCTGTTTGGAAAATATGCCGGCACCATCAAACAAAATGGTTTCTTTTGGATCAACCCATTTTTTGTGCGCAAAAAAATCTCTCTCAGAGCCAGAAATTTTGATGGTGACCCTATAAAGGTAAACGACAAAATCGGAAATCCGATCATGATCGGTTTGGTTCTCGTTTGGCGCGTTGCCGACACTTTTAAGGCTGCCTTCGCGGTGGATGAGTTCGAAAACTTTGTAGTCGTACAGAGTGAAGCTGCCCTTCGCAAGCTGGCTGGTATGTATCCTTACGACAATTTCGATGATGAACAAGCCGAAATCACGCTCAGAGCCGGAGGCGAAGAGGTAAACGATCAACTTGAAAAGGAAATAGCCGAACGTCTGCAGATGGCAGGTATCGAAGTGATAGAAGCCCGGATCAACTACATCGCTTATGCCCAGGAAATTGCACAGGCAATGCTTAAGCGGCAACAGGCCTCAGCCATTGTTTCGGCCCGCTTCAAAATTGTTGAAGGCGCAGTGGGCATGGTCGATATGGCCCTCGAGCAACTGAGCGCCAAGCATATTGTTGAACTCGACGAAGACAAAAAAGCCACCATGGTAAGCAATCTGATGGTGGTGCTTTGCGGTGACAAAGAAGCCAGTCCAGTTGTTAATACCGGCACCTTGCACCAATAAGCCATGTCGCAGAAAAAAGCCTTCGCCCTGCGCATCGACGCCGATAAACTTGCCGCGCTTGAGAAGTGGGCTGCTGATGAATTTCGCAGCACCAACGGGCAGATCGAGTGGATTATCGACAAAGCCTTGCGCAGCGCTGGGCGCCTGAAAGAAGAAAAGAAAACCAAATCAAACGATTCAAACCCATGAAACCTTTAAAATATACCTGTCCCAAATGTAATGGACACCAATATGAAATCGGTAAAATGTATGTTACCGGAAGCTTCATTACCAAAATCCTCGACATTCAGAACAACAAATACACTACTGTAACCTGCAGTCGGTGTACTTATACAGAGTTTTACAAAACCGATGCCAATATGCTGGGCAATGTGTTTGATTTCTTTGTTGGCTAAGTGGACGAAGATCGCAAAAAAAATAGCTGTCATGAAAGTCTTTACAGAAACACAAAAATTTGATCAGCTTTGGCTGTGGCTTCTGCTTATTCCATCAGGATTGCTTCCGGTTGTCATCTTTGGAGCAGGGCTCTATGTTCAGCTAGTCAAAGGTCAAAGCTTTGGCAATAATCCGATGAGCGACCAGGGACTTATCCTTGCCTTTATCCTCACACTTTTGCTGTGTTTGGGTCTGTTGCTCCTCTTTGCGCTGACCCGGCTCCAGACGCGTGTGGATAAAAACTCCATTGAACTGAGGTTTTTCCCACTTTTACGAAAAAAACGAATCATCAGCTGGAACGAGGTAGAGCGGTTCGAAGTAGTGAAATACAATCCCGTGAGAGATTATGGCGGCTGGGGTCTTCGTTTTGGAAAAGGCGGCAAGGCCTACAATGTGCGGGGCGATCACGGTCTGAAGTTATGGTTTTATAATGGACGTCACCTGCTTATTGGCACCAGTCAGCCAGTCCTGCTTGGTGATTTCTTGCGGAAGCTGCACGAACCACCTGAAGGAGCTCAATCTTGAAACAAGGAAGGAACATCGAGCAAAACACTGCCCTTTGCTGACCGCACCGCACATTGAAATCCGGGTCGGAGTGCAAAAGCGCCAGTCTCACCGGTTTTGCTGAGGGCGATGTAGCCAACTTGCATCTGTTTGTGAACGGAGGTGGCGGTGGCAAGCCGTCGAACTGCTTCCTCACAGGCTTTGGCAGGTGAGTGTCCCTGTCGCATCAGTTCAACAACCAAAAAACTGCCCAAGGTTTTGAGCACCACCTCTCCTTCGCCTGTGGCTGTTGCAGCACCCACGGCATTGTCGACAAACAAGCCAGCCCCGATCACCGGGCTGTCGCCCACCCTTCCGGGATGTTTAAAAGCCATCCCGCTTGTGGTGCACGCCCCTGCCAAAGATGCCTCTGTATCGAGAACCAACAATCCGATGGTATCGTGGTTTTCCCAGTTGGCCTGTGGTGCATAGCGTGCTCCTGAAGCTTTCCAGTTTTCCCAGGCCTTTCGCGCAGCATCGGTGAGTAAGTCTGTTTGTTCAAAACCCTGATCGAGTGCAAATTGAAGAGCGCCTGCTCCGGTAAGCATCACATGGGGAGTATTTTCCATTACTTTGCGGGCTACACTTACAGGGTGCAGGATATTTTCAAGACAGGCTACAGACCCGGCATTTCCTTTGGAATCCATGATACAGGCGTCGAGCGTTACCTTGCCCGAAGCATCGGGAAGACCACCATAACCCACACTGTTTACCTCAGGATCGGCCTCCGAAACCATTACACCTTGCTCAGCTGCATCCAGCGCCTTACCACCATGTAGCAGCGATTGCCAGGCAGCTTCGTTGGCTGCAAGACCATGATTCCAGGTTGAAATAATCACCGGTAGTTCAGCAGGCAGAGCCGGTAGCGACATACCTGGAGCCAAAACATGTGTTGCATAGCCATAACGACACCCCAGACCGGCAGCCAATGCCCCGATGAAGGAATGAATAATAAACGAACGACGGTTTGCCATCTTTAATTTTTAAACAAAGTTAATCAATCTCCCTGAGCAAACTCCGACCAATATTCAGCAAGTCATCAATCAAATTGTTTTACAAAGCCAGGTTACAGCAAGTCAAAATTATCAGGATTGTTAAGACCTGAATGTAACATCCAATCCTCTTAGAAATTCTCAAGGTGTGGATAACCATTATTTTACAGCTAAGTATTCTTTGCAAATACAGAAACAAAGGAACAACGGGAAATGAAGGTTTAATAAAATGGCATATTCTTTGGCTTACAATTACTTAGATGAACTATACTTAAGCTAACAGAAACCTATAATGCCGAATCAGTTTTTTACCGAAATTCGCCGGATGAACCAAAGTTGATGAATGATGAACGGTGATAATGACCTGGGACAATTTCTAAAAAACCACACCGACAACAAAATGATATTCGGTGCAGTGATGCATGTATGCAATGACAACAAAGAGTTTTTGGCCTCATCGGGCACTATGCAGCCCGACAAGCCCTACTTCATTGCCAGCATCACCAAACTCTACATTACCGCCATTTTCCTTCACTGGAAAAATTGCGGAATCATCAGCATCAACGACTCCATTGCAGACTATCTGCCCCAAACTGTGATGCATGAGCTTCACCTTTTGAAGGACAAGGACTACAGCAGACAGATTACAATCGGACACCTGCTCTCTCAAACATCAGGGCTGCCGGATTATTTTGAGGACAAAATCGGCAACGATAGCCTGCTTAATAAAATCTGCAGAGGTGAAGATCAAGCCTGGACATTTGACGACACCATCAGCCGGACCAAACAGATGAAAACAAAGTTTGCGCCGGGAAGCCCTCATAAAGCCCATTATTCCGATACCAATTACCAACTGCTGGGTAAAATTATTGAGGTCATAAGCGAAAAGACGCTTCAGGATGTACTCGACGACCTGATTGTAAAACCCCTCGGCCTAATGAATACCTGGTTATACCTTGATCCCAATGATACCCGGCCGGCACCGATCTATTACAAACAGAAACCCATGACCTGCCCCCTTGCCATGGCCTCTTTTGGCGCCGACGGTGGCATCGTGTCAACTGCTGAAGAAAGCATGCGGTTCCTGAAAGCTTTTTTCGGAGGACAGTTCTTTCCTCAAAAAGATTTCGATGCCATGAAAAACTGGAACAACATTATGTTTCCACTTCAATACGGTATGGGTTTAATGCGTTTCAAACTACCCCGCATCTTTTCTCCTTTCAAAGCCATGCCGGAATTTCTCGGTCATTCGGGTTTATCAGGAGCTGTAGCCTTTTATATTCCCGAAAAAAACATCTGGATAACAGGCACCATCAATCAGGTAGCCAATCCCGGACTCTCGTTCCGGCTGATGATCAAATTGCTGAACAACCTTGAATGAAAGAAATGGGCCAGAAAATCTGTAAACAAACAGCCGGATTTTTTGAATACCTTTGCAGCCCTTTTCTATTTAACTCATCCAAGTGAAGAGATTTTCTGCCTTGATACTACTTTATTTCAGCCCTTTTGTTTTCTTTGGACAAACAATAGGGCCGATTGATTTTTCGTCAGAACCTACGCTCGAAGTAGTGAGCTGGAACCTGGAATGGTTTCCGAAAAACGGGCAATCAACCATTCAATATGTGGCAGCCATCATCGAAGCATTAGATCCCGATGTGATTGCCTGTCAGGAAATTGGCGACCAGGCCGCTTTCAACAACCTCCTCAGCCGGCTGCCAGCCTATTCAGGTTATTATGCTCCTTCGGGTGGAGGACTGGCTTATTTATATCAAAACCACCGAATTGATATCAACGATTTTTATGAAATATACCGTTCCGGCAATTCAGGCCCTTTCCCGCGCCCACCTCTTGTGATGGATTTTAATTTCCAAAACAAACACTTCATCATAATCAACAACCACCTGAAGTGCTGTGGTGATGGTTTTCTCAACCTAAGCGACGGCTGGGATGAGGAATACAGACGGTTACAGGCAGTCGACCTGCTGAAAAGTTATACAGAGCTTTTCTTCGAACATCAAAATGTATTTATTGTCGGTGACTTCAACGATGAAATTACAGATCCTTACCAGCACAATGTGTTTCGTAATGTGCTGGATGACAAGGAAAACTACCTGTTTAGCGATATTGGCATTGCTACCGGAACTCCCGAAAACTGGTCTTATCCAGGCTGGCCCTCACACCTTGACCACATTTTGATTACCAACGAACTCTTCACCTCCCTCGACGACGATGCCTCGGTGGTTCAAGCCCTGCGAATTGATGATTTGCTTGACGGAGGCTGGGACGAATACGACGAAAACGTGTCGGATCATCGTCCTGTGGCCATTCGCCTGCTTTTGCCGGCTAATCTTTCAGTGACAGATCAAACCAAAACAGGGATCATACTGAAGGCGCAGCCCAATCCTTTTACCGGAAGCACAACCATCCACCTACCTGCAGCGCAGCTAGATGGCCTCCTTGAGATAAGAGATTTGCAAGGGAGACTTTTGAAAAGATTGGAAATCCCTGCAAATCAGACGAAGCTCTCAACCGAAACAGATTGGCTTTCCCCGGGATGCTACCTGGTCAGCTATACAAACCAAGCCCTCAGCCAGCCATATTCAATCCTGCTTGTGAAAAAGTAATCCTGAAAAAGCAGAAGGCTGCTACTTCCTTGTTATTTGATTACGCTTTAGGTCAGGCGACATCTTAATGAAGCCATGATTTTATGGCATATTTATTGTTAAAAAACCTAAAATTATCATTCAAACCAAACACAAAACCATGAAATCAAGAATGCTTTTGAAGAGGTGGCTCATCGCATGCACCTCGTTGATTCTCGTCACACACAACCTTCAGGCACAAGAGAATTTTGAGTTGCGCGATTACAAAAACCCAGATTATCAGTTTAAAATGCTTGAAACCGGATTCTCATTTGGCAGTAGCACGAGTGGAAACAGACAAAGCTACGCCGGGAGCCATAGCTGGCCCGAGTCGAAAAACGACCGTTTTGAAATCAGCGGACTTCTTACGCCTGATTACTATGCCTACAAAAACAGGCGTCATTATCAGGGCAGCCAAAGACTGCAACTGGGGCTCCACCCGGGATATATCTCGGGAAACAATGAATTAATCAATCAAAACAGCACACAATCAGAAGAATATAAACACCGAAGTTTCATCGGCGACTTGTATGCAGAAACAAACAACAGGTTCTATAACAATAAGTTACAGTTTTTTGAGGTAAACACAAAACTTCAATACCGCTACAACGGCCAAAAAAACAGTTGGGACAAAAATCCGGTTGATTATCAGTCAGCTCAAAGCGCCATTGGTAGAAATCAGGAAATCAATCTTTATGTACCATTGCTTATTGGGATGGGAAGGATCGAGAGTGTGCAGGATGCAAGGCTGGCACTTTATATTTTTGATGACCTGAAAAAATCAGGAAATCTCAAACACGAACCAAATAAGGAAGAAATTGAAACCTTTGCCTCATTTATTACACAGTTAAAAAACAAAAGGCATTTTGACAGCAGGTTACGAAAAATCAGTGAGATCACATCGGTGGATTCCATGCTGAAAACGATGGGGCTGAAAACCGGATCGGAGGCATCGTGGTTCACGCTTCTCAACGACAACTGGAATTTTGCAGCCGGGCCACAGCGTGAATCGGGTAGCAGGTTTTCGTTTGGTGTCGCTCCCAGGATGATGATTGACTTAAACTTTGGGAGAGAAAAGTATCTTGATGCAACCGATCAGGAATCAGTTTTAGAGAACAAAGGTCAGAACCGTGCAATTGGTGCAGATATTCTGGTAAGCTACCTTCGTTCTGTGCCGACAAGTGCTGAATGGCAACACGATACCTATGCCGAAGCTGTATTTTCACCATTGAATACCTATTCTGTCACCAAAAGCTTTGAGGATGATATCATGACCTCTGAAGTTGAATCATTCTACAAAGAGCCCTCTTTTGGCGCCACTGTCAGCCATGAGATAGGATATTATCCAAACAGCCGGACATCCGTTTCGCTTCTTGGTAAAGCCGGTTATCGCTATTTTTACAAAGCAAAGCGTAAAGTCGATCCGCTTGAAGAGGAAGAGTCGAGAAATAATATTTCTGCAATTCTCAGGTTTCAAGGACAATACTACCTTTCGCCCCAGTTGACTTTCAATGCTGTGTTGGCTGGTTACTACAACAGCAATAATTCTATGATCCGTGCCATTCAAACTTCAGCTGAGCTTACATCGTACGACAAGAATTTCTCAGGTGAAATAAGCATTGGCTTTACCTATAAACTCTTTTAAAAGAAATCACGGACCAACGGGAATTAGTTTCGATAATCATTTGAAACGCCAATGAATAGAACATTCACTGGCGTTTTCTTTTGTGTATTTTTGCCTTGATTGAATTAAACAGAAAACAACCTTTGCATGGAAACCATTACTCAGTTAACAGCTTCCAATATTGCCGCTGAGCACATTTGCTGTGCATTTTCCGACAAAAAATGTGCTGTCGGCTATCAGGCTAAAAAGGAATGGCTTAAGCAGCAGTTCGATGATGGCTATGTTTTTAAAAAATTTGATATCAGGGGTAAGGTTTTCATTGAATACGTCCCGGCAGAAAAAGCCTGGGTGCCAATAGATGCACCGGGCTATATGTTGATCAATTGTTTTTGGGTATCAGGCCAATACAAAGACAAAGGATATGGCAAAGCACTGCTGCAGGAATGCTTGAAAGATGCAGAAGGAATGAAGGGAATTGCCGTTGTTACAAGTTCAAAAAAGCAACCCTTCCTGTCGGATAAGCAATTTTTCATTAAAAACGGTTTCAAAAAATGCGATGAAGCTGAGCCTTGGTTTGAACTTCTGTACCTGCCTTTTGATACCCGGGCAACGCCACCACGTTTTAAGGATGTGGCACGATATGGCCGCTGTGATATAAACGAAGGCATTGCTGTTTATTACACAAAAGCCTGCCCTTTCACAAAATTTTATGTGACTGAACTTGAACGCATTGCGCGGGATAAAACTGTGAAACTGCATGTCGTCCCGATGGAGACCCGACAACAGGCCCAGAATCATTTTGTCCCACATACCATTTACAGTGTTTTCTACAATGGGAAATTTGTGACCCAACACATCCTCAATGACAACTATTTTAACAAATTTTTCCCTAACCTAAAATAAAACAAAAGTGCGGTGAACAAAACATGGTTCCCTGCGTTCAGTCCATATTCACTCAATCAAACAAACGATGACCAAATTGTTTAAAGAGTTTTTCGACAGCGAAAAAGCCGGTGGCATGATCCTCATCCTGGCTACTGTAGTATCACTCATTTTGGCCAATACCACTTTTGGCGAATCCTATCAGCATTTCTGGCACGTCAAACTGGGCAACCTCAGCCTCGGGCATTGGATCAACGATGGTTTGATGGCGATCTTTTTTCTGCTCATTGGCCTCGAGCTTGAGCGTGAAATTTATAAAGGTGAACTCTCGAACATTAAAAATGCAATGCTGC
>JANJXG010000003.1 GCA_024709145.1 Bacteroidales bacterium | reverse complement strand
CAATGCTGCCTATTTTTGCGGCTTTGGGAGGCATGCTCGTGCCTGCAGGAATCTATCTGTATTTTAACATTGACACGCCAACCCAACCAGGAATTGGCATCCCGATGGCAACCGACATAGCTTTTGCCCTCGGTGTTCTTTCACTGCTTGGAAACAGAGTGCCGCTCAGTCTGAAAATTTTTCTGACAGCCCTTGCCGTCATCGACGACCTTGGAGCTATCCTGATCATCGCATTCTTTTACACGAAAGATCTCTCACTGCCCGATCTGGGTATCGCATTAGGAATTTTTGGCTTCCTTCTCATCCTCAATAGATTAAAGGTCAAACAACTCCTGGTGTATCTTACCGGTGGGCTTGCAATGTGGTTTTTTATGTTAAATTCGGGCGTTCATGCCACGATTACAGGAGTATTGCTTGCATTTGCCATTCCTTTCGGTAAAACAGATGAAGATTCACCTTCCTACACTTTACAACACTTCCTGCACAAACCGGTTGCCTTTTTTATCCTTCCGGTATTTGCCCTTGCCAATACAGCCTTAACCCTGAGTTCTGATGTCGGTCAACTATTCACCGAACCTTATTCACTGGGCATTGCACTTGGGCTGCTGATCGGCAAACCACTCGGGGTTTTTGTGATGAGTTATGTGGCCGTGGTTACCGGGATCAGTAAACTATCCGACGGACTTAGCTGGAACAACATCCTTGGAGCAGGATTTTTGGCCGGTATCGGCTTCACCATGTCGATCTTTATTACCCTCCTCGCTTTTGAAGACACAGTGATCATCAACAACGCCAAACTTATGATCTTGATGGCATCATTGTTGGCAGGCATCCTTGGTTTTATCTACCTTCAATTTGCCCTGAAAAAAGGAGTGAACGTCAGCAGCTAATTGAAAGTTGGTTCCAACAACCGTATTCCAGTGTAATTCCAATAAACAAGAAGCATTCAAGGTATTGAATTAAAGTCAATATGGTGAGTGCGTGACCTGCATGGAATGGTTTTCTTAAATTTGTAAATGAAATACCTGCCCGAATCACTTACAATTTTAAGCTGTCTGTGGTTAATTGGAAACACTCATGAAGCTTTTCTATCTTTGCACACTCTCCGGATCGAACCAGAGGGTTTGTAATCATGGTTAAATGAAACTGCTTGATTTGAAATGGAATCTTCTAATCCTGTTTTGGGTATTAATTATGAATCCGGTATGTTATAGCAATAACTTGGTCGGACAGGAGTTAATACGGATCATTGAGTCTTCTGCCTCAAAATCGTTACTCCCAGCTTATAGCGAAGATGATTCCATACCTGTTTTTTGGAATGATCACGCAAAGATGTACAAATTTGCGCCAGCTTTTGAAACCAGCAACAGCAGTTGGATCAATCAAAAGCCGGCTTATTATGCATTTGACATTTTTTCATTTGCCGACCACCAACACCATCGGTTTATGGCAAAAACACCATCTTCATCGCTGGAACCAGTTTGGGACTCGGTGCCGGCAGGAGGAGTCTACCTAAAGATCGAAGCTGTGGATTCCACTGGAAGCCGGCATGTCCTGATAGCCGAAAAACTATTTCACAAAGCAGCAGCCTTTTGTCCGCCTTATCCTCCGGCCAATAAAAGCTATGCAGAGGCCTTGACAAAAGGTCTTGACTTCATGTTTGAACAGCCCCACATTCAGGCCTGGCTTTCAGATGGACGTCCTAATCACCAACTGCATCCAATTTACTGCTATTCAGCCCTTGAGGTTGGCAGTGTAATTAACGCCATGGTACTCTATCACAGGCAGTTTCCTGACGACAGTATCAGTCTGCGTATTGCTCAACTTGCTGCTAACTATCTGATTGACCATAGTGAAAAAAAAGGGGCAGCCCTCGAAGGGTTTCCGCAGGTATATGAAGGAGATCACCTGGCTGCAGCACGGTTTCAGAATCAAATAATTCTCACAGAACCTGCGGCAACAGGCCAAAGTTTCCTCCTGCTCTTTGATGAAACTGCCGACAGCACCTACTTTGAAGCTGCCCTGCGCATTGCCCGAACCTACCGTAAAACACAACATAGCAATGGCACCTGGTATGTAAGGCTTGACAAAACCACCGGCAAACCCGTTACCGACGTTTTTTGCATTCCGATGAAAATCGTTCAGTTCTTGCAGCTACTCTCAGAAAAATATCAACAAACAGAGTTCAATCCAATCATTGAAAAGGCTGTTAGCTGGACATTCAACAATCCTGTTAAGACCTGGGACTGGACCGGACAGTTTGAAGATGTTGATGCTGCGAAACCTTACGAAAACCTCACCAAATATGAAGCTTCGTGGTTTGCTCAATACCTGTTGAACCATCCGGACGAACAAGGCTACCACCGCAGTCTGGCTGTCAGGTTGATCGACTTCTGCGAAGATCAATTTGTGGTTTGGGAACAACCCGGCATATATGACAACTGGAACAACAGCAGCCAAAGCTGGCACGTACCAGCAGTGCTGGAACAATATCATTGCTATGTTCCCATCGATGCGAGTGCAGTGCAGATGATCGACACCTATCAACTGGCATGGATTAAAACAGGCGAGCCAATCTACCTTGAAAAAGCCCTTACCCTTGCCAACAGTGTGGTAAATGTTCAGGAAGACTGTGGCCGTATACCAACTTTCTGGGCCGCTGGTTTTGAGGAATTCTGGAATAACTGCATGGTTAGCAGCCTTTGGATGCTCAACCGAATGAAGGATTACATGCCTGCCCAAAAAAAAGAGAACCAGCCCTGAAAGGCTGTCCGATGAATGCAAATCACCACGTGGAAGAAAAAGTGTATCTTTGCCCCATCTTAAGAATTAAAAAACGGCAAGTTGTAAGCCGTCACCTATGAATCTTTCCTTTTTGCCGGCGCAGAATATGCAACGTCTTTTCCGGCTACATTTACACGCATTTTAATGTCATTTAAAAATCTGAATCTCATTGAGCCTGTCATGAAAGCATTGACAGCAGAGGGATATACCATCCCAACCCCTATCCAGCAACAAGCCATACCCTATATCCTTGAAGGCCGCGACCTGCAAGGCTGTGCGCAGACAGGCACCGGAAAAACAGCTGCATTTGCCATCCCGATTATCCAGCTCTTGCAACAACACAAGCAACAAAGGAGCGGCATCAAGGTTTTGGTGCTCACACCCACCCGTGAACTGGCCATTCAAATCGATGAAAGTTTTGCCGCCTATGGCAGATTTACTCCGGTAAGACATACTGTTATCTTTGGCGGCGTGTCGCAACTCCATCAAACCAATGCCCTGCGAAAGGGGGTGGATGTACTGATTGCAACACCCGGCCGGCTGCTTGATCTCATCGGACAAGGCTATATCGATTTGCGCAGCCTGGGTATTTTTGTTCTCGACGAAGCCGATCGTATGCTAGACATGGGCTTCATTCACGATGTAAAGAAAGTGATGACCCACCTCCCTGCCAAACGGCAAACCCTGTTTTTTTCGGCCACCATGGCTCCTGAAATCCAAAAACTTGCCAATGCCCTTCTTGTACACCCTGCAAAAGTTGAAGTAACACCTCCGAGTACAACAGTTGAAAAAATTGAACAGAGCCTTTATCACACCAACAAAAATGATAAGCCGGGTCTTCTCATTCACCTGTTGGAACAGGAAGACATCCGCAATGCCCTTGTATTTACCCGCACAAAACATGGTGCCGACAAAGTAGTGAAACTGCTGCTCAGAGCCAATATTCAAGCTGCCGCTATCCATGGCAACAAGAGTCAGAATGCCCGCCAGGCTGCCCTTAACAATTTCAAAAACGGTAATCTGCGTATTTTAGTAGCCACTGACATTGCTGCAAGAGGTATTGACATCGACGAGCTCACCCATGTGTTTAACTACGACCTGCCGGATGTACCCGAAACCTACGTTCACCGTATCGGCCGAACAGGAAGAGCCGGAAACGCAGGAACTGCTATCGCTTTTTGCGACTCAGAAGAGCGCGATGAGCTCCGTGCCATTGAAAGACTCATCGGGATTAAAGTCCCTGTGATCGAAGCCCATCCCTTTCCTAGTCTCGTGAGTCCGCCTTCACCCAAACCACCTGTGACCGAAAAGAAAAGACCTGTCAATCAGCAGCGTTACAAACCCAAAGCCAGAATGATGCGGTAATCACAAGTATGTTCATCACCAGGCCCTGACAACAGAAAACAAAACCTCACGACATTTAGCCAGGCTGAAGTCGATTTCTTTCATCCGACCCCTTTGTTGACCATTGGAATTGAACTAACTTCGCGAAAGAAAAAATAAACCTGCCTCCATTAAACGTCAATGACAATGGACAACAATTTTCTTTCGCCCCAACGGTGCAGCAAGGTATTAGCGAATTTTTTGAGTCAGTCAGGCTTGCATGATTCCGGCGACAACAGCTTCATTTTCTACGACATCGGTTTTCTAAAGCTTGGTATCTCGCAGCTTCAAACCAGCTTTCCCGCGTCGGCGCTTCATGCTATTGCTCTGAAAGCAAATCCAATATTGGCGGTCATAAAGAAACTACCCGCTTTTGGAGTTGGGCTTGAAGTAGCAAGCTTTCCTGAGCTGCATCTTGCTGTGGCAGCAGGCTTTGATCCGGAAAAAATTGTTTTTGATTCACCAGCCAAGACCATGGCAGAACTGGAATTTGCGCTCGCGCACGGATTTCGCCTGAATGCAGATTCATTTGCAGAACTAGACAGAATAGCAGGTATTATCGCCAGTAAAGGTAATCATGGGGAGGTTGGCGTCAGAATCAATCCACAGGTTGGTTCCGGAACCATCAGCATTACCAGTGTGGCGGGCGATGTTTCAAAATTTGGCATTCCACTTCGCGACCACAAGGAAGCCTTGCAGGAAGCAGTCTTTCGGTATGATTGGTTGCGAACCTTGCACGTTCACATCGGATCGCAGGGATGCCCCCTTCCACTGCTCACCGAAGGAATTAAAAAAGTGGTTGAGTTTGCAGTCGAGCTTAACAATCGGCTCCATCAGAAAGGACTAAGTAAACGCATACATTCAATAGACATCGGTGGCGGATTAGCTGTAAATTACTATCAATCTGCCAATTGGATTTCCTTCGAAGGCTATGCTGAAAATTTGAGGAGAGAAGTTCCGGCGCTTTTCGATGGCAGTTTTAATCTGATCACTGAATTTGGCAGACACATCCATGCACCGGCAGGATGGGTTGCCAGCCGGGTAGAGTATGTAAAACGCGAAATCGGTTACACCATTGTTATTATTCATGTAGGTGCCGACCTTTTCCTGCGCGAATGCTATCATCCCTCAGACTGGCACCATGTGATTTCTGTAACCGACAGCAAAGGAAGGCTAAAAACCGGCAGAGCTGCCAGTCCAAGCCTGATTGCCGGCCCGCTTTGCTTTTCAGGCGATGTGATTGCCCGCGACCTTTACCTTCCGGAAATTGAGGCCGGCGATTATATTATAATCCACGATGCAGGCGCCTATACCCTGAGCATGTGGTCGCGTTACAACAGCCGTCAAATGCCAAAAGTAATTGGTTATGAAGGAGATGAAATGCAATTTGAACTTTTAAAAAAAAGGGAAGAACCTTTCGATCTGATACAATTCTGGAGCTGACAAACATCAAAATACGGACCTTATGAACATGAATATTCCAGACGATAAAGTGAGGATCAGGCAGGCGAAGTTGACTGACATCAGGCAGATCGCTAACTATCTGAGTATGCTTAGTGATGCGACAAAAAAACGCTTCGCGCCTCATGCTTTCGATGAAGCAACCCTCGGCAGCCTTCTGAGCTCCGAAAAAGTGATGCTTTTTGTTGCCATGCTACAGCCCGAAAATGAAGTGATCGCCTATTCAATTGTCCAAAAAGGCAGCCTTGAACACGACCAACCACGGTTGCAATCTTATGGAATCAGTCTAGATCCAACGGATTGTACCCTGGCACCTTCAGTTGCCGACGAATGGCAAAGTCGTGGAATAGGCACACTGATTCATCAATTTGTTGTAAAGGAAATTAAAAATCTCGGTTTTAAGCGGATCATTCTCTGGGGTGGCGTACAAGCAAGCAATATCCCGGCTGTTCGCTTCTACCAAAAGCATCAATATCACTTGCTTGGTGAATTTCACTACAACGGGCTGAATTATGATATGATACTCGAGCTCTGAGCTTTCTTCAAAAGCCCGGAAAATCACCCGATTTCAATACACCAGGGTAATGCCCTGCAATTGAAACTGTTTTTCCATTGACATTAGTTCGCTGCGTTCAGCCTGAGTCAATCTGAAATGATTATCCTTCAGCAAGATAAGCTTTATCTCCTGACTCTCGAACAGCTCCCAGGGGAACCTGTCAATCTGGTTCGACTGTAAATCGAGATCGGTGAGAGCCTTCATGGCAGAAAGGTCAGGCAAATTGATGATACTATTTTTACTCAGGCCCAGCCGCTGCAATTTCTGATGTTGTGCCAGCCAGTCAGGAAACACCCTGAGGCGGTTGTTGTGTACATATAGATATTCGAGGTTGATGCAAGCGGCAAGAGAATCAGGAAGTTCTTTAATTTTGTTGAACGAAAGAAAGAGTCGTTTAAGTGAAGACAGCTTGCCGATACTTGCCGGAATGGCTGAAAGGTTGTTATAGTAGAAATCAATTTCAACGAGAGACTGAATCGTTGTGAGCTGATCAGGAAAATGTGAAAAATCATTGCTGTAACATACAATCTGTTTCAGATTTCGGAGTTCATTAACCGATATCGGCAGACTTTTAAGCTGATTTTTACCCAGGTTTAAATTGGTCACCGCCTCCAGCTTGTCAATATTCCCGGGTAATTGGCTTAGTTTGTTCCCGCCGATCGAAAGTTTCTTAATCTTTGACAACCGCTTAAACG
Organism: Bacteroidales bacterium; assembly: GCA_024709145.1. GTDB lineage: Bacteria > Bacteroidota > Bacteroidia > Bacteroidales > F082 > JALNZU01. Next base: position 73,896 of record JANJXG010000003.1, on the reverse strand, counting down.
ACCATTTATTCAGCCTGAGCTGGTTGAAATTGAGGTTCAACTCCGTGAGGCTATCCATCCGTATTAAGAAACGTGGAATCCTTTTTATCTGATTTCGCTCCAGATCAAGTATTTTCAGGTTTTTTAATTTCCTGATATCACGCGGAAAGCGCTTCAACTGGTTGTCATGAAGTGTGAGTACCTTTACTGATGGATTTGCCGGAAAACGAAGCTTTGAAAGTTTATTTTGGTCAAGATAGATGCTTTCGAGACTGTCAGGTTTAAAAAGAGATGCGGGCAGATGCTTGAGTTCATTTTGAGTGAGCCGAAGCGACCTTAGCCTTGTGAAGCGGCTAAGATCGGGCAGTTGGTTCAGTTTCATCTTTTCAGCTTCGAGAACTTTCAGTGTATCAGGATCAAGCACCTCAATAAGTTTAAGCCAGTCAGCCTGCCGGGTCAGCGCTTCCTGCTCTCTGGCTTTGAGAAACGATTGAAAAGCTGAATCCTGCTTCAGCCTTTCCGACATTTTAACCTCTTGCGCTGCAAGTGGATGACTCAGCCATATGGCCATGAACACAAAAAAGACTGAAAATGATTTGAATGTCACATGGTTAATTTAGAGGTAAAGATAACTAAACTTATAGTTTGAATTAATAAACGAACTAAAAAACAAAGTTGAGTGGCTACCTGAGACTACGAATAGCCTTTGAAACCTGATCTTTAACAGCTTCATAAACCAGATTGGGAGCAGCTTTGGCATCCAGGCTGATCACTTGTTGTCGTGATGCATAATAATCCAGCACCGGCTCTGTGCGCTCTTCATGCTCCTGAAGCCTTGCCACTATGGTGGCAGCACTGCTATCGTAAGGCATACTTGAAGTTGTCCGCGAACGGGCATCCAACCGTCTGATCAGCTCAAATACAGGCACTTTCAGATTGATCACACAACTTACGCTGCTACCTTGCTTGCGAAGAAGACCATCGAGAATATAGGCCTGAACCAATGTACGTGGATATCCCTTAAAAATGTATCCCCTTCCCAGGCCTTCGGTTTGTTTTAGTTTTTTCTCTATCAGTCTGATCACGATTTCATCCGGAACGAGCAATCCTTTTTCGAGCAAAGGCGCCACTTCTGCGGCCAGACTGCCAGCCGCTCTGACTTCTTGCTGAAGCAACTCACCTGTTGACACAATCGTAAGATTGAAATCAGCGGCAAGTCTGGAAGCCTGTGTTGCCCTTCCCGAACCCGGGTAACCAAACAGAATCACATTGGCTGTCCGCTGCTTCAAATCTTCACTGATCTGTTGGTTGATGCGATCAAAGACCTCTTCGGTGGTACCCAAACCATTGATACGGGTGAGGATTCCGGCTTCGCCATAAAACTCAAGCAAAGGCAAAGTTTTTTGGTGATATTCCTGAAGTCTTCGCTGGATAACCGCCTCATTGTCATCGCTCCTGCCCTGTTCTGTGGCCCTTTGCAGCAATCGTTTCACACATTCATCGTCAGGCACTTCGAGAATAAAAATCCTGTTTAGGGAGGTATGCAATCTGGTGAAAAGACCATCCAGCATATAAGCCTGAACATAAGTCCGTGGAAACCCATCGAAGAGCCAACCATCCGATGATTCGCTTCCTGTGAGCGCATTGCCAATAATCTGTACGATGATTTCATCGTCGACAAGCCCGCCTGCTTCAATAATCGACCTGGCTTTCAGACCCAGCGTGCTTCCGATTTTTATTTCACGCCGAAGTGCATCACCAGTAGAAAGGTAATAGAGGTGGTAGCGCGACATCAGCAAATCGGACTGAGTACCTTTGCCGGCACCGGGTGGACCAAAAAGAATCAGGTTTAGCATTGGGTTGTATTTAGCTGCTACAATTTTATGAAAAATACTGATGCAAATGTTATTGATTAGGGATTTTCATCAGCAAAATTGACATTCCAGAATATACTTTTTTTAAGAATAAACATCATATTTCTCATTTTTTACTTTGAATTGTCAACCTCAGCCAAGGTGAGCATTTTCCGAAAAAAGAAGACAATCAAAACCAATTCAATCCGGTATAATAACATTCTTTAAGCTGGGACGCACTAATAAATGCATGTTGAGAATCAAGCTGATTGAGAAAGTAACCGCCTGTTATTCGATTACTTCCAACAAACCCCTTAACCTGATGTCTCTCGAAGATGCACCGACCATCAGGGTAAAAATTCCTGGTTCGACAAGTCGTGTCAATTTCTCATCAAGCATTTCAAGCATTTCAGGAAGAATCTCAAACCTGACTTCTCTGCTTTCACCGGGTTGCAAATGAATCCGTTGGAAACCTTTCAGCTCAATCACAGGTCTTGCCACTGATGCAAGCTCATCCCGAATATAAAGCTGAACTACTTCATCGCCGAAACACTTGCCTGTGTTTTTTACAGTGAAACTCAACATGACACTGTCTGCCATCTGCATTTTCTCTGATGATATCTTTAAATCACTGTATGTGAACTGTGTATAACTCAGCCCAAAGCCAAAAGGGAAAAGTGGCTGCCCACTCATATCAACATAATCATCGCCTCTTCCGGTGGGTTTATGGTTATAAACCAATGGTAACTGCCCTTCAAAACGTGGAAACGTGACCGGCAATCGGCCGGCCGGATTGTATTGTCCAAACAAAACCGACGCAATTGCTTCGCCGCCGGCTTCACCTGGATACCAAACCGCAAGCACAGCCTCCACCTCATCAAGCCAGTTTTCCATGGTAACAGCACTGCCGCCCACCAATAAAATCACCACAGGTTTACCGGTTGCAGCAACCTTCTGAATAAGCTCTTCCTGTCGGCCGGGAAGACTCAGCCGGGCACGATCCTGAAACTCACCTTCGGTAATGCCAGTAGCAATCACAACAAGGTCGCTGTTTGCAGCCAAGTTGAGTGCTTCATCAAAGGTATGCTGATCTGTCACAATCCCATTTTGATCCCAAAGAAGTCTGAACCATGCATTTCCCCTGGGCTCACTAAAAGTAATTCTGATTCCGACAGCTTTACCTGCTTCAAATCTGAAGGGGACTTTCAAAAACGACCTTCCTCTTGGTATTTGATTATCAATCACCAGACTATCATTCAGCCAAAGCATAAAGCCATCGTTGCCATCCACTGCAAGATGAAACAATCCACTTGTATCCGAAACCACATAACCCCGCCATTCAACACTATATCCGGCACTCCCGAGCAAATCGGGATCCGGCGAAAACAAGGTCCAACGAAAATCAACCACGGCATCAGCCCTTTCGAATGCAGGTTTACCTTTTGGTTCAAGCTGAGCAAAATAAGCTCCCCACAAGCCAGGCTCTCGTCCGTGCCCCACATCATGGAATAAGTTGGCAGCCGGAATCGTCACGAAGGCCTGCTCAGTTCGCAGGCAGGCAGGCGAGTAGACCATTTGAATGCTATCACCCGCCATTTTTCGCATACCACCCAATATGTCAATAAGTTGATTTCCGGGCCCGCTATAACCACCCAAACTTGTACCAGCCATTTCAGGACCAAGCAAGGCGATTTTTTTCACCGTATTACCAATGGGTAACAACTGATGATCATTTTTCAATAAAACAATAGATTCCAGAGCTGCAGTCCGGGCCAGTTCGCGATGCTCGGCCTTGCCGTTTTCCTTAGCAGCCTTCTCCGGGTCAACATAAGGATTATCGAAAAGGCCTAATTCAAACTTTGCTTTCAGCACCCTGCGTACGGCTGCATCCACCACACTACTATCCAAACTTTGATCAAGAAAAGGTGGTTTAAACAAGACTTCATGGTCAATATCTGTTTGAAAAATGACATCCAACCCACTCGACAAACTTTTTTCAGTGGCATCGGCATAATCTGCAGCTGTATAATGCAGCACATTGGCACCTCCTGTAGCTCCGGCGTCAGAAATCACAAAGCCTCCAAAACCCCATTCTTGTTTTAAAATCTGATTAAGTAAATATTCATTGGCGGTGGCAGGTAGCCCATCATAACTGTTATAGGCTGTCATCACCGAACGGGCTCCGGCCCGCCGGATGCTTGCTTCGAAAGGCGGAAAATGCAATTCGCGCATATACCTTTCACTGAAGTGAACAGGATAGCTGTCGCGACCACCATCGCCCACATTGGCCACAAAATGTTTGGGTGTGGCAATAAGCCCGTTTTGCTCAAATGCAGTGATAAAAGCTACTGCCATTTCAGAAACCAGAAAGGGGTCTTCCCCATAGGTTTCTTCAGTACGTCCCCACCTTACATCTGTGGCCACATTTACTACCGGCGAAAGCACCTGCCTAATGCCCCTGGTTTTGCATTCAAGGGCAATGGCCAATCCCACAGAATGCATTAAGTTTGTATTCCAGCTGGCAGCCAACCCAATCGCCTGTGGAAATGAAGTTGCACCCTTTCTCACCAAGCCATGAAGGGCTTCATCGAAAGGAATAACCGGAATTCCCAATCTGCTGTCATTGAGAAAGAAACGCTGAATTCTGTTGATCATTTCAGCCGTTTCGGAAGCCGAATTACCACCATCCCGATTCAGAAGCTGACCAGCAGCTTCCATGTCCTTTGACTGTGTATTCACTTGAAATCCAAATAATCCGGCACGGTATAACAGTGTATCGTGAAAAGGATCACCCGGTATCATAAAGAGTTGTCTGAACTTTTCTTCATCCGTCATCCGCGAGATTAAATCCTCTATTCTGATGCTATCTGGAATGGAAGCATTCTTGTAGATTTGAGAAATGGCCTTGTTAAAACAAAAAAAGCAAAGCAAAATAAACAGAAAAGAGAATTTACACTTCATAAAAAATCAGTTTATCAGAGATTGTCATTTATTCTGACTTTACCACAAAGATAGGTTTTGCATCGGGATTTCAATAATCAAAAAAAGGGTTGCAAGGTTTATACAACCCTTCAACCCATTCAATTACAATTTTTTTTATAACAAATTACAGGATTACTAAAGTGCGTCTAAATGGCTTTTCACCTGCATTAAGTTCAATAAAGTATGTTCCGGAATTCAAGCCTTTGATGTCCAGTCGAATGCTTTCTCCTTTTTTTAATCCTTCAATTTTTTGGCTCATACATAGCCTACCATTTGCATCTACTAATTTAAAACTGCCACTACCTATGTCTTTAGAAGCAACGATCGTCACCTCATTGGATGCAGGATTTGGGGATATTTCGAAAAGAGAAGTGCGCAGTTCGCTGATACCAACAGCATCGATCATGACTTGCTGCAGGTTGACATCATCATCACAGGATTGACTTTGAGCTGTGAGGATTACATCGTACGTACCATTGGCAGCATAGGTGTGCATTGGATTTTGTTCGGTACTGGAGGTTCCATCGCCAAAATCCCAGTTATAAGCGAAAGCATTTTGTGAACTGTTGGCAAAACTAACGGCGTTTCCACTAATCATATAGGAAAAATCGGCAAGTGCATTCGGTGCAACTGTCAGCATATCAGTTTTTGTCATCACAACATTTCCATTGATGGTGAGTGATATAGTTTTGGGTCCCGGGATGGCATAGCTCACGTTGTGGGGTCCTTCGCCAGAAGCATTGAGTGGATTGGCACCTTCTCCAAAATTCCAATTCCAACTTGTAGCACCCGTGGAAGTACTAGTAAATGTGACAATTTGGTCAGTACAAGCTTCTGTGACACTGGCCGTAAAGTCAGCCAAGGCTACCATTTGAGGCGTATAAGAAAATGACATATTGATGAAATTGGTCTGGTTAGGAGGAGTGAGCACCACAGCTTCCGTACCTTTCATAAAATCAATGCTGAAAAGCGGCCCCTGAGCATGTTTGTCGGTAAATTCAATCTTAAGGGTATAGTTTCCGTCGGGTACTATGTTTCCATTCAGGTCGCTGCAATCCCATTCGATGGTGTGAGTCTGATGACTGTTGATGGTTGAGCCCGTGATGGCATCCACCACGTTGTAATTGGAAGAAGCCCGCCAGGTGTAGAGATATTGCTTTCTTTGGTTGGCCATGGCTTTGCGCGTCTTGACAAAAACTCCGTCTTTTTCAATCCAAATAGCCAACACATGTTTAGGTGCATAATTTCCGCCAGCCGTAACTGTTTTTACAGTAAAACTCACAGTGCCAGGTGTGGCATTGCCTTTGTCAAGCCCATCACCAAAAACAAAAACATTGGATATCAATAAGGTAATTAGCAGAAAAATGCTTTTCAAAGAATGATCATTCATGTTGTTTAAGTTAATTCTCAAAATGGTTAATAAAGTCTGGTTTAATTCAAAGTAGATTATCTGTCAAAAGTATGAAAAAGCTGTCAAAGATTGAAAACCAAGAATTTTAATCGAATTGAGCTGATCCGGTCGCCCTGATTGGCTACAGTAAAGGTTCAGTTTGAAGATTTATTTAAAAAATCTATCACCAATCCGGCAGCTCTGGCAGAGGCCCCTGGTCCGCCTAACTGTGTTTTCAACAGTTGAAAATCGGACAGCATCCGTGCTTTGTGTTGTTCGTCATGCAGAATCAGTTCAAGCTCCCTGATAAGATTTTGATGATTGAAATCGTTTTGAATCAGTTCTTTCACTACTTCTTTATCCATGATCAGGTTGACAAGCGAGATAAATTTGATGTCGACAATGCGTCGGGCTATCTCGTAGGATAGCCGATTCGCTTTGTAGCAAACAATTTCAGGCACATTAAAAAGGGCTGTTTCCAGGGTAGCAGTTCCTGAAGTCACCAAAGCTGCAGTTGCATGCGAAAGCAGGCGATAGGTCTGGTTTTGCACAAATTTCACTTGGCTACCGGCGGTCAATTTTATATAAACAGCAGGGTCAATAGAAGGAGCTGCCGCTACAACAAATTGATAATCTGGAAAATATGGGACTACCATCAGCATCCCTTCAAGCATTTTACTGATTTCCTGCTTTCGACTACCAGGCAAAAGAGCAATAATTGGCCGCTCGTCGAGCTTATTGTCCGATATGAAATCACTTTTTTCCGGCAGGGATTGGATGGCATCGAGCAAGGGGTGACCGACAAAATCAACCGCCAAATCGTGGTCTGCATAAAATGATTTTTCGAAAGGCAGAATCACCAGCATTTTATCTACCACTTTACGAATGGTTTTCACCCTGCCTTTTTTCCAAGCCCACACCTGTGGAGAGATATAGTAAACCACTTTTATCCCTTGCTGATGTGCAAATCGGGCGATGGGCAGGTTGAATCCCGGATAATCAACAAGAATGAGTACATCGGGTTGATAGTCAATCAGATCCCGCTTACAGAAACGCAAATTACCAAGAATGGCAGGCAGATTGAGAACCACTTCAACGAAGCCCATAAACGCCAAATCGCGGTAATGTTTCACGATCTCAGCACCCTGACGGGCCATCAAATCACCACCCCAGGCCCGAAAATCAGCTTGTGAATCGCGTTTCACAATCTCTTTGATCAGGTTGGAGGCATGCAGGTCGCCTGAGGCCTCACCGGCAATGATGTAATATTTCATGTCAGGCTTTTATTTGATCAGCAGGAAAACAGCGAAAATAACGACAAACAATACGAGGATAATGCCTCTGCCTGTTTTATCCTGTTTGCGGTTTACCATATAGTACCTAAACAAAAAAACATTGGGAATCAATGCGATAAGAAAAGGAGTACGGGGATTTTTCAGCCATTCCGGAATCGTTGAAAGGCTATCAATAATCAGACCCATTGAAAAATAAAGCAGGGCAGTGGTAATCAACCCAATGGTCAGCCCGGTGAGCAAGCTGTCGCGGGTGAGAAATACTTTCATAAGGCGAAACATAGGCAAGTTTATTTCAGTTAATTTTTATTCGTTGACCATTCCCTGAAAAGAGCTAAATGTTTGTATGCTGTCAGGTCATACTGCACAGGCACCAGCGAAACATAATTGTTTTCGAGTGCCCACACATCAGTATCGTCTGCTTTGTCGTCGTTTTCAAATTCACCCATAAGCCAATGGTATTCAGCTCCTCTCGGGTCGTACCTCGAGTCGAACGATTCAACCCAACGTGCATGTGCCTGACGGCAAACCCGCATGCCGCGAATCCCTTCGGTGCGCTTCTTCGGCAGGTTAACATTCAAGCAGATGCCTGAAGGCAGACCCTCACGAAGAACCATCTTGGCTACAGCCTGAACATAGGGTTCCAGATGACTGAAATCGGCCTGAGAGCTATAGTCATCAAGGCTAAAACCAACTGAAGGTATGCCATCAATGCAACCTTCAATCACGGCTGCCATCGTACCGGAATAAATCACATTGACACTGGCATTCGATCCGTGATTGATACCCGACACAAGGATATCCGGCTTGCCTTTGAGCACCACTTGTTCACCCAGTTTCACACAGTCAACAGGAGTTCCATTGCATATATACTCTTCATAATCAGATTCCTTTACGACATTTTTTAGGCGCAATGGTGTTTTAATTGTGATCGCATGCCCCATTCCCGACATGGGTTGCTCGCTTGAAACAACCACCACCCTTCCGATTGGCCGCATCATCTGAATGAGATGCCGGATACCGGAGGCAAAATATCCGTCATCATTGGTGATTAATATCGTGGGTTTATTATCAGTTTGCATCATGTTCATGCTGATTTTCAAGGTTAGTAACGCCGGCGGAGATGATAAATTTCATCACTTCGGTTGAAGAAGCATCAATTGGTCGCACATTTTCAGCCGGCACGATAAATAAATTTCCAGACCAGGCATATGAATGAGGCAGATAAACAGCAACTTTTCCACCTTCGATGCCTAAAAATCCCAGGTCGGTATTGGTAACAAAGCCAATCTTCTCGAGGTCGTAACCCTTCCCGATTTTTACCATCACAGGCTCAGTAAAGCGCTTTTTCTGGCCCACAAAAGCCGAAACCAAATCTTTCACCGAAGTGTAGATGATTTTGATCAAGGGTGCTTTTGCAAAAACCTGATCGAAATAAGCAATAAACGGCCGAAACAAAATGCTCGAACCAAGCAAACCGATCAAAGTGATGGAAATCAGCAGGACAATGATGCCTAAGCCCGGAATATGACGCTCCAGCATCTGATCGAGATATCCGATCAGCAACCCGTCAATAAATTCAAAAATCGCAACAACTCCCCATATTGTGAGGGTTATGGGTGCGATGTACAACAAACCCTGCAGGAAGTAATTGAGAAATTTCTTGAGTATATGCTTCATAAATGCGAGTTGTTAAACATGATCATTCTTACATTCAAATTGTTTCAATTCCTTAAACAGACGATGAGTTGGCAATCCCATCACATTGTAAAAGGAACCTGACACGCCTTTGATGGCAATATAACCGATCCATTCCTGAATGCCATAAGCACCGGCCTTGTCAAATGGTTGATATTGACCTACATACCATTCAATTTCAGCCGCTGTCAAATCACCGAAAGTTACATCTGAACATTCGCTGAAGACAATCATTTTTTCCTTACACCTGAGTGTGACTCCTGTAACAACCTGATGAGTTTTCCCGGAAAGTAGTGACAACATCTCAACGGCTTCAGCGCTGTCAGCAGGTTTATTGAGTATCTGATCATCAACAATTACGACAGTATCAGCAGTAATAAGCAGAAAATTATCGGGAAGCTCCAGTGCATCAAATGACTCGGCTTTTTTTCTACTTAAAAAAGGAGCCACTTCATTCAGCGGCATTTCTTCAGGAAATGATTCGTCAACTTCTTTGGTCTGAACCGTAAATTGCAAATCCATACCAGCGAGCAGTTGCTGCCTTCGTGGCGATTTCGATGCGAGTACAATGTGATATTTGCTTAAAAACATTCTTTAAATGTTTGATTAAAACAGCTCTCTGGCTTTAATTAATGAAAATGAACAGCCGTTTGAAAGTATGCAAATATACGCTCTTCGGGTGAGGCATGATCGCTGACAAGAGGTTTTAACCTCAAATTAAACTCAATGCAGCAAAATGGTGAAATTTCTCACCAAAAGGCGGCATAAATAACAACCAGAATCAGCATGACCAGATATGCAGCAATGTTGAAGTTTTTTTCCGTTTTGAATATTTCCTTTGGCAATGCGATCGCTTTCGGATCGTCATCGGTTTCAGCACTCACCAAACTAACCATCAGGATAACAACCACCGTGAGCAAGCAAGTATACAACATCTGATCGAGGAATGGCAATTCGACAGGCAACAGTTTTAGTGCCAAAGCAATTGGTATGGAGCTTATTACGCCAATAATGGCCGCTTTGGCATTCGTTTTCTTCCAAAAAAGGCCCATTAAAAAGACTGCCAACACACCAGGGCTTACCACGCCGGTATATTCCTGGATGTACTGAAACATCTGCGGCATTGTTTCAAGTGCCGGTGCGAGAACCACAGCAATGGCCAGGGCTATGAGCACGGAAATGCGACCCACACCAACAAGGTCGGAGCCATCGGTCTTTTTGGAAAAATAAGGTTTATAGATATCCATCGTAAAAATCGTAGCTGTTGAGTTGAGCATCGATGCCAGCGAAGAAAGGATTGCAGCAGTGAGTGCAGCTACCACGAGCCCTTTAACACCTGTTGGAATAAATGTCTTGATAAGCCAGGGATAGGCAAGGTCGTAGTTGAGACTTCCGTCAGTCCTTATAAACACTTCCTTCACGCCTTCAACTACCATTGTACCATCGTTTTGCATAAAAAACACCCAGGCAATAATACCCGGAATCACAACCAGAAGCGGGAGTAATAACTTCAAAAATGCAGCAAATGCGAGACCTTTTTGCGCTTCACGAAGCGATTTGGCCGCCAGAGCACGTTGAATGATGTATTGATTAAAACCAAAATAATAAAGGTTGGCTACCCAAAGTCCCCCGATAATTACGCCGATTCCGGGCAGGTTCATAAACTGCTCATGGTCGCGGTGCAAAATCATGTGGAACTTATCGCCGGCTTGCTGATAAACATGTGAAAAGCCCGCAAATACACCACCATCAGGTGTAACTTTGTCGAGAGCGATAAAGGTGGTGATTAAGCCACCCAAAACCAGCAACACAACCTGAATCACATCCGTCCAGGCAACAGCCGAAAGACCGCCCCAGATGGAATAGGCTGCAGCAAAAAGTGCCAACCCGATTATTAGCGGAAAAATCATGCTGCCATCGCCGGTGCCAAGCACGGTATCCAGTGCTTTGGCACCCAGAAAAAGCACCGATGTAAGGTTAACAAAAATAAAGAGTGAAACCCAAAACACTGCCAGGATGGTTTTGAGGTTGGTATTAAACCTCCTTTCGATGAATTCGGGAATAGTGAAAAGTCCTTGCCTGATAAAAACCGGCAAAAAGAATTTTGCAACAATAATCAGCGTGAGGGCTCCCATCCATTCATAGGAGGCAATGGCTAAGCCAATGGCAAAGCCGGAACCAGACATCCCGATAAATTGCTCTGCTGAAATATTGGCAGCAATCAAGGAGGCACCTATTGCCCAGAAAGGAAGGCTTTTTCCTGCCAGAAAATACTCTTCAGCACTCTTCTTTGATCCGGTTTTACTTCTGGAGACCCAAAGTCCAACACCCAGAATAAGAAGGGCATAAAGACTGAAAATCACATAGTCGAGCATTTGGAAGGCTTCCATAATTAGTAAAGATTAAACGTTAAAAACTGGTTTATCATCATTTGGCCGCCACAATGGCGTTGGATATTGATTGTTTTCAACAAGCCGGGCAATCCGATCCACTACAAAAGTTTTATCATCGGCATAAGTAACCCCAAACCATTGCGAATTTGTATTCAATACCCTGACCTCCGCTTTGCCATCACGCAAGAGCTGATCAACAAGACGGGGGGTATATAATTCCGACTTTAAATCGCCGGCATGTTCTTGCAGAAAAAGACTGAAATACTGTCCAATGAATTCAAAAATGATGGGATTAAAAGCCCAGATATTCATTGATACAATTGTATCAGGCTTCAATTCAACACTTTTTCCGTTAATATCACTGATAATTCTGCCAGCCTCATCGTAGCCGATTTTGGTGTGTTCTTCCACACTATGCAGACTGTTATCCAGGCTGATCCGGCACACTCCCCTCGAAACCGTACCATGTGGTGAAAGGGTGTTGCTAAGCTTATAGCCGCACATGGCGAAGCTATTCAGGGGTCTTTCTGTCTCTGAGATAAAACCGGCCAGTGCCTGATAAGAAGGTGCATCATAAAAATCATCTGCATTAATCACCACAAAATCAGTTTTGATCGTGTGACGAGCCACCCAGATAGCATGTGCAGTACCCCAGGGTTTTGTTCGTCCCTCCGGCAATTGAAATCCATCCGGAAGCATATCAAGATCCTGGTAAACAAATTCATACGGAATATTGTTAAGAAAGCCATTTCCATAAGTCTCCAAAAAGTCGTGCTCGGTACTTTTTCTGATTACGAGCACCACTTTTCCAAATCCGGCTCTGATGGCGTCATAAACAGCATAGTCGATGATGGTTTCACCTGAGGGTCCCAGGCGATCAACCTGCTTCAAACCGCCATACCTGCTGCCCATGCCGGCAGCCAAAATGAGAAGTGTCGGGGCTTCTTTTTTCATATTGTTTTGGTTCACATTCTGTTTGTATGTTTGACTTCGATGTTAGGACCTCACTTCAAATAAATAGGTTGTCGAGGCCCGAAACGCTTGACCGGGCTGAAGCAAAGTTGATGGAAACGAAGGCTGATTGGGACTATCGGCAAAATGCTGCGTCTCGAAACAAATGGCGCCATGCTTGTGATAAGTTTTTGAGTCGTTTCCCGTGAGTGAACCATCTAAGAAATTACCACTGTATACCTGAACTCCGGGCTGATCGGTATACACCTTTAAACTGCGGCCGGTTTCATTATGAAATAACTCCACCGCCGGTGTATCTTTCCTGCTTTGATTTAGCACAAAACAATGATCCAGTTCATGAGTCTGAGGTACTAATCTTGAAGATAGCAGTATAAGCTCAGAAAAATCAAATATGCTGCCTTTGACCGGTTTTAGCATTCCTGTGGGTAACATCGCTTCATTCAGTTCAACAACCTGATCTGCATCGACTTTCAACCAATGATCACCAACTGACGATCTGAAGCCATTAAGGTTAAAATAGGCATGGTTGGTAAGGTTCAAATGGGTCGGACGATCCGTTTCAGCTTCAAAACACAAGTCGATCCGGTTATTGTCGAAAATGGTATAAGTGGCTGTAACATTGAGATTTCCGGGATAATTTTCTTCGAGATGAGGACTCATGTAAGTAAGCTTCAGCACTGCTTTTGTGTCATCAGACTCAAGCAAGGCTGACCAGAGTCGTGTGTGAAAACCGGTATTTACGCCATGCAGATGGCAATGTCTGTCGTGCAGCTGAAGTTGGTAAACTTCATCCCCGACAGGCAATCGCCCACCGCCAATCCGTCCTGCATAGCGACCAACCAAAGCTCCAAAATAAGGATGTGGTTTCAGATAATTTGAAAGATCAGGAAAACCACAGCAAAGTTCGTCGAAAATACCATTCTTATCAGATAGCCTGACGGAGGTAATAATGCCTCCATAATTCGTGATCTCAAGCTGCATCCCATCACTGCATTCAAAGGAGAACAAGCGAACAGACCTGCCATCCGTCAGCCTGCCAAACTCACGTTCTTTACATTGCATATTTTTGTAATTGAATAGTTTAACCAATAATTGTGCACACACATGCAATGATGCAAAGATGGAAGAAATAGCTAAGAAAATAAAAGATAATTTTCAGGTCTTCTCTGATTAAATGCTCGAAAATCGCCCTAAGACATAGATCAGCGTCAGAAAATAGATCTACCTGAGGAATAACAGAGATATCAATCCACTAACCATCAGCAACTTAACAACACCTGAGATATAATGAAACTGTTGCTTTTCCCGGGCTCTTGCCAATAAAATGATCAGGTAAACAGCCAGAAAATCCGATACAAATAAAACGATTGCTGCAGTATAAAATGTTTTCAGATAAAGATTATATTGCCATAAGAACATCAATACCAATAAGATAACACTCATTAATAATAAGAAGATTCTGGCAGCTCTAACCCCTGCAACAACCGGAAAAGTTTGGCACCCGTAACGGGTATCACCTTGAACGTCCTCAACATCTTTCACCATCTCGCGGATCATGCTTGTCAGAAAAGAAAACAAAGTATAAGCCATCAGCAAAGCTGTTATGGCCGGGAAGGAGACTGACGCTTCCTCAAAAAGCCCTTCGCGCCTTGAAAGATAGAAAAAATCGGTCAGCCAAACGATGATCAGGGACATGGAGCTGGCAACAGCAACAACGATGTTTCCAATAAGATTCATGCGCTTGTAGCGCCTTGAATAAAAATAAAGCAAACCGATCATCATCAACAGGATCAAAGTCAGCCGCCAACTTTGCAGTTTATACCCAAGGAAGGCTGCAATCAGCACCACAAACCCGTTTAAAATCAAATACAGACTGTTAGCATTGCGGAAGCTGATCATTTTTCCAATCATCATTTTGTCCGGTTTGTTGATGCTGTCCACATCTGTATCACTAAGGTCGTTGATTATGTAACCGGCAGCCGCAATGAGCATAAACGCGCCAACAAGCAAAATGAATAGGGGCATCGGTGTGATCGCCTCGGGCCCGAAAGGGCTGAGACCCGGCCAAACGATCGAATACCTCACCAAAAACATCGTTGCTGCAATGATGAGTAGATTCGGCCAGCGTATAAGTCGAAGAAAATTCATTATAAATTTTTTACCAGTGATGGGCATGATCTGTCATCCATTTTCCCTGAACCTTCAACACCTGTTCGATAATATCACGAACACAGCCATGACCGCCTTTGTAGTGACTGATATAAACACTGATACGCTTGATTTCTTCAGCAGCATCCGCAGGACAGGTAGGCACACCAACAATTTTCATACAGCGATAGTCAGGTATGTCATCGCCCATATAAACAATCTCAGCATCGGTAAGTCCTTTATCGTCACGATACTTTTCATACACCTGCAATTTGTCGCTCACTCCTAAAAAAACATCTGTGATGCTGAGGGCGTCAAACCTTTTTTGCATGCTCGGCGAATAACCTCCCGAAATGATGGCAATGTTGTAACCTAGCTTCCGTATCAATTGAAGTGCATAACCATCTTTCACATTGGCAGTTCGCAATGGCTCACCTTCATTGTTGAGCACGATCACGCCATCTGTCATTACGCCATCATAATCAAAAATGAAAGTGTTTACGCTCAGTAATTTTGTCTTGTAATTACTCATCTTTTTTGTGGTGATATTTCTTCAGAATAAAGTCAGTCATTAATTGATAGGTTTGGAGCAAATCAGGTTTCCCGGCAAGCATCAGCAAATGCCTCTCAATTGTTCCGGAATCGTTGCGTCTTGCCGGTCCGGTTTGTGCATCCAGGGGATTCTGACTACCAACTTTCAGGACAGTTTCCAGCATCAGAGGATGTAGGATACTGATTGATAATTGTTTGTCATGCAAAATTTCCTGAGCCATAGTATAAAGGGCATTCGAAAAATTATTGACAAAAACCGCTGCCAGGTGTAATGTTTGTCGCTGCTCATCAGTAGAACTGACGACGCTTTGGCTCAATCTATTCCCGATGAAAAGGAGCAGATCAGCCGAATCACCATCAGAAGCCTGAATGATAACCGGGATACTGGAGAAATCAGGTTGACGCTCGAAGCTGAAGCTCTGAAGGGGGTAAAAAACGCCGGATTTCGTAAACTTCCCTTTGAGGCTGCCAAGGGTTTTCATTCCTGAGGTGTGAACAACGAGTCCTTTCGTTTCAGGCAAAAGGGCTGCAACCGTTTCAACAGCATCATCGTTTACAGCCAACACAAAAAGGTCGTTACCGGGGCTCAATGCCGAGGGGCTCTCCACGGCTTCTGCCAAACAGTGGGTTGCTAACTGACTGATTTTATGGGAAGACCGCCCCGTCACTTCAGCAATACGAAATCCACAGGCCATCAAAGCATTGCATAGGTTCCAGGCCAATCGTCCTGTTCCTGCTATTCCGATCTTCAGGTTCTGCGCTTCAATCACCCTTTTTAATTTTGCACGAAATTAAGTATTTGAGCCAAACAGATGCCCTACAGACGTGCCATCAAGCAAAAAAAACCGCCTTTTCGGCTCATCCGTTAATGATTGAAGCCAAAAAAGCGGTTTGGACTAAATCAATAAGTACTTACAGTTTTCTGATTTTGATGTTCTTATACCAAACATCATCACCATGATCCTGCAATCCGATGAAACCTTCCTGAGCTACATTTGCCCAATCGGGATTGTATTGCGGAAACTTGCTTTTGGCAACCATTTCATTCCATTCGGGAGTCCAAAGATGGTACTCAACCACTTTTTCACCATTCAGCCAATGTTCGACAAGACCTTTGTAGATGAGCAATTTAACCTGATTCCATTCACCAACAGGTTTCACTTTGTCGGCAGCCACTCCAATCATATCATAAAGAGCACCGGCACTGTGCAAACCATCACGCCCGTCGGGATGCTTGGTATTGTCGAGTACCTGCATTTCGGGAGCAGTTTGCCAGATAGTTTTGTCAGGCAGTTCCTGCGCCAGGTAAAGAATCCCGCTATTGCCACCTTCAGAGATTTTCCACTCGAGTGTAAGCTCAAAATTGCTGAATTTTTCATCAAAAATGATGTCACCTCCATCTTGAGAGCCAGCTTCTCCGCGGCCTGAACCAATACACTGCAAGGTGCCGTTTTCGATTTTCCATCCTGCAGGGAAATGATCTTTTCCATAGCCCCGCCATTTGCCGGGTGTTGTGCCATCAAACATGAGCATCCAACCGGCAGCGGCTTCATCGGCTGACAGCGTATTGTCAGCCACAACGGCTGATTTTTGTTCAGCCTTGCTTTCGTTCGTTTTCTGTGCTGCGTTCTGGCATGAAATCACTGCCAAAGCCAGCAGTGATAGAATGATAATTTTCTTCATAATTTCACTTATTAAATTGATTTTAAATGGATTAATAACAAATTACAACGACCAGCCTTTACGGTAAGTATGCCGGATGTACTCATTTGCAGCGGCCAGGGCATTCATCGTTTCGTGTTGGGTATCGAAATGAGGATGACCATCGATGACCTCAAATTTATCACTCTTCACTACCCTGATTTCATCATCTGCACCGATATTGGTAAACTCCATTTTGGCACCATCCCATAAAAGTTCGCGTTTGAGATCCTGCAAGCGCACAGCAACTACGCCCATTACCACCATTTCATTCATTGGTCCTGAATACCCAAAATAGGAGCTTGCCTCAGTGCGGCTTTCTGGGTTTTCCTTGCAAGCCCGCACCCAATCCATTTCATGACTTGTTTCAACACGGCGCATGCTGGGAGCAGGACGTTTGTATTCCTTGTCGTAATCAAGTGGCAAAAGGAATGGCTCTCTTCCATAACAGCCTGTCATGATTTTTCCTTTGGAACCGATCAGCAGGCATCCACCATTGGGGTCTCGGCCCATCACTTCACCGTCGGGCAATTCTTCCGGACGAGGCGGTAACAAACCACCATCCCACCAGGTGACATTAACCTCCGGCATGGCGATGCCTTTGTAATTATCCCTTTTCGGGAAAACATATTTCACCACCTCTGCCAGTGGAGGCGATTCAGTGTTGAATTGGGAAGATGTTCCCTGAACCTTACTTGGATATTTCAGATTGAGCGACATAAATATCGGATCCATGATGTGGCAGGCCATATCACCGAGTGCACCTGTGCCGAAATCCCACCATCCACGCCAATTCCAGGGTGTGTAGATCGGATTGTAAGGTCTGTCTTTAGCAGGTCCGAGGAAGAGATCCCAGTTCAATGTCTCCGGAACCGGAGGCGTATCGGCTGGTCTTTGCAAACCTTGCGGCCAAATGGGTCGGTTGGTCCATGCATGCGCTTCTTTTACCTCACCAATTGCACCATCCCACACCCACTCGCACACTTGTCTGATGCCTTCACCCGAGTTACCCTGGTTACCCATTTGGGTAGCTACTTTATATTGCCGGGCAACTTCGGTCATCTGACGCGACTCCCAAACTGAATGGGTTAAAGGCTTTTCACAATAAACATGCTTTCCCATTTTCATGGCGTTGATGCTGATGATGGCATGTGTATGATCAGGCGTTCCAACCACCACAGCATCAATGCTTTTGCCAAGTTCATCAAACATTTTACGCCAATCATAATACTTTTTGGCATCCGGATATTCGTTGAAAATTTTTCTGGAATACTTCCAGTCAACATCACAAAGTCCAATGATGTTTTCGCTACTGACGGCACGAATCACACCGCCGCCGCGGCCTCCCACGCCCACGCCGACGATATTCAGTTTGTCGCTGGGTGCTTTGTGGCCTAATCCTGAGATTACCTGGCTAGGCAGGATCATAAAGCCGGCCGCTGTCAATGCAGAGTTCCGCAAAAATGATCGTCTGTCCATGCCACTGCTGTTATTGGCTTGATCTTCCATAAAAGATGATATTTATTGGTTAAAAAAGTTTCTTTTGAATGTATTGGAGGCTTTTGCCGGCACAGTAGAGCGGAGTACCCTCGTCGTATTGCTCCTGCTCAACAAATAACCTTTCCAAACCTGCCTGACCTGCCTTTTCAAGCAGATTTTTAAAATCGATCCTGCCATTGCCCACAATGCAACTTTTGCCATCGACTGCCATATCTTTGATGTGCCAGGTGGTAAACCTTCCGGGATGCAGATCAAAATATTTAAAGGGATCGTGACCTGCCCTGGTCACCCAATACAAATCCATTTGAAATGAAACAAGTTTAGGATCAGTATATTGAAGTAAAATATCGTAAGGAAGTTTCCCTTCCATCGTACGAAATTCAAAATCGTGGTTATGATAGGCAAATCGAATACCACTCTTGAGACATTGCTCCCCGATAACATTCATTTCTTCGGCTGTTTTTTTGAAGTCATCGAGGGATTTTTCTGGTCTGCCCATCATCGATGGCAAAACGAGAAAACTCAACCCTGCCTCGGCTGCCTGATTTGCAAACGAAGCTGCTGTATCGGCTGTGATTCCTGTATGGCTACTGTGAACATTCATTCCCAAACCCCTGCAGAAATCACTGAACTCCCTGGCTTTTTTACCGTAAAAATTCCCATCGAAGCCATAGGTTTCCAAGCTTTTATATCCCAGCTCAGCAACTTTCCTCAGTGTTTCATTCACATTTTTTTGCATATCATCACGAAGGGTCCAAAGCTGTATGCCGGCTTCTTTGATCAAAAAATTTGAACCAAATGCTTCATTCGTTGACAATTGTGTCATCATCACAGTTCCTGAAACGAGTGGAATGTTTTTTAAAAAATCTCTTCTTGTTTGCATCATCTGAAAGTATTAATCCATTGTAAATTGCATAACCTTTCCTTGTTTGTGGCTTTCGAGTGCTATTTCGAGAACACGTAGGCCTGCAATGGCATCGATGGCCGAAACAGGCGCAGGTTTCTTCAGCCGCAAGGCAGCATAAACCTCTTCATAAAATTGCAAATAATTCCCATCAAAAGTAGGAAACTTGATTTTACTGCCTCCATCGAGCATTTCCGACTGCACCATCCCGTGGTTCTTAACAAGGTCGGCACCAAAGCCACTGCTGTTGGGCAGCTTCCCTTCCTTGAGTCTTGATTCCTGCATATCGAGACCATATTTAATGTAAGAACCCTTCTTCCCGTGAACCTGAAAGCGCGGACCCGGCATCGGGATAAAAATACCTGCTTTAAGGCTGACAACCGTGTTTTTGTATAACAATCTGAGATCGAAAGCATCGTTGGTCTGACTTCCCTTTCGTTGCTGAAACAGCAGGGCATGAACAGCAGCGGGATGCCCGAACAGATGAATGGCCTGATCAACAAGGTGAGGTCCCAGATCGAAAAGTGTACCACCGTTTCGCTCGTCGGTGTATCGCCATTCAGCTCTGTTCACCTCCGGACTGAAGCGGTCGAAGCGAGATTCAAATTCAACAATGTCGCCCAGATATCCCTCCCTGAAGAGGTGCTTTACTGTTAAAAAATCACCGTCCCATCGTCTGTTGTGAAAAGGGAAAAAACTGCGTCCGGTTTCGTGGCTTACTTTAATGACTTTTCGTAACTCCTTACTGTTCAATGCAACAGGTTTTTCAATTACCACATCCTTTCCCGCTTTCATGGCATCGATGGCCTGCTGAGCATGCAATTGATGCGGGCTGCACAACACAACCAATTCAACAGCACTATCCTGGATTACCTGGTGAAAACTGGCCGCAATCCTGACGCCGGGATACAACTGACCGGCTTCCTTTCCGCTTGTCATGACAGTATGTAAGCTGAAACCTTTGTGAAAAGCAATCAGCGGCGCATGAAAAACACGTCCGGACAACCCAAAACCAACGATGGCGGTGTTGATTGCAGGAAAATGCGTATAATGCCCCTGAGGGATGTGTTCTTTCATAGGCAGTTTAATTACATGATTTTTTCATTGGCCGGATCCCAAAAGGCCCTTCTACCTTCCTGGTAGGAAATGGTGCCCATGTGAGCCGTGATAGCTTCTTCGAATGCCTGGTCGATGTTGCAGCTGGGCTGGCTTTGGTTGTTGAGGCGAATGCAGTTGAGCCATTCCCTCAAATGAAGGTGAGTGGTATCAACAGCTTTTCCATCACGGTACGTGTAGAGTAAACCTCGACCGGCAAAATATTTTTCAGTAGGTGTGGTAATGGCATCAACACTGCCTTGTCCCGGGGTATAGGCATATATCGGTTTGAAAGGTTCGAGCAGTCCCTTGTCAATCTGATCTTTGTAGCGGGTGGAGCGCGGATCAAGGTAAACCGTTAGTTTTTCATCCAGTTCAATCCATGCATCGTGGCCCATAATTGCTTTCCCCCTGTTTTTTTCGCTGCTCAGGGTGGCGCTGTAGAGCAGGGTGAGGTCGCGACCGGGATATTCAAAAGCCATATTCAGCACATCCGGCACTGTTCTACCGTCTTTGTAAAAGTAAATGCCGCCCGAAGCCATTGCCGAATGTGGGATACCTAATCCAAAGATTTGATTCATGGCATCATATTCGTGCGTAAATAAATCGCCGCTCAAGCCCGTGCTGTAATCCCACCAGCAACGCCACCGAAAAAAACGCTCCAGGCTGAAATCGTGCCAGGGTGCAGGTCCAATGAATTGTTTCCAATCGATAGTTTGTTCATTTGCCTCAGGGTCAATATCATAGACCCAAGCACCGTTGGGATCGTTTCTGTTGGTACACACTTCAATGAGCGAAACTTTCCCGATCACATCCTGATCGATAAGCATTTTTGCCACCTGATAACTCTCAGTTTGACGGCCCTGATGACCTAACTGAAAAACAATTCCGGTATCTTTCACAACCTTTCTCACCTCAAAAGTTTCGGCAACAGTCCATGAAAGTGGCTTTTCACAATAAACATGTTTTCCGAATCGGGCAGCTGCCAAAGCAACAGGCACATGCAAATGGTCGGGGGTTGCAACTATCACAGCATCAACTTCGGGATCGGCCACCAATTCAGCATAAGTATGATAACTTTTGGGTTCCCGGCCCATTGTTCCCTGCTGACCATTTCGAT
Organism: Bacteroidales bacterium; assembly: GCA_024709145.1. Classification (GTDB taxonomy): domain Bacteria; phylum Bacteroidota; class Bacteroidia; order Bacteroidales; family F082; genus JALNZU01. Next base: position 52,317 of record JANJXG010000003.1, on the reverse strand, counting down.
GCGCATTGGCACCTGTTTTTACAGCCCTTTTCGCATTTTTTTCAAACACATCACACACAGCCGTGATTTGAACATTGAGAGCTTCCTGTTGTCGGAACTCATGGAGGTAGTCAGCCATATTGGGATCTGTTTTCGCTTTATTCTCCCAATCATCAATCCTGTCGGGATGGACAAAACCAAGCGCTTTCATCAGGTAACCACCGCGTCCGCCACAGCCGACAACGCCAATTCTGATCACAGGTCCTTCAACAAGTGGTGGCACCCCGGCAGGAGCCGTCAGACGTAATTCTTTCAAACCGGCTGCCTGTTGCTTACCCTTTTCCTGTTCGTGTTTCAACAATCCATATCCGATGACACCCAAAACAGGCACTGCTGCCAATCCGGCAATCATATCACGTCGGGAAATACCTTTTTTTCCGTCTTTGTTATAAGAACTCATTCAATTATCATCATTTACGGTTAAACAATCGCTGAAGTCCCAATTGATTGTCGGTAGGATTGCGATACAACAAGAACATGCAGAATAGCTCGATCAGCGTTTTATTGACGATGAAATAGCTTCCGTCCGAGGGAAAAAGGTAACTGAGACCCGGAAATGGCGGGTGCGAGAGGTAGTACAAGGAAAGGATAAACATGCCCCCCAGAGCAGCCCACCGACTCATCAAACCAATCACAAGCGAAAAACCGATCAGGGTAAGACCCCAGGCATTCAGTGCATCCGTGAAGGTCAAAACCTTATCGTGACCCGCAAGCCAAAAGTAGAAATTGCGGAACCATCCGGCCGAATCCAATAAATACGCCTTCGAAGTCCAGGCAGGCTGAAAAACTTTTACCAGTCCCTCATAGAGAAAGTGCCAACCAATCAAAACCCGAAGTATGGCAATGGAAAAATCTGACTTTTTGCTTTGTTTCATGCGTCACACATATTGCAAGCCTCAAAGTTATTTTTTTTAGGCGTTGCTTTGCCCGATCAGTCATACTTTTTTCACAACCGATGAATAATGACTGATTAACAAATATTTATATAATAAGTGTGTAAGTTTTGAAGTAGAAAACGAAGTCCGCAATCAGGTTGTTTAATCTTTAATGGAAGAAATTCATCGAGGGATGTTATCAAATTCACAACATTCAACAAATCTCTTTGGGATAACAAAGAAAATATTTTGTTACAGGTTTAGTGAGAACTGATATGGTGATTTGGTCCGAAGCCTGGGAGATGTCTTTTTGTTGTCCGTCTTTGTATAAAATCTGAATGCTGGGTTGCAAAGGATGGTAGGCGTGATTGGATGTTGATTCGTCGATGAACAAAAAACCGGCATCTTCAGCCGACACACTAAAATACTTGATGATTCGCTGGTGTAAATCCAACGTCCTTTCGGGTAAAAAAGGTTCATTTGACAATTCTACCTTGAAAAGTTGCCTGTTAACGATAGCCGAACTCAACCATGCGAGCACCAGGTCGGAATCGTGCTGCCATAACTTCAATGATGTAAACACATCAAAATCATCGAGTTGTGTAAACATCTTCAAAGGAGTATCCTGTTGAAGAAAATCATCTTCCGAAGGTTCGTTGTTTAAAAACCACGACAGAGCAGGTGTTGCAGGCAACTGACGACCTTCCCGGCTGAGCCATTTTGCCCGGCGGAGGCAATTCATCAGCATGTATTCTGCTGCAAGGACTGTTTTGTGCAGATAAACCTGCCAGTACATGAGTCGTCTCGCACCCAAAAACTTTTCAACCGAATAAATACCCTTTGCCTCAATCACGAGACTATCCTCAACAACGTTAAGCATCGCCAGCAATCGGTCAGCATTGATGGTACCTTCAGCCACACCCGAGAAAAAACTATCCCGCTTCAGATAGTCCATCCTATCCATATCGAGCTGACCTGAAACAAGTTGACAGAGGAATTTCTTCTCATGTGTTCCCTGAAAAACCCTGATCGTCTCATTTAGTTTGCCATCGAACTCCTGATTTAGCTTTTGCATCAGTATGGATGAAAGTTGTTCATGGTTCAGTCCGGTGACAATCGTTTTTTCGAGGGTATGAGAATAAGGACCGTGTCCTATGTCGTGAAGCAATATCGCCAGCGAACCGGCCTGCAGTTCAGCATCACTGATCTCATGACCTTTAGACCTGAGCAGTTCGATTGCCTGACGCATCAGGTGCATAGCGCCAAGAGAATGCTGAAACCTGGTGTGCAAGGCTCCGGGGTAGACAAGATGCGTCAAACCAAGCTGTTTTATTCTTCGCAAACGCTGAAAATACGGATGTTCAATGATTGCAAAATGTAGATTATCAGGTATTTGAATAAATCCGTAAACAGGATCGTTTAATATCTTCTTTTTTGAATGAACACCTAGAGCCATAAAAAAAGTTAATTTTGTGCGAATGGCATCGTTTTTGAAACAATAAACCATTGAAAACCGCATTATAGGCTGCAAAAGTAATCACATATTGATAACACGTTTACCCACAATTTAACAAACTGAAAATAAATAACATGGAAAAAGTCAGGATACTCTGGGCAGATGATGAAATTGATATGTTGAAGCCACACATCATTTTTCTCGAACACAAAGGTTATGAAGTAGCAACAACCAACAATGGCGATGAAGCCATTGATCTGCTTCAGAACGAAGTTTTTGACATTGTCTTTTTAGATGAAAACATGCCCGGTATGTCGGGAATCGAAACGCTCGAACAAATCAAAAAAGACTACCCTAATTTGCCGGTCGTGATGATTACCAAAAGCGAGGAAGAGGCCATCATGGAGGATGCCATTGGCAGCAAAATCGCAGATTACCTGATCAAGCCTGTGAAGCCCAACCAAATTTTGCTTTCACTCAAACGCAACCTCGACAATCAAAAACTTGTCAGTGAAAAAACTACCATGAGCTACCAGCAGGAGTTCAGGCAGATCGGTCTGGAATTGAGCAACCAGCTTAACCATACTGAATGGGTGGAGGTCTACAAAAAACTTGTACGCTGGGAACTGGAGCTTGAACAATCACAGGACAATGGCATCAGGCAGGTGCTAAGTATGCAGCAAGATGAGGCCAATACTGTTTTCTCCCGCTTCATCGAAAGAAACTATGTGAGCTGGATCAACAATAAAAGCCAGGAAAAACCCGTATTGTCTCACACCCTGATCCGGGATAAAATACTTCCAAGGATCGACGGCAGCGACAGGCCGCTCTTCGTCATCCTGATCGATAACCTACGGTATGATCAGTGGAAAGCCATTCAGCCACTGATTGAAGAATATTTCCGGATTGAAGCGGATGATATCTATTACAGCATCCTGCCTACGACCACACAATATGCCCGCAATGCTCTTTTTGCCGGACTGATGCCTTCCGAAATCCGGCGTAAGTTTCCAAAATATTGGGTGGATGAAGAAGATGAAGGAACAAAGAATCAGTTTGAATCCGAACTGCTGGGCGAACAATTGAGGCGATTTGGCAAAGATATCAGGTATTCCTACAATAAAGTATTGAATCTCAATAGTGGCAAAAAACTCGCTGAAAATATTTCAAATTTGATGAGTAACAAACTTAATGTGATTGTTTACAATTTTGTCGACATGCTCTCACATGCCCGTACAGAAATGGAAATGATTCGTGAACTTGCTGAGGATGAAGCTGCCTACCGCTCGCTGATGCTTTCATGGTTCAAACACTCCTCACTTTTCGACATCATCAAATTTATCAGTCAGAAAAAATGCGATATGATCGTAACTACCGATCACGGATCGGTGTATGTAAAGGATCCTGTGAAAATTCTGGGCGACAGGACTGTAAACACCAATTTGCGCTATAAGTATGGCAAAAGCCTGAAATACAATTCGAAGGAAGTGTTTGAGATCAGAGATCCCGAAGAAATATTTCTCCCAAGAATCAATGTGAGTACAGCCTATGTATTCACCAGAGCCAATGATTTTTTCGCGTATCCGAATAATTACAACCATTATGTGAATTACTACCGAAATACCTTTCAGCATGGAGGCATATCAATGCATGAAATGCTGATCCCTGTTGCCTATCTGAAAGCCAAATGAAACTAACCTATCATCTCAAAGCGAAAAGTCAGCTCCCTGAACTGGCCCAGGCCCTGATTCCCATGCTTGCAGAAGCCAAAATCATGGCTTTTTATGGCGAAATGGGTGCAGGAAAAACCACGCTCATCAAAGAAATTTGTCGTCAGCTCAACATCATGGATGAAGTGAGCAGCCCGAGTTTCTCCATCGTGAATGAATATGCCGGTGACCAGGATTTCGTTGTCTATCATTTTGATTTTTATCGCATCAACCAAATCAGAGAGGTCTTTGATATTGGTTACGAAAACTATTTCTACAGCGGCTACCCCTGCCTCTTGGAATGGCCTGAAAAAATTGAGGAACTTTTGCCTGAGAAGTACGTAAAAGTGTCCATAACTTTGGCCGGAACAAAAGAAGAAAGAAACGTTGAAGCCGAAGTAATTCACGCTAATCCGTAATTGTTTCATGTCCGACACACGCCAATTTGTTCAGTTTGCCAGCGCCGCCGGGCTTTTGCCCAAAGAGGAAATGCTCGAGACGACAAAAAAATCCAGCTCTTTGACCATCGGTATTCCCCGTGAACTTTCAGCCAACGAAAACAGGGTTGGATTGGTGCCTTCCGCCGTGAAATTGCTTACCAATCATGGTCATCGCATTTTGATTGAACAAAACGCCGGCGAAAAAGCCCATTTTACCGATCACGAATATGCTGAAGCAGGTGCCGAAATTGTGGGCGACCATGCCACAGTGTTTGGCACCGACATCATATTGAAAATCGCTCCGCCCATCAGAGAAGAGATTGAAATGCTGGATAAGCGCCGCTGCCTGATGTCGGTACTTCAACTGCCAACACGCTCCAAGGAATATTTCAATTTGTTGATGGCGAAAAAAATCAATGCCATTGCTTTTGAGCACATTCAGGATAAAACTGGTGCTTTGCCGCTTGTACGTTCAATGAGCGAAATCATCGGCAACGCCTCCATGCTTATTGCAGCCGAATACCTTTGCCATCCCCAATACGGGAAAGGAATTATGCTGGGAGGATTTCCGGGAGTTCCCTCAACTGAAGTTGTAATAATTGGTTCAGGCACTGTATCCGAATACGCCTCAAGGGCAGCCCTCGGTCTTGGAGCCCTTGTGAAAGTTTTTGACAATTCGATGTATAAACTTCGCACACTGCAAAACAACCTTGGTTCACGTATCTACACTTCGGTCTTTCAGCCCGATGAAATTGAAAAAGCTTTGCTGACAGCAGATGTAGTAATTGCAGCCAAACATGCACCGGTGGGCACTTCGCCTTGCTTCATCCCGGAAAATATGGTAAGTAAAATGAAACCAGGTTCGGTAATCATTGATGTGAGTATCGATCAGGGTGGATGTTTTGAGACCTCACGCCCCACGAATCATCAAAATCCGGTGTATCAGGTGCATGGTGTGACGCATTATTGCGTTCCCAACATAGCATCTAAAGTTCCCAATACCGCTTCTACTTCTTTTAGCAACTTTTTCAGCTCTCTCCTGCTCGAAATCGCTGAAAATGGTGGTGTTGACAATACACTGAAAGCAAACAGAGCCTTCTCAAAAGGAGCCTATATTTTCAACGGAATCCTTACTAATCAACAAATCAGCAAGTTACACGACATCCCGTTTCAACATCTCGACTTATTGCTGGCTGCCTTCTACTAACCTTCATTTGCATCAGCTGCAAAGCTGCTCTTTGACCGAATCCAATCAATATTTGGCCACTATTCGGGCTTAACGATTATTTTTGCAGCTGAAAGGCTAAGAAAAATATTTCGACCTGCACAATGAAAATGGATCCAATGACAACGAAAGGACATGTACTTTTTGAGCAAGATGCTTTGCAAATGCTTGAAAGCATGCTTATTGACAGCAATCAAAGAAATCTAAAAGTTTTTTTACTTACGGATGAAAATTGTTACACGCATTGTCTTCCCTTGCTTGAAAAAATGCTTCGGCAAGCACAACCACATTGGCATCTTATTCAGATTCCATCCGGAGAAAACCACAAAAACCTTGCTACTACAGCTATCATCTGGGAAAAACTCACCGAACAACAAGCAGGCCGCGATGCATTATTGATTAATCTTGGAGGAGGTGTCATTACCGATATAGGAGGTTTTGCCGCTTCCTGCTACAAAAGAGGGATTCGCACCTTGCATATCCCAACCACCTTGCTGGCAATGACTGACGCTGCCATCGGCGGAAAGACAGGGATCGATTTTGACTTTTACAAAAACCACATAGGCACTTTTTATCTTCCTGAATTTGTTTTGATTTTTCCGGATTTCTTGCAATCTCTTGACCATCAACAAATTATTTCCGGATGGGGCGAAGTTTTGAAATACGCATATATTTCTGAGCCAAACTTACTCAGGGAAGCCCTCAATCAAAAAGTGGATTTTTCCCGCTGGAAAACCATGATCGAAAGCTGTGTCAAAATAAAAACATCTGTCACTTCGCTCGACCCAACCGAAAATGGCTTGCGTAAAATTCTCAACTTCGGCCACACGATCGGTCATGCCTTTGAATCAGAAGCCTTGCAAATGTCATTTCCATTGCTTCATGGTGAAGCAGTTGCAGCCGGTATATTAACAGAGATGTTAATTTCAAACAAACAAATGGGTCTTTCCTATAGTTACATATATCAATATATTACTATTTATAAGACGTGGTTTAAACCATACTTATTTGATAAAAATATCATTCCGCAGTTGATTGGCCGAATGGCACAAGACAAAAAAAATACGGGAAATCAGCTCAAATTTGTGTTGATTTCTGAGCCTGGTAAGGCACATTACGATGTGAGTGTACCAGTTCAGGCAGTTGAAGCAAGCCTGCTGGAATACCTGAAACTAATCCTTTAAAAAATGAAACTGACCCTTCAGCATAAAAAATTCAAAGCACAGGTATCGCTGCCAGGTAGCAAAAGCCTCAGCAACAGAGCCTTGATGATCAAGGCGTATGCTGGTTTCAAGCAAATGCCTATCGGCCGGCTTTCGGAAGCCGACGACACACAAATGTTGATAAAAAACCTTGACCTTATACAAAATTGCGCCAAAACAGATATTCCCACAGTCGTTGATTGTGGCAACGCAGGCACTGTTTTTCGCTTTTTAGTCACCTACCTTGCCACCACGCCGGGAAAATGGCTGCTAACCGGAACCGACCGAATGAAGCTTCGTCCCGTAGCCGACCTCGTTTACAGCCTGCGCGATTTAGGTGCCCAAATCGAATATGCCGAAAATAAAGACTTCCCTCCACTGATCATTCAGGGCAAAAAACTCGAAGGCGGCAAAACAACCGTGAGCATGGAAAAAAGCAGCCAGTTTGCCTCATCACTGGTTTTGGCTGCTCCAACCTGGAAAAACGGACTCGTTTTGAAGCTCACCGACAACCTCAGCTCGATGCCTTACCTGAATATGAGCCTTCAGCTCATGAGGCATTATGGCGCAAATGTGCTTGTGAAGGAAAGAGAAATCCATGTGTTGCCTGTCGCTTATCACAAAGCTGATCTCGACATTGAACCCGATTGGAGCGGTGCAGCCTTCTGGTACGAAATGGTTGCTTTAAGTGATGGAGGCGAATTGTTGCTCAAAAACTTATCGCTGAACAGTTTGCAAGGAGATAAAGCCATGGTTGGGATGTTTTCGATGTTGGGAGTCGAATCATTTCAGGAGCCTGATGGGCTTTTAATATTTAAAACAGCTAAGCTAAGTCACAATCCGGAATTTAATTTGCAAGATTATCCTGATATGTTGCCGTCACTCGTTGCCTGCTGTGCCGGTCTCCGGTTAGAAGCCAGGTTCGAGGGGCTCGAAAACCTTCGGTTCAAAGAATCGGATCGTACGGCTGCCCTTCAGGAACAGGTTCTGCAACTCGGGTGTCAGTTTGAAAAACTTTCAGAAGGGAGTTACCGGTTCCGACCTGCTTCTCAATTGCCGTCAGGAAAGCACATTACCTTTCAAACATACCATGATCACAGGATGGCAATGGCCTTTGCCCCGCTAGTGCTTGTATTGGATTCGATCAACATTGAAAATCCCCGGGTGGTGGTGAAATCCTATCCAGATTTCTGGCAGCAGTTTTTATCAGTTCAGGCTGCACATGGTGAGATTTGACAGGGCATGCAAGCAGAAATAACAAAAGTCGTTGGCCAAACATAAATCATTTGATCTATATTTGCATTTTATAGCTGAATATTATGACGGTTGATCTCTTTATCCCCTGCTTTGTTGATCAGGTTTATCCCGAAACTGGCATGAATCTGGTCAAAATATTGCGTAAAGCCGGCGTCGATGTGCAATACAACCCCGAACAGACCTGCTGCGGACAAATGGCTTTCAACAGTGGATTCTGGGATGAAGCGAAAAAACTGGGTGGTAAGTTTCTGAAAGATTTCCCTAATGACAGACCTGTAGTCGGCCCTTCGGCTTCATGCGCAGGCTTTGTAAGAAATTCTTATCAGGAACTGTTTCACAACACATCCAATCATCTGGAATATAAAAGGTTGGTGAAAAACATGTATGAAATTACCGACTTTCTTGTAAATCAGCTTGGAGTGATTGATCTCGGCGCCAGCTTTCCACACAAAGTTACCTTTCACGACAGTTGCGCCGGTTTAAGGGAATACGGACTCAAAACCGAAGCACGCATGCTTCTTTCAAAAGTGAATGGTCTGGAGCTTGTTGAAATGGAAAACAGACATGTTTGCTGTGGCTTTGGCGGCACTTTCTCTGTTAAAAATGAAGCCATTTCTGTAGCTATGGCCGAGCAAAAAGTTCAACATGCCCTCGACACTGAAGCCGAATACATTGTTTCAACCGATCTCTCCTGTCTGATGCATCAGCAAGCCTACATCAACAAGCAAAAACTTCCCATTCGAACCATTCACATTGTTGATATTCTGGCCTCTGGCTGGTGATTGTTTCAATTTGAAGCCTTGCGGCTCTTGTGAATTGCCTCTATCACGTTGATGGCGTGATCACCGAGTTTTTCGTAATAAACAACCATCTGCTGATAATAATTGCCTGAAATTACTGGATATTTCTTTTCATGCAAATCCTTCATATTATCCTCTATCAATTTGATCCTTAGGATATTAATAGCAGCCTCATTCTTCTCCGCCTCTTCGATGCTCAGTGACTTATTGGCTGACAAATGCCATTGCATGAATGTAAGTGACTGAAAGACCAGTTGTGCCAATTCTTGAATATTATTGCGCTGCTCCTGCGTAAACCAGGCTTTGTGTTCATTTTTCTTCTCAATTGTTCGTGCCAGTTTGTAGCACACATCCGCCATGCTCTCAAGATTGTTTACACTGATGGCGATGGCATTGATTAGTTTTGACCCTTCCTCACTCAGGTTATTTTCGCTGATTTTTGAGATGTATTTATTCACCTCACCTTCCACTTTATCGATTACTTCCTCCTTGCTGTCCATTTCCTGAGATAAAAGCCTGAACTTTTCTGCATCCTTTTCCATGAGCATTCTTGGAATCAGGTCAAACATTCTTTCAATTGTAATACTGATCAGTTGTAATTCTTTCAATGCCTGAACAATAGAAATCTCTGAAACAGGTGTAATGAAATTGTCATTGTATTTCAGAATGTTCTTCTCAGCCTCGTTTTCTGCCGGCCTGATTAAAATTTTCGACATTTTCTCCAAATAGGAAGTTAAATTGATCCAGATCAATGCGTTGACAATATTAAACAGACTGTGAAACAAACTCACCTTCAGCGGTGCTGCAATGATTCGATTGTCGATGTGTTGCATCAAAATGCTGCTCAACCATTCCACAAAGTAAACAGCATAGTTAAAAAATGGCAAAATGAGCAAGGCGCCTGCTATATTGAACATCAAATGAATGAGAGCAGTACGTTTTGCGTTCCTGTTTGCAAACAATGCAGCAATATTTGCAGTGGCTGTAGTTCCAATATTTTCGCCAACAATCAAGGCTGCTGCCATTTCGAAATCAATAAATCCATCACTCAGGAGAACTGCGGTCAGTGCGATTGTTGCTGTAGATGATTGAATGAGCAATGTAATCAGGATACCGACCAAAGCGATCAACAGAAGCGAAAAGGGGTTCTCATTCGTTAAATTGCTCAGATATTGGAGTAAAGGATTTTGTGGATCAACAACAGGCAGTGCCTCCCTGAGGAAATTAAGTCCTATAAATAGAATTGCAAAGCCAAATGCAAACTCGGCCAGCGACTTATGATGCGATTTGGAAGAAAAATAAAGCGGAAATGTAAAGGCCAGCAAAGGCAAAACAATCATCAAAATATTGTAGGAAAAACCAAAAAAGGTTAATAACCAACTGGTTACGGTTGTACCAATGTTGGCACCCAGGACCAAACCGATTGAGTCGGCCACGCTGATAAGGCCTGCGTTCACAAATCCGATTAACATAACCGTGGCGGCCGATGACGATTGAATGGTGGCTGTGATTGCAAATCCTGTAAACAATCCTTTCCAGCGGCTGGATGTCAGGGTAGATAAATAATACCTCATACGTTCACCTGCCAATTTTTGAAGGGATTCACTTAGCAGCTTCATGCCAAAAATGAAGATTGCAAGTGCCCCAAGAATCGACAAAACGGTGTGAATGAAGAATGTCATGCGTTCTATCTTAAAGATTGATCAACGGAAATTGCCGGAATAAAGTTGAAACTCCTCTTTTAAAAAAGGCATCAATTCATTGAACCGAAGCGTGATATAGGTTCGGCCATATACATAGGGGGCAATTTCATAAACATTGTAGCAAAAGGTAATTCCCAGCGGACTGAGAAAGAAGTTTTCGGTCAGATGAACTGTATCCTGAAAAAATCCACAAGCCGTCAGCGGAAGATCCAGTTCACAATTAACTGACGACCTCAGCTTACGGGTAAGCATTTGGGAAAGGGCTTCGTCATTCTCCGGAAGAAAAACATCCTCCAACTCAATCCTTTTCAAGTCATTCAAACCAATCACAGCAAAAGATTCATGCTGCATCCCATGAGCGCCTCCCGTGAACACATAAGCTTGCTTTTTTAGGACAACATATTGATGGTCAATCCAGATAATTTTTGCATCCAAGCTTTTAAACCACTGAAAGGAAGGACCCTTCTCCCCTTCAAATGATCCCATCTGTGTGTACTGACCAAGAAATTCAGCCATTGCGAGCTCCATTTGATCCGTTGGATTTAAATGCCTAAGACTATCTTCAACCAGTTCATAAAACAGGTTGAATTCCCGGCTGAGAGCCTTGCCTGTGATTGAATCAGGAAAGGTCAGGCGCATTTCAATGATAGCCTCGGGGGAATTTTTATCTTTTGCGATCAGCTTTTGAGACGCATTTAAGTAAGCTTGGTTGTAGGTGACCAGCCTATCCAAAACAACTTCTTCAAATTCAATGGTTTGAGCGGATGATTTGCCTGGAAAAAGGACCGCCTTCATGGCTTTATCCACTAATTTCCCTTCAATTACCACCTGATCTCCTTCAACAGAATGAAGTCGGATTTGCCCGTCAGCCTGACGTTCACCTTCAAGGTCGATCACAGTTTCCTGGATAGAATCGCTTTGAACAACAGGGTTTTGATACAAAGTCGCAACATATTTTTTGTTGGTTTCCTGAAGCATCAACCAATTTTTACCGGTGCTGCCACTTGACTTATATTGTTTTATATCAATCACCTGTGCCTGAAGAATTGGAGCCCCGATACCAAGCAACACCAAAATCAGGGTTCGTAAGAATTGTTTCATGGATAAATAAATATTTTAAAAAAATAAGAATAACCCAAAGCGGTTTAAACCTTGCCCTTAAACGAGTAACCCAGATCTTCAACCATTGTCTTCACGGCAATAAGGTCAACATCAGCCCCTTTGATATGAACAATACCTGAGTTAATATCAGCTGTAACCTCTTGAATGTCTTTAACTTTTAACAAATTGGTCTCAACACTGCGTTTGCAATGGTTGCATTCCATTCCTTCGACTTTAATCAGCACGCTGGACGGATCGATTGAGAAATCAGGATTCATACTTACGATTTTATGTGATTGATATTTCTTATATAAGGCATTGACAATAAGCAATCCTAAAATGACAGACGACCCTACCCCAAGCCAGTGAGGCAAAACTGTACTGTGGTCGTGACCATGATGAAGATGTGTGGTTTGAAACCATTCGGTTGGTAAAAAATTGAGGATAAAGCCTGTAAGCAACGCGCCAACAACAATGGTGACAAGATAAATGATAGTGGCAATTTTACCAATGGTTTTAAACAAAACTGTGATCGTGGCAGCATTTGTTGCAGGGCCGGCCATCAACAGAACAAACACGGCACCGGGCGCGAGACCTTTTGCCAGCAAAACAGCCGCCAGTGGCACCGAAGCTGTCGCACAGATATACATGGGAACACTTGCCAGTAAAACGAATAACATGCCAACAAACGGATAAGTGTAGGAGGTTGCAAAAAAGTCGTCAGGAATCAAAACTGAGATCATCGCTGCAAGCAACAATCCAATGATCAGCCATTTGGAGATATCCTGAAGAAAATCAACAAAGGCATATTTCAACATAAAGCCAATAGTCCTCGGATCCTTTTTTCCGCCGGATTCGTATGCGGCAGGCCTTTTATTTTTCGTCGAAGGAACAAATTGATTGGTTAAGATCCCTCCTAAAAATCCTGTAAGCAAGGCAGCCAAAGGTCTGATAATGGCAAAAGGCAGTCCCAACATCGAATAGGTCACGAGTATAGAATCTACTCCTGTTTGAGGAGTGCTGATTAAAAATGAGGTAGTTGCCCCTTTGGAAGCGCCATTTTTAAATAAACTTATGCCTGTGGGTAACACCCCGCAGGAACACAAGGGCATGGGGACTCCCAATAAACTGGCAAAAAACGCTGACGAAGCAGTTGAACTTCCCATATAACGGGTGAGCATTCTTTGCGGAAAAAACACCTTCAATAATCCGGCAAAAAAGAATCCAAACAGCAAATAAGGTGACATCTCATTTGCCAAACTTATCAACTCCTTAAAATACAATGTGATATATTCCACAACATTAATTTACTGCCTGCAAAAATAATTGAAAAGCCAAAGCAACGACCGAATAGGTGCCGATGTGGTAAAAATCATCTGATCAATAGTGGTATTCTGAGTTTTATAAATGCATAATAAAAAAACCGCTTTTAACAAAGATGCCAAAAGCGGTCAGTATTCTAACATAAAACAAGCTGTCTGTTATTCCTGATCGGGTTTTACATAGATATTGCCGGTATTGCGGTAACCGGATTTATCCATGTACCAGTCCTGATACTGCGTTCCAGACGACATAGCCCATTCGGCAAATTTCAGGTGTGTTAATAATATGTCAACGGTTTCGATTGGATAATCAAACGAGACAGGGATTTCAATTGCCCAGGGCAAACGACCCGATGTTTGATAAAATTTGCCAGCATTAATATCCGAACGGTCTTCCCATGTTCCAAAGAAAGCATTATTAACCAGTTCGGTGGGCTGATGGTCGATCATATGAACCTCTTTTCCACGCTCCTGATCCACAAAGATAAACGGATTAAAAGGTGCAGTTCCATAATTGACAACCGGATCGCTTAAGATCATTTTTACCTCCAAAGTATCTGTTTCAACATAAGCTTTATCAGGCTGGGTATTGATAAACTCGCCATAGATGCTTCCGATAGCGTCAAGAACCAGAATCACTGTTTCGTTGGAATGACCACTTTCGGTCCCATTGGCAGCTACATTTACGGCTTCGCCTACGACTTGACCACCAGTAACACTTTCAACCTTGTTGGAAGCAAAGGGCATAGCGATTGCAAAGCCATTGTTCAGACTGGCACCGGCTGCCATCAACCTGAAAAGTCCATTAAGGTCTTTTAATTCGTTTTGGGCATTTGTTATCATTTCATATTGAAATTCAATAACGACATCATTGAAGTCGAAATCGCCCAATCCTGGCCATAAATCTTCAAAAGCGAGCGTGGCAAATGTTGTTTCATTGGGATACCAAGAACGGAATGCACGCTCGGGATCAGCGGGGAAGGCATCAAGATCATCAGGCACCCCATCATTGTCGGTGTCAACAATTCCTTCAGAGCCAACCCCTTCAGGGTTACATGCTGTGATCGGAATGAAGTTCTGCATATTATCAGGGGTTACATAGGTGGCTCCATTCAACAAATGTTGCGACGGAGGAGTATTCTGTGAGATAAACAGCTGGTTTGAGGCAGCTTCCACATTTCCTGAAAATACATTGTTTGAGTTGATATGAATTTTTGTGGTAGCCAGAACTGTGTTCATAGCACCAACACCATAAATACTGGCATTCATTGTGAGCAAATCGGTGCTTACCATACTGGCATCCTGCAAACTCATACTACCCGAACCATTCAGCGTAACACGTTGTCCGGCACTAAGATAGCCATTGATCATCGTAAACTGTCCCGAATTGATTTCAACCTTATCAGCGGCAATCATTTTGCAATAGTTTTTTACATTGCTGGCTGAGTTGAGGTCGATATCTTTACCTGTCGTCATGCTACCTCTGTTCTCTACAATAATATTGGAGTTGAAGGCAATGTCGCCATTTTGCACTTCAATACTTCCCTGGTTAATGATTTTGCTGCCAGAATTCATATTAAAGTAACCACTGGTTACAACCAATGAGACATTGTTGAAAAAATTTGACCCGTTGATTTCCATCTTGTTTCCGGCAGTGATATCACCATTGTTCGTAAGCGAACTATTAGTATTCAGGTGTATGTAGGCGGGTACTGTTATTGTACCATTGTTAGTCATTGTGACTGAGTTAAGCTGAAGAGAGTTTTTCAAAAGCGTGATTGTTCCGTTGTTAATCATCTCGCTACCAAGTTGTTGTATAACAAGACCTCCATCAACTGTTACTGTTCCGTGATTCAGGAAATGACCACTGGTACTGAAACCTGAATTGACACGCAGACTGGCATTGGCATAAACAGTGATGCTTGGATTGGAACCCCAGATGGACAAGCTGTTGATTGTCAAGCTGCCATTCTGTGTCACAACGATGTGGCTGTTGGTTCCAAGCGTGGTAGTACCACTGAGAGTGGCTGTTCCGCAAACTTTCAGCGTTCCGCCTCCATTCCAGGTTTCATAGGTAATGCTTCCATTAAAGGTGTCTGTAATGCAATAGGTTTTTCCTTCTTTGATGGTTACGTTTCCGGAACCAGAAACGAGGACATCGCAATTATCACATTCAGGGCCCGGATCTGCCACCGATTTAAAGGGTACAAAATCCATATCACCTTCCTTCATACCTGAAAAAACATGATTTACTTTACCACCGACAATGGCTGCCTTGGTGGTCATTGTGGCACCGGTCGACGATTCGAGGGTTATATACAAATCGCGTAGATAGGATGGGGCCCTCATGCGAACTGAGTATGCCTGAGATTGACTCAAACTGCCACTGCTGATTACCGGACTTCCAGTGGCAGGATCACCACCATAAATACTTACCTTGGATTTGATTGGAAGGAAGATCCCCTCGCCAATACTGACAGTCACGTCAATATCCTGTGTAGTTTCCCATTTAAAATCGGAGCTGACAACCAAATCCAGCATATTGTCCATCTCATCCGGATTTACAACAAAATCTTTTCTGCAAGAGTTAAAAGCTACTGCTGATAACAATAATATGCCAATGCTCAAAAAGCGGGTAATTCTCATAAATCTAAAATTGGTAATTAAACAATTCATAAATCATGCCAAAATAACCCCATTGATATTCAAATGTTTAATTTTATAGCTATAGGAAATTATTCCAAAAAACGGAAATAATTCTAAATTTTAGATATATCCCGGATGAATCATTTTCATAAGATGCCCTGATTTCGCAGGAAAATGATTGGTTGATGGGTATATGTTCGCTATACCAATCCGGTAAATCCCATGAAAGCGAGAGCCAAAATACCGGCAGTCACAAGTGCAATCGGCACGCCCCGCATGCCTGCAGGCACTTCCATCAAATCGAGATGCTCCCGAATGCCGGCAAAAATGACGAGGGCGAATGAAAAGCCAACTGAGTTGGCAATGGCGAAAACAACCCCTTCCATCAGACTAAATTCCTTTTGAATTGTCAGGATGGCAACCCCCAAAACAGCACAATTGGTAGTGATCAGTGGTAAAAAAACACCGAGGGCAGCATATAAGCCCGGGCTCACTTTTTTGAGTATTATTTCAACCATTTGAACAAGCCCTGCAATGATGAGAATAAACGCTATTGTTTGAAGAAACTGTATTCCGAGCGGTTGCAAAATATAATATTGAACCAGCCATGTTACAATAGTTGCGAGCGTGATAACGAACAACACAGCGCCACCCATTCCCAAAGAAGTAGATATTTTATTAGATACCCCGATAAACGGACAAATACCCAAGAACTGAGCCAGAACAATGTTGTTAACAAAAATGGCTGATATAATGATGATAATGTATTCCATGACTATCAGTGATAATATTATTTACTGTTAAGTTTCTTTGTAATGGCAATCAGGTAACCCAGGGCAATAAAGGCGCCCGGAGCAAGTACAAACACCAGCATAAGATCGCCCGGAATAAGCTTCAGGCTAAAAATGGCACCACTGCCAAGTAGTTCACGAACAGAGCCCAAAACTGTCAGAGCCAATGCAAAACCCAAACCCATGCCAAATCCGTCAACAACAGATGACAAAACCCCATTTTTTGAAGCAAACGCTTCGGCTCTGCCCAGCACGATGCAGTTAACCACAATAAGCGGTATAAAAAGACCCAACTGTTCAAACAAGGCAGGCATAAATCCTTGCATTACCAGCTCGACTACCGTCACAAAAGAAGCGATGATCACGATAAAGGAAGGGATTCTCACTTTATCTGGGATAAAGTCTTTGACAAGGCTGATCACCAGGTTTGACATAATCAAAACAAAAGTTGTTGCCAGGCCCATTCCCAAACCATTCATAGCTGAGGTAGTTACACCCAGTGTCGGACACGTACCCAATACCAGAACCAGGATCGGATTTTCTTTCAGCAGTCCTTTGGTAAAATTTTGTAACTGATTCATTTCTTTAACCCTTCCTTATTTTGCATATAAGTATCATAAGCGTGCTGCAAAGCATCAACATAAGCACGGGAGCTGATCGTTGCTGCTGTAATAGCATCCACATCACCTCCATCCTTCTTAACAAGTAACCTGTACTCTGCTGGATTCTTGCCATTGAACTGATCAGACCAGTCTGATTTCGTTTTCTGCATTTTATCTCCAAGTCCTGGGGTTTCTTTATGATCTAAAACAGAAACGTTGTTAATGGTCCCATCAGGCAATAAACCAGCCATCAGGTTGATTTGCCCCCCAAATCCATTTTTTGAGTATGTTTTTACGGCCAGTCCTACCAATGCTTCGGCTTGATAGGCTGCATTGAACTGCAATGAATCATCACCAAAAGCTGACTTTACATTAAAAGTAACAACCCGGTCAAATGCAGGAAGAACCTGCTTGATCGCATCTTCCTGCTTTTTTTGTTTAGCCATTTCGATCGGTTCCTTGGTAAGGTTATAAACACTTCCCAATGCGACTGCCGAAACCAGCGAAATCACCAATAAAGTGATTAGCATATTGAAAAAATTCGATTCACGTTTAGCTGCCATGACGATGCGCTTGATAAAGTTGCTGATTTATTTTCTAACCACTAATCCAAATCTCTTTGGCTTGAAGGCATTGTTAATCAATGGTGTGAATGCATTCATGATCAAAATTGCAAATGAAATGCCTTCGGGATATGCTCCCCACAATCTGATGATGATGGTAAGCAATCCAATTCCAATTCCATAGATTACTTTTCCCGACATATTCATGGGTGAACTGACCATATCGGTTGCCATAAAAATGGCACCCAGCATCAAACCACCCGAAAAAAGATGAAAATCAGGATTGACATAATGCGAAGGATCGATCAAATGAAAAATACCTGCAATGACAAAAACAGTCATGATGATTGAAACAGGCAATTGCCAGTCGATCACCTTTCTGATTACCATATAGATACCGCCCAGTATGAGGGCCAATGCTGAAATTTCACCCAGCGAACCACCCATATTTCCAATCAACCTGTCAAGATACTGTGGCATTTGCGGATCGGCCAATACCTGTTCCACCGTTTTTCCTGCATCGATACCTTCTTTGAGCAGACCCAAGGCTGTAGGGCCGGTGATTGCATCAGTGATTGCCGGTGCAAAAAGTGGCTTAGCTACAGGCCAGCTTGTCATTTGTACCGGAAAAGAAATCAGCATAAATACACGACCCACCAAAGCAGGGTTGAAAGGATTCTTTCCCAAACCACCAAACGACATTTTGGCTACTCCAATCGTAACAAGTGCACCAGCGATCAACATCCAGGCTGGAAGATTGGCCGGTACGTTAAAAGCCAGTAAGATACCGGCTACAGCCGCAGAGCCGTCGGTGATCGTTACCGAACCTTTGAGTAAGTACTTCTGAATCACCCACTCAAAAAACATACAGGAAGCCACAGAAATTAACATCACCCTGAGTGCATCCAGGCCAAAAAACCAAACGGAAACAGCCATAGCCGGAACCATGGCATATATAACCGTGAGCATAATCTTTTGGACATTTTCTTCTCCATGAACGTGCGGAGAACCTGAAACAGTGAATAAAGCCATGGTTTTATGATTTTCTGGTTCTGATTAAATGGGCGGTTTTTTGTTTTCCCAGGCGAAGGAAATCGAGCAAAGGCAGGCCCGATGGACAGGTGTACTGACACGAACCACACTCAATACAATCCATGATGTGCCCTCCCTCAGTGCGATCGAACATGCCAAGCTTCGATAATTTTGCTAATAAATAGGGCTCCAGTCCCATCGGACATGCCACCGTACATTTTGAGCAGCGAATACAAGTTATTGGTTTCTTGCGCCGGCTTTCTTTTTCAGGTATCAATAAAATACCTGATGAGCCTTTTACAACGGGAATATCGGGACTCGAAACAGCTTTTCCCATCATTGGCCCCCCATTGATGATTTTTCCGGTGTCCCCTGGCAAGCCGCCTGCAGCAGCGATAAGTTCGTTAACAGGTGTACCAATCCTGACAAGGAAGTTGGATGGATTAGATAATGATTTACCTGTTACTGTTACAACTCTTTCAATCAAAGGTTTACGTTTCTGAACAGCTTCATATACCGCCAGTGCAGTGCCAACATTGGAAACAACACAACCCACTTCGATGGGCAATTTCCCTGAGGGTACTTCGCGGTTAACAGCAGCTTTGATCAGCTGTTTTTCACCCCCCTGAGGGTATTTCACTTTCAATGGTTGAACACTGATTCCCTGAAAGCTTTTGCAATGCAGCTGAAGGTGACTAATGGCGTCGGGTTTGTTGTTTTCAATGCCGATAATAGCCTTATCAACCTCAAGTGCCTGCATCATCAGCTGAATGCCAACAAGCATCTCCTCCCCTCTCTCAAGCATCAGTCGATGGTCAGAGGTAAGATAAGGCTCGCATTCAACCCCGTTGATAATAAGGTGCGTAGCTTTCTTCCCGTCAGGAACCATCATTTTAACATGAGTAGGGAAAGTAGCACCACCCAATCCAACGAGGCCGGCAGCTTTGATTCTGGAAACAATTTCTGATTTTGAAAAAGAGAACCCGCGTACAATCTCAGGACTGGTGTCAACGTCATCAACCCATTCATCGCCGGTGACATCGATAAAGATAGCAGGGCGGCGAAATCCGGAAGCATCGACAGCCTCATCAATTTTGGCAATTTTCCCGCTGGCAGGCGAATGGAGGTTGGCTGATATAAATGAGTCAGCCTGCGCGATTAACTGACCTGTCTTAACCTCATCGCCTTTCTTTACGATCACCCTGGGAGGAGCTCCCAGGTTCTGACCAAGCGGAATGATCAATTGTTTTGATAATGGAAGAGGCCTGATTGCGGCAGTGGCTGACAATTTTTGCTCGGGCGGATGAACACCACCAATAATAAATGTCTTTAGATTACTCATACCAAAGATTGCTTATGCTTTGCTGTCTGATTGAATATCATTTTCTTTGTTGCCGGCAACATGAAGAGAATCCACCCTTTCCGGGTCGGCTGGTGCCGGTTCAGCTTTTGGTTTCCGCAATGGGAAATTGATTTCGTGAATGGCATCGGTCGGGCATACTTCCACACATTTGCGGCAGAGTTTGCACTTTGCAAAATCGATGTAAGCCAGATTATTTGCCATAACAATGGCATCGTAAGGGCATACCTGCTGACACTTACTGCACCCAATGCAGGCAACCTGGCAGTTTTTCCTGGCTGGGCCACCTTTTTCCTTGTTAACGCAGCTTACAAAAATCCTTCGGTCTTTTTTACCCTTGTGCCGAAGCTCGATTATACCTCTTGGACAAGCCTTTACACAAGCACCACAAGCCACACAAAGGTCGTTTACGACAGGCAATCCTGTTTCCGGGTTCATGTGAATAGCATCAAAATCGCAGGAAACAACACAATCGCCCAGGCCCAGACAGCCAAACTGGCATCCGCCTTCTCCTGCAAACAGCTGATGCGCAAAAGCACAGGAGGCCGGCCCATCGTATTTCACCCGTGCAGGTGAGTTGACATGCGACCCATTGCAGCGTACCACCGCTATCATGGGCTCCTGATCAGCAACTTCCAGCCCGAGAATGGCAGCCACCTGCTTCATTACATCGTTGCCGCCAACCGGACAGTTCAATCCTTCGAGACTTTGTTTCTCGTTGGCAGCATTCACAGAGACCTCTGCAAAATTCCGACAGCCGGGATAGCCGCAACCTCCGCAATTGGCCTTTGGCAAGACCTCTTCGACAAGGTCGATGCGTGGATCTTCTATCACTTTGAATTTTTGGGCAACAAAATACAGGATTACCGCCAGCACTGTTCCAAGTATGCCCAGCGTAAGAATGGTAAAAAGCAAAATATCGTTCACGTTAAGAGCTTTTAATGTTGATTCACAAGCTATTCCGTTTGTTGTTAATAAATAAACAACAATACAAAAGTAAAATAATTGGTCGGAAACAAAACTTTAAGCCGAAAAGCATGATTATTGGCTAAAATGCATTATATCAAGATGATAACGATATAACGACATCATTATAGTCCTCTTCTCATCATGAAAACAAGCTGATACTCAGTGAGGTTTCGGTTTAGTTTAGAAACCTTCTAAATTAACAGATTATCAGTAATTTAGACTTGTTCAAAGAATACACCGGCTATCGGTTGGATGAACAAGACTTTCAACTGCGGCAGCGACTTAATTGGTTGAAATTGGTTTTACAGCAAACAGAAATGTTTTATCAAGTCTGTCCCGCAGGAAATAAAGCCCGATATAATAAGGAACCAATACAAGCAAAGCCGATAATCCGGCGAAGGGCTCTGATACTTCATTGCTAATGAGCACAATAAGGGTAAGCACCATGAGTAGAAAAGGCAGGATGTAACCAAAAAAAACAGCCCGGGTTCCCAATCGCTGTTGCATAAAAACAGTTACCTGCTGTCCGACAACATAATTATGTGCAGCCGGATCTGCAACTTCAACAATTTTCTCTTCCATATCAGCGGCAGTGCATGCTCCTTTGGCATGACAGCTTGAACAAGCCGATTGACTCAGGATCATTACTTCGAGCCTCTTGTCAAAAATTTTGATTACAACACCGGGATGTTCAATAACTTGCATCGAATCAGCCATCTGTATAAATTAAGGAGTTGATAACGAAACGGGGATTATTTTACCATTGATAAAATGGTGGGATTCAAGCGCAAAATGAAGGATAAATTCAGCCATGTCATTCGCCGAAACCGGCGCATTGTAACCAGGAAAAGCCTGTTCAAGCATTTCGGTTTGAGCAGCCCCGAGAGCCAGGCAATTACACCTTATATTATAAACATTCAATTCGGCCGCCAGACACTCTGTCAAAACTGCCAACGCAGCTTTGCTTGCGCTGTAGAGCGAGAGCCCTGGAAATTTTACACTCCCCTGAAATCCACCCATGCTGCCAATGTTGACAATATGGGCGCCCGGCACAAAATGAGGCAATAAAAAGCGAATCAGCTGAAATGGTGCTTTAACATTGATGCCAAACATCTGATCAAAATCATTGTTTTGCATGGCATCAAAGGGTTTATTGACGAGCAATCCTGCATTGTTAATCAGGACAGTGGGCCGAAATTCAAGCTGGTGAATGAGCTCACCCAATTGCTTTGTAAATCCTTCCACTGCAAGATCCAGTGATACAGGAAAAAGTTTTCCGGCATGATCAGCAGATAGTTTTTCGAGCGAATTCACATTCCGGGAAATTGCCAGCACCCTGCTGTCGGATGCAGCCAGAAAAGCTTTCACCAATTCGAAGCCGATACCTCTGCTACAACCTGTAATGATAACATCCATTCTCTTCCTGGGATTTAAAGCTTAATGAACCTATTTTTGACGGTACCTTGCCCACGCATATCAATTTCCAAATGGTAAATTCCATTATTGAAATCTGAAACATTAATAATTACCTTATTACCTTTATTAAAGTAGGTGTTTGAATATACTAATCTATAATCTGCACTAAATATCTTAATTTCAGCCGCTGAAACACTATGATCAAAAAATTCAATTTGTAAAATATCTTTCACAGGGTTTGGATAAACACCCACCAGATCAGATGCTTCAATATCAAGAAGGTCAATATAATTTACTACAGAAAGATGAACAGAAGCAATATCACGACAACCGTAATCATCAGTAAATGTATAAAACAATTCGTGCCTACCAACACCTGCTAAAGAAGGATAAAACAAACCTGAGCTAACATTTAAGCCTGAATACACTCCGCCTTTAGGAAATCCTCCGGAAAGTTCGAATGAGTCCAGGGCAACACTTAAAGTGTCTTTTTGCAAATCAAAGATGACAGCGGGAGGATAAATAGTTTTCACCACCACACTATCACGCATAAAAATCGAGGCCTCTGCATTTATAGCTTTCACTCTATATATACCCTCAGTCAAATTATTCCACATCAACAAATTACCTGTACCTGTTAAGGTATCGCTTTGAGAAATACCATTTTTAACTAATACATAATTTACATCAGGCTGTGATTCAGATAGTAACAATTTAACACGACTTAGATTTTCGTTTGAACAATATGTACCAACACCTGAAACGCTAAATATCCCAAATGTTTTAAACGAATATTTCTTTGACCAATTACTAAAAAAACCTCCATTGCATTTTGATCGAAAATAAACATCATATGCTGTTACCGGGGTTAAAGAGTCAAGAAAATAATATTGTGTTGAAATAGAATCAACTAGTGTGCCTTCAGTTGATGGATTGAAGCCTTTAGGCCCCCATATCAACTGACAATAACTACTTTCTAAGCTAGGATTAATCCATTGAATAACACAGGATTTATCAGTTAAAGAACTAACGGTAATTGTTTGTGGAGGTAAACAATCATTTAAAAGTTCCAACTCAAACTTCAAAAAAGGGTATCCGTTATTGTAATTGCCGATAGTATCAATTGACCAAATATTATCAAAATCCCAGCCCAAATATTGATAAGTTTCGATCATCTTCATTTGCGCAGTATTCTTTGGGATAGCAATTGGATCATAATTCTGTCCTGAGGTCTCGTAATCCCAAAAGTTACCAACAAATATTCCTTGTCCGGACTTCCCCAGGAATCCATTGACCTGTCCACCAGGTGAAATAACTTTTGAAGTTGAATAATTATTCTCGAGAACTAAATCCGAATAACCTGATCCAACTTCTCCAAGAAAACCGCCCACAAAATCTCCTGAACCCAAAACATCACCCATAGAGTAACAATTTCTTATTGTTGTTTTAATCCAGGTAACTCCAAGCAACCCACCATATGAATTATGATCAAAGCTCTGCACATTCGTTTTACTGTATGATTCCTCAATTAAATTACCTTGATTTGTTGTAGTTGACGTTACCCCTCCAATTAATCCTCCAATGAAATTCCAATCATATCCAGTATAAATGTTTACCCCATTACTCGAACACTTTCTCACCGTACAATCATCCATTCCCCCTATTAAACCACCGCTATACCTATAGGTCACTTGGATATGTGCATTGGTTACATGAATATTCTCGAAAAGGGTCCCAAAATTTCCTTTACCGCCAATACTACCCACCATTAATGATCCTTTTACATTTGTATTTGTAATAAAAACATTCTTAACAATAGCTCCTGTGAGAAATCCGAAAACACCAACATACTCAGTATTTGGCCTGTTAATAAACAAATTCGAAATAGAAAACATATCACCATCAAAACTTCCCGTAAAAGGATGAACAATTGTTCCAATTGGTAGCCAACCCTGATCTTGATTCCAGGGAAAAACATACAGGTCAATGTCACTAATCAACTTAAAGGACGCACCCAAATAATTTCTTACCTGGTTAAGCTGGTGTGCATTTTCAATCAGATACGGATCATCGGGCATCCCAGAACCACCTGCAAACTGAGATTTATTGCTTTCATTATCTGGTACTTCAGTATTATTATTGGAGGAAATTATAAAAATTTCGCGAAAGTCCAGAATTCTTGACTGATGGGATTCACTTCCTTTGAGAATTGAAGAATATAAGAGTAGAAAAAAACTTACAAAAAAACCAACTCTGGAAAATGATTTAAGGAGGCTTTTAAAGTTCTCAGATTTTTTTAACTGTTTTTTCATGGTACAAATTGATTGGTTGATTATAAAAAAAGATAAACTATCTAGCTGTTTCATCAAACTGCCTCCGCATTTGCTCCACATCCACGGCACTGATTGTGAGCATGCCTGTTTCATCCACTGTGATCGAAATATTGATGGGAGCATCTTTGATGAAAGGGTCAAAATTCATATAAGCTACACCTTTGACAGGCGTTGTATTATAAGTTTCGGAAAGCTCCTTTGCCTGAATAAAATCCTTGCTTAAAGGAATTCCGGCCTGACGGGCGATGCGTGCAGCCTCCTTCATCGAAACTTCGTATGCACCAGTATACACAAGCAGAACAGAATTGAAGCCTTCTTCGCTGTTATCAACGGAAGTTATCTGCGAAAAAGAGGCGTCGAGAACCAATCCGGTCGGCTCTGAGAGTCCTAATCTGGCTGCCCATTGAGGCAAACCATTGGCAGGCTGAAGATTATCTTTTTTTGCCAAAGCTCTGCCATAGGTGTCTTTGACCTCATTTGACCTTTCGTTGAACTCAGCCTCCGAAATTTTCCCTTCAGCCCGCTGTATTTCAAGTTTGTCAAGTTCCGATTGCATCGCATCCAGAATATCCATCGTCTGCCCGATGTTATTCATCCGCTTGTTGAAACTTTGAAGGTCACGCTCAAACTTTTCAGTTTGTGATTCTTCTTTGGGCGCCTCACACGAAGCGAGCAAAAAAACGAACAGAAAAGACCAGAATAATGGTGAGAAACAGAAAGATATGAATGTTTTCATTGTTTTACAATCCAAAAAGTACTGCATCAAAGATAGGCAATATTTGAAAGGTCATTTCCATAAACATGAGAATTGATCTTACATTTTTATCGCATCCTAATAAAAGATGTGGCATACATAGCCTTATGGCTGATTCGAATTATTAATCGTTGCTTCAAAGGATGGCAGGATTGTCGGCACCTAACAGCAGAAGACAACGGATTTAATCGTATTTTTGGCCTTCATTATCATGAAGGAATGAAAACTGTCGTCAACTCCCGTATTCTGATGCCTTTGGTCTTATTTATTTTATTGACGGTCAACCTTCTGGCTCCTGCGCAAGAGAAGTATGATCAGGCTGGTTTATGGTTAAATCCAGCTAGAAATGGCGATGCTCAAAAATTAGGAGCCTACCTTGATGAGCTGGTTGCACTGGAATTACCTTCTGCAACCGGAAATTTCAGCAAAAGCCACACCATCATGCTGACACGTGATTTTTTTGAGAATTGGCCTGCCGACAGCATCGTGATCCGACAGCAAGGCAATACCGGATCCAAGAGCCGGTTTTATATCGGCGACTATTACAGCAAGTCGGTTTCATACTACATCTATGTTGTTGTGAATCAAAAGAATGGAAACGATCTCATCCATGTATTCAATATTAAAAAGAAATGAACGAATTGATTACACCTGAAGAACTCATCAGACTGGCAATCAGAGAAGATGTTGGTGATGGTGATCACACTTCGCTGGCAAGTATACCTGATACGGCCACAGGGAAAGCCCGACTTCTCATCAAAGAAGAGGGGATCTTAGCCGGTGTGGAAGTGGCCAGAATCGTTTTTCGCGAGTTCGACCCATCCGTTACTTTTCAGGTTTTTATCGAAGATGGAACAGCTGTCTACCCCGGAGACATTGCATTCGAAGTCAGTGGTCGTGTTCAAACCCTTCTCACTGCCGAGCGTCTTGTACTCAACTATATGCAACGTATGAGCGGAATCGCCACCTATACCCATCAGATGGTAAAGCTGCTCGATGGATTGAATACACGTCTGCTCGACACGCGAAAAACCACCCCCAATATGCGCATTTTCGAGAAAATGGCCGTACGCATTGGCGGAGCTTTTAACCATCGGTTTGGGCTTTTCGACATGATCCTGATAAAAAATAATCATGTCGACCATGCAGGAAGTATAACAACTGCCATCGAAAACACCAGACTCTACTTAAAAAGAACCGGTAAGCGCCTGCAAATTGAAGTTGAGGTTAGAAATTTCGCCGAGCTGGATGAAGTGATGCAAGTTGGCGGTGTTGATCGTGTGATGCTCGATAATTTTGACCCTGAAGCACTTGCCCGGGCCGTTAAATTGATTGGAGGTCGTTTTGAAACAGAAGCCTCCGGGGGTATCAACCACCATACCTTGAGGAAATATGCCGAAACAGGGGTTGATTTTATCAGTGTAGGGGCTTTAACGCATCAAATCAAAAGCCTGGACATGAGCCTGAGAGCCGTCTGACCACCAGCTTCTCTCTTTCAACGCAATCACAATCGATGAACCGGATTCGTCATAAATATTTCAGAAGGTACCTCACAGCCAAAGAAAAGATGATTGGCTTGCTTCGCAGGATCATTGTACCGGGTTTCGAACAAATACCCTTGTATGATGTCCTTGTTTTTTTTCTCAACGGACTCTTTAAAGGAGCACTCTCGGTGAGGGCTGCCGCGGTTGCTTTCAGTTTCTTTTTGGCGATATTTCCATTTATCATCTTCATCTTCACGTTAATCCCTTATATTCCCATCGAAAATTTTCAAGCCAGCCTTTTAAATTTATTCGCAGAGGTAATTCCTGCTGACACCTATGCCATGGTTGAGAAAACCATTTTTGAAATTGTCACCAAGCAAAATACAGGTTTACTTTCACTCAGCTTTGTTCTAACTTTCATTTTCAGCACTAACGGACTGAGCGCCATCATGGAGGGATTCAACGGGTCGACACACATCACGCAGACCAAACCATGGCTGCAGCAACGGCTCATTGCCATTATCCTGCTGATTATTCTATCGGTTTTTGTTGTATTGGCCATCGCCATGATCACCATGGGAGGAACACTGATTAACTTCATGATTGACAATAACATTATTTCGGGTGATTTTACCGTGATCATGCTCGAACTCATCCAGTGGCTTGCAACCCTGGCACTTACATTTTTCAGTGTTTCACTCCTGTATTATCTGGGGCCTGCCAACCGAAAGAAATACCACATTATCAGTCCGGGTTCAATCCTGGCAACCTTTCTGCTGATTGCAGGGACACTCGGTTTCAATTATTATATCGCCAATTTTTCCAATTACAATGCCCTCTACGGCTCGATTGGCACACTGATAATTTTTATGATCTGGTTGTTTTTCAATGCTTTTATTCTTCTGATCGGTTTTGAACTAAACGCCAGTATAGCGAGGGCAAGAATTTCTGGAAAAATCTAAATATAAATTTTCATGGTAAAATTTTCTATAATCTTAACGACTTATAATTCAGAAGACTATATAGCCAGAACAATATCTTCAATTTTAAACCAGAAAGGATTGGGAGAATTATTTGAAATTGAACTTATTGTTGTTGATGATCATTCCAATGATAACACTCTAAAAATAATAGGAGACTTTGAGATAAAACCCTATCTAAATGAAGAAAATTCAGGCGGCCCTAATAAAGGCCGAAATCTTGGTTTGGAAAAAAGTACAGGTGATTACATTATAATTGCCGATCACGATGATGAGTGGTTAACTGACAGACTCATAACCGTAATTCCATTTATTGGAAAAGCACAAATACTTACCAGCTCTTACATTCTGAATGATCATCATAAAAAAAGACTGACCACTATTGGCTGTAGTAGTTTTAGTAAGAAGGTAAACTATTATTCAAAGAACGAGACTTTTCTGAAGCGTCTCTCAAAATCCAAGACCGGACAAAACTGTTATCTTGGAAGTATTGTTTTTCATAAAAATCTGAAGCACCTCAAATTTGAAGTTCAAGTAGGTTCTATCGATTTTGATTGGCTTTTAAATCTATTTCAAAACAAATCGTCTCAGGAAATTTGTCACCCTTCTTATGTAAGGCATGTTTATCAAACCAACCTTTCATTATCCGAGAAGTACAGAATTCAGGACTTCGAATTTTCGATAAATTGTTTGAGATCATATGAAAAAACTTTCCCTAAACACGTAAAAAAAGGCACACAACGTTTATTTGGAACAATGGGCAAATATTATTATTTAGCGGGAGACATGAAAAAGTCCAGGCAATACTTTAAAAATTCTGGCCTATCATTTATCAACATATTATATATGGTAACTTCTTATTGTTGTCCAAATTTTGTTCGAAATAATTTTAAAATTTTCGGTTAATACTATTAGCGTAATGTTTCAAATACAAATGTTAAAGGATTGGATTAATTCAATGCGGTTGAACATTCAATCAAAAAAAAGAAAAAAATTAATCCATCGCTCAATTAATTCTTCAGATGTTTCACACCTACTTCCAACCGTAAAAATAAAAAAGGAATGGTATGGAAATAGTTATGGTGGATTCTTTCTTAATCCGGATTTACTCAATGGTCAAAGCATCATTTATAGTTTTGGAATTGGTAAGGATTTGTCATTTGATAATAAGATTCTAAAAAAACATCATTGCAAAGTTTTTGCATTTGATCCAACACCAAATTCGATTGAATGGGTAAATAGACAAAAGAAAAATGAAAATATGCATATTTATCCAATCGGTCTAAGCAATACAGATGGGTACACTGACTTTAACATTCCAAGCAAGAAGAAGAGGATTAGTGGAAGTCTTCTTCCATTAAAAGGAGAGGATTATGATGTAATTAAAGTACAAATGAATACTTTAAATTCAATCATGAAAAAACTCAATCATGAGAAGATTGATTTACTCAAAATGGATATTGAAGGTGCTGAATATGATACTATTCCGCAGATATTGGAATGTAACATTTATCCTAAGCAGTTTATCGTTGAATTTCATGACCGAATGTTAGGAACCAGCTCTAAAAACTCAAAAGATCTCGTTGAACTAATGAAACTGCATGGATATGCCATTTTTGCAAGCTCGATTTCGTTTGAAGAAATATCATTTATTCACCTAAAAAGCTAGCAAAATAGAAAAACTGTTTTTAAGGTGTAAGTTATCTATTTTGTCGTGAAACATTTGATTTATTATGGTTTAGTTTTTTTATCATCAAACACTTAAAGTATTTCATTAAACAAGCCTTCCAAACAATTTTCCCAGCACTGATTCGATTGTTTGGTTAAGTTCGGGTGAAACTTTTAACCAATAAACAACCGGGATATAGACTAGAATAATTAGTGAACTTCTTACTGCAATATCGAGCAGATAAGGTTGCAATTCAGGCAGTAAGTTTATCAATGCATACGTCAGCACGCCTGTCATCAAAATGAAAACATGATTAAGTTTAAAAGGCACAAAGCGGTATTTGTAATAGATAAACAGATACCTGATGGTGTTGCTAAGCACAAACGCAATCACATTGGCAATGGCTGCACCTGTAAGTCCAAAAAAACTGATGAAGAGATAATTGAAGACCACCACAAAAATCAAAAACAACGTATTGAGCAAAGCGCTGAAGCGATAATAAGGTGAAGTTTGAACCAGGATTTCACTCACTCCGGAGCTCATTTCAATTAATCCGGCCAGGCCGACAAAAAAGATAACCCATTTACCTGACGCATATTCTTCGGGTAAAATATTGAACACATTTCCGATGTTAGCCCACAAGCCAACGAAGATTAAAACGCCTAAAATTAATTGATTGACAATACTTTTGGAATAGATTTCCGCAATGGTTTTTAAATCATTGACCTTCCAGGCTTCGGCAAGCATTGTTCCGGCAATTTTGCGCAATGAACGGGATGGGATCACGACAAGAGTGCCGAAAAAGAAAGTGATCGAATAAATTCCAACTGCCTCAATGCCAACCATGCGCTCAATCATGATGCGGTCGATATACAAAACCATCACACTCGAAAAGCCGACAATAATGCCGTAGAAGCTCATATTGACAAGCAAACGAGCCAGTTTGGGGTCGATGAATTTCCAGTCAGGTCGCCAGCGCACACCTTCCTGGAGCATCAGTATCACAAGTAAAATGGCAGCCGGAATACAGTTTGCAACCACGTAGGCGATAATAAACTCATTGAACGTAATCCACTCAAGAAAATAAAACAACAGCGTCAGTAAAATCAGGATGCGTAACAGAAATTCCTTAAGAAAAGTTCCTATGATGGTCTTAAAGAGCATTTTAAAATAGACATCGAGCAACAGATACAATAAGTTAAAGAAGATGAGCGGTATTACGAAGTAGATGTATGGCGCAAAAAGACTTGATTTGCTCATGTTCTCGCGCACGATCGCCGGCTGAAAAAGTGCAAACGCGATCATAGCCAATCCAAACCCTGTTAAGACGACGAGGAACAACAAACCAATAAATCCATGATGATTGCTCTTCTCGTCCCTGAACCAGGAAAACAGCCTTCCGGTTGCGTTTCCAAATCCAAGTGTGGCAAACTGAGCAAAGAGGCTCGACCAGGCTATCAGCAAATTGATCAGGCCATTTTCAGCTGTAGAAAAAAGCCTTGGAAGGATCAGCCCCGAAATGGCAAATCCCAGCAAAACCCCCAGATAGCTGTAAACAGACCCTTTGATGGCCTGGTCTTTTATTTTTCCCATAATACTGTCGTGCGACAAAAGTAGTGACTTAATCAGTCAGACAACAAAGTACGGAAACCAAGTGTAAAAAAAAGCCTGACGATGTTTCACATCATGTTGTTTATGAACATTTTACGAAATTCTTCAATCCTGAATTGATTTTTCAGAAAACAGGTGATGGTTTTGATTAATTTGTATTTTTGTTTGCCCCTCAGAGAGGGCTGATATTTTAATCACACCTAAACTACTTTTTATGAGTCAGAAGAACAATAATCTGGTTGTTGGCATGTCGGTTTTCGGTGCCATTTTTTTCATTTTCGGGTTTGCTACCACGTTTATCGTAACCTTGAGCGCTCCCGTGAAAGAGATTTTCGGATTGTCGGAATTTAATGCCCAGTTGCTTTCATCGGCATTTTTTATCGCTTATCCCCTTATGTCGATACCAACAGGCAAACTGATTGACAGAATAGGCTATAAATGGACTGTTATTGCCGGCTTAATCCTGATGGCTTTAGGCAGTTTTATCTACATTCCTGCTGCCAATATGCCATCGTTTCCTATTTTCCTGATCGGCACCTTTGTTTTGGCAACCGGTGTTGTTTTTCTTCAGGTTGCAGCCAACCCTTATGTTACTGCCATTGGACCCGACGCAACAGCTTCGAGCCGCTTGAACCTTACACAGGCACTCAACTCCATAGCCACCATGATTGCTCCCTGGCTTATTTCGGTTGCTATTTTTAAAGGATTACAATTCCCGGCAGATGCTGCCGTTGCCGCTGAGCGTGTTCCGCTCCCTTTCATTATCATGGGTCTGATTGTGCTCCTGGTAGCTGTTGCTATTTTCACGATTAAACTTCCAACCATACAGTCAGAAAAAAGCGAAAAGAAAAGCATCTGGAACAGACCACATGTCGTACTCGGTGCTTTTGCCATTTTCACCTATGTTGGCGCTGAAGTCGGAAATGCCGGATTGATCGTCAACTACCTGAAAAACAATCTTGGGATGTTGCCTCAGGAGGCTTCAACATACGCAGCCATTTATTGGGGCGGCGCGATGGTTGGCCGTTTCTTTGGCTCTTTCATGTTTAGCGACATGCCTTCGTCTAAAAAACTTACCTATGCTGCCCCGGTCCTCCTGCTTGCAGCGATTTCGGGCTCCTTTGTAACTGACTGGAACTGGAATATCGGATTGATTTTTACTGGTATTGCACTGGTGAATTTCATTATCATGCAGATCGGTCAGGGCAAGGCTGCCAAAACCCTGGCAATTTTCGCCCTCGTTGCAGCCCTTCTCGACCTGGCCACCATTTTCACAACCGGCAACATCGCGTTGTGGACCATTATCTCTATCGGACTTTTCAACTCGATTATGTTCCCCAACATCTTCTCCCTAGCTGTCAAAGACCTTGATAAAGGAGAACTTAGCGGAGCCTCGGGCCTCATCAACGCCCTTATTCTCGGTGGCGCCATCATCCCGCCGATTATGGGCTATGTGGCCGACAGCATGGGTTACACCTGGGCCTTTATCGTGCCGGCTCTGTGTTACCTTTATATTTTCTACTATGCCGTTCATGGCAGCAGTATTCGTAAAGCCTGAAATCAACACACAGAATAATTTATGAAAAAAGTTGCAATTGGCATTGATATTGGCGGAACAAACACCGTGATCGGTGTGGTTGACCGCGAAGGGAATGTTCTGGTAAAAGACAGTATATCAACGCCATCACATGGAAATGTAGCCCTTTTTATTGATGAAATGACAGGATCGGTCAGAGATCTGATCGGCTCGGTAAAAAAGCTCAATCCGGAAATCGAAATACTTGGAATCGGCATTGGCGCTCCCAACGCAAACTACTATACCGGAAATATTGAGCATGCGCCAAACCTTTCGTTCAAAGGTGTCATACCACTCGTAAAGCTTTTGGAAGCGAACTTCCCGGATTTGAAAGCCATTGCCATCACTAACGATGCCAACGCTGCTGCCATCGGTGAAATGATTTACGGTGGAGCAAAAGGTATGAAAAATTTTGTTGTTTACACCCTTGGAACAGGTGTCGGCAGCGGTATTGTTGTCAATGGAGACCTTGTGTACGGTGCTGATGGCTTTGCGGGCGAATGTGGTCATACCACCATTGTGAGCGGAGGTCGCCTGTGTGGTTGCGGCGGTCATGGTCATCTCGAAGCCTACTGCTCAGCCCCCGGCATGAAGCGGACGGCATTTGAGCTGCTTGCTAAGTACAATGGAGTTAATAGTCCTCTGGCCTCCAGGTCGTTTGGCGAACTTGATTCCAAGCTTATTTTCGATGCGGCCGAATTGGGTGATCCCATCGCCAAAGAAGTCTTCGACCTCACGGGGCAGTGGCTTGGTCTTGGCCTTGCAAACACCATTCACCACCTGAGTCCCGAAGCTATTTTCCTGTTTGGAGGCCCTACCGCTGCAGGCAATTACATCTTCAGGCCCACCATCGACAGCATGGAACAACATCTGTTACCCATTTTCAAAAATAAAGTCAAAGTCTTGCCCTCACAACTTAAAGCCGGCGATGCTGCTATCGTTGGTGCAAGTGCATTGGTTTATAAAGAGTTGGAGAAGCAATTAAGCTAACCCTGTTCAGGAGGGGGATCCTGATCCTGTTTCAAAACAAGAGGCTTTGTTTCAAGGCCTCTTGTTATTTTTTACGCAATAACCCAATTCCTAAAATGATCAGCGATGCGGTAAGCAAAAGCATACCTGCATAAAGAACAGCGATAAAAGCATTGGGTTCGGTACGGCCCGGCCCGGCAGCGGCTGCGAAAAATCCACCGCTGACCAGTATTGCAGCCAAAGGAAATCCGCCACGGACAAACCAACGAACTTTAACAGAAAGCAGGGCATGATCAGCGAAAAGTTGCGCCAGCAAAGCCAAAATCACCAGAACACCGGCATGGGCATGTCCGGCCCTGAACATTGCCTGCTGAAAAGGTGTCAAAGACAGCTCTGGATATTGGCCGCTGATCAATCCAAGTAAAAAGTTGCCACCATAGATAATGGTAGGTACTGTGAGCAGGATGATACCTGTCATTTGTCGGGTTTCTCGTGTCATTGCAGTGGTGTATTGAAATAAATGTTGAGATCAGTCTTTTGTTTCAGGTACTTCGAGCATAAACCCAACACCATGAACATTGACAATATTCACTTTTGGATTGTCTTTGAGATACTTTCGCAACCGTGCAATAAAAACATCCATGCTGCGTGAAACGAAATAATCTGTTTCGCCCCAGATCGATTTTTGAACCATGTCGCGGGCCAGCACTTTGTTTTTGTTCAGACAGAGCACTTTGAGCAGTGAGGCTTCTTTCTTTGTCAGGTTCTGAACGTTGTTTTCATAGCTAAGCGTCAGGTTATGGGTGTCAAGTGAAAATCCACCGAAAGAAAAAATCTTGGGGTCACTCCATTCAGTCAGGGAGCCATTTCGTATACACCTACGAAGAATGGCTTTAATCCTGAGATTGAGCTCATCGGTGCTGAAGGGTTTGGTCATGTAATCATCACAACCCAGGGCAAAACCTTTCAACCTGTCTTCCTTGAGCGATTTGGCGGTGAGAAAGATTATCGGCATCTGGGCATTGATTTCCCTGATGGCTGATGCCAGGTTAAACCCGTCGAGCCGGGGCATCATCACATCGAGAACACACAAGTCTATTTTGGCCGACTTGAAAGTCTCCAGTCCTTTTTCACCATCATGGGCCACAAGAACCTGATAATTCATCAATTCGAGGTAGTCTTGCAAAACCATGCAAAGATTGGCATCGTCTTCGACCAAAAGGATGGTTAAGCTTTCAGTTGTTTTCATATTCGGCCTTGGTTTTAAGGGTAAAATGACGTGGCAAAAATAAACGAAAAACAGTACCTTGACCAACTTCGCTTTCAAGATCAATGCGCCCGCCATGCATTTCGACAATACGTTTTACATAAAACAGCCCGATACCAAAACCCTTCACATTGTGAAGATTACCGGTGTGAACACGGAAAAGGTTTTTAAAAACGAGTTTTTGATTCTCCTTGCTGATCCCAATCCCTTTGTCTGATACCTCAAGAATAAAGGCCTCAGGTGTAACCTTAGTCTGTAGCGCGATGACAGGTGCCTCCCTGCTGTATTTGATGGCATTGTCGATCAGATTGGCCAGTACATTGGCAAAATGATGCCTGTCGAGCTGCATCAGCGGAGGGTTTTCAGCAAGACTTAATTGCAAGCTGCCCTTGGCTTCCAGCACCCTGAACTGAAAACTATCTGCAATTTGCAGGATCAGCCGGTTCATATCCGTTTCGCGAAAACGCAGGTTGATGTCCCCTTTTTCGAGCATGGCACTTTGCAACACCTGTTCAACCTGATTTTGGAGTCTGTTTTTTTCACTAAGGATAACGCCGGCATATTTCCGGATACGGCTGCTGTCGGCATTTACTTCCTGTTTCATAAGCATTTCGGCAGCAACAGCAATGGTGGAAATGGGTGTTTTAAACTCGTGGGTCATGTTGTTCATGAAATCGGTTTTCATTTCCGACCATTTTTTCTGAAGGTAAACCGTACGGATCGTTAACCAGAAGCTTGCCGCCATGGCCAGTAAGAAAGCAGCCGACAAAAGCATCCAACCCAGCAGTTGCATGAATACACCCGATCGTTTTTGTGGAAAATAAATGGAGAAATAATAAGATCCCGGCTTAAACAATGCCTCAACACTTTGTTGATATTCCGAGTCGAGGATTTCCTGCCTGAATGTGGCAAAACTACCCATCGCAAAGCGGTTGTTCACCTTGTTGTATATGGCATACTCAAACCCTCTGGTCACTTTCAGACATTTGAATTCCATCCTGATCAGTGAATCGAGCAGGCGCGGTGAAATCACATCGCTGATATCAGTCTTTTCGTCCATGCAGGGTTCATTTCGCGCAATCTGACGCAAAGCTTCATCCGTATTCAACTCCAAAATACGGTTTAAAACAGTTTTCATGGCGATGCCAACGGAGCGGTTGAACTGCTCTTCTTTGAGCTGAACAGCATTTCTCACCCAATAAACCTGCATCACAACCACCCCTAACAAGGAGAGAAGTGCTGTTATGACCAATATGTTCAGTTTTTTTCCTGTCATTATCAGGGTTTTAGACTGTAAAAATACACAGTAAAGATCGAATAAAACAGTTTTAACGTATCATTAACAGGATTTAACGACACATTAACAACATTGGCCCGCAGCTTGACATACTTTTGGTGAACAAAATTTAAAGACATAAACAATATGAAAAAATTAGCTCTCACCATCGCCCTCTTCACTTTCGTTGCCCTGGGAACAGGCAGTCTTCAATCAGTTATCGCCGCTACCACCGGTGTAGAAATGGTTCGTATGGACGACGACAAGAAGAAAGCTGACGACAAGAAAAAATCTGATTGCACAACAAAGAAAAAATGCTGCAGCGAAGAAAAGTCAGCCAAATGCGATGAAAAAAAATCTGAAGAAAAGAAATAATACTCATCCTAACGTTTTGTTTTAATTTGGTTTGGGCCTTCCGATGTGAATCGGGGGGCTTTTTTTAATTTTCCTAAGTCCAAACTCCTTAGTTTTGCAAAAAAAATCACATGGCAAATTTCGAAGTTCTTTATACAACCGGCCTTCGCACCGAGATGACACATTTGGCCTCGGGAACGAAAGTCTTAACTGATGCTCCTGTCGACAACAACGGCAAAGGCGAGGTGTTTTCCCCTACCGACCTTGTTTCGGCTTCTTTGTCGAGCTGTATGCTCACCATTATGGGCATCGCTGCACGGGAGCATGGATTCAGCATCGACGGAGCCAAAGCCTCCGTAACAAAAACAATGGCTTCCGATCCGCGTCGTATTGCCGGCATCACCATTATCATCGAATTTCCTGAGGTTTCTTACAGCCAGAAACATAAAAAAATACTGGAAATCATCTCCAAAACCTGTCCTGTAGCGCTAAGTCTGCATCCTGAGCTTAAACAGGATGTGACGCTTATTTTTAAAGACTGACGAACAATGGAATCAATTATAAGCACCGGCATCAGGGGCGAAGGTTTTGAAACTGTGAGTCACGAAAATACAGCGAAGCGTTATGGCTCCGGCCTGGTAGATGTTTATGCCACTCCCGCCATGATCGCACTGATGGAAACAACAGCCATGCGCAGCATCCATCCTTTGCTCCCCAATGGCATGACCAGCGTTGGAACAGAAGTTAATGTGAAGCACCTGAGGGCTTCAGCCATAGGAGAATTAATGCGCTGTGAGAGCCGTGTAACCGAAGTACAGGGCAGGAAAGTCGTTTTTGAAGTCTCAGTCTGGGACGATGAGCTGCTGATCGGACATGGAACACACACCCGATTCATTGTGGACGAAGCAAAATTTATGGCTCAGCTCAACACATGAAAAAACAATTGATCCCATTGCTGGCTGCAATAATGCTGTGCATCACAAGCTGTGAAGATGAAATAACCTTCACTGAACTGGGTTGTGAGCTTCAAAGTGTTGAGCATTCACTTGATGCCGATACCATCCGTGTGACCTACAAGCTCGAAGGCGAGGGTGATTTCAAGGTTGTCTCCTGGACCTATATCACTCCTGAAGGTGAAGTTACGATTCAGTTGCCTGAAGTGCCGGCTGAACAGCATTTCACTTTCACCGGCCAGGCTAAAATGCGTGCCAAGGCCAGCGTCAAAGTCAATGAAGGCTATGTTAAAGTTAGTTACAAAGCCATCACAACCGATTCTACCTATGTCGGCATCGATCAGTGTGAACAGCAAATAAACTAGTGTTTGTTTTCAAAGTCCTGCGAATTGATTGCTTACGTCAACCACACCCCGCCCTCAAAAAATCAGGCAAATGCTCAGGACATACTATCCAGGTATTTTTAAAAAAAAGAGGCTTCAGAGCCTCTTTTAACTTAGTCAATGATAAGTTTGCGTGTTACATACCGCTGTCCTGTATCAAGGCGCAGGAAATATAAGCCGGAAGGATGCTCGGTAAGCCCCGGAATCCTGAGTTCAGTGGTGCCCTGATGAAGTTTTCCTGTATAAACATTCTCAACAACCTGTCCGAATGCATTCACGAGATCGATGCGGCAAAAAGCTGATTCGAAAAGTTCGAGCGTAATGACGGTTTCAAAAGAGGCCGGGTTCGGAAAAATAGACATACCTGCTTCAGGGCCGCTGCCATTTTCATCCAACCCAACAAAATCAGGTGCTGACAAGCGCTTTGTTGTGTATACCCTAAATTCACCGGGATTGAGGAATACAGTGGCATTAACATCGGTAACGATTAATGAATCACCGCCGTAGTAGTTATACCATGTGCCGGGTGACGAAAACTGAGGGATGATATTCTTCGCTGTTACATCGAAATTTGCCAACACAGCCACCGACATCTCATCGTCGATGAGCTGCATGTTTTTGGTAATGGCATTGGCATTGATGGTAAAATTATCCGTCCGGAAAACATCATGGGCTTTACGGAGTTCGATCAGGCTGCTGTAATAGTTGTACAACAACCGCCTGTTCCAATCCTGCTGGTAGTCCCATTTAACAGGTTTTTGGCTGGTGCGGCAGTTTTCGTTGTAGCTCCCGTCGGGACAATGGTTGATAC
The DNA here is from genome assembly GCA_024709145.1 of Bacteroidales bacterium. GTDB lineage: Bacteria > Bacteroidota > Bacteroidia > Bacteroidales > F082 > JALNZU01. The sequence goes on along the minus strand of JANJXG010000003.1, from coordinate 13,389 downwards.
TATAATCATAAGCCAATTCACCAAATTGCCAGATCATCTTTGGACCGGGCACCAACAGAAACATTGAAGCAGCCGCAGCACTGCGTTTCACCCCGATATTCAGGTTTCTCGGGTTATGGGCAGAATTGCTGTTGTTACCATATTTAATGTTCTTATAAGCCTGGCGCTCTTCATCATGGCTTTCCATGTAACCCACAAGATGTGCATTGTCCCAACCCCTCTTTTTATATGAAACCCATGAAAAATCAGAATCGGCAAGATAGCCCATTGTGCTTTGATTGTAGGCATGGGTCATGTTTCCCCAGATCATCATGCCGTAATTGGCCAGTTCCTTCTCCTCAGTATTGGGGGCGAAATGCTCAAGAATGACAAAAGCATTGTCGTTTACGTTCCAGATCTGATCGGCCATACGCTTGAGGATCGCGATTCTTGAAGCATCATAATTGCTGCCATCACCTTGTGTGTTGGTGAAACCTTTGGTGAAATCAAAACGGAAGCCGTCAACTTTAAACTCTTCCAGCCAGTAACGGTTTACCCTGTCGACAAAATCTTTGGTGTGCTGACTTTGATGATTGAAATCATAACCCCAGCAGTAGGGAGGGTGCGGACAGCTTTGGTTGTACCAGGGGCTGTTGGCTGAAACCTGGCCATTGGCTTCAAGATACATTTGAACGAGGGGCGACTGACCAAAGGAATGGTTTAAAACCATGTCGATTATCACCGCCATACCACGACTGTGGCAGGCATCAATGAAGGCTTTGTAATCGTTGACTGTTCCATAAGCTTTGTCGGTGGCAAAATAAAATGACGGGTTATATCCCCACGAATCGTTGCCTTCAAATTCGTTGACAGGCATCAGTTCGATGGCATTTACACCGAGCCGTTGCAGATAGTCAAGGGTATCCATCACAGTTTTGATACTTTTTGTTCCCACAAAATCGCGCACATGCAATTCATAGATAATCAGCTGATCTGGAGCGGGAGGGGTAAAATCATTCACCTGCCAGACATAGGCAGTCTGATTGGTTTGAAAAACGGAGACAATGCCACTTGTTTTACCCGTTGGATAGGGTTTTAGGTCGGGATAATTAAACGATGGAATCCAGGAGTCGTTCCATGGATCGAGAATTTTGGCTGTATAAGGGTCAGCGATACGGAGGTCACCATCAATCAGAAACTGATAAGCATATTCGGTACCCGGGCTAAGGTTGTCGAGTTGAATCCAAAAACGGGTTCCTTCAGCATTCTTTTTCATGTAGTTCGTCTGATCGAGTGCCCAATTGTTGAAATCACCAATGATAAAAACATATTCCTTATAGGGTGCAAAAAGTGAAATCAGCACGCTGGTCGGACTGAGATAATTCACCCCGTCAATCATCCCTTCGGGCACTTCTGCGATCGTAACAGCCGGTCTCACATAAAGATCGAGCGTATCGCTCACGGTCTCATTTTCAGCGAATGCTTTGGCGATAATGACATAAGAGCCTGTTTGCGATGGTGTGAAATTCCACGACAGACTACCTGCCGTAGTTCCCGCCACACGGCTCCCATTGATAAACAAGGCAGTTGAATCGGCATCGATCGAGGCCACGACCAGTGGCACAGTTTCACCTGACTCGGATAAAAGCTGCGAAGCATCGGGCTGAACAAAGACTACATTCAAACCACCCGCATACACATCATAATAGATGTCACCATTTTGTTCGGTCTTTCCAACCAAAACAGAACCACCTACCGGCCCTGAACTTCTGAAAACAAAGGCCATCTGGAGGATTGTTTCACCCTCAGGAACACCATAATAGGCTCTGATATCCGGCCCGATGGTAAGGGTATAAAGATCGGTACCGACGCGTGTCATCTTGGCTTTAGGCAGGTTTGTTGTCCAGGCAGCCACAACATATTTCCAGTCGGAACCACTTTGACTGGCGGTGGTGATCACTCCTGTGTGGGCATACACATCGCCTGTGTAACCTGCAAGACCTGCATTGCCCTGCGTGGCATCGAAGGTGATTACAACCTGGCTTTGATCAGTTGGGAATACCGGTTCGGCAGTGATGATCTGGGCCATTGCTTCTGAGTGCCAGACGAAAAGGATAACAGTGAATAATTGAAAAATGCGTTTCATAGCGGGCTTGTGATTTTGAGTTACCAAAGATAAGTATTCTTCCCCACTTTTCTTGCCGACGGACTTGTTTTCAAGGAAAATGCTTCGCAATGGGTTGCAAACAACAAAGGCAGGGAATGCCTGCCTTTGTTGGTTAACATCTTTCAATCAGCGATTCTACCAGCCTGTTAAAGTGATACCTACGGCGAAAGGATACAATTCCGGACCCCTGTTTTTAATAAACATTGGTGTTAAGGCGTAATTGGCATACAGGTTTACGATTCCCCAGCCAACCCTCACACTGGCATCAAGTTTAAAGGGAGTTTGCTGAAAGCTGTTGTGATCCTTCACGATGTTGCGGTTGGAAGCAGCAGGTGTGCGCATGATTTCGGGCAAAAGCTGTCCTGACAATGGATCTCTGAGCTGAAATTCTTTGTTAGATTCAAGGAAATAAATCTTGGTATGAGAACTGAAACGCCATCCGGCTACGGCACCAATGGCAAGGTGGGCTTTCTCCTTGCGGCGCGTGGCATTGGTTTGAAATTCCAGATACAGCGGCAAGGTAAGGTATGAATTGACAAGCTTACTCTTTTTTACGCTGACACCTTCCATATAATATCCGGTGAATTGGTTGTTCTCATTTGCCAGCATCACATTGTTGGCAAAACGGTAGTTGTGAAAACTCAATCCCAAACCACTGACAAGACCCACCGTTCCGTTCTTATTCAGCGGGATGTTTTGCTCATAAAAATTGATGTTGACGTGGATGCTTTTCTCCATCCGCTGATCAAGAAACTCAAGTCCCTTGTCGTAACTCATATTGAAATCAGGTGTCAGCAAGCCATTGATGCCAAGTTCAACACCTGCCCAATGACCATTGAACTTATGTTTCTTATCATCACGCCTGATATTGACACTACCTTTCTCGTCAACGACGATTCTTCTTGAGCCAACAACCACAACGGTAGAGTCGCCATCGATCACCTGAACTTTTACCGACCCGACGTTCACATTCACCGTATCACCATCGGAGGATTCTGAGGTACTAACAATCACGTTTTCAATCTTTTTATCGATGGAAATGGGTTCTTTGGCATAATTAACCCTGGCAGCACCGCTGAGCTCCTGTTGAAGCTGGTTGGCCGAAATCCATGCATCACTGGCTCCGCTGGCTGAAATGCTGGTGGTCTCGGTTTCGAGGTCTTTGCCATTGAGATTGGATGCACCACTCAGGCTGACCTGATGAAGCTGTGCCTGACCGGTGAGCGTGGCTTTGGAAGCACCCGATAGTTTGGTATCGAGTTGATTGACATTCAAAACGACGTTTATACGCGATGCCCCGCTTACATTGAACGAAAGCTGCTCACTTCTGATGGCATGTTCGGCTGAAAAAGAAGCTGCACCACTTACTTCTACCTGATTGAGCACCGGTGATGTGATGATGGCTTTCAACTGTCCTGATTTTGGATTGGAGATACTCAGCATATTGTTGACAACAACCACTTTAACCTGATCCAGGAGGTTTTCGTCGGTTTCAACATACACCTTATATTCGTCGGCCTGGGTGTATTGAACTTTGGTAGCGCCCCCTACTTCGATACCGGTGAAAGCCGGAACTTCAAAAGTTTTGCCTGTCATTTTTCCGCTTCCGGCATTCTGCGCCAGGGATGTAAACCCGAAAAAGGTTAAAAGCACAAAGAGAAAGAGATAATGTTTGGTTCTTATTGCATTCATGTTGTTAAAGATTTAAAGATTTGGACATTTGACGCAGCTGCCGGCAAAAATGTTACAGCCATAAAAAAAATAACCCTTCAGACCATTCAAAATCGGGTCTTAAGCTGTTGATTTGTATTTTTGCCAAAAAGACTTCATGCCCTATCTAATCCTTTCCATACTGTTTTCAACAGCCATTTTGATTGCCTTTCGTTATTTCAGCCGTTGGAAAATAGATAATCTTCAGGCCATTGTGGTGAATTACCTTGTGGCAGGCAGCATCGGCCTGCTATCGTATGAGGGCAAAGTCAGCCTTTACGACCTCGCCGGAAAACCCTGGATCGGGCTCACCATCATCCTGGGAATGATGTTTATAGCAACTTTTTTTCTCTTCGCCCTCTCTTCGCAACGGGCAGGTGTGGCACTTACGGCAGTAGCAAGCCGTATGTCGGTGATCATTCCTGTTACCGGCGGATTTCTGCTTTTCAATGAAGATCTTACTTTCTTCAAAATCATCGGTTTACTCATTGCTTTGCCGGCTATTTATCTCACCTTTCTTAACGACAGCAAGCAGAAGTTTCAATTATCGACGATCTGGCTGCCGGTCGCTATTTTTCTTGGCACGGGAGGCAACGACCTGATTATGAAATACACCGACTACCATTACATCGACAAGGATTTACACCTTGTTTTATCGGTGATATTCTTCATGTCGCTGATGATCGGCTCGGTTATCCTTGCCATTCAGTTTATCAAAGGTGTTCAGCAACCGGCTGTTAAGAACCTGGCTGCCGGTATCCTGCTGGGGATTTTCAACTTCGCCTCAACCTATTTTCTCTTCAGGAGCATGGATTATTTCGACAGCTCAGTCATGTTTCCGGTGATCAATTCTGGCATTGTGATGCTGGCAGCCTTGGCCGACTTCACCTTGTTTGGAATCCGTCTCAGCCTGCTCAACCGTTTGGGAATTGCCCTGGCCATCGTGGCCATCATGTTTATTTCAATGGGATGAAAACCGACGACACCTATTATGTTATACAACAAGCTGCCGAAGGTCTTTACAAAGAAAAAGGCAGCAAATTCATCGCTCACGCCGTTCCTGTTTTTTCGGAAGAGGACATTAAAGAACAGCTGAATCTTTTGCGGAAAAAGTATTTTGATGCCCGTCATCATTGCTATGCATGGGTATTGGGAGCCGACAAGCACCTTTTCAGAGCCAATGATGACGGTGAACCTTCGGGCAGCGCAGGCAAACCAATACTGAATCAGATTTATTCAGCCGAAGTGACCAATGTTTTGGTTGTAGTGGTTAGATATTTTGGCGGCATCAAACTGGGAGTCAGCGGATTGGTTAACGCTTACAAAACAGCTGCCCGAGAAGCGCTCGACAATGCCGGCAAATCAGAACGCACAGTTGATGCGCTATATGAGGTTGACTTCACTTACCCTTTGATGAATGAAGTGATGCGGATTCTGAAAGAAGAAAACCTTCAGCCCGTTAAGACCAATTTTGAACTTGCTTGTTCGCTGGAGTTGCGATGCAGAAAAAGTGAGGTAAACCGCGTGATCGAGCGTTTGCACAAAATTTATGGCGTTAGCGCAAAATTTGTCGCTGAACTTTAAATTTCTGGTTTTCAACCCCTAGAAGAACGATTATTTTGCTGGCATTATTTATGACGATTTTTTTTTAAAATCAATAGGTAAAAAACTTTTTTTTAAACTTTTTTTCACTCACTTTTGTTGAAAACTAAAAAGCAAATCATTGTGAATTTAAAACAGTAGAAATCAGCTACTTTGCATAATTGATTTGTTGGGCTGGTGTTAATTTTATATTAACTGATTGATTTTCAAAGAGGAATGAAGAAGAAGTATGTTGAAGTTTGGGAGAACTGTCTGAATGTGATAAGGGATAATATCCATTCACAAAGTTACAAAACCTGGTTTGAGCCCATTGTGCCTGTTAAACTGGACAACAATGTGCTGACCATTCAGGTGCCGAGTCAGTTTTTTTACGAATGGCTGGAAGAGCATTATATCGTGCTTTTGCGGAAGACAATTAAGAAAGAACTGGGCCCGGAAGGCAGACTGGAATACAGTATTATTATGGACAGCTACAATGGACCAACCGGACCACTCGCCATTAATTATCCCACCAGCAATCAGAAAGCCAGCAAAAACCCTTATGTCAGCATGCCCCTAGACCTAAACAGAGGCACCTCAAAAGATATTCCCAATCCATTTATTATCCCTGGGTTGAAGAAGATCAAAGTTGAATCGCAACTGGTTGAGAGTTACTCTTTCGACAACTTCATCGAAGGTGAATGCAACCGTCTTGCACGCTCAGCCGGCTATGCAGTAGCCGAAAATCCCGGCAAAACCGCCTTCAATCCTTTGCTCATCTTCAGCCCCACCGGTCTCGGTAAAACTCACCTGGCACACGCCATCGGCCTTCAGGTTAAAATCAATTACCCTGATAAAACCGTTTTGTATGTTCAAACCGAACAGTTTATCAATCAATTCATCGAATCGGCCCGCAATGGCAACCAAAATGATTTTGTTCATTTTTACCAGATGATCGATGTGCTGATTATCGACGACATTCAGTTTTTAGCCGGAAAAGACAAAACGCAGGATATTTTCTTCCATGTTTTCAATCACTTACATCAGAGTGGCAAACAGCTTGTCATCACCAGCGACAAGCCGCCTGTTGAACTCAAAGGAATGGAACCCCGCTTGCTTTCCCGATTTAAATGGGGACTTTCAGCTGATTTGCAAATGCCCGACCTCGACACCAGGGTAGCCATTCTCAGACGAAAATTGTACAGCGACGGCATCACTGTTCCTGAAGAGGTGATCGAATACCTGGCAAATGCCATTACCTCCAGCGTTCGCGAAATGGAAGGTGCCCTGATTTCGCTCATCGCCCAGTCATCGCTCAATAAAAAGTCGATCACTATGGAACTTGCCAGACAGATGATCGATAAATTTGTGAAAAACACCACCAAGGAAATCAGTATCGACTACATCCAAAAAGTGGTATGCGATTACTTCGGACTTCCGGTGGATCAGATTCATGCCAAAACGCGTAAGCGTGAAGTTGTGCAGGCGAGGCAGGTGGCCATGTATTTTTCCAAAAAACACACCAAATCCTCACTTGCTACCATCGGCCTGCAATGCGGCAACAAAGATCACGCAACAGTACTCCACGCCTGCAAAACCATTGCAAACCTGATCGATACGGATAAACAATTTAGGGCTTATGCCCATGAAATCGATAAAAAAATAATCCAGTAAAGGAATCATATCCTCCATTCAGGATCAAAAAAAGCCTGCGTTTTAATCACGCAGGCTTTTTTATTAACTATTAATCTCCATTTTAAGCCAAATAAACGAATAATTCTGTCATTCGTTGCTTCATATGTGTGCATAAGGGCGGGAAGCAAACTCCATTTCCAAAACAAGCTCAGGCAAGTGAAGCAGCCAGACGCAGCAAATCGGAAAAAACGCCCCGGGCTGTCACTTCCGAGCCTGCACCTGCCCCCCGGATAACCAGTGGGTGTGAACCATAAGCTTCGGTATAAATCTCGAACAGGGAATCAGACCCGCTCAACGTACCCAGCACTGAACCGGCAGCTACGCGCTGCAGTTTAACTTCCAGCCTGGGATTGTCCACATTCAGCTCTCCTGTGTACCGCAATACTTCATCCTGCTTTAAGGTGTCCCTGACAGCCTGAAAATGCGCATTGACAGCCGCTGAATTTGCCAAAAAATCCTCCTTGCTTACAATGGATGCCAGCTGCTCAGGAACGAGACTTTCCACCTCAATATCATCCATTTCTACCTGCATATCCAACTCACGGGCAAGAATCAGCAATTTACGCGCCACATCACGACCGGATAAATCTTCTCGGGGATCGGGTTCTGTGAGAGCCAGGTGCATCGCCTCTTCGAGTACGGTGTGAAATGGCAAATTCTCTTTGGAGTATCGATTAAAGATATAACTCAAGGAGCCGGAAAAAACACCGCGGATCCGATAAATGGTATCACCCGAAGCATGAAGCAGTTTGATGGTATCGATCAGGGGCAGCCCTGCACCAACATTTGTTTCATAAAAAAATTGTCGCCCTTCCGAATTCAACAACTCCCTTATTTTGTGATAATGACTCATATCCATGGTGTTGGCATGTTTGTTGGAGGCCACGATGTCGCAGCCTTCGCTGATAAAATCAGGGTAGTGTAAAGCCAGCTCACGACTTGCGGTGTTGTCAACCAGTACCACATTTTCGAGATGGTTTTCACGGATAAATTGAAAGATCTGGTCCCGGGAATGACTTGTCTTGCCCATTTTCAATTGGTGAAGCCATTCTTCGCCATGATCGCGGGTGTCGAGTGCCAGCTTTTTTGTATCGCAAATCCCAAAAATATTGATGTCGACGCCCCTTCTTTCAATAATTCTGTTTTTCGACCTGGCCAATTGTTGCAGGAGTGTTTTTCCCACGTTTCCTTTTCCAAAAAGAAAAACATTCAACCGTCGCGACACGCCAAAAATATGCCCGTGAATGATATTGGCGGCTTTTTTCAGGTCACCGGCTTTCACCACCAGTGAAATGTGATCGCCGTTGATGGTATTGGTCATCAACACCGGCTTGATTTTGTTTCGGTTCAATGAACCATAAGCCAGGTCAAGAAACTGCAGGTTTCTGCTGATAACCGAAATCACAGCAACTTCCTCATCAACTTGTATCGAACTGATATCCAATAACTCCAATTCTTTTGCAAACTCTTCTGATAAACAATTCCGCGCAGCCACTGCATGCTCTCGGTCGATGATAAATCCAATACCCCGCTCAGAAGAGGCCTGCGCGATGATCCGGACACTGATATTGGCGGCGCTGAGTGCGCTGAAAATACGGCCGTCGATTCCAACCTTTCCCAGAAGACCTCTGCCTTCGATGCTGACAAGTGCCACATCCTCAATTGCCGAAATGGCCTTGATACCTTGTCCGTCTCCCTGATCATCTATCAGGGTTCCAGGATCATCGGGATTGAATGAATTCAGGATTCTGATGGGGATTTTTCTTTCAAGCAGGGGCAGTATCGTTTTGGCATGAAGCACCTGTGTGCCAAAATTCGCCAGCTCGTTAGCCTCTCTGAACGAAAGATGCCGGATAATGCGGGCACTTTCTACAAGTCTCGGATTGGCAGTATACAAACCATTGACATTGGTCCAGTTCTGAACTTCCCCGGCCCCGAGAAATCCTGCTACCAAAGTGGCTGTGTAATTACTTCCATTGCGCCCAAGGGTGGTGGTTTGGTTGTTAATGGCTGAGCCTATAAAGCCGGTCACAACTTCAATTTCTTCAGGATCAGCGTCCCGGAAAAAATGCTTGAAATTATCTTCCGAAAGAGACCAGATCACCTGAGCCGATCCAAATTTCAGGTCAGTTTTTATCAGCGATCTCGCATCTACAAACCTGGCTTTATAACCTTTCTCCTTTAGTAAATGGGTGACCATCTTACAACTAATGATCTCACCATAAGCCAGTAGCTGGTCTTTGATTTTCAGTGAATATTCGCCCAACATGGCAACACCTGCAAGCAGCCGGACGATATCGCTGATTTCGATTTCCAGATCAATCCCCGCCGATGGCTGAAGCTGATACTCCCTGAAATGTGTGAGCAAGGAATTGTAGTCCTCTGAGGCGGCAGCCTTCTCCAACATTTGTTCGAGCAAATCAGTGGCATCGGCACGTGCCGATAATACCACAAAAATTTTACCCCTTGTCGATTGTCTGCAAATAATCCTCAGGGCTTGTTCCAAGGGCTCACCATTCGCCAGTGACTTTCCTCCGAATTTTAAAACTTTCATAATCCTTTATTCATGTTGTGATAAATCGTTCACTACTGCCTGTCCATGGGGCGAAACTGTCATTTCTGTTTCAGTAAAAACATCTTCCAAAAGACGGTTTAGCTGTTCATATTCAATTAAAAAACCATCGTGACCATGGATGGAACTGATTTCCCTGTATACTGCATCCAAACCGGCTCGCTGCAGCACTGATGCAGCCTCACGGTTGCAGGCCGGCTGAAAAAACAAGTCGGAATCAATCCCGATCATCACCACCCTTGCCCTGAGCTGCCTCACGGCCTCGTCAAAACTACCTCTGCCCCTGCTCAGGTCGTGGGAACTCAGGTAATGATTCATCAACAGATAGGCATCAAGACCAAAGCGGTTTTCGAGCTTCTTGCCATGATGAAGGAGCCACGATTCAATATTGGCCATTCCAAGCTCCTGATTCCACGAACGGTTGAAACGAAGGCTGAAGGATTCCGGTGTACGGTAAAACATCATGGCCATCATGCGTGCATCATGAACCGGCTGACTGGAATTGCGCAGAATCTGCTGCTGAACTTTGTTGAATGCCAGCACCCAATCACTTGACTTCCAATCAGTAGCTATGGGTACAATGACACGCACAAAGTCGGGGAAGCTGAGAGCAATCTCCCAACTGATGGCACCTCCCAGCGACCCGCCGATTGAAACATGCAAATGACTGATGCCAATAGCCTTCAATGTCTGGACAAAAAGCCGGGCAATATCTCTTACTGTCAGGTGTTGAAAATGATCGAATCCATCATTGTCTTCAATGTCATAACCATTGCCGGGGATGTTAATACCTACCACTGTGTATTCGTTTAGTGAGACCAGTCTGCCATGGCCGATTAATTTGTTCCACCAGCCTCTTTCACCTGCCACCGTGGAGTTGCCAGTGAGGGCATGGCAGACAAGCACAACATTTTTTCGGTCGCTGAGGGGCGGGCCAAAGAGCTCATACGATAGGCGAATGCGCTCGTAATGAAAGCCTTCGCAGGTTACAAAGTGGTTGATGGTATGGTAATGCAGGTTTTTCTCATTCATGATGTGAGTGGCTATGGGTTTTGCGTCAGTGCTTGCCCGAGGTCAGCAATAAGATCGTGGATGTTTTCGATGCCAACCGAAACCCTGATCAGGTCGGGTGTGACGCCCGAAGCCAGTTGTTCTTCGGCTGACAGTTGTTGATGTGTTGTGCTTGCGGGATGGATGATGAGCGATTTGGTGTCGCCGATATTGGCCAGTAAGGAAAAAAGTCTAGTATTGTCCACCGTTTTTTTGGCTGCTTCATAACCACCTATAACACCAAAGGTTAACATTCCGGACTGTCCTGCAGGAAGGTACTTTTGTGCAAGTTCATAAGAAGGACTGGCAGGCAAGCCCGGATAATTCACCCAGGCCACCTGTGGATGGTTTCCGAGCCACTGAGCCAGCGCAAGGGCATTTTCGCTGTGGCGAATCAGTCGTAGCGGCAAAGTCTCCAGACCCTGAATGAGTTGGAAAACATTGAAAGGGCTTGCCGCAGCACCCAAGTCGCGCAAACCCTCGAGCCTGATCTTTCCGATAAATGCAGCCTTCCCAAGGGCATCAACCAGTTTGAGCCCATGATAGCCGGGATTGGGAGTGGTAAATTCCGGGAATTTTCCGTTGGCCCAATCAAAACGACCACTGTCAACCACTGCCCCACCCAGTGAGGTTCCCTGACCTCCGATATATTTGGTGAGTGAATAAACATTGATATCTGCACCATAGTCGAAAGTCCGGCATAAGAAGGGTGTCGGCAGGGTGTTGTCAACAATCAGCGGAACACCGGCTTCATGGGCAACTTCAGCAATGGCTTGTATATCGAGCACCTGCAATTTGGGGTTGCCCAATGTTTCAATAAAGAAGGCGCGGGTATGGGGCTTAACAGCTGCTTTGAAATTGGCAACATCCGTTGGATCCACAAAATCGGTATGAATACCAAAACGCCTGAGCGTAACCTGCAAGAGGTTCCAGGTGCCTCCATAGAGGTGTGACGAAGCCACAATGTGATCACCCGTTTTCAGCAAAGTGAGCAAAGTGGTGGCAATTGCTGCCGTGCCACTGGCAAAAACAGCCGCACCAATACCGCCGTCGAGCGCCGTCAGTCGCTGCTCAAGCACATCGTTGGTAGGGTTGTTGAGACGGGTGTAGATATAGCCGGGTTCAGCCAGTGAGAACAGATTGGCCGCATGTGTCGTGTCTCTGAAAACGTAGGATGTGGTCTGATAAATTGGTACTGCTCTCGTTCCGGCAGTTTTGTCAACGTCGTGGCCTGAATGTAAAGCTTGTGTTTCAAAGTGAAAATTTTGCATATTTAAATTGTGTTTAAAGTGAATAAAAAAACCCCTTCTACATCAGGCAGAAGGGGTTTAGCAATGGTATAATATTGTTCTATCCTCACTCCTGCCAAGGCATACGCATGCACATCATCATTGATGTTGCCTGCATCATAGCCTTTGAAGTACTGAAGATATTTCCTGATTTCATTTTCCGATTCTTAACAAAAAAACCCCCGTCATCATCTGACGGGGGTTCTGATATGCTTTACAAATGAAACACAATGCCTCCGTCAGGATTACTCCTGCATCATCATCATGTTACTCATTCGAAAAAAATTCATGTCATTCATTTGTGCTGCAAAGAAACAGTTTTTTCTTTTTCCTGAACTAAATGAGCAAAAAAAAACCGGCAAAACAGCCGGTTTTTTTTACAGTATCAACTCAAACTATTGATTTACAACAACTTTTTGAGTAATTCTTTTTTCAGGTGTCACGATCGAAACAAAATAAACACCGTTGGTCAAAGTCCGCAGATCGATTTCACGCTGGTAGTTGCCCGACTGCAAACTTCCATAAACCTGCGAATTCACCATACTTCCAACCAAATTATACATTTCAACCCTTACATCTGATTGCTGCTTCAATTCGAAACTGAGATTCATGGTTTCACGTGCAGGATTTGGGTAAACTGATGTCGTTAGCTCAACAGAATTTTCTTCAACTGATGTCACCACAGGCAATTGTACAAGTTCTCCGCCAGTAGCGAGTGCCACATACAAACCAAATTCCGGGCCATTGTTGTTAACCATTGGATCGAGGAAACCCGAAGCCAATACTGTCAGAGCCTGTCCTTCCAGATTCAGGGCTGCCAGCGGGGCAGCAAATGCAGCCACTGTCACGGCTCCGGTCTCGTCACGTACTTCCAGAACATAATTGCTTGTCGGGAGGCTCAGGTAACCGGCAAATTCGGTGTAGTCAAAGTTGTCGATCACTGTTCCTGCACCCACAGCTGTTTCAACTACATCAACAGTGGGGGCGTCGGTTGAGCCGTGGAATACAAGCACATCGGTATTGCCTGCACTCACACTGCTTTCGCGGGCCATATCGTAAACGTATACATCGAAGGGTTTGAAAGGGCTGTAATTGTTGGCATCAACCAAACCATTGGCTACCAGCACATAAGTGCCTCCGTTGGCCAAAGTATAGGTATTTGACCAGAGCGGGTTGGCCGGACTGATGCTGCCCGGAGGCTGAATGGCAACTGTGAGCGGCGTTCCGGCATCTACGTCAATGAAGGGAGTTGCGGTGCGGAAAGCAAAGTTTTCAATTTCCTTGCTGTCGTTGATCCACACATCCACCGTAGCAGCGGCGGCATCAGCTGCGTTGTGTATGACCTG
>JANJXG010000147.1 GCA_024709145.1 Bacteroidales bacterium | reverse complement strand
GTGAACGCCGAAATGCAATTCAACATAGCAAATGCAAACATTGCAACTGTCAAAACCCAGATTGAACTCGCTAAAAAGATTTATGACAACACTTTGCTACAAAACGAGCAAGGCATGGCAACTATTACCGACGTACTATTGGCGGACAATTCCTTACGCGAAGCACAGCAAAACTATATCGTTTCAATGGTAAATCTTCGAAAGGCAGAACTTGAATACAAACGGGTAACAGGAAACCTGATTTCAATTAAAAATTAATAATTACGCATAAAAAAATCAAGGAAATGAAAAAAACGATCATTTATATAGTAGTAGCTTTGGCGTTAATAGCCCTCATGGTATTTCAGCTTAAAAGCAACAAAGAAACCACTGATAACAGGGTTTATCACTACAATAAAGAGCAGGCAATACATGTGCAGGTCATCACGCTGAAGCTTGAAAGTGTTGAAAACGATCTATCTTACACCGGAACTTTTGAACCCTTCAAAGAAACAAAAATCAGTTCGGATATTCAGGGAAAGATAAACTCCGTTTTGGTTGATGCTGGAAGCGCGGTGCGAAAAGGCCAGGCTTTGGTTCAACTGGACAACTCATTATTGAAACTTCAATTACAGGCCATTGAAATTCAGATTGAAGGATTGGAAGCGGACGTAAAACGCTATACCGTGCTTGCCCAGGCCGATGCCATTCAAGGCGTTCAGTTGGAAAAGACAGAATTGGCTACAAAAACAGCCAAAGTACAGAGGGCAACTTTATTGGAACAAATTAATAAAACGACGATTACTGCGCCTTTCAGCGGAATTGTTACTGCAAAACTAACAGAAGAAGGAGCCTTCGCGGCACCGGGTATTCCTTTACTCCAAATCACCGATATCTCAAGCCTGAAGTTTACGGTAAATGTTCCCGAACAGGAGTTAAGTCAGTTCGAAGCCAATCAAATCTATTCTCTTTCTGCAGATGCTTATCCGGAAACACTACTGTCAGGAAAGGTGATCATGACAGGTAGCAAAGCCAACATGGGAAATAGTTTTCCTGTCCAATTTTTAGTAAACAACACCGCCGATTTCAAAATCAAATCAGGAATGTTTGGGAATGTACAGTTAAAAAACGATAGAGAAGAAAAGTTAATCATTATTCCGGCATCTGCAATTGTTGGCACAAATATACAGCCACAGGTTTATCTTGTCAAAAATGGCAAAGCCATTCTGCACAACATCACCACTTCTTCAAGATTTCAAAACAAGATACAGGTGTCGGCTGGTTTATCTGCAGGTGATGTGATTGTTATCAACGGATTTATAAACCTGTTTGATGGAGCAAATGTTTCATTTAGCAATTAAGAAATAGGAATCATGAACATAACAAAGACATCAATCGATCGCCCATCGCTGATCATTGTTCTATTCAGTGTATTTGCACTGTTGGGGATCATTGGATTTACAAATCTGGGGTATGAACTGTTGCCAGACTTTAACCAGCCTGTCGTTGTAATTAAAACATTATACCCTGGCGCCGAGCCTAATGAGGTGGAAACTTCGGTTTCCAGAAAAATAGAGGATGCCTTGTCGAATCTTGAAGGAGTGGATTACCTGGAGACCAAGTCGATGCCCAACGCTTCAGTTATTATTGCCAACCTGAAATATGGAACGGACTTGAACATTGCCATGCAGGATGCACAGCGGTATATTGACAATATTAAAAAAGATCTTCCGGCAGACATTTTGAGTCCGGTGATGAGCAAGGTTTCGCCCAACGATTTGCCCATTATTTCGATCAGTGCAACAAGTAGTTTGTCTGCAACTGAATTTCATCAAAAAATGAAGGACGAATATCTGCCACAAATTCAACAATTGAAAGGAGTGGCTGAAATTACGCTGCTTGGCGGCGAAGAACGGGAAATTCAGGTGAAGGCCAATCAGGATAAACTGAAATTGTATAAAATATCTCTCTATCAGGTGGTTGAGGCCATTAATCGCTCAGGAATTGATTTGCCTGCCGGTAAAGCGCAAACCGATGAAGAGAGTAATTCAGTCCGATTAACCGGAAAATTCTCGACTGTAAACGACATTATGAATGTACAGGTTGCCATGCCTGCGCCGGGAATGCCGGTCTATGTAAAAGATGTGGCAATCGTTATCGATGGAGTTAAAGAAATAAGTTCGGTAAGCAGGTACAACGGCACAAACGGAATAGGCCTTTTGTTGAAAAAACAAGGTGATGCCAATGCAGTGGAAGTTTCAAAATTGGTTCATGCAAAGCTCAAACAAATTGAAAGTGCCAACTCCAGCTACGGGGTAAAATTTGTTATTGCTGATGATTCAACCGATATGACCATTGCGGCAGTAAATTCAGTGGTTTTTGACCTGATTTTAGCTGTAATTCTGGTTTCACTGGTTATGTTTCTGTTTTTACGAAGCTACCGGAACTCGTTGATTGTTTTAATCGCAATACCGACCTCATTAATTACTGCATTTGCCGTGATGTGGCTGATGGGCTTCACTTTAAACCTGATGACTTTGCTGGCCATGTCGTTAATTATCGGAATCCTGGTAGATGATGCCATTGTAATTCTTGAAAACATTCAGCGACACCTCGATATGGGTAAAGACAAAGAATCCGCGGCATTGGAAGGGCGCATGGAAATTGGATTTTCAGCCATTTCGATTACCCTGGTTGACGTGGTTGTATTCTTACCTATTTTGTTTTTGCAGGTTTTTGTGGCCGATATGCTGAAACAATTC
>JANJXG010000095.1 GCA_024709145.1 Bacteroidales bacterium | reverse complement strand
CAATTTCTGACAATGCCGGACAGGCCCTGGCAGCAGTAATGCGGATTCGCAGGGCAGTTGCATTCACTGCATCGAAATGAAGAATGCGTTTGTGTCCGATGGTGGTACCTTCGGTCAGTGGCAACCAACCGGCAGGGCTTGCATAATCAATACTGAAGGCTTCCACGCGTTGGCCAAGCCTGATCATTTCGTGCAAAACAACATACCTGATTGTTTTAATCGTGTCAAATTCAAACAGAATACTGCCTTGGGTTTGTCCGTCGTCTGTAGCCCAGTATGTATCAAAGTTGTTGTCGGTGAGGGTGCTGGCGGAGAAAAATGGATCGTTGCCTCTGTGATATTCAGCACTTACCTTTGCAACCGCAGCCAGGTTTATGGCAAAAGCTTCATCCACCAGCTTTTTCCATCCCAACAGGGCTTTCACATCGTTTTCATGAATTAGTCCACTTTTGTCGGGTGGTATGTTCAGAAGCAGATTTGCACCTCTTCCCACTGAGTTAAGGTAAATTTCGAACAGCTTTTGCGGACTTTTTACCAGACTGTCTTCACCTGCATGCCAAAACCAGCCCGGCCTGATACTCACATCCACTTCTGCCGGAATCCAGCTTCGGCCTTCAGGTGTTCCCGTTTCGAGCAGTGGACTGATACCGGCCTTGCCGGGGTAAAGGGTGTCGGCTGTCAAACAATTCCAGTTGGTTTCGCCGGCATAGCCTGCTTCATTACCAACCCATCGGATGTCGGGACCGGCGTCACTGAAAATGAGCACGTTGGGTTGTAGCGTCTTGATCTGTCGGATGGTTTCGGGCCATTGATAGTAAGTTTGTCTGTCGATGTGTCGAACTTCTCTGGCACCTCCATAAAAGCCATCGCCACCGTTGGCTCCATCGAGCCACCACTCGAACACTGGACCGTAAGCGGTGGCAAGTTCCTGCACCTGATTGCGGTAATAGTCGATATAGTCAGAGGTTCCGTAAGCTGAATGATTTCTGTCCCAGGGAGAAAGGTAAATCCCAAATTTTAAACCATGCCGCTGGCAAGCCTCAGCGACAAGCCTTACAAGGTCGCCTTTACCATTCATCCACGGGCTGTTACGCACACTGTGTTCTGTGTAGGCACTGGGCCAAAGACAAAAGCCATCATGATGCTTTACGGTCAGGATAAGCCCTTTGAGGCCAGCGGCTGAAATCACGCTTGCCCACTGTTCAGGATCAGCCTCGGTGGGATTGAATAAGGCAGGACTTTCATCACCATAACCCCATTCCTTGTCGGTGAAAGTGTTGATGGTGAAGTGTATGAAGGCATATTGCTCCAGCTTGTGCCAGTTTAACTGAGCCTCGCCGGGCAAAGGATGCAGCGGTTCAGGTGGCGGGGTTTGGGCCGAAAGTTGCCGCACGAATAGTATCACCAGCCAAAGCAGGCAGCTTTTCAACATTTGACTGTAGTGAGGCGTGCCTTGCTTTGAAATAGCCATTATTAATGCATTAGGTTGACAAAAATATTAATTTTTCTTGCCGTATTTAAACCCTCTTCAAAACGACCTTCTCTGCTTGTTTGTCGATCATTAGGGTGAGGAGGTTTCTCAAAGCCTGGTATTCTGTTGGGGGTATGATGGCTTCTGTTTTGATGTAAAGGTATTGAATTGTAAGGTTTTGACCTGTCACACTTACCGAGTAGGTGAAGGTTCCAAGGCCGTTGGGCAAAGCCAGTCTAACGGCTTTGGGAAGTGATTCAACCTGATAGTTTTCGGGGAGTTTGATCGAAATCATGTATTTTTCGGTCCCCATTGAATGATAGAATACCGGGAATTCGCGGGTCTCACTCTTCAGGTAGTTAATTTTATCTTGCCAGATCAACATGGGATTCAAATAAATCAAATCGCCGGCTTCCTCAATTTGCCCCTCCAGTTCAAAATCATAGCGTTCGGTAATAATAGGCTTCAGGCTGTCTGCTCCTTCGATAGTATGATTGGTGATTTCCAAACCCGGGTAGCGGTCGTGAAAGCTTTTCAGGTAGCCGCCTTGTTTCTCCTCTTCATAATACACCGATCTGGCCGAGCAAGCATCATACTGTGTGTGAGTACTTTTTACCTGTCCTTTGATCAGCATGTCATCGGTAATCACGCAAAGAACATTCGTGGCTACTACTCCTTTGTTAGGGTTGGTCAAGGGGATTTTTATTCCTTTTTTGTCGGTTGTCACAATGATCCCGTCGAGATTCAGGGTGTGTTTGGGCAAAAAACCGGCATCAAGGTATTTGTTGGTTGCGTCGAGAAAAGAGTAGCCGTCTTTGGTTTTTAGAGCTGCAATCACATAATTGATCTGAGCCAGGCTGGGATAACTCACGTTCAAGAATCCCCGGTCGGTCGTACTTAAAACACAAGGAAGGACATCAACTTCAACCTTCTTAAGCAGGTTGATAAGCAGCAGGTTAATATCACCCGAATTACCTGATTTCTCATCAAGCAGTTTCTTTAATCCTTTTTCGGCTAATCCGCCATAGTATTCGTTCCAATTATAATTGTTTCGCACATAATAGTACACGGCGTTCACCCGCTCTTCAGCCGGCAAAAGCATCCACTGTTCAACTAAAGGGTTGAGTTCGGTGAGTCTGAGTTCCATTTGCCTGCCAAAATCCTCGCTTTCCATGAGCAATTGAGCGATGTTGTCCCAGGTGTTCGAAAAATTTGTAATCTTCCCGCTGCTGCCTTGGATATAAGAAAGCTCATAATTTATGGAAGTTCTGTAATTGTTCATCGAAGGCACAAAGGGTTCCTCTTTCAATGCAGGCACATTGCTTGCCGTGTATATGTCGACATAGATGGCATAATTATCATTTCCTGTTTGTGAACCGCCCGAACCGGGGATGACTCCTGTTCGTGAATCGTTTTTACGGGTAACAGGCAGGGGCAGTCCTTTCACTGATTTATTGAAGGTGTAGTATTTGGGAATTTCAACCTCATATTCCACAAAATCGACAGGAATTTCCTCTTGCAGATAGTATGGCTGCAGCGAAATGGAAGAGGGTTCCGAAATTTCATATTCGATATCAATTACCGAACCCGGACTCACTGCCGGCATGGCAAATTTGCGTCGCTTAAATACTTTGTTAAACTCTTCGGTGTTAAAGTTGTCGTTTTCCAGTTTTGTTTCCACAACCTTGCCTTCTTCAAGGTTATAGGTATAGGCTTTGAATTTGACAAAATTACCTTCAGCATAATACGGAATGGCAAAATCAGCCCAGCCCATGCCGTCCTGATTGTATATTTTGATGCGTTTGTGCACAAAGGTATGGGTGTCGAACCAGCCGTTGGTCAGGGCGTAATACACCCGGCAATATTGATAGAGTATAGCAGCATCGGCCTGGCTGTCAAGCGGATGTGTTGTTTGCTCGAGAAGCTCAGCCGGAATTTTCCTGAATTTCACTTTTTGGGTCTGTGCGGTCAGTTGCAGCTGAAGCATCAGCATCAGGGCAAGAAAGAGAGTTAGTTTTCTCATCATCATAATTTTTTGAGGATAATTTTTGATTGGTCGAATTTTGAAATATCTTTTCTGAACTGTACATAATCCTGGTAACTGCCGGCCTCGAAGGTGCCGCTTTTGGCCAAAAACCGACGGTGAATTTTTAGGTTGTATTCATCGGTTTTCTCAATCCGCAGCTCATAGGTGCCGAAAGGCGAATCGAGGTTAATATCTTTTGGAAGTGCTTCAATACCATATCCTTCCGGAATCTTCAGCTTGCAGATGTCTTTGTCGAGATAGCCGCGTCGAAGCACGATTGGGTGCTTTCGACTGGCTATTCGGGGTGGAATATAACTGAGACGGTTGAAGAAATTAACCGGAACGAGCATTCTTTCACCACTCTGACTGCCATATTTCACAGCTTCCAACAGGATTTTTTCTTCAAAAATCACCTGTTCTTTGTCTTCATCGAGATCCATTTCATGCAACTTAAGACCCTGAAGGTAGTTCCAGTGTGATTGATAGTGTTTTTCGAGGTCTGAGGTTTTCAGCGTTTTTAATCTGTAATGGTCATTATATTGCAAGCCGTAAGAATGCGTTTTCAGTTCGCTTGTGATTGAACCGTCAGCATCAAGATCGACGCTTGCTTCGTTGGTTTGAAGGTTGATGGTGTCAGCGTAGGCAGGTGTTTTTACCAGAAAGGCACCTTTTTCCGAAAGACTTAGCGCAAGGCGATTGTCGGTGAAATCGCCAAGGAATCCAAAGGGAATTTGCTGACTCGTTGTTTCAAGCCAGATAGTGGTATCTTTCAAAGGGATTGAAACAATCACATGATTTCCCTGCACTGAAATCTGGTTTGTGTCAAGGCTCTTCTGGCCGCTGCCAGCATAGATAATGGTGTAGGTGGCGGGTAAACCGACTGATTTTAGCAACGACTGGGTATAAAACGACAAGGCCTTGCAGTCGCCGTATTTGAGTTCGTCAACCTCTGAAACCTTCATGGGTTTCCAACCTCCGATTCCAATCGACACATTCACATAGCGCGTTCGGCCCTGAACGTAATGGTAGATCTTTTTGGCCATTTCCACCGAATCAGTGCAGCCTTCTACCAGTTTTCTGACTTCTGTCAGGGTGGCTGGCGGAATTTCGTCGTTACCCGTCAGAAAGTTTGTCGAGTACCAGCGGCCGAAATCATTCCAGCTTTCTGCTTTTCCCTTGATGCCTTCAAGCTGGAAATGGTTCAGCGAGAAGGAGGCGAATGGATTAATCTGATCGGCTGCCGGGCTGGCATATTCTTCGGCAAGGGGCTTGGTGTTGATTATTTTGGCATTATAAAGTCCTGGAATCGAACTGCTGACTACGCCAAAAGCTTCAAAATTTCTTTCAGTTTTTGTTAGATCCCATTCAGGAGGATAAACCAGGGTGAACTCATTCAGCTCAACAGACTGGAATGCACGGCTTAAAGGATTCCAGTCGGGGATGAAAGCAGAGCTTTTAGATGTTACCGATGAAGAAAATACAACCGTGTATGGAAAACTGCCGGATTTGTAGGTGTAAAATTGTAATCTTGAATCGACAAATACGCTACCCGAATTCACCGCACTCATATCAATCAGATCAGCCGATTTAAGTTTTTTGATTTCTTTGCCTTCAGCATCAAAAATCCTGGCTTGCATACTGTTTATCCTGAGCGACTTGCTGTATTCGTTGCCCATGTATAAATCGTCTTCACCACTGGCATTTAACACTGTAATCGCCCAACTCAGGTCGACTTTCATGTCATAAGCCTTGTCAATCTCAATCGTTTTTGTTCTGTATCTGACAACCGAATTGACGTTTTTTTTCAGTGAGTCGGGGATAAGATTAACGGCGAGGTTTTGATTCAGGGCTGTTTCCGGAAAAACTACAAAAATAAGTAGCAAGATAACTGCGAGAACGAGGCGGTTGGTTGTCATGAAGTTTTGCTTGTGTTGATTGACAACAAAAGTAAAAAGTCATTTTTTTTCTCACAAATTTTCAGGTAATTTATAAAGATTCTAAAAAACCCCGGCAATTATTTCTCCTGATTTCTTTGCTGAAAAGGCCAAAAAAAAGCCGCTATGAAGCGGCTTTGTCCGATGTTGCCCGATTAGGTCTCGAACCTAAACTCTTCTGATCCAGAGTCAGACGTGTTGCCAATTACACCATCGGGCAATAAGGGCGCAAAGGTAAAAAAATCAATGACAAGAACAGAAATTCTGACGATTTTTTTTCCTTTGGCTTCCTGCTTTATTCTTGACTATCCTTCGTTTGGCCGAATGAGCGTGTAATTTATTTTGCACTTACTTTGGCCCAGTTATCTTTCAGCGAAACTGTCCGGTTAAATACAAGGGCTTCAGATTGACTGTCTTTGTCGACACAGAAATAACCTATCCGTTGAAACTGAAATTTCTCACCTGTTTTGGCACTTTTGAGCGCAGGTTCCAGTTTGCAGCCACGAAGCACTTTGAGTGAATCGGGATTTAGAAACTCGAGCGGATCGCGGTCTTTGTGTCCTGCAGGGTCTTCGTCCATAAACAACCGGTCATAGAGTCTTACTTCAGCATCAATGGCCTGACTGGCTTCAACCCAATGCAGTGTTCCTTTTACTTTGGGCTGTTTTGGCCCGCTACCGCTTTTAGTGTCAACGTCATAAGTGCAGTAAATAGTAGCCGGATTTCCATGTATGTCAGTGTCAAAGTTCTCACAATGAATTACATAAGCTCCTTTAAGCCTTACTTCTTTACCAGGTGCCAGCCTGAAATACTTATGTGGCGGATCGGCCATGAAATCGTCTTTTTCGATGAAAAGCTCACGCCCGAAAGGCACTTGCCTGGTGCCACCGGCCGGATCTTCGGGGTTGTTTTCAAGCTCGACCCATTCGGTTGTCCCCTCCGGATAATTGGTGATGACAAGTCGCAGGGGGTCGATTACCGCCATGACTCTGTTGGTGATTTTATTCAGGTCTTCCCGAACGCTAAACTCTAACAGTCCGACGTCGATTACATTGTCGCGCTTGGCAACACCAATGCGATCGGCAAAAGCCCTGATGGATGCCGGTGTATATCCTCTGCGGCGTAAACCGGCAATGGTGGGCATGCGTGGGTCGTCCCAGCCACTAACAATTTTGTTCTTCACCAGTTCCAACAGCTTTCTTTTGCTCATCACGGTGTAGCTGAGGTTAAGGCGTGCAAATTCAATCTGTCGCGGACGATAGCTTGTTTCAATAAGTTGATCTAAAAACCAATCATACAGTGGGCGGTGAACCTCGAATTCGAGGGTGCAAAGCGAGTGAGTGATACCTTCCAGATAATCGCTTTGTCCGTGAGCATAGTCATACATTGGGTAAATTTTCCACTGATCACCCGTGCGGTGATGCTCAGCATGTAAAATGCGGTACATCACCGGATCGCGCATGTGCATATTGGGCGATGTCATGTCGATTTTTGCCCTGAGAACACGACTGCCATTGGGAAATTCTCCGTTTTTCATTCTTTCGAAAAGGTCGAGATTTTCTTCAATGCTTCTGTTCCTGAACGGACTCTCAGTTCCGGGTCGGGTTGGTGTGCCACGTTGCTGACTGATTACTTCCTGCGGTTGGTCGTCAACGTAGGCCAGACCTTTGCGGATCAGCAAAACAGCCCAGTCATACAACTGCTCAAAGTAGTCGGATGCATAATATGGTTCTTTATCCCATTGAAAACCTAGCCATTGAACATCTTCCATAATGGAATCAACATACTCAGTATCTTCCTTTTCCGGATTGGTATCATCAAAGCGAAGATTGCACTTGCCCTGATATTTTTCGGCCATGCCAAAGTTTAAACAAATCGACTTGGCATGACCAATATGCAGGTAGCCATTGGGTTCGGGAGGAAATCGCGTGTGAACCCTGCTGTCGTTCTTGTTGACCGACAAATCTTCCTCAATGATTGATTCAATAAAATTCAACGATCTTTTTTCCTCAGGCAGAGCGTCTTCAATCGTGTTTGCCATATGCTGCTTTCTTAATAATGGGTGAAAATCTTTTTTGCAGGCTGCAAAAGTAATCAGTTTTGAAGGATATTCATCTGTTGCGGTTGTTTTCATTTTTCAAGACAATTTACGGATGTCAAATTCAGGCAGTTGATTGCCGGATTGACTTTATTAGGTAATATTGCGTATATTTGTAAAAACAATCTGAAATGTTGATCATTCTAAACCATTTCGTATGAATAGAATTATACCTAAAACAGTCGTCATTCTGGTGTTGCTGTTCACTGCTTACCTAGGCCGTGGTCAGGAAATTATGCAGGTTCAAGCCATTGCACCAGAGGAGTCTCAACCTGATAACCTGGCATTTGCAGTTGGAGTCAAAGCCGGAACACTTGGTTTCGGTGGGGAAGTGGTTGCTGAGGTTTTACCTTACCTTCATCTCAGACTTGGAGGTACCTATTTTAAGTACAACATCGATATGAAGCCTTTTGAGGAGTTTGTCAAGGGGGAGGGTTATGCTAAGGCCGGTGGCATTAATCTGTTGGCGAATTTCCAGATCAGCCGGGTATTTTTTCTTTCAACAGGGATTATTTACAATTATTCAGTTGGCCACATCGAAGGGGTTTCAGCCAAGGCGGTGTTTGTAGGCTCCATTGAAGTTGAACCGGAAGATGTTGGATTTGTGAATATTACCGTCGAACCAAAGCTAAAGGCAACCCCATATCTTGGTCTTGGAATCGGTCGCTCGATCTCTTTGGACAACAAAGTGTCATTCGCTTTTGAACTTGGTGCAACCTACATCAATCGTCCGTTGGCAAAACTTAGTACCACCGGAATGCTAACCCCTACTTCTTCACCCGAACAAATTGAGCAACTCAACGAAAATTTGTCGTGGGTAAATCTATATCCCATCCTTAATTTTCAACTCAGCTACCGAATCTTTTAAAACACGCCTCTGATAATGAAAACAATGAGATTATTTCGCCAAATAGCCTATCTGCTCATCGTGGCAGCCTTGTTCATTCCTGTGAACGCCTGCAAAAAACCTGTAAATCCTCTCGAAAACCTCGAGCTTATACTGGATTATAACATCATCAAAACAACCATTGACGTTCAACTTGTGGATGCCACAACCGGCAATATCCTTGGTAGTCTGCAAAGTTCGGATGCCTACATCAGTTTTTCCGGCCCTGATCAGGATGCAGTTGTCGATGTGCTTGGTGTAAGGCCTTCCAACAAACAGTTCCCCGTAACACGGGGAATCTCAACGCTGGCGCTGATTCCTAACGATCCTTATGACCCGACACCCGATAATGCCGTTACCATCAACCTGATCGCACATGTCCCCGGCTATCTAACTTCGCCAAAGGAAGTTAACATCACTCAAACGGGTCGTAATTTTGTTTCGATCAGTGTTTTACCTTTGGATAATCCGCCTTCAGGTGTTTATATCCGACAGGAGCCTTCGGCCACGACGGCCAACGGAGGCAGGGTAACCGCGCCAACCACGGTGACTGTTCCCGGGGGTTCAGCAACAGTGACCATTCCCGAGGGTATTATGATACGCGATGCAGGCGGAAATCCACTGTCAGGAGGCCTCAATGTTACCGTTGTGAGTTTTGATCCAACTGAACCCGAAGCACTTGCTGCTTTTCCTGGTGGTCTGACTCCGACAGTAAACCGCCTGGATGGATCAACCCAAAACGGAACATTTTATTCGGCAGGCTTCGTGGCAATCGAAATCACCGATCAAAATGGTAATGCTGCTACTACCTTCGAAGATGGAACTGTTCAACTGATCAGTGAGATTAATCCCGAGACCTATAATCCCCTTGCCGAAACCAATATCGTTGCCGGTGACGAAATTCCTTACTGGAGCCTCGACGAGAACACAGGTGTATGGACCGAAGAGGGGACCGCTACCGCCCAACTGGTGGATGGTCAATTGCAGTTTGAGGTGCAACTCAGCCATTTGTCTTACTATAATTTTGACTGGCTGATTGGTCTGCTTTGCCCAAATGGCAGCCCGTTCGTATTTAACACCAATCTACCCATTCCCGGACCCTTTCTCATGAAAGGATATGTTTACAGACAGGATGATAACGCCCTTATCAACACCATCCTGATGTGGGTACAGAACAATGAGCCGGTTTACACAACCTTTGCTCCTGCGGGAATCCCCGTCTACATCGTTTGGGACACCGAAAATTCCACTTTTATCTCGGTAGACCCAGGCTCGCAGCCTACCTATATTGACGACCTTTGCAGCAGTCAGACAGTAAATGTTAACCTCATCGTTAGCACCGACCCAAACATCAAAACCATTTCGGTGAATGTATCTCTTTTCTGCCCTACAGATCCTGTTACCCGGATAGAACCATCATTCACAGCCTATTATATACCAAAAGACGATCCTGGAGCAACACCCATAGCCATCGAAATGGTAGCGGGAGTCGCGACAATTCCGGGTATTTATGTCGGAAACACTTATTATGTCTGGATTACCTACAACGAAGAAGAATTCGGAACTGATGTTACCGTTACACAGGAAACATATACCTACCTTGACTACGAAATACCTGCTGATGTATGCGATGAGGTTGTGAACGCCTTGAATGAACTGCCTTGAACTACATGCGCTTCGCACAATAAAAGGAAAAAATCACGGTCGAACCGTGATTTTTTTTCATCAACATCATTTATTGTTTACATTTGTTTTCAGCCATTGACTAAACCTTTTGAAATTGAAAACAATAACTTTTTTTGCCTTTTTGATTGTCTTTGCCTGTTCTGCAAACACACTGCAGTCTCAGGCCCGAAGAGATGAAATTGGAAAGATTCTCGACCTTCAGGAAGTAAAAAATGAACTGCGCAAGGCAAAGAAGGTTGTTTTCCGAAACACAGATTCTGCCCGTATGGTGCTGAATCAGCTTCAACCCCTGATAGGTGGTTTTGACGACCAAACAATGGCACTTTATCATAATACCTATGGGTTATTTTACTGGTTCGTAAAAGATTATGATGCCTCCATTGCGTCTTTCCATCAAACGCTGAAGCTGCCAATGTCTGATAGTTTAACCGAATATAGAGCCGAAGCACTCAACAATGCCGGTACACTCTATTCGAAAATAGGACAGCAGGACAGCGCTATCAACTTGTTGACACAAGCCTTGAAGATTGATGAGGATCGGAAGAATGAAATAGGCATGGCCAAAATTCACTACGATCTCGGTTTGGCTCACCAAAGAAAAGGACATTATGAACTTGCCCTGAGGAATATGCTTAAATCGCTGGATTTAAATGAAAAAAATAAGGTTTCGACTTCAAGGGTTATTGGTAACCACAATGTGCTTGGAAACCTTTACAGTCATCTGAATGATACAGCTGCCAGTGCTGAAAGTTTTAATAAAGCCCTGAATCTGGCTATTTCAGAAAAGGACAGCAATCTTATTACCATGATTTATGGGAATTTGGCGGTGATGTATCAGTTACACGGTAAGAATGATTTGTATTTTTATTATGCGCAAAAAAGCAAACATTATCTTCCCGCAGACTGTGATCCTCAGCAGCTTGGTGTCGTTTACTTTAATTTGGCGGGTGCTTTCAGCGAATTATCCCGGTATGATTCGGCTATTCATTATTTCAACAAGGGAAAACCACTCATCAGCGATTTAAGAATTGGAAATCAAGCTGAGGCACTTGTTCAAATGGCATATACATATTTAAAAATTAACAGAATTGATTCTGCCCGTGCCGCCGTTAAAAACAGCCTGACGATTGCCAAAGCCATACAATCGCCGACACTGATTGCGGAAGCTTATGCAATGCTTTCTGATATCGACAGTGCTTCCCTTGATTTCAGGTCTGCCTACAGGAACTATAAACGATCACGTTCACTTTTTGACAGCATCCACAACAAGGATCACATGCAGCGTATTGCTGAATTGCGGATTATTTACGACTCCGACAAAAAAGAAGCCGAGAATTCTTTGCTTAAATCACAAAACAGCCTCAAAGGTGAAATGATCAGGATGCAACGCCTGGCTCTTTTTGCTTTTGCCACGCTTGCTGCCATTCTGCTCATATTGCTTTATAAATTAAAACAGTCGAACAAGAAAATTGCCGGTCAACAGGAAATAATTTTGCGGAAAAACGACGAACTCCAGGAACTAAATCAAACCAAAGATAAATTTATCTCCATTATCGCACACGACCTTCGGAGCCCCTTCAATTCGCTCCTGGGTCTCCTGCAGGATTTGCTGGATCATTACGACAACTATACCGACGAGGAGAAAGTATATTTGCTCGAAAGTACTTTCAGAAGCAGTACAAATACCTATAACCTCCTTGTCAACTTGCTCGACTGGACAATCGCCCAACGCAATGGCTTTGAGAACAAACCCGGGAAAGTATACATCGCTGCTACAGTTGAAAGCGTCTTCCAAATCTTGTCGAGCCGGGCGATGCAAAAGAAAATTGTACTCATTAATGCAGTTGACGCGGCTCATACTGCTTATGTCGACCCGAATATTCTAGCCAATGTACTCATTAATTTGGTAAACAACGCCATCAAGTTTACACCGCTATCCGGCCAAATTACAGTGAAGGCATCTTTTAGTCATGAAAATGAAGTAACAATTTGCGTTGAAGATAACGGGATTGGCATCCCGGCAGAAAAATTGGACAAACTTTTTGATCTTGATTCTGATTTTAAGCGCAAAGGCACCGCAGATGAATTGGGTACCGGTCTCGGACTTGTCCTTGTAAAAGAGTTTGTGAAAGCTTCCAAAGGTAGCCTGAGTGTAAAAAGCACCGAAAACGAGGGCAGTGTTTTCTGTGTGACCCTTCCGGCTGACAAGTTTTGATCAGGCTACTTTCCGATACCTGCTCACGGCAATGGTAAGCATAACAATAGCATAAACGACCAAAGCGTAAAAATGCTCCGAAATGTCGTTAAATCCGCTGCCTTTAAGCATAATCATGCGGTTTATCTGAATAAAATATGCGACAGGGTTGAGGCTGTTTACCCGCTGTGCCCAAAGCGGCATGCTTTCAACCGGAGTAAACAGACCACTCATCAGAATGAAGATAACGATAAAAAACCATGAAATAAACATGGCTTGCTGCATGGTGTCGGTCACGGTAGAAACCAAAATCCCTATACCCAGCACAACAAGGAGATAAACTGATGCTGTGCCGATGAGCAGTGCCACACTGCCTTCAACAGCGATGCCAAAAACGAGGCGCGCAATCACCAGGCCTACAAGCAGTTCAAAAAGAGCAATAATCCAGAAAGGAAGGAGTTTGCCTATCATAAACTGGTACTTCTTGATTGGTGTAACATTGATTTGCTCAATAGTACCCAGCTCCTTCTCCTTCACGATATTCATGCCCGAAAGAAACATCCCGATCAAGGTAACCAGCAAAACCAGAATACCCGGAACCATATAAGTTTGATAGTTCAGTCGTGGATTGTACCAGTGTCGGGTTTCGGTTTTGAGCGATCCTGAACTATGAATCCCTGGCATGGTTTCGGCCACCAACAGTTTGTTGAAATCACTCACGATGGATGAGGCATAAGCGTTCATTAAACTGGCTGCGCTACCGTTGATGGCATTGGTAATCAGCATTACACCAGCTTTCTCGCCTCTGCCAAGTTTTTTTTCAAGTCCGGGTTCGATAATCAGCAGCTGGTCGGTTTTGCCCTCTTTTATCATTTCCATACCTCTTTCATAGGTTGACTCATACGAAATAAGCGAAAAAAAAGAAGAGCCGCTGAATTTACTGACCAGGTCGCGGGATGTTTGGCTTCGGTCGTGGTCAATGATACTGATCCGGGTGTTTTTCAGCTCAAAGGTGGCTGTATAGCTCAAGATGAGTAGCTGAACCATCGGCATAACAAGAATGATGGGCAGCATTACCTTGTCGCGAAATATCTGGCGAAATTCTTTCTGAAGGATATAAAAAATGATTCTCATACTGATCGTTTTTATTAAGCCAGTCGGACTTTGAATTTCTTTACACTCATGCCGATGAAAAAGACTGTCATCAACAGGAGTATGAGGGTTTCTTTCCAGATATACATCATCCCCAAACCTTTGAGCATGATGCTTTTGATGATGATGATGAACCACTTGCTAGGCATAATATTGCTTAGCAGTTGCAGGGGCATGGGCATGTTTTCGATTGGAAAAATGAAGCCGGATAGCAAAATCGTTGGAAGCATCAGGGCAAACATTGACAAAAGCATGGCTGTTTGCTGGCTGTCGCTCAGCGTTGAAATGAAGATGCCGAGCGAAAGTGCCATAAAAATAAACAGCATGCTTTGCAATAGCAACAAAACAAGACTTCCATTCATGGGCATGCCGAAAACGGTGGCCGAAAGCAACAGGATGATGAGTGCATTGATGAAGGAAAGCAACACATAGGGAATCACTTTTCCCAGAATGATCTGGTAGGGTTTTAATGGTGAGACAAGCAGCACCTCCATCGTACCCAACTCCTTTTCGCGTGCAATGGAAATAGAGGTCATCATGGCCGAGATGAGCATGAGCAAAATTGTGATGGTTCCCGGAACAAACATAAACACCCCTTTGAGTTCGGGATTGTATTGCATCGTGCTTTCGATTTGAATGACAGGAAGGTTTGGGGCTTGCTGCTGTTGCTGCCGAACATAGTCCTGTACAATAGCCTGCGTGTAGTTGCTCAGCAGGTTAGCGGTGTTTGGGTCGGAAGCATCAGTGAGTAGTTGAATAGAAACAGGAGGGGAGGTGGTCATCATGTTGGCAAAGTCGGGCCCGAAGATAATGATCTGTTTGATTTTTCCTTTCCTGAAGGCATCTTCTGCTTCATCGGGATGGTGCATGATTTCCTCGGCAAGGAAATAGCCTGAGGAAAGTATCTTTTGTGTAATGGCTTGTGTTACATAGTCATTGCTTTGGTCAAGAATGCCGATCCGGGCGTTTTTTATTTCGTTGGTGATCGCATATCCGAAAAGCAAGACCTGAACAACAGGCATCCCAAACAGGATCAGCATGGTGCGCTTGTCGCGCAGGATGTGTAAAAACTCTTTGAGGATAAAGCCTTTCATGGGGGTGCTTTTTGCATGTTACCGGCTGTTTTTACCAGAACGGGCCAATTTTACAAATACTTCATTCATACTTTCAGCTCGGTAGTGTTTTTTTAGCCCGGAGGGGCTGTCGAGGGCTTCAATCCTGCCATCAACCATGATAGATACCCTGCTACAGTACTCAGCTTCGTCCATATAATGCGTTGTGACAAAGACCGTAATACCCTTTTGAGCAGCAGAATAAATCATTTCCCAAAATTGTCTCCTTGTCAGAGGATCTACTCCTCCGGTTGGCTCGTCCAGAAAAACAATGCGGGGGTTGTGGATCAAGGCGACAGAAAAAGCAAGTTTCTGTTTCCAGCCAAGCGGGATCTCTTTCAGGATTTTATTTTTGATGTGTGTCAGTCCCAGTTCATCGAGCAGCTGCGTGGTACGTTGCCTGATTACCGGAGCCTTTAATCCGTAAATACCTCCATAGAACTGAAAATTTTCACCTACCGTAAGGTCTTCGTACAGCGAAAACCGCTGACTCATATAGCCTATGTTTTTTTTCACCTGATCGGCTTGGTCATAAATATCGTAGCCTGCAACGCGGATTTCGCCTGAAGTGGGTTTTTGCAACCCGCAAAGTATTTTGATAGCCGTGGTTTTTCCGGCACCGTTGGCGCCAAGAAAACCAAAGATTTCACCTTTTTCAACATCGAAGTTTAGGTTGTCGTTGGCAACGAACGAACCAAATTTCTTCACCAGGTTACGCACCCTGATCACTGTTTTTGAATCAGCTGCTTCCATTTATTCATCTTTTGTTTGCATCAACAACAGGAAGCAGTCTTCGATGGTTGGTGTAATGGTTTCACATTCAATCTTTTCATGGCCTTTATTGAGCAGTGCTTCAATCAGCATTTTTTTGTTATCTAGTTCCATGATACCGTGAACTGCGTCTCCAAAGCGATAAGCCATTTTGGTTTCAGCGAGTGATTTCAGGTCGTCGAGTAAAAGGTTCATTTTGGAACTTCTTACAGAAATCAATGGAAAACCGAACTGCGCTATCATCGAATCGGGGGTTGCCACATCCATGATCGTGCCTTTTTGAATCAGCGCAACCCGGTCACACAGCGAGGCTTCATCCATGTATGGCGTCGAAACAAGGATCGTAAGGCCAGCCTCGCGAAGTTTTTTCAACATCGCCCAAAATTCCTGCCTTGAAACAGCATCCACACCGGTAGTGGGCTCATCAAGCAGCAACACCTTCGGACGGTGTATCAAGGCACAGGAAAGCGCCAGCTTTTGCTTCATCCCTCCTGAGAGTTTGCCCGATGGCCTGTCTTTAAAGGGTTCAATCTGACTGTAGATGTCTTTGATCAGGTGGTAGTTGTCTTCAATGCTGGCACCATGAACACCGGCAAAGAAACGAAGGTTTTCTTCCACCGTAAGATCCTGGTAAAGCGAAAACCTTCCCGGCATATAGCCAATTTTTTTTCTGATTTCCTTGTAATTTGCTACCACATCCAAACCCATCATCGAGGCCTTGCCTTTGTCGGGGATCATCAGGCTGCTCAGGATGCGGAATAGGGTGGTTTTACCGGCCCCGTCGGGACCGATAAAACCAAATAGTTCACCCTGCCGAATTTCTAGATTGATGTCGTTGAGGGCTACAATGTTTTGGTAGCTTTTAAAAAGATGCTCAATCCGGATTTCTGCAGTTTGCACTTGTAGGCTATTTTACGCGGGTCCAGTAGGTTGTTCTTCCAAGCAGTGAAACTCCGATATAACCCCTGATTTTCAACACATCTTTACTGTCGAAAGCCATGTAGCTGCTGTATGTTTTACCACTTTTGGGGTCATAAATCTCACCGCCACTCCATTCGTCATCACCATCAAAAGAAAATCCGGTGAGTATTTCGAGTCCCAGAGTGGGTCTGGTTTTCAGTGCAGGGTCAGGATTGTGCTTGTCAACTTTGGGCTTACCTGTTTCAGAATCAATGGGTTCTTTGATCCAGACAATTTTACCGAAAATCTTTCCATTCTTTTTAAACATCTCAACATGCGCGTCTTTGTCTTGATTAAGCCAAACACCCAGCACGTCATCCGCCTTGTTTTGGGAAAAAACTTCCATGGTTGTCAGGCTTAAAAACATACCCAACATTAAAATCATCATTTTTGCTTTCATCATTTGATGTGTTAATTAGTGAATAATACTGATTTCGCCGGGCATCCCGATTTTGAGGCGTCCGTCATTCTTTACAGTGACTTTTACCGCATAGACGAGATCCACCCGTTCGTCCTTTGTTTGAATCGTTTTCGGAGTAAATTCAGCAACGGATGAAATCCAGCTGATTGTTCCCCTCAGGATTCTATTTTCTGAGTTTGATTGATCAATCGTTACCTTAACTTCTTTGCCCAGTTCAAAGTCAGCTAACTGATTACCACTGATATAGACCTTTAAGTCGAGTGTACTCAGGTTACCTATTTTGTACAAGGGCTTGCCAAATGTAACGACTTCTCCTGATTCGGCAAATTTTGTCAGTATTATTCCATCAATGGGGTGCGTGATATATGATTTTCTGATTTGTTCGTCAAGTTGTTGCAGCTGTGCCAAAATGACCTCAGCCTCGGCCCTCACGCTGGTTTTTTGTGCTTCGGTGGCCTCCAGCTGCTTGGTATTCAAGGCGTATGCTCCGTCAATGTCGTCTTTTTGTTTTTGGGTAGCAGCTCCCTCCCGATACAATTGATCGATTCTGTTCTTGTCGGTTTGAAGATTTTGCAACTGTTGTCTCTGTGCGGCAGCCTGGGCGTCGATGGTAGAAAAGCGTGAGACAACAGCCTGGTATTGCTGGTGTGCCTGTAGTTTTTTAAGATGAACATCGGTGGTGTCAATCAGGCCACACACTTCACCTTTTCTTGCCTGTGTGCCTTCCTCAACATCAAGAATCCACAACTGCCCGCTTGCTTGTGACGATACTGTAACTTGTTTGGCTTCAAAATTGCCATAGGCATCAGCCTTTTGTTCCTTCTTGTCGCAGGAGCTTATCGAGAGCATGATGATGGACATGGTAAGGGTTTTAAGAATAGTTTTACTGTTCATGGAAGTTAATTTTTCCGGTTATAAGCATCAACTCTGTTTGAGCATTGAGAAGTCTGATTTTGTTGGTCTCAAGCCCCAGCATCGATCGGGTTAATTTTTCTGATTCCTGTAAATAGGCTGCCATCGTGATTATTCCCTGACTTAAACCAGAAAGCTGGCTGGCCACAACTTGTTGCTGTAACTTTACAACTTCTGCGTCGAGAAGGGTGGTCTTGTGTAAACGACTAATTTCCTGTAGCTTGGCCTGATAGGCAGCGGATTGATTTATTTCAAAGTTTTGAATATTTTTCTGAATCATCCGGCCATTGAGCCCGGCAATGGATTGCTCGCGTTTGCTTGTGTGCCAGTCCCACAATTTGAATTGAAGTCTTAGCCCTGCCATATAGTAATCGCTGAATTGATCGTCGAGCATATTGTAACCCGGCCTTCCGTAACCTGCCTGACCGAAAGCTTGCAGAATTGGTCGCCGTTTTGATTTGGCGAGCGTAGATAGAAGTGTTGTTTTTTCTTCCTGAAGCTTCAGGTTTTGCCATTCGGGCCTTAGGTTGATCATTTGCGTTTCCTGCGATTCAAACAACGGCGGTTTGAGGCTGTCTTCCATGCGGAGATCCAGTCCGGTATAGGCCGACAAAAAGCTCAGGCTGGCTGCAAGCCCTGCTTCAGTTTCAAGCTGTTGCTGTTGAATTCTGAAGATTTCTGCCTGAATGTTTTGATGAGCCGATTCAAGTACTGCACCTATATCCACAGCTTTTTTGGTTTCTGCTGCCGTGGCCTTCAGGCTTTTCTCCATTGATCCAAACACCAGCAGCTGTTGCTTCAAAAGCATCGACCGATAATATAACCTGATTATATTTTCCTTGAAATTGTTTTCCTGCTGACTGACTTCTGTCAATTTGATTTTGCTTTGGGTTGCCTCAATTTTCTTTTGGGTCTTGACCTGGCCTCCATCGTAAATGAGCTGCGAAATATCAAGATTGAGCTTATACCAGTCCTTGGCTAAATCCGGCGGACTGAAACCGGGCACCGGAATTTGCAATTGTGTGACCTCTGACTGATAGCTCATTTGCCCGTTGATTTGCAAAACAGGCAGGTATGTGGAGGAAATTTGCTCAACAGTGAGTTGACCGATCTGGTTAAGTTCATCTCTTTGTGCCGAAACTGGAAATCGGCTGATAGCGCTGTCCAGTAGCAAAGGCAGGCTGTAATACTGTCGGTTAGGTTGACTCAATGCCGGTAGTGTAATGAGCGTCATCAACCAAAGAATTAATAAGTGACTTTTTTGCATGTCTTTACGATTTTTCGGGACTTAATGCCAGAAGGAAGAACTGAATGATGGATTCACTCCGGCCATTGAGAAAATTATCAAATGCTGCATCATCACCTCCAAAAACTACTTCCTGCAGAACAGGCCGGGCAACGAAGGGAAAAATGATTAAACTGATAAGATTAACAATCAGGTTTTCAGGACTCACTGCGCTAATGTTTCCTTTTTTCACCTCTGCGTCAATCACACGCTTGATGTCATTCATGGGAATTTGCTGTTTACCGATTAACCCAATCATTCTGCCGGGATTACGATTCAATTCCTGAAGGACAAACTGAGGAAGGAAAGGCATTTGTTTCAGCAGTGCATGATATGCGTTAACAAACTGCCGAATAAATTGGTGCAAATCCGGTTCCGGACCCAAAGCCAGGTTGAATACAGGCTTAATCAATTGAAAGGATTCAGAAAAAATGCGCTCGAACAATTTTTCTTTCGTCCTGAAATAGTAGTGCAACAAAGCTTTGTTGATACCGGCTTCATCAGCAATTTCCTGCATACGAGCTCCATCAAAACCTTTGTTGATAAACACTTTTCGTGCAGCTGCCAAAATCTGTTCTTCTGTATTCATCATTTAAGCAAAAAGTTTAACCAAAAAGTTAAACCATTTGGCAAAAGTAGCTTATTCGTTGAGATTGTCAAGCATTTTTGTAATTTTGTAGTGAAATTATTTTTTCTGATTTTTATTAATTTCCTAAATAATTAGAAATCAGATTAGTATTAAAATAACAATGAAAGTAAGCAATGAAAAAGCTGATCGTATTGGGCGGAGTATTGATGTTGGTTCTGGTATATGCCTGCAATACTGAGAAAAATAAAATGCTCGGAATCTGGAAAGTGACGGATGTTAAAACAACTTTTGACGAAACACGTGTAAATCCTTCTACCCTTCAACAGGTTGCCGAACTGGAGAAACAAACCATGTTGAATTTCGTCAACGATTCAGCCTTGACAATCATGATGGGTGAAAAAAACTTTGATGCCTTTTACAGTTTTGATGAGGCAAGCGGGAAAATCTTTTACAGTTTTGACGGCAAGGGAATAAACATGAATGACCTGGGAGTCTACAAGGATGGCGTTATTTTGTCTGAATCAGAAACTCCGGTCGGAAGCATTCAGGTTACTTACAGTAAGAGTAAATAAAGGTTAAGCCGGTGAGAAAGGCTGAAGATTTTTCTACTGATTCAAACTTGCCTTTGATCGCATCGCATATTAATTAGAAGCTGATGCTGTATAGCAACGCTTCCAATTGTCGCAGGTGATCGCGTTTGTCCTTATTGGGAGCATACACATAACCTTCTGCTGTAACCAATTTATTTGTAGTGGGATGAACAAAGGAGTACGACACAAACGGACCTGCCATGAAGTCGCCCGTCACATTCCACATTCCACGCACCTCAACGCCAAAATCTGTCACAAAATGATCGGTATTAAACTGGACCGGGGGTACAAACTCCTTGTCAGTTGACATGAATGAACCTTCGGTTGGCCCGGGTATGTGTTTCATAACCAGACTGTCGCGTACTTTGATCAACCGACTTAGACTAAAATCAAGCGTATCGCGGTAGTTGCGCTGATAGAGGATGATACCCTGTCCGAAATCGTTGGTTTCCTTTCTTAGCCACATGAAATCAGCCGATTGTTTAGCAATATAAAAGCCTTCCGGAATAAGCATTTTAAATTGAAATGCTTTTTGAACAGGATCCATCACGTCAATTTTTGCAGTTGGTCTGTAGATATTGATGAGTCTTTCGCGTTCTGACCGTTCAAAAAGAATTTTAAATCCTTCTTTGTTTTCTTCAAAAGCCTTAACCCAGGAGGCGTAATCAGGAGCAGTTATTTTAATTACGCGTTGTGGTTTTGACCACAAATCGCTTCGGGTTTCAACTTCAGCTTTGGATAATTTTTGGTTAATCTCCACAACAAGCAGATTGCGGTGTTTTTTAAACATATCCGATAGCTTGTCAACCTGGATAATAGCGAGTTTAAATAATTGCTCAGGCTGAGGCAAACCATATTGGTCCTGACCAAAATATGCACGAATGGCTTCACCCGGTTCACCTTCCCATTGTTTTTCGCTTTGGGTAACAACAAGTATTTCAGAAGTAGCTCCAACTGACCGGGCAATGCGCTGTTCCGGTTCATTACAGCCCGCTAGAGAAAGTGCAAGAATGGAAATCAGCAGGAAAATAGGTGTTTTCATAGCCATTTTTGTTTGACAACGTCAAAAACACAAAATTAGTATGTAATAAGAGTGTCAAGAAAGATGAATGAAGCTACCTGTAAATGGAGCTAAGAAACAACCGCAATTTTCAGCTTTTGACCTATCTTTAGCTTCGATTTACTGTTCAGGTTATTCAATTTTTTTATTTGATCCACTGTCACGCCATCATATTTACGGGCAATATCCCAAAGTGTATCACCGCTTTTAACCGTATATGTGATGTATTTGGAATTGCCGTTGGTGCTGGCTGTTTGCACTGTGGCCTGTTCGGCAGGGAAAACTCTGAGTTTTTGTCCTATCTGTAAATTAGAACTTTTCAAGTTGTTCCATTCACGCAGGTCGGTTACGCTGCATTTATATTTTGTAGCAATAGCGCCAAGCGTTTCTCCTTTTTTCACGATGTGGGTTGCCGATTGAGTAGACCGGGCAACTGGTGTTTCACTGGGTGTATTATCCGGAGTCCCCGAACTGAAAACCACAAGTTTTTGGCCAACCTGAAGGTTTGTTCCACGCATATTGTTCCACGATTGCAATTGTTTTACCGAAACCCGGTATTTTTTTGCTATCATCCCCAGGTTTTCACCTCTTTTAACAGTGTGAGTGGTTCGGTCACTAACTTTCTTAACCTCAGCCTGAAGGGTTTCCCTCTCAACACCTTTTTTTGTTTTATAACTGTAAAGGTTTTGTTCGTTGTTGATATAATCGCCTACGAATTCCGATGGGATGCGAATCACGTAAGGGTTTTCGGGTGTAGCCGGGATAATGCCTGCCTTGAACTGTGGATTGAAAAACTTCAGATCTTCTTTTGGAACTTTGAGCATTTCATGAAGCTGTTCAAATGACAAAAGGTCTTTAACGGTAACAGTGTCAGTTCCCATCATCATCATACCCGGATGCACCGGGTAAAGGTTATGCTCTGAAGCATAATTCATAACATAATTCACTGCTATAAAAGCAGGTACATATCCTCGTGTTTCACGTGGAAGGTAAGGCCAAATGGCCCAGTAATCTTTTGCGCCACCTGCACGGCGGATAGCCCTGTTCACATTGCCCGCTCCGGAGTTGTATGCAGCAAGCACCAAAAACCAATCTTCATAAATGTCGTACAAATCCAACATATGCTGACAAGCTGCTTCAGTAGATTTGTAAGGATCAAACCGATCGTCGACAAGTGAGGTGACTTTCAGATTGTATACTTTACCTGTGCCATACATAAACTGCCACAATCCTTTGGCACCCATACGGGAACCTGCAGTGGGGTTTAGTGCAGACTCGACCATAGCCAGATACTTCATTTCCAGTGGGATATTGTAGCGGTCGAGCAATTCCTCAAACATAGGAAAATAAACGTAGGACAAGCCGAGCATCCTGCTCGAAAGCCCGCGTTTTCTCACAGCATAAAGATTGATGAAGTCAAGTACATGTTGGTTGTAAACCAAAGGAATCGTGGTTTCACGGTTCAACTGCTCAATGCGCTGACGATAAACACTATCCGGAAAAACCGGTATTTCCTGAGGGCTATAGCCATACCGGTTGAGTATGGCAGAGTCGAAAATATGAAGACTGTCGTTGAAATACCTGATCTGATATAAACTGTCGAGCATCCTGACGATAGGAGAATCTTCAAAAAACATTTGATTGTTTTGCTCCTCCAAAAAGGCGGCTGAAACATTCTGAAGGGTGTCGCCAGCTAAATAGGCATTTGAATCGGGAAGGAGCTCTTCAACTTCTGACTGCGAAAAAACACTTGCTGAAAAGAAAAACAACAAGCTTAAAGTCAGGAATTTAGATTTTAACATAGGCTTCAAATAAGTTTGCGTTGCAAGCACAAAAGGTGATAAGTGTCAACGTGAATAATACCCTATTGTTGTTTTGCAGCATAAATTAACATTCAAAAAACATCACATCCGTTACAGCCGGATTCCGTAAGAACCGGAAGCAATGTTTGTAAATATTTATCAATTAATTAGTTACTTTTTTCTTTTTGGTTGGGGTCTTTTTCATCTACCCC
The DNA here is from genome assembly GCA_024709145.1 of Bacteroidales bacterium. GTDB lineage: Bacteria > Bacteroidota > Bacteroidia > Bacteroidales > F082 > JALNZU01. Next base: position 31,618 of record JANJXG010000095.1, on the reverse strand, counting down.
GTTGATGCCATCTTTAAATTCTTTTACTCCTTTGCCGATTCCGCGCATCAGTTCAGGAATTTTCTTCCCTCCAAAAAGAAGCAGTATAACTAAAACGATAATAATAACCTGTGCAGGCCCTATAACACCGAGTAGGATTGAATTCAACATGACGATTCATTTTTTATGACGGAGCAAATATACAATATTTTTTAAGCAGGAGTAAAACCGCTTTCTTACCTTTGCCATCCTAACAAGGCTGCTGCAAAGATGCCTGTAATTATTCCTGTTTATGAATTTTTTACGCTATGTATGTGCGACGGCAATTACCTGTTTCTCGCTTTCGTTGTTTAGTCAGGAACCAGTTCAGCCGAAGCCTGACTTCAAAAGGTTGCATTATTTGTCTGAAGAGGAAATGTTGTTGCCGGTAAAAACCAATGTTGATTTTACTGAAACACCTCCACCAATTGGTCCTGTGAGGATGGTTGCAGAGTTTGAGCCCATGCAGGCTGTTTTAATTCGCTATACCTTTGGGATTCCTTATTCTCTTATTCGGGAAATGGCTGAGGATATCGAAGTCGTTACCCTCGTGGCTAATAACAGCCAGGCAAATTCGGTGCGAAATCTGTATGTTGCCAACAATGTTGATACCTCTCATTGCAGTTTTCTAATTGCTCCCACTGATTCATATTGGACGCGTGATTACGGTCCATGGTTTGTTTTTGATGGTCAGAACCAACCCGGGATTGTTGATTTTCCCTACAACAGACCCAGACCTAACGACAACAATGTGCCACCAAAGGTTGCTCAGTATCTTAATATCAACCTCTTTGGCATGAATGTGACGCACACAGGTGGAAACATGATGGCCGATGGGTTGGGTATGGCTGCTTCAACAGAACTTGTGTATGAAGAAAACAGCCAAACCAATGCTCAGGTTAACGAGAAAATGCTCAACTATCTTGGAATCAATCGTTATGATGTAATGAATGATCCTTTGGGTGATTATATTAAACACGTCGATTGTTGGGGGAAATACCTCGCACCGGATAAAATATTGCTTGGTCGGGTTCCGGTCAGCGACCCGCGCTATGCAGATTTCGAAGCTGTGGCTGATTATTTTGAAACAACCCCAAGTGCTTATGGATATCCTTACAGGGTCTACAGGGTTTTAACTCCGGGAGGTAATCCTGCAACACCTTACACAAACTCACTTATTCTTAACAACAAAGTTTTTGTTCCTCAAACAGGAAGCCAACATGATGCTGCAGCGCTTGCTGTTTATGCCGAAGCAATGCCCGGCTACGAAATTGTTCCTGTCCCATACAGCGGTTGGCTCGACACAGATGCTTTGCATTGCCGAACCCATGAAATCGCAGATGTAGGGATGCTATTTATGGACCACCGACCTGTTTATGGTGAAGTCTCCGGGTACGATTCCATTCAGATTTCAACCAAAATTATTGCACACTCAGGTCAAGAACTCGTGACAGATTCACTCAGGCTGTTTTATCGTTTAAATGAGGGTGAATTTATGCAGGCACCACTTCAACAATCCTCTGACAATATATTTTCGGCCTATATCAAAAACTATCAAGAATCTGATACCGTAAGTTATTTCCTTGCTGCTGCTGATGCTTCGGGCAGAAGTATGCGGCATCCCTATATGGCAGCACTTGATCCTCACCGTTTTACAATTGGTACTTTGCCTGTAAGTCAATTGGTTTTCAGCCCTGATACAGTGCTCTTTCAGCAGGAATATAACAACGGGTTTGTGGTTTATAATCATACGTCAGGTATATTCCTGATCGATAGCCTGACAACCACTTGCAATCACTTATACCCGCTTCAGCTGCCTGAATTGCCGATCCAAATGGCACCCGGGGACTCGCTTGTTGTTCCGTTGGAGCTTATTCCGGGTGTTTTATCTTACAATCCTCAAACCTTCGTGTTCGATTCGGTGGTTGTGCATGCTTCCATTGGTTCCCGGGCAGTGATTTTGAAAATCAACTTCGATTTAATCAGTGGGGATCCCATTTTGTTTAATCCTTCGGTAAAGGCGGTACCAAACCCTTTCACAGATTTTGTTGCCTTCAGTATTGCAGGTTTGTCGGGTACGTCAGCTGCGACGGCAGTGCTGCAGGTGTATGATGCAGGGGGCAAGTTGGTTGCTGACCGGAGATTTTCCGGACTCTCAGTGACTGAAAAGATCGTTTGGGACGGGTGTTCTGACGCTGGTCTTCGACAGCCTGCAGGAGTGTATTTTTATAAGCTCTACCACGGTAACATGTTAGTCCAAGGCAAATTGATAAAGCAACGGGATTAAAGAAATATCCTGTTTAAACCAGGATTTGCGAAAGATAAAGTGCAGCAGCTATTGCTGAAATGATAATCCAGAAAACGACGTTTTTTGGAAGATCATCTTGTTCCGGCTGGTAGTCAAAATCACTTTTCTGCATTTGATTTTTTTCTGCTTTAACTTTGCAAAGTTAAGTTTTTTAAATTGAAGTTAGAATGTGAGCCAGCTAATCTTATTTGGGAAACTTTGCTTGCCTTTTACCATCTGAAAAGAAAACAACAAATGCATCGGGTGTATGGTTTTCCTTTCTTATTTTGTCGCGTAATACAATGGCATCCTGGTATTTGTCAAATTTGCCAGTAGTGTATATATACAGCTGGTTGAAACTGCTTTCGGAGATGTCAGCCATGTTCAGGCCTGTTTTTTGAGCCAGCTTTTCTAACGGAAATGGTTTGGATGAAGCCAATAGTTGTACGCTGAATCCGGTACTTGAAATATTTTCCGCATTTACAGTTTTTGTTGTCTGATCAAGGGTGTCCAAAAGGATTTCGTCCTGAATAGAAATGGTTTCAACAGGAATTGTAACTTCAGAAATAACAGCTTCTTTTACTTCAAGGTGCAGTGTATCGAGAATAGTAGGTGGCTCATAATGAATTATTTCTTCAGGTATAGAAGGTTTCATGGGGGACTTCTTTTCTGTTGCAATAGATTTAGAGCTTTTCGTTTTATGAGGTTTTTTAAAGTTTTTTGAACCAATTCTATAGGTTACCCCCAGGCTTGTAAAGTTATAAATGTCATATTTCGATTGAGATACTGTCAAATCCATTTCGTCATTGGATACAGCTTTATTGCTGGTCTCAAAACTAACCATCCATTTTTCATTCAATGGAAAATCGACCCCGAAACCGGCAAAAGCAATGGCTTCCAGTGTTTTACCGCCAATTCCCATGCCATTACCATTGCCACTTCCGGCAATTGTTTGTCCATCACTCAGTCTGAAAAGATTTGCATCAAATTGAAGCAGTCCGATACCTGCCATCAAATAGAACTCTGCAAAACGACCGTTGGAAGTAGAAAAAATATTGACAGGATAGAGCCCGATTCCCAACGAGCCTTCAATCATTTCTCCCTCAAAATTGCGATCGCTTTTAGTCTTTGTTCCGGCGATGCCGGCATATACTGTTTGACCCCGCAAACTGAAAACCGGACTAATTCTATACTCCAGACCCATTGAGCCTCCAAAACGCCACTCGTTTTTTGGATCTGAGGAAGGTACAACGGCTTGTTGTTTAATGTCACCAAAAAAAATACTTGTGCCGCCCGAAAACCGAACAGCCCATCGGTTATAAAAACCATGATTGCCTGAAGGTTCCTGCTCACTAACATATTGCTGAGCCCGGACAGTGTGAAGGGTGAGCAATATAAATGTAGAAATAAATGCCTTCAGTAGTATTGAGCAAGAAAATTGTGTCGCCTGTTTCATGGTGTTTTTTTGTTTTTTTCCAGGATAAAGACAAAGGGGTTTTTCAGCCGTGACCGCCAGGCCTTTTCTGAGTGATCAGCACCGGCAAACTTTAAACTCAGATACTCAGCAGGCTGGTATCCGGCAGAATAAAAAATCGTATCTACCTGAATTTGAATGGGTTCATACAATGCATCCAACGTTTCTGTCCCATAGTCAAAATACCATTTTCGCCCATCAGGTGCAGGTAAATTCGAGTTTAAGTAGGTTAGAAAGGCGGCAGGTACAGGGTTGTTTTCCAAGCTGAATACACCAGGCCAATGTGTCGAAAGACAGGCAGCACCACCAAACACATCAGGGTATTCGCACATGGCATACATCGAAATCAGCCCACCCATACTTGAGCCAACAATGAAGGTGTCATCACGGCCCTGAAGGGTGGAATAGTGGCTGTCAATGAATGGTTTCAGCTCTTCTACAAGAAAACGCAAATAGTCATCTGACTGAACCCTGGCAGAAAAGACCTGACTTCCCGTATTTCTCTTTCCAAAGGACAACAATGAATCTTGCTGGTAAGCGGAGAGCAACTCAAATGCTTTTTGAGGAAAATATTCAGCATGTCTGTTAACGCTATTCCAAATAGCGACTACCAGAAAGGGTTTCGTGAGTTGTTGGGAGTTAAGATGCCCGGCCAGTTCGTCAACACCCCATTCCTGCTTGTTCCAGGTTGTGGTGGAATCAAACAGCATTTGCCCATCATGCATGTATACCACTGAGTAACGCTTTGTGGTGTCATAATCATCGGGAAGCCAGACGTCTATGTTTCGTGGAATAATAAATGCCGATTGAAAATCGGCATGTCTTTCAATATTACCACAACAAGGGTCAGGTAACATGGTCTGTGAGTAAACTTGTATTGCAGCTTGTAAAGTAAAAAACAATAAAATTGAGAAAATAGCTTTTTTCATGGATTATGTTGATCAGTCTGACAAAACTAATTCAATCCATCGAAAAAAGCAAGTTGAATAGTTTCAGGGCTTTTCACCGGCCTTCGTCCAAAACCCTGAGAAGATTGGAATGCATGAACTTTTTTAAAACCTACATTTTTTCGTCCAAAGGATTGATAATAAGTTTTGCAAAATTGGCATGCGGGATCGAACGGTAAATCGTTCTGGCATCCCCTTCATTCATTTTGAGATGAATAAAAACGGGTAAGTTTTCTGGCATGGGCGACAGGATTTTATCCATCAGACTACGTTTGTACAATCCAGCCGTTTTTTCATAATACTCTTTAACAAGTACTTCTTCTTCAAGAAGATAAGGCTCTATTTGTTGAATCTGAACGACAAGGTTTTTGTCGAAAATCAAACTGAAATACACCACTGTTTTTTCAGGTTCCATCGGTTTTTTTGGTAATTTGGCTGCTTCAGTTGTGTCTTTTGGTGCATCTACCACCAAAATTGGAACTTTGGGTATAGTCGAGATTTCATCTTTCAGGGTAAACGGTTGTCCAAGCCATTGTTGCAGTTCTTCATGCTGAGCAACCTGCAAACGCTTGCTGGCGTCAATTTCCAGAAGTTTGCAGCGATGCACCGCGAGGCCTTTTATCTCGATGTCGAGCATGCTATCCTGAAGGTTGAGCACCAGATATATAGAATCCTGCCGAGCCAGAAGTAACCTGTTTTGGTAGAAACTAAGCTTTTGCTCCTGATTCAGTATTTTAAGATAGAGATCACGCTGATCCTCCTGAGGTTGAACCATTTTTTGGAAAATTGTATCATTCCCGTTTGCTTTAATAACTGATTGAGGGATGGGTTCAAAGGTTGCAGCTGGTATGATAACTGCCTGAATCAAAACCAGAACAGGAAGTGCCAGTGCTAGAAAGATAAAAAGAATGAGCATACCCGGTCTTCTGAAAAACCAGGAAAAGAACCAACTGACAGGATTTTTTTGTGTAGCTGTATCAGTTGACTTGCTATCCTTCACATGATTTGTACTCATAATGATTCGGGCTAGTAGATGTAAACTTTTGATCCTATTTTCAGGGTATTAAAAACCTCTTCCAGATCTTCATCGCCCATACGGATGCACCCATGCGTTACAGGCAATCCAAGAAAACGTTTGTAAAGTGTTCCGTGAATGAGGTAACCATCACCCAGACTCATAGAATAGTCGCCGAGTGTTCCATATTCAAAACGGGAAGGATGATTGGCAGAAGGCACTTTAAGTCCTTCTTCGATGAAGGCCCAATCAGGGCGCTTCCAAACGGGATCTTTGGTTTTTTTCAATACCTTGAGTTGTCCACGCGGGGTTTTGAACATCCATTGTTTGTTGTTGCCAGCTTTAAGAATCGTGAAACTCCCTGTCGAAACAAGGCCCTCTCGCAAGGGTTTGCTGTCTGCATCATAAAGCCTGAAATTGTTGGTAGTGGTGTTCACAACAATGTAGGTTTGTTTTGGTAGAAATGCTTTGAGGGCTTTGTCAGTCGATTCAATTTCTTTACTCAATACAGATTGAGTTTTTTTAGGTGCATTGGCAGCAATGCGGCCAAAAGAAAGTTCATGATCGTTGGAATGAAAATAAGATAGCGCCTTTTCCTGATACTTCAGCTGGTTTTTTAACACGAAAGAAGTAAGGAAAAACGATAAAAGCAAGGCGCTGAATATGATAATCATTCTGGCCACAGCTACCCTTTTTCCTCCGGTTTTTTTGGCCGGCTCGAATGGATTTGGTTCCGGATTCTTTTCCTGTTTGAAGCTATTTACCTGATAATTCATTTTTTACCTTCCATTGATTTCATGAAGGCTGCGTAATGACCCAACAATGGTGATGGGTGTGCCGTTACCTACATAATTCCACAATTTATCAATATCTTCATTGGTGAGAGCGACGCAGCCATCGGTCCAGTTGATTCCCTTTCCCCCGCCACCATGAAGTTCAATCAGGTTGCCAATACCCCGTTTTGGAATACTTCCGTTCCTGACATTTCTTTGGTATCTTGCTTTATCTTCCTCATTTGGGTAGTTGATCAGCAAGGCTTTGTAATAAATCGTGTGTTTACCCGATTTTTTCTTGGTAACATAATATTTACCCTCGGGAGTGGCTTTGTCACCTCTGAAATTTTTGGTGCCTATCCAGTTAGGCCCAAGTTCAGCATTGAATCTTTTAATTTCTTTTCCATCATTGTAGACGTAGCAGGTATGGGCGAATTTGTCAACGACGATCGCAGTTGCATTATTTTTTCTTGACCAATCAACGGTTTCCTGATGCCATCTTTTCCAGGTTGGAAGGTTTTCGAAATAACTGCTCAGATGAGCATGTGCGGCGTCTACCGATTTGCTAATGAGTTTATTTGCCTCATCAAGGTTGTTTCCGACCAGTAAATAAGCTTTTCTTTCGTAGGCTTTTTTTGATTCGAGGTATTTAAGTTTAGCATTAGTGAAGTCGCGTCGGGCTCTTTTGTTCAGCGGGAGGTGGGCGTAGGTTTCGTCGAAATGATCGATTTTATGACTTACGAGTTCTAATTTGGTTTGGAGTGAGACACTCAAATTTGCCTTATCCTCCGTCATTTTTTTAACCGCTTCCGAAGTTTTGGCTGTCGCATTTTCCACCAATTTGATTACGTTTTTGTAATCACGAAGAAAAAATGTCTTTTCATTTTCCTTTTGAAGTGCTTCTTTGGCGCCTTCAAAGAAAATTTCAGCTTCTTTAATCAGGCCTGGGGCATATTTTTCGGCTTCTTGTTCTTTTGCTGTGGCAATATCTCTATGGCATTGTTCGAGGCTTGCCAGCGGAGGATTCGGCGAAAGGAAATAAAGTGTCGCAAAGGTTGACAGGGTAAGAAACAAGACGATAAGAATGGTAAAAAGTATTTTTTTCATGGTTGATTGCCTGGTTTTTTTACCGGGTGGAATGTTTTGAAATGCATTGAAATGATTAGCCCTGTTATTCACGGATGCAAAATTAATTCATTTTTTCCAAATAGCAGATATTGGATGATGGTTGGTGTGATGAACGCTAACACAACAAAACCCCGGCGGGTGGTCCCGGCCGAGGTTTTGAGTAAGCAAGGTTCTGTCAATGAATCAGATCCATTGATCGAAACTTAAGGTTCTTACCTGCGTTTTTTGGTTTTAGCAATAGCTTCTTCCAATTCGGTTTTCAAAGAAGCAGCTTTTTCGCCGGCAGCTTTAACTTTGTCAAGAGCTGTGAGGTAGTCACCATTGTTGATGAGGGTGGAAACCTCGGCAAGGAATGACTCAACTAAAACCACATCCCCCTGAATGGCTTCGAGAGCTTCCTTGCCTTCTTTTCCTTTGGGTGCAGCAGCTAATAATTCCTTCACTTCAGTAACAAGGGTTGTTACTTCTGCAAGAGACTGTTGTGCTTGATTTTTTACTTCTTCTTTGCGGGTAGCTGCGTTGGCTTTTACCTGCTCAGCCATTGTATTTACACTGTTCAAAGTAGCAGTAGCTTTTTTGTAGCTTCTGAACAAAGCGAATTTTGCATTCTGGTTTTCAACTTCCAATAAAGCAACATTCAATGAATCCTGTAAAGCTTTGAATTCAGCAGGTACATAACGTTCTGCTTCAACAGCCTTGGTAGCTTCGATAGCTGCTTTGGCATTGGTGATTTCTACTTCAGGAGCTTTGGCGCAGCTTGTGAAAAGTACGCCGGCAATTGCAAATGCAAAAACGGTTTTTACGAGATTTCTCATGTTAATAATTGTTATTAGTTAATGAATAATGTTTATCGTCTGTCACAGAAACAATCATCGTGCCATGATTGATAATATATTGATAATCAATAAATAAAGAATTATAGTATGTTATAGTCTGTCGTTTTTATTAACATAGATGAGCTTGACTGCCTTCTTTTCATACAGCTTGTATGAATTTCATACATTTATTCTCCCTGCTCCTGATGATGTATGTTGAATTTTTCCATGCGTTCATAAAGCATCGCACGTGAAATACCAAGCATGCGTGAGGCCTTCGCCTGATTGCCTTTGGTATGAAGGATGGTTTTGGTTAGCAGTTCTTTTTCCGTGAGCTCGATCACATATTTGTAAAGGTGACCATCGAAGTCGTCAAGTTTTTCAGGTATCAGGCTCCGGTAATTTACGGCGGGGGCGACAGCAGTATTTTTTGTATCGAAAGAAAGCTCGTTCAGTAACAAGTCAGCTGTAATCACATTGTTTTTACTTAACAGGATCGTTCTTTTCATCAGATTTTCAAGTTGTCTGACATTTCCGGGCCATGAATGTCTTAACAGGATTTCCATGCTTTCGGAGGGTATGGTTGTGGCAGGACGTTTCATTTCCTGGGTGTATCTGTCCAAAAAGTAATTGGCCAGTAAAGGGATATCTTCGGTTCGCATCCTCAAGGGCGGTATGGTAATGGTAACAACTTTGAGCCTGTAATAAAGATCTTCCCTGAACCGTCCTTCAGCGATGGCTTGTTCCAGGTTTTTGTTGGAAGCTGAAACAATCCTTACATTGGTATAAACTGTTTTATTGCTTCCTAACCGTTCAAATGTACCTTCCTGAAGCACGCGTAACAGCTTGGCCTGTAGTGTGATACTCATGTCTGCAACCTCATCCATAAAAAGTGTTCCGCCGTTGGCCTGTTCAAACTTTCCTGGTTTTGGCTGACTGGCATCGGTAAAGGCACCTTTTTCGTAGCCGAATAGTTCGCTCTCAAGCAGGTTATCAGGAATAGCTGCGCAGTTGATCGCAATAAAAGGTTTGTCCGATCGATCAGAATAACGATGTATAGCCTTGGCAACCAGTTCTTTACCCGTTCCGCTCTCGCCACTGATCAAAACGCTCACATCGGCTGCTGCTACCCTGCCGATCATTTTAAAGACCTCTTTCATTGAAGCGCTGTTACCGACAATCTCTCCAGGAGTTGCAAGGGTCCTGTTTTCAGAAGGTGCTGGTTCAACATCAGTAAGGTGTTTGATTTCCAAAGCCTCAGCCACCAGCTTTTTTAGCCTATCAATGTCAAATGGCTTTTCAATGTATTCAAAAGCACCATATTTCATAGCGGCAATCACCCTTTCGGTAGTGCCAAAAGCTGTCATGATAATAACCGGAATGTTGGGATGCATGGCTTTGACGCGCTGAATTGCATCAAGTCCACTGATGCCGGGCATCTCAATGTCCATCAATACGAGGTCGAAGCTTTCTTTTTTTAGTAAATTTATTGCTTCCATGCCATTGTTGGCTTCTGATATCGTGGTTGTTGCGTCGCGGAAAAACTTCCTGAACGAATACCTTACATTATCTTCGTCGTCAACGATAAGTATTTTTTTCATGATCAGGATTGATTAGGCAGGGGCAAATAAAGGGCAAAAGTGGCTCCTTTTCGGGTGTTATTTGTTGCTTTCAGATAACCATGATGCAGATCGGCTATGCGTTGCGAAATTGACAAGCCCAATCCAACGCCTTGTTCTTTTGCTCTGACAAAAGGATCGAACAAGGTTTCGCTGATTTCTTCGGGAATACCCGGGCCAGTGTCGGAAACTGAAATAACCAGCATTTGTTTGTAAGTGGCGTCATCTTTTACAAGCCGCGTTGTCAGCGTTATTTTACCTCCTTTGGGCATTACTTCAACGGCATTATTGAGCAGGTTGATAAGAATTTGTTTGATCATGTTGGGATCAACATTCAATTGCGCCTGTTGGTCTTCGCTGATATTTTCGATTTCTATCTGGCTCTGCCGAAAACGGGCCTGCATTAATTGAAGCACAGGTTTGATACATTCTTCCGGTTTGATCATTTGTAATTGAGGTTTGGAAGGCCTGGCATATTTAAGAAAATTTTGTAAAAATTCTTCCATCCGACTGATTTCATGCAGCATGATTTCCAGGTCATCCATTTGCTCCTTGTTGGCTTGTAACTCATTCAGTAAACTGTGAATGAGCATTTTAATTGAAGTAAGCGGATTTCTTATTTCGTGTGCAAGCGCTGGAGCCAAACGCCCGATAGCTGCCAGCTTGGCCGACCTTTCCAGCAACTCACGGTTTTGTCTTAAATCCTCGTTGGCTTTTGAAATGCGCCCGATAAGCCGGTTGATATGCAAGTCAAGTTCTTCGAGTTCTTTGCCGGGTGTCATTCGAATGTGTTCAACGACTTCGCTTCCTGCAGCATCTCTCACTTTAAGAACGAGTTTGTAAATGGGGTTCAGAATGATCCTGGCAATCAGCCAGCCAAGAATCAAGCCCATTATGATGCCACTGATGCCGAGTGAATAGATTGATACAGAAATGATGTTGTCATTGGTCTGAATACTTTTCTCAAGCTCGGCATGGGTCTGTTCCTTGAGTTGGATCAAGGTGTTTGTTTTTTCTTCGATGGTGTTAATTAAATCTTGCCCGGCAAGCACGATCATGGCATTGGGGAGGCTCATCTTACCCTGACGGTGCATTTCGAGTGCATTGCGCAACGTTTGCTCATAATTTGAAAACAGTGCTGCAATTTGAGAAATTAGTTTCTTTTCTTCTTCCTTTTGAGCTGAAAAGCCAGCTTTTTCCAATAAGCTAATAAATGCTTTTTGTTCATTTTGAACAATTTGAACTTGTTGTTCGCTTTTATCAAACAGGTTTGTCAGCGATGCGGCCCTTACTTTATAGAGTGCAAAACGGAGTTCCTGGGCATTTCTGGTGCTGATCACGTTTTCGGTGATGAGTAACCTGGTGTTCTCCTGAAGTCTGTAGATATAAGAAATAATCAAGTAACCAGCCGCCAGCAAAATGGCAATGCTAACCAGCGACCAGACAATCATCTGGTAACTGAGATGAAATTTTAATTTGGGTATACGCATCTTTTTAGCCTGCTAAACAGTTGATGCAAATGTAGTTAATTCATTGATAAAGTCACAAAAACCAAAGGAAATGGATTTTGTGGCACTTGGATGAACTGTATTTAGCATTAAATCAACTTGTTAGGCTCCAAAAACCAACAATCATCACCTTTCCTCCTAAGTTTCAACGGCCGTTGTTAATGAGCCTTGATAGCCATGCCCGACCCATTGCATTTCGTCGAAGATTCGATGGACAGCGCTTTCATACTCTTCAAAATTTTTTGATTTACGGATAAGTCGCCAGGCTGTTTCGCTTTCGCTAAACGAAAGGTGGAGGTATGACCAAAGTTCTTTCATCCGGCCAATCAGAGCCGGATTGTCACGGCGTGCCTTTCTTCTTTTGAGGTAGAGGTTTTGAATGAAATGAAATACGATGTCTTTTTTCTCTTCAGAAGAAAGTGATACAGTCATGCCCTTGATATCTGATGCCAGAAAGGGGTCGGCGAGTAAGCCCCGGCCAAGCATCCAGGTGTGAGTGCCGTCAAATTTGGAAAGCAGGATGGTTATATCTTCAGGTGCAAAAATATCTCCGTTGTACACTTTTTTTGATTGTATAAGTGATTCAATCTCAGAGTATTTATCATGATCAGGCCGACCAGTATACATCTGTTTGCCGAGCCGTGCATGCACGATAAGCGAAGAAAGCGGAATACTGTTAAACAGTGGAATCAGGTAATCGATTTCGGTTTTGTTATAATAACCCAAACGACATTTGATGCTAAATGAGAGCGGAAGCTGATTGGTGAGTTTGTTAAGCATTTGTTCGGTATGTTCTGCAAACGGAAGCAAACCTGCACCTCTTTTTTTTCTTGCGACCTGCGGGTAGGGACAACCCATGTTAAGATTAATTTCTTCATAACCCATTAGATGGCATTGTGTTGCAAACCTAATAATTTCGTCTGCTTCATTACTCAGGATTTGAGGAGTCAAAACCTTTATGTTATTGCATTCAGGATCAATTTCTTCAGTTTTCAGGTTCTTACTGTTGGCAGTGTGAATCCCTGAAAAGAAGGGAGTATAAAACCTGTCGATGCCGGTAAAAGTTTCCTGAAAGCAATTCCGGAAATACACGTCCGTAATTCCCTGAAACGGACCGAGTTCCAGCGATATTTTTTTGTTTTCGTCCGGTGATTCCAGGGTCACTTTTTCGATTTTTTTGGCAATATGCTACGGACAAGGCCAGTAATCAAAAAGATTGCACTGACGAAAAGGGCAATACGGGCAAGGAAATCACCATAAAGCACGTAAAAAGTGAAGCGGTCGTTTGTCAGCAAGGTTTGCCGTATGACAGCCTGTTCGCGGTATGGTGTTGCCTGATAAAGGTCACCCCGTTGATCGACAAAGGCAGAAATGCCTGTATTGGCTGACCGGGCAATGCTACGCCTTGTTTCGATGGCACGCAGACGCGCAAAACTGAGATGTTGACGGTGACCCGGGCTGTTACCCCACCACCCATCGTTGGTGATAATGGTCAGGAGGTTGGCTCCGTTTCTGACAAAACCTGCAACAAACTCACCATATACAGATTCATAGCAAATGATTGGTGCCAACCTGAAGGAGCTGTCGCCAACACTGAAAACTTTTCGAAAGTCGTTCGTCTTTAAGGTGCCAACCGTACCTCCAAGGTTGATGGCATAATCTTTTAACGGTTTTAACAAACGCCATGATGGCATCATCTCAACACCTGGTGTAAGTTTTGATTTGTGGTAAAAATCAAAACCGGCAGTTGAGTCAATAAAAAAAGCTGTATTGTGCGCAAAATAGTAACCGTCAGACCTTCTGAACTTTCTGGCTGCATGGTCGTTAACTTTGTTCTCAGGCACATGACTAAAAGTGCTGGCACCGATAACGACAGCGAGGTTCGGATATTCGTTGATAAAATCGCTGACTTGTTTTAATCCCGCTGACTGGTCGAGTAGTTCCATCCAGATCTCTTCCTGTATGGCTGACTCTGGTGAAATCACAAAATCAGTTTTTGGGGTGATAGCCCTGCGGGCAAGACTTAAGTTACGTTCCACCACTTCGGCTGGTGGTGTTTCGTATTGCTCGGTATAAGGATCAAAGTTGGGTTGTACTACAACAAATTCTGCCTCAAGTCCTTTTTCTTCGTAGGTTGTATACAGTCCATAAGAAATAACAATAGGTATAACAATAACAGAAAAGCTGAGCGCGAGACTTTTCAGAAAGGCCAAGGATCTGTGCCCTTCTTTTCGTAATATCTTTATTGAATTGTAAATCAATATATTAACAAGCAGAATCCATAGTGTTCCACCGCCTGTGCCGGTGATTTCATACCATTGAACCCATTTATGACGGCTTGCGAATACGTTGCCAAGATTTAGCCAGGGCCAGCTGAGATCCCAGTCAAGATGAAACCATTCCCAGGTTAGCCAATAAGCGATGAGAATAAAAAAGCCTTTTTTGTTGTCGTAGAGCGAAATTTTCGTTTGGTGAAAGAGCCAAAAGACTGTCGCCATGAAGAGGCTGTTTAACCCGATGGCTCCAATTGCTCCAATATCAGTTGAGTTCCATATCCACCATGTTGTGAGGGTATTCCAAACTAAAAAACTGAGGTATACAAGACCAAAAACCCCTTTTTGCCTTGCTAATCCAGGCCGCCCGCCCATTTCTTCCTGAAGATAAAGCAAAGGAACAAAAGCAATGAAGATAAGTGGTGCAAAACCATTTGCAGGCCATGCCAGACTCAACATAAGTGATGATGCCAGAGCCAGACCTATAAGCTGAATTTTTTTCATAGAGGGGTTCAGTTTGGGCAAAAATACGCAAGAATGTTCAACCTGCTCTGTTTAGAATATTAAGAGTACAATAAGTACAAATCAAGAAGAGCAGGCCCATCTAATAAAGGAAATTATCGTAGGGGTATCGGATAGCATGCATATCCCTGATTTCTTTGTAAAGCAATGATCTTAACTCCTGATAGTTGTCTTTTTGTGTCGCACTGATAAAAATGCTGGTCAGGTCATTTTTTGCCATCCATGTTTTCTCAAGTTCTGCCAGGCTGACATTGATGCGGCTGGCAGGAGTGAGGTCGTCTTCAGCTTTAACTTCAAATGAATAGGCATCTATTTTGTTGAACACCATCAAAGTTTTCTTATCAGCGGCACCAATTTCCTGAAGTGTTTGGTTCACCGTTTCAATCTGTGACTCAAACTCAGGATGCGAAATATCAACAACATGCAACAAAATGTCTGATTCTCTCACTTCATCGAGGGTCGATTTAAATGATTCGATCAAACCATGAGGCAGTTTGCGTATAAATCCAACGGTATCGGATAACAGAAAGGGAAGATTTTCAATCACTACTTTTCTTACAGTTGTATCCAGCGTTGCAAACAATTTATTCTCGGCAAAAACCTCAGATTTGCTCAAAAGATTCATCAAGGTTGATTTGCCGACATTGGTATAACCTACCAATGCCACACGGATTAATTTCCCCCTGTTTTTTCGCTGTATCGATTGCTGGGTGTCAATGTCTTTAAGTCTTTCTTTCAGCAAACTGATTTTATCTCTGATAACCCTTCGGTCGGTTTCAATTTCCGTTTCGCCCGGTCCTCTGAGGCCAATGCCGCCCCTTTGCCTTTCAAGGTGGGTCCACATGCGGGTTAATCGAGGTAAAAGGTATTGATATTGAGCTAGTTCAACTTGAGTTTTCGCATGAGCTGTTCTTGCTCTCTTTGCAAAAATATCAAGAATAAGGTTTGTACGGTCGAGTATCTTACATTCAAGCTCCTTCTCGATGTTACGCAGCTGTGAAGGACCGAGGTCATCGTCAAAAATAACAAGCTTAATTTCTTCGGCTTTGATATATTGTCTGATTTCTTCCAGTTTGCCTGTTCCAACATAAGTTTTGAAATTTGGCAAGTCGAGAGCCTGAATGAATCGTTTCACAGGAATACCTCCGGCTGTCTCGAGCAGAAATTCCAGCTCAGCAAGGTATTCTTCAACCTTTTCCTTTGGCTGATAGCGTGTTATTAAACCAACAACAACCGCCTTTTCGGGTGCTGTGGCAGTCGTGATATGTTTAGGCATATTTAGGATGATTTACTTTCTTTACTTCCCCGCTGTTGGCGGTGATGGGTGTGTGAACTTCGTAAATCTTTGGTTATAAAATATATAGCAGTAATACTAACATAAACATGGACAAAAATTCCTGGCAGGGGATCATTGCTGATCAGTGTTACAAACAACTGATAGAAGGCTGCAATAAAGACCAGAAAAAAGCCGTAGAGTAAAAATTCAGCTCTTCGTAGCATAAACAAAATCAACGTAGCTGCGGCAAGCAGGATGATTAAAATCCATCTAACGGCCCAAATCCCGAAAGTATTTTCGAACCCCGGTTCCACTAAGTATGGATACACCACAACAAAAAGGTAAAGTATTGCAGCCATACGAAGGAGCAATGTTACCAGATTGTTCAGGTTGTGTTTGAAAATGTTGCTCATCGGGCCTGATTTAGAAATGTCGGAAACCAATGATTTCTCTTACCTCTCTGATGGTTTTGGCAGCGCTTTCGCGGGCTTTTTCTGCACCCATTCTCGCAACTTTGCTGATATAAGCTTCATCAGCAGCTAAATCGAGGATGCGTTGCCTGATGGGTTCTGTGAAAACAATCATATCTTCTGCTAACTGTTTTTTCAGGTCACCATAGCGGATCGTACATTGATTGTATTGATCATCGAAATACTGCACTGCTTCAGGAGTTGAAACCACTTTCAGCAAGCTGAAAAGGTTTTCGATCATATCGGGCTTTGCTTGATTAAGCGCTGTCGGGCCGGTATCGGTGACAGCTTTCATCACTTTTTTTCGGATGGTTTTGGCATCATCGATGAGGAAGATGGCGTTACCTTCCCCTTCCGATTTGCCCATTTTGCCGCTTCCGTCGAGTCCGGGAATTTTCACAAGATCAGCACCAAAATTATATGCCTGAGGGATGGGAAAGTATTCCACATCATACATGCGGTTAAACCTGCGTGCAAAGGTACGGCTCATTTCAAGATGCTGTTCCTGATCCTTTCCAACAGGAACCTGATGCGAGCGGTGAATCAAAATATCGGCGGCCATCAAACTTGGATAGGTTAACAATCCGGCGTTGACATTGTCGGGTTGCTTCCTGGCCTTTTCTTTGAAGGTTGTAACGCGTTCAAGTTCGCCAAGATAGGCATTCATGTTGAGAAACAGATAGAGCTCGGCAATTTCCGGCACATCGCTTTGAACGTAAAGGGTTGCTTTCTCGGGGTCGAGGCCGGCAGCAAGATATTCAACAAGCACTTGTTTCACATTACCATGAAGGTCGGCAGGAGTAGGGTGGGTAGTGAGTGAGTGATAGTCTGCGATGAAGAAAAAACATTGATTTTCTTCCTGCATTTTGACAAAGTTTTTTACTGCACCGAAATAATTTCCCAGGTGTAAGTTTCCGGTCGGTCTGATGCCACTGAGTACGATATTCATTGTTGATGCAAATGTTTTTATGTTGAATGAAATTCCCGCTTACAGTCCCTGTAAACGGGAATTTGAATGTTTAAAGCCGGGCAAGGATCAGATGCTAAGCTGATCGTTGTTTTGATTAAAGAACTTGTATTCCATAACATGGAAATTTTTTACTGATTTCACTTTGAACCGTTTGCGGTATTTCAGCATCCATTTAATGTGAATGGAATACAGTCCTTTTGTGAAAAAGGCATGGATATATGGATGAAGCGCAAGGGTAACATGCTGTTCATTCTGATCCTGGAGCAGGTATTTGAGATTGTTTTCGATCTCATCGAGGAAAATGATGGAAGGCTTGATTTTGCCTGTGCCTTCACAAACGGGGCATTGTTCAAGTATTTCAACGTTCATTTCGGGTCTGACACGTTGCCGGGTGATTTGAACAAGGCCAAATTTGCTTGGTGGAAGGATGGTATGTTTGGCGTGATCACGTGCCATTTCATCCTTGAGTTTCTGATAGAGATCGCGCCGGTGTTTGCTGTCGTGCATATCGATAAAATCGATCACGATGATGCCGCCCATATCACGGAGCCTTAGCTGACGGGCTATTTCAGTGGCAGCTTCAAGGTTAACTTCCAGGGCGTTTTCTTCCTGACTATTTTCTTTGTTAACACGGTGACCGCTGTTGACGTCGATCACGTGCATGGCTTCGGTGTGCTCAATAATGAGGTAGACACCACTTCTGATGGTTACAGTTTTTCCAAAGAGGCCTTTGATTTGCTTGTCGATTCCAAATTGCTCGTAAATTGAGGCCTTGCCTTTATAAAGTTTGACGATATCAACTTTCTGAGGCGCAATAGTTTGAATAAAATTGCGGATTTCGTCATAGAGCGAAGCGTCATTCACATGCACACTGTTGAACGACTCATTTAAAAGGTCGCGCAGGATGGCAGAGGTGCGATCGAGCTCGCTCATTATTTTTACGGGCGCTTTTGCATTTAACAACTTTGCTGAGGTTTTCTCCCATTTCTCAACGAGGCTACGGAGGTCGGCATCGAGTTCGGCCACTTTTTTATTTTCGGCCACTGTGCGGATGATGACACCGTAATTATTTGGCTTGATGCTCTGAATGAGTCTTTTAAGCCTGTTTCTTTCTTCGCTGCTTCTGATTTTTTGTGAAACAGAGATGCGTGTTGAGAAGGGAACAAGTACAAGATAGCGTCCGGCAAAAGAAATCTCGGATGAGATTCTTGGTCCTTTGGTAGAGATGGGCTCTTTGGCTATCTGAACAAGTATTTGTGCGCCTGTAGCTAAAACCTGGGTTATTTTTCCGGTTTTTTCAATGTCGGCTTCAACACGGAAATTATCCATGGTTACCGTTTCAGGCTTTCCTCCCAACGAAAGTTTTACGTATTTGTTGAGTGATTTGATCTGAGGACCCAGGTCGAGATAGTGTAAAAAGGCATCTTTCTCATAGCCCACATCCACAAAAGCTGCATTGAGACCTGGCATGATTTTTTTCACTTTTCCCAGGTAAATATCCCCTACAGCATAGTTGTTATTCGTTTTTTCTTTGTGTAACTCAACCAGAAGTTTGTCTTCCAATAGAGCAATGTCAACCTCCGAAGCCCGAGAATCTATGATAAGTTCTCTGTTCACTTGTGATATATATTTGATTAAACGACTTAATTTACTTCAAGTTAGGCTTGTTTTCAATGTTGTGTCCCGGAGGCAGGGAAACGTTTGGCTTTTAAACGGAATAACACAACGCCCCACGCTGAAGTGCTGCATTGTGTTATCCCAGGATTTAAAACCGACAAGAATTATTTCTTCTTGTGCCTGTTTTTTCTCAAGCGTTTTTTGCGCTTATGCGTTGCCATTTTATGTCTCTTTCTTTTCTTCCCGCTTGGCATGACTTTAATGATTTAATTGAATGCTAATAATTACTTTCCACTATTCTTAACCTGAGCAACAAAAGTCTTGGCAGGCTTGAATGAAGGAATGTTGTGTGCAGGAATGATAATAGTTGTATTTTTTGAAATGTTTCTTCCGGTTTTTTCGGCTCTCCTTTTAATGGTAAAGCTGCCAAATCCTCTGAGGTACACGTTTTCTCCGTTCATCATGGAACCTTTAACTGCTTCCATAAATGATTCAACAACTGCCTGTACGGCTACTTTTTCAACACCGGTTTTGGTAGCGATATCTGCTACAATTTCTGCTTTTGTCATATCTTAAAAGTTTAAAAGATTAATACTGTGGTATTTTATTTGGCTGGCAAAGGTAAGAACATTTTTATATTTGAAATGTTTTTTTCATATTTTTTTTGACCTAAAGGGCTCTATATAAATATTTTCCCGTATGATCAACGATTTTTCGGGCCGTTTGGCCCAATGGTACGCTTCAAATCATAGACATTTACCTTGGCGCGAAACATCCGACCCTTATGCAATTTGGCTTTCCGAAATCATCCTCCAGCAAACACGGGTTGATCAGGGAATGGCTTATTATCAGAGGTTTATCAACCAATGGCCCGATGTGTTTTCACTTGCCGAAGCCACAGAACAGGAAGTTCTCAAACTTTGGCAAGGATTGGGTTACTATAGCAGGGCAAGAAACCTGCATGCCACCGCAAAAATGATCGTTAAACAGCACAACGGTATCTTTCCTTCTGATTTTGATTCCATTAGCAAGCTGAAAGGTATTGGATCCTATACGGCGGCAGCTATTGCAAGCATCGCTTTTGGTCTGCCATATCCGGTGATTGATGGGAATGTGTACCGTTTTATGAGCCGTTTGTTTGGACTCACCGAGCCCGTAAACAGTGGAAGCGGAAGAAAGAAGCTCAATCTGCTGCTCAACGAACTGATAGATCGTTCCCAACCTGGTGCCTTCAACCAGGGGTTGATGGAGTTTGGTGCGCTTCAATGCAGGCCTCAAACACCGGATTGTATCAGCTGTATTTTTCAATCCCAATGCCATGCTTTTCAGAATCGACAGGTGGGCAACCTTCCGGTTCGGGCTGCTAAAACAAAGGTGAAACAGCGCTATTTCAATTACATCATAGCTACATGGGAGCAAAAACATGAATTGATGACGATGGTTTGCAAACGCTGGCAGGAGGATATCTGGAAAGGACTTTTTGAGTTTCCGCTCATCGAGACTGATGGCGATGTACCAATTGAATTTTTGGTTGGAACACCTCTATGGCAGCATTTTTTCAACGAACAACATTATACCCTGCTTAGGCAATCAGCTGTGCAAAAGCATGTGCTTACTCATCAAAAAATTTATGCACGCTTTTTTCACCTTCATTTTACCGGGCCGCTTGCGCCCCCTGCCGAAAATAATGTATTTTTGATCAGCCATAATACCCTTGGAAATTTTCCTTTGCCCAGGTTAATCGACAGGTATTTAACTGATTATCATAAAGAGAATTAACTTCAAAAAAATAGAATAAAATGGCCGGACTAAACAAAGTAATGCTCATCGGACGCCTGGGAAAAGATCCAGAAGTAATTTCATTCGACAGTGGAGGAAAGAAAATGACTGTTTCGCTGGCAACAAGCGAACGCTATCGCGACCGTGACGGAAACTGGCAGGACCAAACCGAATGGCACAATATTGTTGCCTGGGGAAACCTGGCATCGGATATTGCCGAAAAACGCAGAAGTTATGTGAAAGGCGACCTGCTTTTCATCGAAGGTAAGATAAAATCGAGACAGTATACTGACAGCCAGGGCGTTGTAAAAACTATCACCGAAATAATCGCCGAAAAAATGAACCTGATCTCAAAAGGAGGACTCACAGGCAATATTGGTAATGAGGGCCGGCAAGATAGACAGACTAATGCCGACTATCACCTGCCAGCCGAGGAAAGCCAAAGCGCTTCCATGGATTCAGGAACGGATGACCTGCCTTTTTAAACGGCGATTTTGGAACGCCACTTGTCATGATGGAAGTTTTTGTATTTTTGTGACGGAATTCTAACTAATTTATTTTGGAAACGCCTGATCCTGATCCTTATGCGAGTTTAAGCTCGTCATTAATCTCCGTTATTTTTCTTGGTATAGACGCATCCACTATGGTCGGTCTGTTGGTGGTTTTGTTGCTTTTAACCCTTTCTGCCATGATCTCGGGCAGTGAAACGGCTTTCTTTTCTCTCAAACCCAACGACCTGCAAACGCTTAAAAATGAGCACAACCGCAGGGGATTGCTTGTGCTGAAACTTCGTGAAATGCCCAAGATTCTGCTTGCAACCATATTGGTGGCCAATAACCTGGTGAATGTGGCAATTGTCATTCTGTCGTCATACCTTACCCTCAATATTGTTGACTTTGGTGACAATACCCTGATGGCTTTCCTGGTACAGGTTGTACTGATCACATCGTTGCTGTTGCTCCTCGGGGAGATCATGCCAAAAATTTATGCCAACAAGGAGCCACTTCAAACAACACTCTTCATTGCTCCGTTCCTCAGTGTTTGTGTAACCATTTTCAAGCCTCTGAGCGCTCTTCTGGTTACCTCAACATCATTTATAGATAAGAAATTCGGCAATAGAAGCGGTAATTTTTCAATGAGCGACATTTCAGTTGCCATTGATATTACAAGTGACGAATCTACCTTGCCGGAGGAGAAAAAAATGTTAAAAGGGATCGCTACTTTTTCCGAAAAAGAAGTAACCAATGTGATGAAATCACGCGTGAGTATCACCGCGATTTCAATCGGAACCAGTTTTGAACGGCTGCTTGAAGTGATACTTAACAGTGGTTTTTCGCGAATTCCTGTGTATGAAGACAGCATCGACAAGGTGCTTGGTATATTGTATATCAAAGATTTACTACCATTTCTCAACCATGCCGACCTTGACTGGACCGGGATGGTCAGGCCAGCGTTCTTTGTTCCCGAGAACAAAAAGATCAATGATCTTCTGCAAGAATTCCGTGAAAAAAAGATTCACATGGCAATTGTTGTGGACGAATATGGCGGCACTGCAGGATTGGTCACACTCGAAGATATCCTCGAAGAAATTGTGGGCGAAATCAGTGATGAATTTGACAAGGAAGCAGAAAACAGTTTTTACAGAAGGCTCTCGAAAGACACTTATCTCTTTGAAGGTAAAACCAATTTAAACGACTTTTGTAAAGTGCTTGAACTGGATGATTATTATTTCGAAGAGGTTCAGGGTGAATCAGATACGCTTGCTGGATTATTGCTTGAGCTGGAGGGTCGCATCCCCGAAAAAGGCACTGTTACGCTTTGCAAGGATTTCCGATTTGAAGTAACAGATGCCGATCTGAGGAGAATCAAACAAATCAAAGTGAGTTACATCAAATCATGAAAAAGGCCCTCGCTATCTTCATTTTCTTGTTTTTATTAAGCCTGATAGCTTGCGAGGAGGCCTACACCCCCAAGCCAAGGGGATATTTCAGAATTGACATCCAACCGTCAAAGTTTGTGAAATTTCAACAAGCCCAACACTTTAGCTTTGAATATCCCGAAGATTGTATTGTGGAAGTTGATCAATCGGCAACAGATTGGTTTACTTTGCGTTATCCTGATTTGCAAGCAGCATTATACCTCAGTTATAAGTCAGTCGACAACAATTTGCCAATGTATCTTGAAGATGCCCGGACAATGGCATTTAAACACCTTCCAAAGGCAAGCTCGATCACCGACAGTGTGTTTTTAAACCCGGACATGACAACTGGAGGTATGTTTTACTTTATAAGGGGTAAAGGTGTCGCTTCACCTGTTCAATTTTATGTCACAGATTCCATCCGGCACTTTGTCAGGGTAGCTCTTTATTTTGATTTCAGGCCAAACAATGATTCTATTGAGCCTGTAATCAACCACATCAAGTCGGATATGGAACACCTTGCTGCAAGTGTGAACTGGAAGTAGACGATGTTTTTTCAATTTCTTAAAAAATGAGCTGAGCCGGCACAAGCTGATTTTTCCTAATTTTACCACTTCATTTTTAATCCCAAACAATGAAATATTTATTTACCATTTTAATGGCGTTGACATTATTCGGGGTATCGTCAGCGCAAGAACAAACTGTTTATAAACGCGTGCAGATTTCACTCGAAGGAAAAACCATGCAACAGCTTGCTGCTACAGGTATTGATGTAACTGAAGGTTCTTATAAAAAGGATCTTTTTTTAGTCACTGACTTGAGTGTTGAGGAAATTAACCGCGTTGTTGAGGCAGGGTTTTCGGTTAAAAGCCTGATTGAGGATGTGGGCATGTTTTACCGTCAGCGAATTGAATCAGAAGCCGCAACACCAATCAACCGCGATCCTTCAGTTGAATTTCCTGTTCCTGCCAACTGGGAATACGGCTCAATGGGAGGATTTTACACGTATGATCAGGTGCTTGCCAAGCTTGATTTTATGGCTTCGCAATGGCCTGAACTGATTACTTTGAGGCAACCAATCGATCCGTTAAACCCTTCACACCTGGGCAATCCAGTGTGGTTTGTCAAAATTAGTGATAATCCGAATGAAACTGAGGATGAGCCTCAGGTTCTTTATACTTCTCTCATTCATGCCCGCGAAGGCATTGGCGTGCAGCAAATGATTTATTTCATGCTCCATTTACTCGAAAACTATGCCTCGAATCCTGAAATTCAATCTTTGGTTAATAGCAGGGAGTTGTATTTTGTTCCGGTTGCCAACCCGGATGGTTATCTTTACAACCAACAGACCGACCCCGGTGGCGGAGGCATGTGGCGCAAAAACCGCCGCAATAACATCGGATCCTTTGGGGTGGACATCAACCGCAATTTTGGGTATAAGTGGGGTCTAGACAACAATGGATCTTCACCCAATCCATCGGATTTGACTTACCGCGGACCAGCACCTTTCAGTGAGCCTGAAACCAGTAATCTGAAAACATTTGCCGAAAACCATGAATTCAAAATTGCTTTGAATTATCATTCTTACAGTAACTTACTGCTTTATCCTTGGGGATATACTGATCAACCTTGTCCGGATGACGCCATTTTTTATGCCCATGCCACCATGATGACACGTGACAATCATTATGTTTACGGACCGGGAAGCTCCACGATCTACCCAACCAATGGTGGTTCGGATGATTATATGTATGGTGACACAGAGAACAAGAATGCTATTTTTTCCTACACGCCGGAAGTAGGGAATGACGGGGATGGATTTTGGCCCTCTATCAACCGCATCATTCCGCTCTGCCAGGAAAATATGATTCAGAATATGCTGGCTGCTCACCTTTCGGGAAATTACGCCAGTGTAACTGACAAAACGGATGCTCTTACCGGGCAGCGTGACTTTTATTTCCATTTTGATTTGCAGCGATTGGGTTTTGGCAATCCTGATAATTGGATTGTCAGCATCAGCCCGCTTGATGATCACATCGTTTCGGTGGGTGATCCAGTTGTGTTGCCACAGTTAGGGATGCTCGAAATTGTCAGCGACTCAATTCTGATCAACCTGCAAAGTTCCGTTCAAAGCGGCACGGAATTTCGGTTCCTGCTGACGGTTGATAATGGTGAAACTATTACTACTGACACCATTACCAAGATGTTCGGCAATACCCTTGTACTACTCGATGATGCCTGTGATCAAACTGCCAATTGGACTACGACCGGCTGGGGAATTACAACATCATCTTTCGTCTCAGCTCCGGCATCAATCACCGATTCACCATTTGGTGAATATGGAAACAATGCAAACTCAATGATTACGCTTTCGCAAATGATTGAACTGCCCGAAACCCCTTATGCCAATCTTAGTTTCTGGGCGAAATGGGAGATCGAAGCCGGCTGGGACTATGTTCAGCTGCTGATCAAGCCATCAGGCTCGCTAAGCTGGACGCCTTTGGCAGGGAAATACACCAAAGCTGGTAACAGCAATCAATTGCCGGGACAGCCTTTATATGATGGCAGTTCGGCCTGGGTTAAAGAAGAAATTGACCTGACTCCTTTTGCCGGGACTGCTTTTCAGCTCCGCTTTGTGCTCACCAGTGATGGCTCGGTGACCGAAGACGGATTTTATTTCGATGACATGAAAATAGTGATGCTGAATGTTGAAACTGCACTGCCGGAAACGAGTGCAGGAGCGGGTTGTGTGTTGTTTCCAAATCCTGCTGCACAATCAGTTACGTTAGTAAATGATACTTCATTTGAAACAGGCGAAGTGATTACCGTAACCGATATCCACGGAAAAATTGTGTTGACCCAGGCAGTATTCAACGAAGCGAAATCTATCACTCTTCCGCTAAACAAATTGGCAGGAGGCGTTTATTTTGTGCGGCACAACGCCACATCAAAACCGGTTAAATTAATCGTTGAATAGCTGTTGAAACAGAAAACAGAAGAGCCTTTCGGATTCGGTTCCGGAAGGCTTTTTTATTGGTAAGCTGAAGAAAAGGTTAAGTTACTCATAATGAAATGTGAAGCTTTGTATGCTCTCTAAAAATAATTGTTTAATGCATGATTCACTTGCAAAATCACGTAACTTTGGAGCCTGTCTGCTCCGGTGGACAACAACAAACCCGGTCAAATGTTCTTTAACAAAGTCGGCCTATGATTGAAACGGTTAAAATGGGGAGGTTGCGCTGGCATCACATACACCAGCCTATAGATAAGGATTTTGATTTTCTAAGGGATAAGTTTCACTTCCATCCCCTTGATATTGAGGATTGTAAATCGCTCAATCAACGACCAAAAATCGACATCTATGACGATTATTATTTTTTAATTCTCCATTTTCCCAATTTCGATAAGCAGAATCTTTTCATCAAAACCAAGGAGGTGAAGATTTTCTGGGGTGAAGATTATATCATCACCATCGAAAAAAATCCCTGGCTGGCCGGGCAAATGTTTGGTGAATACAAACAAGCTGAGGAGAATGATCAGGACTTTGAGATTGGTACTTCGGACGCGTTGTTGTATAAACTGCTCGAAAGGCTCATGTCCGAATCAATTTATTTGCTCAGAAAAACCGGACTCGATCTCGAGCTGATCAACCGCGAACTTTTTAACAACAAACCTGTAAAGATCATCGAACGCATTTCGGTTACGCGTAAAAATATCATCCTTGTCAATACGATTTTCAAGCCGCAACTTCGCTTGTTTCATAAGTTTGAAACAGGTCAAATTAGTGGCTTTGCCGACAATATGGAGGAATATTGGGGAAACATCCTGGATTATTATCAGAAAGTTTGGGATATGACCGAAGATTATGAAGACCTGATTGAGGGTTTGTCAAAGACATTCGATTCGATGCAGACCAACAAAACCAACGAAATCATGAAGATTCTAACCCTGATTTCGGTGATTATCCTCCCGCTTACCTTCATCACTAGTCTTTATGGGATGAACGTGATGCTGCCGATGCAACAAATGGCAGTTGCCTTTTGGGTGTTGGTTATTGGAATGGGAGCCTTAACCATAGGCATGATTCTTTATTTCCGCCGTCGCCGGTGGATGTAAAGATCAGGTTGATTGGTTGGACTGATTAAAAATCTCATCTTGCTTTTTAAGCGATGCGTCATGCACCAATTCAAGAAGTTGCATAAGAAATTCCTGATCCAGACCTAGTTCGCTTCCGATTGACAAACGATCGTCGATGATGTGTTGCCATCTTTTCAGCTGCAATATCGACAGGTTATTTTCCTTCTTGTAAAGGCCAATTTCATGGATAATTTCCATACGCCTGGCTAAAAGTTGCAGCAATTCACCGTCGAGTTTATCGATTTCGGTTCTCAGTTTTTCCAGCGGAAATGCAAAACCTAATAAATCCGAACGCTGACTGAGGCGTAATGAGGCGAGCAACTCATTGAGATCGGCAGGAGTGATTTGTTGTGCGGCGTCAGTTTTGGCTTCATCCGGACTAAAATGGCTTTCAATCATCAAGCCATCTGTCTCAAGATCAAGTGCTTTTTGAGCTATTTCGGACAACAACTCCCGCCTGCCGCTGATATGGCTAATATCGGTGATAAGCGGCAAGTCGGGCATCAGTCGTTTCAGTTCTATCGGGATTTCCCACATTGGGGCATTGCGGTAAGGCGATTTGGCGAAATAATGAAAGCCTCTGTGAACAGCTGCAATTTGATCGGTTCCCGATTTTTTAAAGCGCTCGATGGCACCAATCCACAATTTGAGATCAGGAGTCAACGGGTTTTTGATGAGCAGGGGAATATTGGTTCCCCTCAGCGCTTCAGCGAGCTCCTGAACTGAAAAAGGATTTACAACCGTTCGGGCACCGACCCAAAGACTGTCAATATTATGTGCCAACGCTGCCTCGATGTGTTCGGGTTTGGCAACTTCAACCGTTAACTTAAAAGAGGTGAGTTCTTTTACTTTTTGCAACCATTTCAGACCTTTGATTCCAACACCCTCGAATCCGCCAGGTCTTGTTCGTGGCTTCCAGATACCGGCCCGAAACAGATGAATTCGGTTTGTAGCCTGAAGTTGAAGTGCTGTCTGGATAACCTGATGTTCGTTTTCGGCACTGCAGGGCCCGCTGATGATATACGGTTTGTTGCCTTCTGTTGCAAAAAATGAACGCTTATCAATTTGTATTGCTGTTGTCATGATCTGATTCCTGTCTGCAAAGATACGGCAGTGGTGATGAAACTGCTTCAATATCTCATTCCACAAGAAACAAAGTATGAAGTAAAAAGTTTTATAAGCTTCTTCCATCCTGATGACTAATATTAATGAATTGATAATCAATATACAACTAGATTAATTTCAAAGTATTTATAAATCAAAGCCCCTTTTTTTGTTTTTTTGCACTTCTTTTCAACATAATCAGCAAAAACGTGAAACGTACAGAAATCAAAGTAGCCCTCCAAAGCGAAGACTTTGCGCAGGAAATGAATGTGAAAGGTTGGGTCAGAACCAAACGTTCGAGTAAAAATGTTGCCTTCATCGCGTTGAACGATGGTTCAACGATCCATAATCTCCAGTTGGTTGTCGATCTTGATCAGATTCCCGAGGAAGCTTTGTCGCTCATGCACACCGGAGCAGCCATTTCGGCCATAGGCCTGTTGGTGCCTTCTGCCGGCAGCGGCCAACGGGTTGAACTCTCTGTTCGTTCGATTGAGCTGTTGGGCGAGGCCAATCCCGATGAATATCCGCTTCAGCCTAAAAAGCATTCGTTGGAGTTTTTGCGCGAAAAAGCGCACCTGCGTTTTCGAACAAATACTTTCGGGGCAGTTTCACGCATCCGGCATGCCATGATTTTTGCAATCCATAAGTTTTTCAACGACAGGGGTTTCTATAATGTTCATGCACCCATAATCACTGCTTCTGACGCTGAAGGTGCCGGTGAAATGTTTCAGGTTACCACCCTTAAGCTCGATCAGATTCCGCTCAATGAAGAAATGGAGATTGACTACAAACAGGATTTCTTTGGTAAGCATACCAACCTCACGGTATCGGGTCAGCTCGAAGCTGAGTTGGCAGCTCTGGCACTTTCAAAGGTATATACCTTTGGACCTACTTTCAGAGCTGAGAATTCGAATACCTCGCGCCATCTGGCTGAATTTTGGATGATTGAGCCTGAAGTCGCGTTTTATGATATCCATGACGATATGGATCTGGCCGAAGACATGCTAAAATATCTCATCAGATATGCCCTTGATCACTGCGCCGACGATCTGGCTTTCCTGAGTAAGCGACTTGAGGAGGAGGAAAAAAATAAAAAAGCTGAGGAAAAGTCAATGGAGTTAATCAGCAAGCTCAATTTTGTGCTTGAGCATCCATTTGAAAGAATTACTTACACATCTGCTATTGAAATACTTAAAAACTCCAACCACAACAAAAAGGGCAAATTTGCCTATCCTATTGAGGATTGGGGAGCCGACCTGCAATCGGAGCATGAGCGGTATCTGGTTGAAAAGCACTTTAAGAAACCCGTCATTCTGACTGATTATCCAAAGAAGATCAAGGCATTCTACATGAAACAAAATGAGGATGGAATGACGGTTCGGGCGATGGACGTGCTTTTTCCCGGAATCGGAGAAATCATTGGCGGGTCACAGCGTGAGGAAGTCTACGACAAACTCCTTCAAAGAATGCATGAAATGAATATCCCTGTCGAAAGCATGTGGTGGTATTTAGAAACCAGGAAGTTTGGTAGCGTTCCTCATGCAGGTTTTGGACTTGGTTTTGAACGTCTGATGCTTTTTGTTACCGGAATGGGAAACATCAGAGATGTCATACCTTTCCCAAGAACACCCTTGAACTGTGAGTTTTAAGCCGTTGGTTGACATTTTTTATAAACATGAATTTTGCTGAAAACGTCTGAATCAGCTTGTTTTCACAAATCAGTGCAGGAATTTGCCTGACAGAGTGGGATAAATTTTGTTTTACAAAAGATAAATGTCGTAAATTCGTGATGAATTTTGTTGCCAAGGCAACATCAGCTGATCAAAAAGAAGTAAACTGGCATGCTCAATCAAAGACTACAACAGAAGCTCTTACAAAAGCTATCACCACAGCAAATCCTGCTGATGAAGCTTTTACAGATTCCTTCTGTGGCCCTGGAGCAGCGCATTAAGCAGGAAATTGAAGAAAACCCGGCACTGGAACTCGAAGAAGGTGCCGAAGTGGAAGACTATGATGCAGATGAGGCTGATTATGGTGATGATGATACCTACGATGATGATGATGGCGATGATTATGACAGCAAAGACGATGAATTTACCTTTGATGATTACATCGCTGACGATGACGATATTCCCGATTACCGCACAAGTGTAAACAATTACAGTCCCGACGATTCAAAGTATGAAATCCCATTTGCCAGCTCAGATAGTTTTCAGGAGCTTTTGTTACAGCAACTCGGATATCGCAAACTCGACGAAAGAAAATCGAAAATAGGAACCTATATCATCGGAAATCTGGATGATTCAGGATACCTGAGCCGTCCACTCGACGCCATGGCTGATGACCTGCTTTTTGGCATGAATATCAAAACCAATAAAAAGGAACTTGCTGAGGTGCTCTCTGTGATTCAGGAGTTTGATCCGCCCGGGGTTGGTGCGCGAAACCTGCAGGAGTGTCTGATGCTGCAACTAGAGCGGCTTCAGGATGAACAACCCGACCGTGATTACAGCCTTGCCATCATGATCATTGACAGATTCTTCAATGAGTTCACGAAAAAGCATTACGATAAGATTATCAAACGAGCTGAAATTACCGAGGATGAACTCAAGGATGCCTTGAATGAGATTCTGAAGCTAAACCCCAAACCGGGCAACAGTATCATGGAATCATCCAAAGAGAATCATTACATCATTCCCGATTTTATCATCCACATCAATGACGGCGAACTTGAACTCAGCCTCAGCAGCCGAAACATGCCCGAATTGCGGGTTAGCAAAACCTACGGCGAGATGCTTGAGATGTTCTCGGAAAACAAAAAATCCAAAACGGATAAAGAAGCTGTTGTATTTATCCGACAAAAAATTGACTCTGCCAAGTGGTTTATCGATGCCATCAGGCAACGACACAACACACTTTACAATACCATGGAGGCCATCATGGTTTATCAGCGGGAATATTTCCTTACCGGTGACGAAACATCACTCAGGCCTATGATACTTAAAGATATAGCTGAAGTTGTGGGGCTTGATATATCAACAATTTCAAGGGTAGCCAACAGCAAATATGTGCAAACACCTTTTGGTACTTATCTGTTGAAAAGTTTCTTCAGCGAAAGCATGCAGATGGACGACGGGGAAGAGGTTTCGACGCGCGAAATAAAAAAGATTCTCAGTGATTGCATTGAAGCCGAAACCAAAGATAAACCTCTGACCGATGAACAACTGACATCGATTCTAAAAGATAAAGGATATAACATTGCCAGAAGAACCGTTGCCAAATACCGTGAACAGCTGAATATTCCTGTAGCCCGATTGAGGAAAGAGCTCTAGATATGCCAAAGAATGCCGCTTCGGAGACCCTGCTACCCCGAATTATTTCCATCATTTTTCATCCACTCTTAATGCCTGCCTGGGCTTACGTTGTTTTGGTTACTTTCGGTGACCCTTTGCAACACGAGCAGGAGTCGCTTTGGGTTTTTATATATGGTTTATATGTGTTGGCAATCACTTTCCTGTTCCCGGCCATAATCTTTTATATCATGCTGAGGATGAAGCTTATCAGCGCACTCCATATGCCTCACAGGGCCGAACGTCATTTGCCGGTTTTGATAACAGCTGTTTTTTTCTATTTGCTTTTTCACCTCAGCCGATCCTGGGAAATCGATCCTGTTTTCAGCCTCTATATGCTGGGAGCTACAATGCTTAGCCTGATGGCTTTACTCGTTAATTATTGGTGGAAAATCAGTCTTCATACGATGGGAGTGGGGGCCATAACAGCCGGAGTAGCCACATTAGCCTTGTATTTTAGTCCGGATTATTTTGCAATCTTACCCATTGTTGTCCTTGTGTCGGGTCTCACCGCATCAGCCAGGTTGCAGCTCGATGCTCACACCGAATCAGAAGTTTATGCAGGTTTCCTGCTTGGTTTTGTCACCATCTTCACCCTGTTTGGGGTCATGATGGGTTGAA
>JANJXG010000020.1 GCA_024709145.1 Bacteroidales bacterium | reverse complement strand
GCCCCGAAACAGCACAAGGCATTTTTGTAAACTACCTCAATGTGCAGAAAACCGGCCGCATGAAGATTCCTTTTGGCATAGCCCAAACCGGAAAAGCCTTCCGTAATGAAATTGTTGCCCGTCAGTTTATTTTCAGAATGCGTGAGTTTGAACAAATGGAGATGCAGTTTTTTGTGCGTCCGGGCGATGAGCTTGCCTGGTTCGAACATTGGAAGAAAGAACGCATGAAATGGCACCTTTCACTCGGCATTCCGGCTTCAAAATACCGTTTCCATGATCATGAAAAATTAGCACATTATGCCAATGCTGCTGCCGACATCGAGTTTGAATTCCCGTTTGGTTTTAAAGAATTGGAAGGAATCCATTCCCGTACCGACTTCGACCTGAGCGCACATCAAAAGTTTTCGGGTAAAAAGATTCAGTATTTCGATCCGGAGCTCAACCAAAGCTATGTGCCTTATGTGGTTGAAACCTCCATCGGGCTCGACCGCATGTTTCTGGCCATGCTCAGCAATTCGTACAACGAAGAAAAGCTCGAAGACGGCAGCGAACGCGTGGTGCTGAAACTACCAGCCGTGTTGGCCCCTGTAAAAGCAGCCATCCTGCCGCTAGTGGCCAAGGACGGACTGCCAGAGAAAGCCCGCGAAATACTGCAAAGCCTACGCTACGACTTCTATTGCCAATATGAGGAAAAAGATTCCATCGGAAAGCGCTACCGTCGTCAGGATGCCATAGGCACACCTTATTGCATTACCGTGGACCATCAAACCCTGGAAGACAATACCGTTACCCTGCGCGACCGCGATAGCATGCTACAGGAACGCGTCAGCATCAGCGATTTGCATACATTGATTGCCAAAAAGATCAGACCGGAGTATAACTAAAATCCAATAAATCAAACGTTTTTAGAATAGAACGAACCTGCTGAATCACTTTGTCTCTACAATTGACATTGATTTCAGCAGGTTTTTTTATTCGCGTCAATTGTGGGATGATTGATTTCATCCGCTGTCAGAAATTGAACATGATTTGCCTGCTTGTCCAATTATTGAAGAATTTTGGACATAAGTGCTTGATTAAATCAAATAAACAAGGGCTTAAACGGATTAGAATAAAAAAATCCACGGCTCCGGTTATGCCTCGTTGCGGCAGCATTGCATTTTGGGTTAACGAAACGGTTTTGGTTGATTTTTGGCTATTTGCAAAGCCAGGGTTGTTTTTCAAGCTGCCGTGCACCGGGTATGACCACTGTGCAGGTGCCAGTTCAAGTTTCTTTTTGATCAGCTGAATATCCTCGCTTTGTATTTCCATTAAGGAAAGATATGAAATTGTTAACAGACCTTGACTATTTTCCGAAAGCCGAAGCCATGATTTCCTGCTCAGACCCGGAGATGCCAATCTCAATGGCAACAGATTTCCAACGGCTCACAGCATTGACCACTTCGGAAATGATGCTATCCATTTTTGAAGTGGTCAATTGAAAATACATCCCAACGCTTTTTGCCAGCTCAAAATCCAGTGCATTGTCCGAAACATCAATATTCAATGCCAGTCCATTCTTGTCAACAGAAGGGTTCAAATCAAATGCGGGAGAAAGAATCCAGCCGTTTTCAGTCAGCAGGAAGCCATGATTACGAAGATGATCATCCGTGTTGGAAATGGCGATGTTAAATACAATCCGTCTCCACAACTGATTCAAATCATGGACATTCTGACAGCCTGAATATTGAATAAATTCAGCAATATCTAAGTAGCTTGCCGGCACCTGTTTAATGGTTTCTTCGTTATTGCCGGTCATTGTCATGGCGCTGGCAAAATGGATTCGTTCGTTTTTTTGCCTATCAAACCTTTTGGTAAAGAATGTGTGATGCGGCCCTGAAATTCTTTCGATTCTTGATTCCGACATCTCCACACCCGCATCAATGGCTAATTTATAAGCCAAAAATTCCCAGGCTGCTTTGTCGAGAGCATCGTTTTTAGATGGGAATTTGGCTATCCACAAATTATTTTGATCGTCAACCAAATTTGCCTTTGGTCGTGCACCACCCAACGAAGTGCCCGGAGCAATTAAAAGATCGAGCCATTTTTTCAAATCATCCACAGGAGTGTCCGATTCCAAAACCTGTGAAGCATATTGTAAGTCTCTTACGCTGCTCAATGGGGGCACGGGTTTGTTTTGATTGTTGTCTAAAAATGGACCGTTGGGATCGAGCTTAAACCTCAAAGCGCCCATTCGGCAATTGTCATGCACGCCCAGCAAAAAATCAATGTCATATAGGTTTGGTGCCGCTTTGCCTTCTCTTTTGGCTTCAAACGCTGACCGGCGCTTCATCAGTGTTCGTCCCCAGGTGTCGGGCATGGAATCAAAAAAGATTCCAAAGTTGTCTTTTCCCGAAGGGTATTGTTTCCCTTTAAACCAGCCAATATCGGGATCGAGCAGCAACTGTGGTGCTGATTGAAGCCAGTCTTTTGCATATTCAAAACTAAACGCTTTTTTGCCTTTGGCCTGCTGTGCGCTCAAGACACCAATCTGCACCGGCTCTTTCATTTCCAACCAGTGGGCATACACCAAAATATCTGTTTTTGAGGACGACATACTTATTTTTTCTGGATTAGATCAAGGTCCTGAAGTTTGCGGCCAAAGGCATCATCGGCAGCAAGTTTTAAAAAATCGTCCTGCAAACCAAGCACGCGCAAAGTTTTAAAATAGGCTGCCATTGAAACACTGCCATTCCCTTTTTCGATTTGGTACAGGGTGGATCGGTCAATGTCAGCCCGCTCGCTCACCTGAATGGTCGTAAGTTTGCGGCGTTTTCGGGCCAGTTTGATATTTTCGCCCACTTGCTCCATGATCTCCTGATGCTTTGGAAACAGGATTTGTTTTTTTGAGTTCATGCAATTATGTTGAATATTATCCACAAAAGTAATTCAAATGTTTGAAATTATCAACATTTGTTTTTCCACTTGGTAAAAAATTCAATATGAAGCTTGTTTTGAAAACACTTAACGTATAGCCCTTCCTTTTTTCAAACTCGCCGAAAACAACAAGCCGAGGTTTTGCCCGAAAGGTTGTAATAACCACGTGTAGGTGGTGAGCTGAATAAATTACCAAACTGGTATTCGCCAGTGATGGTGTTTTGAAAATTCATCACGTAAATGAGATTCGCTTTGAGCAGGACTTTATCCAAGGCATAAGAACAACCGGTTCCGATAACAAAACTACCTTGAAATGCATTTTCAGGGCTGTTTAGTCGCAAACCGAACATCTCCCGCGACTCCGTTCGGTCTTCATTGCCCATAACAAGGGTATAATCTGCTGTGCCTTGCGGGAAATACTTGACTTTTAGACCAGAAAATAAATTAAAATACAATCTTTTATGCGCTTGTATGTTTATTCGTATCAAAATTGGTGTAGAAAAAGAGACTATTGCGTTAGCCTTTGCAGCACTAACCCAGTCTTCAAGATAGTGAGCATAGGTATCCTCAATGGCTATTCTATAATTAAACTTGTAAATAGGCTCCTTTGTCAAAATAAGTCCAGTTATTATTGACCATTTTTTTTCCGGATAAAAATCATATTCGAAACCTGCGTTAAACCCAATAATTGGTTTATTATCAAACGAAAGATCACCATATTGAGGTGATAATGTGGCTTTGTCAAATAGCACAGGACCTGCAACAATACTCCATTTTCTATAGGCTTTCAGGTCGTTATACTCC
>JANJXG010000004.1 GCA_024709145.1 Bacteroidales bacterium | reverse complement strand
TTGTTTGAAGAATTGGTAACCTATGCTGACGGCAGAATTATCCCACTCGAAACCCTCAAAGCCCCCTTTTATGACCTGGGTGGCAAACTCATCGGCATTTTGGCCCTGAGCCGGGATATCAGCCTGAGAAAACAACAGGAGAAGCTTATCCGTCAAGGCGACAAACTGTTGCATGACCTGGCAATCAATCTGCCTGGGATATTGTTCCAGCTGCAAATGGATCAGGATGAACAATTCTCTTTTCCATACGTCAGCGAAAAACTTGAAGAGTATTTTCATGTGAGTATTGAACAACTGCGAGCAAACCCGTCACTAATCAGCCAGTTGATACATCCTGATGACCAGAATTTGATCAGAAAAAGTATACGGGAATCTTTCAGAACAATTAATGCCTGGGACATTGAATTCAGAATTGTTCTGGATCAAAAAGGACTGCGTTGGATGCGGCTGCAATCGATGCCCCAAAAGATCGGACGTAAAAAAGTACTTTGGCATGGTTTCATCACTGATATCACCGAAAAAAAACAAATCACCGAAGCTTTGAATAAAAGCGAGGAAAGATTGCAGAACATTTTAAGCTCACTGGATGAAGTGATCTGGTCAGTGGAAATACCGGATTATTCTTTTAGCTTCATTAGTCCATCTTGCCAGCAGATGTTTGGATATTCAAATGTAGCGCTCATCGAAAACCCACAACTCCAGCACGATCTGATCCATCCCGATGA
The DNA here is from genome assembly GCA_024709145.1 of Bacteroidales bacterium. Classification (GTDB taxonomy): domain Bacteria; phylum Bacteroidota; class Bacteroidia; order Bacteroidales; family F082; genus JALNZU01. The sequence continues at coordinate 2,354 of JANJXG010000004.1, read as the reverse complement.
TCTGCCAATTTTCAAAGCAGGATACGAAACATTGTTGAACCAGGGAAAAGAGGCCATAGAATACAGGATTATTACTGCGGATGGCAAAACGAAGTGGGTACTCGACAAGGCCCTGGCTATCAAAGACAACAATGGCGTAATAGTTCGACTCGAAGGAATTATGAGTGACATCAGTCACCGAAAAAACAGCGAGATTAAACTGCAACAAAGCGAAGAACGCTTTAATCTTGCTCTTACCTATACTGAGTCGGGTCTTTGGGATTGGAATGTTCAGACAGGTAATGTTTTTTACACTGATACATGGAAGAGTATGCTCGGCTACGGCAATGATGACATTCCGCCCCACATCGAATCCTGGAAAAAGCTCTGGCACCCCGACGATGCTGCCATTATCACCAAGGCAACAGAAGATTACCTGAACCAAAGAACAACCATCTTTGAAGTGGAATACAGGCTCAGGTGCAAATCCGGTGAATGGAAATGGATCTTATCTAAAGGCAAAATTATCCGCGATGAATCGGGTGAACCCCTCCGTTGGATCGGCATCAACAACGACATCAGCCGCCGGAAAGCGCTCGAAGAGGAGCTTGTGTTTAAATCGTCGCTTCAAAAGATTCTGATGGACATGGCATCCAATTTTATCAACCTGCCTGTTGATCAGCTTGACGATGCCATTTCACTTACACTCGAAAAAGTTGGCACCTTCATCAATACCGACAGGAGTTACCTTTTTGACTATGATCTGGACAGATTGATTGTCCGCAACACCCACGAATGGTGCAATGTGGGCATCGAACCACAGATCGAAAACCTTCAGGAATCATCGATTGATGAAATTCCGCAATGGATTCAGGCTCACTTAAACAACGAAGTAATGATCGTTGAGGATGTACAACTTTTACCGATGGGATCCCAGCTTAGGGAAATACTCGAACCACAAGAAATTCAATCGATGATTGCTGTTCCTTTATTCACCGATGCTAAACTAACCGGATTTCTTGGCTTCGATTCCGTTAAAACAAAAAAAACATGGAGTGAAGCTGAAATCATCCTGCTGCGATTTATGGCCGAGATTTTTGTTAATGCTCAAAAACGTATCTATTTCGAAAAGGCACTGATGGAAAGTGAATACAACCTCAACCTTTCATCCGAAGCCTCCGGCACCGGAATCTGGACTGTTGACATCAAGTCAGACACCATTTCCTTCAATAAGGTATTTGAACACATCAGCGGACTTTCATTTTCCAAGAAGACACACCCGATCGACGACATTCTGCAATTCATCCATCCGGATGATGTACAGCCCTTTATGGCTGAAGTTGAAAAATCGGTGAGCGGACTAATCCGCACTTTTACCGCTGAATTCCGCGCCATTAAACCCGACAACAGCATATGGTGGGCTATGGCACGTGGCAGTGTTACCGAAATAGATTACGAAGGAATACCAACAAAATTTTCCGGTACGCTAACGGATATCTCGGCGCGAAAACGCATTGAGATGGCCCTCAAAGAAAGTGAAGAAAGGTTTAAGAGCATATACAACAACAGCGTAGTGGGCTTATACAGGACTTCCTTAAACGGCGATATCCTGATGTCGAACCTGGCACTAGCACGACTGCATGGATACAACGACCTGGAAGAATTCTTGAAAGTCAACATCATCCAAAGCAAACTTGTTCAGCCTGAAACCAGAAAAGCATTTATCAATAAGTTACTCATTGAAAATCAGATTATCGACGCTGAAGATATCTGGATTAACCGCGAAGGAAATCAGTTTTATGTGCGGGAAAATGCCCGGTTGGTGCGCAACGAAAATGGTGAAATTGCCTACATTGAAGGTTCGGTGGTCGACATCACACGTCAAAAGGAAACCGAACTCGAGCTCAGAGAAAGTGAAGAAAAATTCAGGCAGCTGGCCGAAAATGTGGATGACATTTTCTGGTTGCGCGATGCTGATACCCTGGAAACACTCTACGTTAACCCCGCCTTTGAACGCATTACGAAAATCAGCCTGTCCGAAATAAGCAACAATTACGATCGATTGCTGAATGCCATTCATCCCGATGACCTGAAAGCTGTCATTGAAGCCTACCAGGAGCACATGGTCAATCAGACCATGCTCGACATCGAATTCCGTTTGCTGGTCGATGGACAGGAAAAATGGATCAGGGCTGAAAGTAAGGGGCTCACCGACGCCGGCGGGAAGCTTGTCAGGCTGATTGGCCTGGCCAGTGACATTACAAGCCTCAAAGAAGCAGAACAGTCGCTGCGCGAAACACTCGAAGCCGAAAAACAACTGGGCATGCTCAAATCCCGTTTCGTCAGTATGGCTTCACACGAGTTCCGGACACCCC
>JANJXG010000002.1 GCA_024709145.1 Bacteroidales bacterium | reverse complement strand
AGTTTACTCCTAACATGTTTGAGTTTACTCTTAATGTGTTCGGGTTTACTCCTAACATGTTCGAGTTTACTCTTAATGTTTTTGAGTTTACTCCTAACATTTTTGAGTTTACTCCTAATGTGTTTGAGTTTACTCTTAATGTGTTTGAGTTTACTCCTAATGTGTTCGAGTTTACTCCTAATGTGTTTGAGTTTACTCCTAACATGTTTGAGTTTACTCCTAACATGTTTGAGTTTACTCTTAATGTGTTCGAGTTTACTCCTAACATGTTCGAGTTTACTCCTAATGTGTTTGAGTTTACTCCTGACATGTCCGGGTTTACTCCGGTTTTTGCGCTGCTGATCTGTAAACGCCCTTTTTGCCACGATGCAGCCGGGCAAAAAAGAATGACTATATATATTATGGTATACCCTGCCGGATTTGGGAATTTTTTCCTGTAATGCCACACCCCTGGTTTCAGTGTGCCCATCAGCCTGGTTTCTGTGTTTCTGCCGGGTTTTATTTCTGCTGATGTAAAGATGATGTGTGGCCCGGCGTTTACATACTGAACCCAAAACCCTGCACCACAAGCGGAGTAGCCCCCGAAGTACAGTCCGGGCTCCATGGCCGGTTTTCCCGCACACGGCTATAAAAAGTGATGCCCCGGGCATTTTTCAGGGTAATTCAGGGGAAATGCCATGAATCTGAAAAAATGTTTATTTTACATATAATCAGCTATTTAAGCCTGTATAACTGTAATAATTACAATTTTTTAATTGTAAAATCGTCACGCATATGCATTTAATTGGGTAAGTAAAGCAAAATTGACCCCAATGAAAACCACCCGGAGAATACAGAAACTTTTTAAAAAGAAGATGGTAAGAAGAATTGCTTACCGCCTGAAGGTGGCTGCATCGTTCTGGTTTTTATCTCTGTCGCTGTTGTTTTGCGGTTGTTTGAAGTATGAGGATTTCAGGATTAATGCGCAGTATACGGGCCGCAATCTTAAACCGGAATACCTGAACAGCAAACTGAACAATACCGGAGAGGGGCTTGCACAGGCTCATATTCACGGCAAAACTTCGTCGGGCCTGCTGCCTCCCTGCTGAGGTGGGAACTCAGCCATGATCAGGTTGCGGAGCCGGTTCACTCTCCCCCTGATCATGAAACCGGCGGACTTAGCCAGCATGGCTCAACACACCGCCGCAGCATAAAAAAGTGAACCACATTTTCAACACCAAAAAAAGAAAAAAACTATGAAAACATTTGTAAAACGTTACCAAAAGCTCAGAACGCTTGAACGTATTATTGAAGAACACAACACTGCTTTTGCCACCCGGCCCGAAATGGTTGCTGTAATGGCTGAGTTCTCGCAGAAACTTAACGAAATGGGCGCCCTTATCACGAAGATGTCGAGATCGGTGAGCAACATTTACCGTGTAAGGAACAATGTGAGCAGCCAGTTCAGGACAAAACTGGTGCAGGCTACCTCGGTGCTGGTAAACCTGAGCAGCGGCAGCAACGATGCACCTACCCTGCGGATGCTTAAGGATTATAAAACGGATATGGCTAAGGTAGGCGGCCACAAACTCTACGAAACCGGACTTCACATTGAGGATCTGCTCACCTCAAAGGCCGAGGAGTTGTCGGGCCTGGGTTATCTTGAAGCCGATCTGCAGGCCTACAGCGGCTCGCTTCAGCAGCTGAGCGTGGCTTTGCGCGAAAAGAACTTCCAGCTTAACCTGAGGCGCACGGCCCGCGAAGAGCTGAGGATACTTTTTGTGGCCTGCAACAATCTGCTGAAGGACAGAATTGATACCTCTGCCATACTTGTTTCGGCCGAAAACCCGGGCTTTTACACCGAGTACCTGCAGGCGCGCCGCAAAAAGCGCAGAGGCCGCGCAGCTGCCGAAGAAGGGGTTTCAGAAATCACCGGCGAAGTGGTGGATGCCAATACCGGCAATCCGGTGGCCGGCGCACAGGTAACCCTGATTCAGCAATCGGAAGTTACCGAAACCGACGACGGCGGCATGTATGAGTTTACCGGCCTTTTTGAAGGCAAATACACCTTAGGTTGTTTTGCCCCCGGCTATCAGGTGCCCGATAACCAGGAAATTACCCTGGGTGCCGACGATATCGCCGAAGTTACCTTTACCCTGCAACCCGCCAATCCTGTGCTGAATTAAACTTCGCACAGCTGATGCTTAGCTAAAAAGGCTGCCTTCGGGTAGCCTTTTTTGGTTGAGGGCTGGGTAACTTTGAATGGCTTTGAGAAATGGGGGATGGATTACGAATGATGGGTTGACAAAAACGCTAACACCTTGCGTTGGCTATTAGTCCTTTCCATTTATCGTAATCATTATTTCTCTGAAACTTTCCAGTCCTGCTTCAAGGTTTTCAATTATTTCTCCTGCTAAAACGTCTGGGTCGGGCAAGTTGTCAAGGTCGGCAAGCGATTTGTCTTTTATCCAAGTGATGTCAAGCGATGTCTTGTCACGGTTGATGATTTCATCATAAGTGAACTTTCTCCAACGTCCTTCAGGATTAGTGTCTGCGTTATAAGTTTCTTTTCGTTTGTGTCTGTTTTCAGGATTGTAGCAATTGATGAAGTCTCTGAGGTCTTCAAGTTTTAGCGGATTCTTTTTCAGTGTAAAATGAATGTTAGTTCTAAAATCGTATATCCAAATGTCCTTTGTCCAAGGTTGTTTTGATGCAGGTTTGTTGTCGAAGAAAAGCACATTTGCTTTTACACCTTGTCTATAAAAAATACCTGTCGGCAAACGAAGAATTGTATGCAGGTCGGTTGTTTGCATTAATTTTTTGCGGACTGTTTCACCTGCACCACCTTCAAACAAAACATTGTCGGGCAAAACAACTGCTGCTTGTCCTGTTGATTTCATCATCGTTCTGATGTGCTGAACAAAGTTCAATTGCTTGTTGCTTGATGTTTCCCAAAAGTCTTGTCGGTTGTAAGTGAGTTCGTCTGTTTCCTGTTCACCTTCTTCGTTGGTCGCTGTCATGCTGCTTTTTCTGCCGAATGGCGGATTAGCTAAAACATAATCTACTCTTAAACCGCTATCAGAAATCAAAGCATCAGCTGGGGAGATGAAGTTTTCGCTTTCAAAGTCACCGATATTGTGCAAAAACAAATTCATCAAACACATTCTTCTTGTGTTTGGCACAATTTCATTTCCGAAAAATGTTTCGTGTTTTAAAAAGTGCTTTTGTGTTTTGTCCAATTTCTGTTTAGCAATGAAGTCATAAGCCGCCAAAAAGAAACCACCAGTGCCACAAGCAGGGTCAGCAATGGTTTTCATGGGTTCGGGCTGCACACATTCTACCATTGCACGAATTAATGCTCTTGGTGTGAAATATTGACCTGCTCCGCTTTTGGTATCTTCTGCATTCTTTTCTAAAAGACCTTCGTAAATGGTTCCTTTTATATCTGCTCCAAGCGTTGCCCATTGTTCTTTATCAATCATGTCAATGATTTTGTAAAGCATAGCTGGCTCTTTAATCTTGTTTTGACTTTGAACAAAAATTTGCCCTAAAACACCTTTTTGTCTTGAAAGCACATTCAGCGTTTTGGAATAATGTTGTTCCAGTTCATCACCACGTCTTGAAGTCAAACTTTCCCAATTGTGTTCAATTGGTATTGGTAGTTTTCTGTTGTAGGGTGGTTTGCTGAATTCATCAGCCATTTTCAAAAACAGCAAATAGGTAAGTTGCTCCAAGTAGTCGCCATAACCAACGCCAATATCTCTTAGCGGATTACAAAAACTCCATACCTTACTTACTATTGCTGATGTATTTTCGTTGCTCATACTTCTTTCACTTTATCCGGTAAAATCCGGTAATTCTTTGAGTTTTTAAATTATTGAATATCAATGCTTTTATACGCTTGCCATAGTCAAATCCGGTAATTTCCGGTAAACTTTGACCAACCCCATACGGAGCAATCCGGTAATTTCCGGTAATAGCTGTATTTATATTTGCGTTGAAAATCAGCATCTTGAATCTTGAGTTGTCATTTATCCGGTAATATCCGGTAACTTTTTTGTTGTTCTGATGTATTTCGTGGCCGGACCTTCTCCTGTCTTTTCAAGCCAGTTTCCATCTAAAAGCTTTCCTATGTCCAAACGAGCCGTTTTTTCTGAAATGTTATTCTGAAAAAACCGTTCGTAATCTTCTCTTCCAAACTGTTGGCCCGTTTCCAAAGTCAACATAAATGAACGCATACGTTCATTTAACTCAATAGTCTTTGGTTTGCCAGGAAGGGTAAGCGTTGTGCCACCATTTTTGCTCTTCCAATGTGGTTCAGCAAGTCCGTATTCATCAAAAAGTTCTGTGATTAAGACCGTTCCCCGTCCCACTTTTTCAATCATGCCACATAAATAAACCATGTGGGTGATAACCGGATTTGGCGGTATGGAACGATGGCTCTTTTTCAAATTTGCATCTTTGAGTGATTCAGGTAACTCTCCACTATTAACAACTTCAATCTTATCAGAATAAATACCAATGAACACTTCGCCAGTTGGGTCGGAATAATCACGATGCATCATGGCATTAATAACTGCTTCATCTAAAGCCTTTAAAGGGTATTTGGGCTGGTCTTTCCGTTGCCAATTTGTATCGCTGAATTGGCTTTGAATCGGTAAGTTTTTCTTGAAATAATCTTGAATTCTTCGGAACGATTTGAAGAGATTTTCTTCTACAATTAATGTGTCAGCATACTCATTAGCTGATTTGCTCTCTCCAAAATGAATGATTCGAGTTCTACACTGGGGCAAAAAGTAGGTTGGCTCTTTACCAAACAACACAATAGCAGAATTGGTTAGCTGATTATTACGGAACAATTGGAAGTGCGATAGAAAAGTTAAAGGGTCATCCGTTTTAAAGCGTGTTGTTCTGCCAATGTTGTTTGATAATTCAATAGCTCTGCTGATTTCTTCCTTATCCAAATCATCCAAAGTAGCTTCAAGGGCAGGTGAATTCTCCCAACTGTATTCTTCCTTTCTTCTTGCCCGAATCAAATTGCTCATTTCATTATCGTTTGCCGGACGAGTTTCGCTACCGGAACGAATGAATGATTGGTTCTTAATTGAATAAGGTTTTGTTGTTCCTTCAATAACTTCAATCAGCACCAATGGATGATTCTTATATTCTTCCTTTCTAATTCCTATTAAACTTTCAGGCGTAATGGCATTGTAAATGTGTCTTCTCAGATCATTAAAGTCTTCGTTAATACCCTGTTTTAATACAGGTTCTTTTTTGTTATTCACACCCACAATAATTCTTCCGCCTTGTGTATTGAGAAATGCACAAACTGTTTCAGCAATATGCTTGTAATTGAAAGATTCTATGAACTCCAATTGACTGCCTTCCTTCTCCTTTAAAAGGGATTGTATGTATTCAAAGTCTGTCATGGCTTCAATTTTTTCATGTAATCAATGGTTCGCTGCACTTTCTCTGGCTTGCTAAACTGACCTTCTACATATCGTTGCAAACCAGGTAAATCATAGAATTCCTGTGCCCAATGGCCTACTCTTTCTTTTGGCGGAACTTTGTCTTTGGTTACAAGATTGTAGATGTCAATACAGCGAACATCAATCAGTGAATTCGGACGTATAATTATATTCTCCGTTTTTATTGGTTTCAGTGTATGTCTGTCAACAATTTCTGATTTATTCAAAAGTTGGCGGGCAAAAACTACTTTGGAATCCACTAAAAACCATCTGGCTTTTTTCAAAAGGATAGCTCTTAGAACTTCTTCGTGTGTAATGGAAGTTTCGCCAATTACTCCCGAACCGTAATCAGGACGAATGATTCCTAAAAAGGCATCACATTCATCAACGGCATCCATGCAATTATCTTTATTTGATTTATCCGCTCCGGCATATACCGTTCCCATGTGTGAATTCATCACATCATATCCGTAGCTATCTAACTGTGCATAGATGGCCGAAAGTTGGTCTTGATAGCCATAAATAGTGGATGCCACCAATACTTTTATGTTGTTCTTTGGTGTCATATTTCAATTTTCTCTTTTCGTTTTTGTGTAGGTTTCTTCTCCGCTTTCACTTTCTCCTTCTTCTCAGGCTTTCCGTTTCCTTTTGCGGCTCTTATTCTCTCCAACAACTTCTCAGCAGGTTCATCATTCGGGTCTTGCGGAACAAGTTTGCCTTCAAATGCATTTTTAATGATGCTCAAACGCAAAGCTTCTGCCTGTTGCAAACTGCTTTCTATAGTTTCTTCGATTTTATCGCAAACGGATAGACGAGATTCAATTTCTTGGATTATTCTTTCTTGCTCTGAGGGAACACAAGAAATTACATTAAACCTTCTAATGTCACGTATATTTAAATGTGGTGAAGTCGTTCCGCCAATTAATGGGCGGTATTGAGTTTTAAAAAGTGGAGATTGAAAGTAATACATGAAATACTTGGGTTTAATACCGTCTTTCAATCTAAACATCATCATTCTTTGACCAAGACAAATATCAATGTCTTTGGGAACTATAAGAGTTGTTCCAACAGTTCCTTCCCTTGCAAATAGAACATCTCCATACTCAGGCTTTAGTCTTGAAATTCTTTCTTTAAATGTTGACTCGTCTACATATCTTATGTGTTCGAAAAGTATTTTGCCATCCTCTATGCAAGTTGTATCAACGCAATACAAGCCTGACTTTTTAAATTTTGCTGTTGAATGCAAACAATCAACAACATGGGTGCAGCAATTTTCTACAGTTTTTGAATCTGGATTTTGAACAGATTCAAATATGAATTTCAATACCGCTTGCCTATAAACCTTCAATTGCTGTTTGGAAGTTTCCAAATACTCAATGCCTTTGTCAAGGTCGGTGAGTAGTTGTTCAATTTTGGCAAGTATGCGTTTTTGCTCGTTTAGTGGGGCTAGTGGCACTGGAATTTGTGAATATTCTGAAATCCAAAACCTTTTGTGTGTTTCGCCTTTTAAGTGAATGGTTTGCATGTAATAATATGCCAACTTGATATTGACTAAATCACAAGTCGGTTGTAAAATCTTCATGGCTGATGATTTTACTTTGAAAGGAAAATTTACAAACTGTGTTGCAGTTGTAAAGTCATCAAAAATTATCGTTGGCAATTTGGTAAAAATGCCGTCTGTTTCGTTGGTGTAACCTTTTGTGAATGATTTACCTGCCGTCAATACGGGTGTTGGGTATGTATCTTTATAATCAGTTGACTTTACGATATAGTTTGTCGGTTGGATATAATTCAACAAATCTTCAAACTTGGCAATCGTCCAGCCTTTTGGTAAATTTTCAAATTCAATCATTATGCTGCCAATGCTTCGTTTAGTTCGTTAATAATTTCATCCATCTGCTCTCCAAACAATTGCCACATTTTCCCTTTTCCACCTTCTGCATCAAAAGGCGTGTAGTCCAAATCGTCTGCATCTAAATGTATGCTGGTGGCTATATGGTCTTTAATCATTCTCAGCCATTGCATTTGTTCTTCTGTAAATCGGTTGTGTTGTCCTGCGTTTTTCTTTAAAATCCAGTCACGGAAATTCAAATCTACTTTGTTAGAATAATCAATCAATGTGGAATCAACTCCCGAAATTCTGCGAAGCAAAGAAACCAATGCAATCAATTCAGATTTTGGGCTACCTGTTGCCTTTTCCAATTGCTCATAAGCACGCCAAACTTGCATAGGTGCAAGTAATGGCCTTTCTAGCTTCAATTTCTCCAATACTTCCTGAATCATTTTGTAATTCAGTTCACGTCTGCGATAGGGTTGCGTATAAAAAATCTGTAAGGCAGTTATTTCGTCCTGATGTTGAGCAATCCATGCTTTAAAATCTGCAACAAGGTTTTCTGCTTTCTCTTTGCTGTCGGTTGCCCAGCCTTTATTCAGCAAAGTGTCAGGGTTTGTTATATCTATGGTTTGTTCGTGTGCCCTGCGAACATTGTCTATATATTCCCGCAAGTCGCTACTATGAAAAACTTCTGCTGCTTTTTCTTTCAGTTCGTCATGCAATTTGTTGAACGCTTCTTCTTTAGCCATTGGAGATTCTCCCGCCATTTTTGTTTCAACTTTGGCTTTCAAATCGTCCAACACATCAGGATTATATGCTTGTAACAATTCATTTACTACTTGCTTTAGTGTTTTTCCTTCTGCCTTTTCGCTGAATTGTTGTTTTTCTTGCTCTGTAACTTGCTTTTCTAATCTTGTCAAGCGATTTGCCAATGAGGAAAACAGTTCTTCATCACGGTTGCCAACGGCAATAGCTCCCAATAAATCTTTAAGCGGAACGCCTGGCTTTTTCTCTAATGGACGGCTATCGCTTTTTATGCTTTTAGTCACGCCAACGGCATCCACAATTACAAAGTGGTCTTTGGTGTGTTTGGCTGTGGGTGTAACTTTTCTTAAATCGTCAAGGGTTATGATTCTCGTGCCCCTGCCTTTCATTTGTTCAAAGTAGTTTCTGCTTCTTACATCACGCATAAAAAGCAAACACTCCAAAGGTTTTACATCTGTTCCAGTAGCAATCATGTCAACCGTAACTGCTATTCTTGGAAAATAATCATTTCGGAATTGAGCTAAAACCGATTTCGGGTCTTCGTCTTTGTTTCGGTAAGTAATCTTTTTGCAAAAGCTGTTTCCTTCTCCAAATTCTTCTCTTACAATGTTGATGATGTCGTCAGCATGTGAATCTGTTTTGGCGAAGATTAATGTTTTTGGAATTTCAAATTCTCCTTTGTCCGTTAAGCGGTCGGGAAATATTTCAGGTAAATGCTCTTTAAAAGTTTTGATGATTAGCCTGATTTGGTTAGGATTTACAATGTCTTTGTCAAGTTGATTCGCTGTGTAATTTTCGTTTTCGTCTTGCAGTTCCCAACGCTTTTTCCTTGATAGTTTTTCTCTGCGTTCTACATATTCACCTTTCCAGATTGTTCCGCCTTGTTGTGTGATTTGTGTTTCAATCAGAAAAACATCAAAGCCAACATTCACACCGTCTGCAATAGCTTGTTCGTGGGTGTATTCACTAACAATATTTTGATTGAAATAACCAAAGGTTCGGTTGTCAGGCGTAGCAGTTAAACCAATTTGAAAAGCATCATAGTATTGAATCACTTGCATCCACAAATTGTAGATACTGCGGTGGCATTCATCAATTACAATGAAGTCGAAAAATTCAATTGGTAATTTTTCATTGTAAACCACTGGCAAAGGTTCTTTGGGTTGCCAACGTTCATTCGGGTTTTCTTCTTCGGCTGCTTCTTCTAATTCCGTTCCTTTCAGAATAGAATAAAGTCTTTGAATGGTGCTGATATAAACATGATTGTCGGTAGGCACATAACTAGATTTCAAGCGATGCACTCCATACAATTCAGTAAATATTCTGTTGTCGTCATTTGGCAGAAAAGACATGAACTCTTGTTCCGCTTGTTCGCCAAGGTTTTTGGTGTCAACCAAAAACAAAATGCGTTTTGCTACTGTAAATTTCAGCAAACGATAAATGAAGGAAATGGCAGTAAAAGTTTTACCCGAACCCGTTGCCATTTGAATTAAAGCCTTTGGTTTAAATTCTTTGAAAGAGCTTTCCAGTTTTGTGATTGCGTTTATTTGGCAATCTCTCAAACCTTCGGTTTGCAAAACAGGAATGTCCAACAAACTTGCCCGAAGTGATTTTTCAGTCTTCAGCCAAGTCCTGAAAGTTTCAGGTCTGTGAAAAGTAAAAACGGGTCTTGAACGTGGCTTTGGGTCTCGGAAGTCAGTGAACCTTGTTACATCTCCTGTACTTTCATACACGAAAGGCAAAGGGTCGTTATTCAGATATTTTAGTTTGCTGTGAGCGTATTCGTTTGATTGTTCTTCAACAGTTGTCAATCGGTGTCCTTCTTCTTCTCGTTTTGCTTCAATTACTCCAACTGGCTTTTTGTCAATGAATAAAACGTAATCTGTTTCTTTCCCGTCCTGTGTCAAATAGTAGCGAACAACTACACCAAGAGCAGCATTCAGGTTTATTTTATCTTTGTCCTGAATAACCCAGTCGCAAGCAATCAGTTGCTTGTCAATGATATCTCTTGCTATTTGTTCAGGGTCTTGATTCACTTTTACTTAAATAATTTCAGTTTTTAGTAGGTTAAAATATTAAAAAAACTAATGCTCGAAGTTGAACAGATGCTTTGGTATTAAGAAAATATACATTGAGTCAGCAATGAAACTTAGTCCACTCCTTTCAAAATGTGGTACTTAATTTCTTGTTTATGTCAGCCGTTTGGTCTCTTGTTTTGCCCCCTTCATTTTTTTGCAGAAAAAAAATTAAAGCAATATTACAAATGTTCTACCGAGCACCCATCCATACTTCAAAAGATTAGTAATCCATTCCCACCCCAAATATATAAATATTTCCAATTTCATAATGTAAAAGAGAAAAAAAATCAACCTTAAGCGCCAAAACTATTCTTTTTATCTGCCTCAAACCTTTCAAACCACATTAAATAGCTTTTTAAAAGGGGTTTGAAAGGCATTTAAATAGAATTGGTGGCCTACTTTGCACCGGAATTGGTGGCCTGGTTTGCTCCGGAATGGGTGGCCTGCTTTGCTCCGGAATAAGAACCAATACCGGGCCATGGTGCTTTTATTCCTCGTTCAGTTGTTTTTCAAAGTAAAGTTCGGGTAAAATGATTTTTGACTCTTGTTGTGTTTCTTCATTTAATCAGCAAACTATAAAGTTTACTTTCCGTCATCAGCGATTAGCGAATATTACAGTAATGGTACCTGAGTCTAATTCACAGATAATAGGATCTTATACAATGGTTGATCCCGCTGGCAGGTTTTTCGATGATGCTTCAGGTTGCCACCATTACAGCAGACCAATTTTAAACATTGGTGTTAAAGAGGCCTTACATGAAGTAAACTATGATTTTCAAAAATTTCATTCGAGGGGAGGAAATTATGATTGGGAAATTGTAAAACAATAATCTCAAACTACATAATTTGACTTGAAGATTTTGATCATTCGGTAATGATTATCCATTATCCATTTGACTATACTTCTCCTCCAGGTATTCTCTAATTGGTTTGGCAAAGTATTTAATATGATCATCTTCAGAAATCAGGTCACTTTTATGATTATTGCACAAGTAGCAGGCTAAGAGACTATTATCAGGGGTGTATTGGTTTGTTTTAGCATCTCTTCTTTCAAGTTCCAGCTTTCTGCCACGGCCCCGTTTGGTGTCAAGAATCCCCTTTTCAAAGTCAAACAGCTTTTCAAGTTTCCACTCTTCAATTCCACAATAAGCACATTTTCTTTCCTGTTTATCATACCATTCAAAAAAGAACCTTTTGCCCTTTTCTTTGAAAAAAGCAAAATCTGTATTGTTTACCCGGCTGTTAAAAGCATCGTTTGATCTTTTGATCCTGGCCCTGATGTCTATCCCGGTTTCCCACCATTCGGTAAGTTTTGTTCGCGGTATATCATTAGCCCTGGAGATTTCCTCATAACTTTTTCCTTCAGTGAGGTGCTGGATAAGAAATTCAGTTTGGTCCATTGAAATTTAGTTTTTGCAATATTTTGCATTATAAAGAAGACAAATATACAATATATTTTTTCTCTTTAGAACTTGTGCCTGGCTGCTTGCCCTGCAGGGGAATTAATATTTGTTAAAAAATTTGCCCGTTCTTCCATCCCGTGTTAATTTGGCTGTTAAATGAACCTTAAAGCCAACGTTATGATCCCCGATGCCGAAACCAATTTTGTTTATTTCTCCGGCCTGCTGAAAAGCGAACCAAAGTATAAGCCCTTTCATGATCAGTTGATTGCTCTTTTGACAAAACACAAAATTGATTATAACTATTTGCCCGAAACAAAAGACATCTGGGCACGTGATTATATGCCGGTTCAGGTCAGCAAGGAGAAATTTGTGGAGTACCGTTACGATCCGGATTACCTGCAGGGTATAGAAAGTGGATACCGAAATCTGAAAACCTATCCCGATTTGGTTTGTGATGCCATCGGCCTGAGTACTGTAAAAACCGATTTGATTATTGATGGTGGCAATGTGGTAAAATCGCGCAACGGTATTGTAATGACGGATAAAGTTGTACTGGAAAATCGTTTGAAATACTCAAAACAAAAACTATTATCCAGGCTGCACGAGGTTTTTGAGGTGGATAAGGTGGTGCTTATTCCAGCCGATTCTGAGAATATTTTTGGCCATGCCGACGGAATGCTCCGCTTTATTGATGATGATACTGTGCTGGTAAGTAGTTTTTACCGCGGGGACAAAGAGATGCTCCGGCAACTGAGCCGGGCAGGACTAAAAGCGGAGTTCCTTGATCTGGGTCAAAAGAAACTGCATAAATATGAATGGGCTTATGTTAATTTCCTGCAAATGCGCGATGTGATGTTGCTGCCGGTGTTTGAAAATGGCAGCAATGAAAAGGCACTGGAACTAATTCAAAACTGGTACCCGGAATACAAAGGTAAAATACTGCCGGTGGATTGCACTACACTGCTGAAATACGGTGGTGCACTGAATTGTGTAAGTTGGACGATAGGGTGAGGTTTTACAAGCATGCACATTGCTCAAACCAATTGTCAGCAAATCGTCCGGATAAAGGAAATAAGGTTACCGTTCAAGGCTGAAGAAATCACCTGAGTAACCCATACTCCTCATCAAAGTAGAACTTTTTATCAATTTGCTTTTTAAATTGTTTCAGATAATCAATGCTTATCTTGTTGTATTTGAGTCTTTTCAATGGTATTATAAATAGTTGGTTCGGATCTGAGCCTTCACCACCCATTCCAATGGCTACAAACACCGGAATTTTGTGTTCCGTTTCGTATTTCCGGTAACGATCCAGTTGTTCGCTGGTGGCAAATTCAAAGCTTTCGTTCCGTTCATTTTTACGCCATTTACATTCCACGGCAAAAGGATAACGTTTGCCTTTTAAGTGAAATTCCATCAGGAGGTCTGGTTGTGGTGTAGTCTCTGCAAACCGTCCTTCAACATACTTATCGCCGGCCCAGTTTTTTATGTGGAAATATTTCTTGTCAAACTTCTGAACGATAAACTTTTCAAAATCATTGCCGCTTTTCTTGTTCTGGTCAATCACTTCAGTTTCTGGTTTAATATTTAAACCGGCCATTTTCAGTTCTGCATCGTGTATTGCCTGATCAGGATTCAATAATTCATCAGTTGCTACTTTCCTTATTGAAGCCTTTTCATTTTTTGTAAGCACACCATCGGCAATTGCTGCATCAACAGCAGATGTAAGTTTTGAGGTATCTGGTGCTTTAGCTTTTTCCGGAGCTTTTGCATACATAATAACTCCGGTGATAAAAAGAATAATACCAAGTATGATCAGTATAGCAGCAGTCATTTTAGTCATTTTGTGTTAATTGTAAAGTTTAGTGGGGGCTAAATTAAGAAATTTAGGGCATTGAGAAAAAATAGTGTGGGATTGATGGATAAGTGGGTGTGACTATTGTAGCTTTCATTTTCTAAGGCACTTTTAATGCCTGGTTTGCGCTGGAATGGGTGGCCTACTTTGCTCCGGAATGGGTGGCCTACTTTAGTCCGGATTATTCAATGGGAGGGCCTGGTTTGGGGCAGTAAGGGTGGTCTCTTTTGCCCCTGAGTAATCAATTTGAGAACAAAAAAAGTAAAAATCATTTTCATGAGACAAAGATCGGTTTGTGTTGTTTAACATTTTGCTGCCTGCCAGGTGTAGCATTCCTAAAACTATCTTAATCGGAGCACTTTACAGGCAAGCTTGTAGAAGTTTTATAAAAGGAATTATACTCTACACAGGCACTGAATTGATTCTTATGGGAAAGTGCTTATATCGGCAAATACTTCTATCTGACCTTATGCCCAAAGTTTAATTACTGCTAATAAACAGAGAATAAAAGTAAGACCGCTAATGAGCCAAATTGAAACCTTAATGGCCCTGTTTTCTGTTGCAATTATTTCTTTTAGCTCTTTCGTGTTTTTAGCAAACTCAATTTCAAAAATCTGTTTGATTTGGTTTCTCTCGTTCTCAATCAGTTTTTTGATTTCGGATTTGTTGTCGTCAAGTTTGATTTTAATTGTACTTTCAAGGTCTCTATAGAATTCCTTGTTTTCCTTACGTATTTGGTCTGTTTTGTCCTCAATTAGCTTAGTAAGTTCAGTTCTATTTTGCTTATTGACGCTCTCAATTTCTGTTAAACTGTTGTCAACTTTTTCCTGTAGAGCTTTTTGAAGTTCATATATTTTTACAAGTGTTTTGCTACTTTCTTCAAACTGTAAAATAATAGAACTATAAGTTTCCGTAAGCTGCTGAAGCTTTTTAAAAGCACCTGAAACGTCTTTAAGTTGTTCAACTTCCTGGTTGAAATCTTCAAGAGTTTGATTAAATTTCTGCAAGTTGCTCATATAATTTCTTTTTAAGATTTTTCAATTCCTTTAATTTTTCTGCGTAAATATCATTTAGCAAATATGCTAGGTCGTAATATTCCGCATGTTCCTCCAACAATTCAGGATAATATCTTGAAGTGGAATGGCACAATTTCACTTTTTGTTCTTCGGTTAAATGCTTGCCTAAAATTTTTAAGCGGTGTAAGCAATCTTTTCGTTGAACTAGCGGAAAAGTTTCTTTTATTCTTGATAATGCACTTTCAAGGCGTTCCTTCCCGTCACTATTTTCATACTCATTTAATGCCAGGCGAACAAAACCGCTTACAAAGTTTAATCCAACACTGTTACGATAACTTTCCAAAAATCGGCTTATGCTATCTTTCAATTTCTCAAGTTCTGTCCTGTTTAGAAATTGATTATTAGATGTCAAGACTTCAAACCATTGTTTGTAATCCATTGGGTTTTCTGCAATGTGTTGAAGAATAAATGTTGTTTCTGAAAACATGAAATAGCTGTCAATGCGTTGTTTAAAATTGTCGCTATTTTCATACTCTAAGCACCAATCAGAAAGAGTTTTTAGTGATTGTTTTCGGCTATATGCAATGTTTTCAAAAGTCCAATTCAACAAATACCATACAGCTTTTTCTAAAACTGTAATTTTCTGTACTTTTTGTAAGTCCTTTTTTACTTCTGTATTGGGCTCGTATTTTGAGATGTAGTTAGAAATACTTTTTATAATATGGTTTTCATCTAGCGAATAAAACTGGACTTCATAATGGTCAATGAAATTAGTGGTCCAATCGGAAACAATGCCCAACAAACTCAAACGATAAATTGCTTTTTGAAGCATATCACTTTTAATAGTGAGTTTTGAATATGCGTCATTCCAAAAAATTTTGACATTTGATTGTTCTCTGAAAAAATTTCGGATTACACCAAAAATAATTTCAAAGTCTTTTTCA
>JANJXG010000142.1 GCA_024709145.1 Bacteroidales bacterium | reverse complement strand
GTTAAGTCAGGAAATCGTATATTTAATCTGGTAAAAAAAGCTTCCTGCACGTGTTCAAACCGTGTTTCAAATTCGTGCCATGCACTCTGGTCAATGGTGTTTTCGAGGTTTTTTAGAATGAGGTTAATGTTTTGTTTTCCTGCCTGGTCGAGGTGGTCATACACTTCGTTGGTCATCCCCAGCAGTTTTATCCTGAATTCATTTTGTGAGGCCAGATGCAGGGCTTTTGAGGCAAGTTCCTTTTGCGAATGCTCGAGTCGTTCCGCTAACAGCATGGATTCTTGTTTGGCGATGGTGTTTTTTTGTTTATGAAATTTCCAGATAAAGAAAAACGCCACCGTAAGTGATACAAACAGGAGGCTGATGATGATGAGCGTGAGCGTAAGCCGTCGCTGGGTGATATGTTTCAGGTCGAGTTCTGATTTTAGCCGGAGGTTTTCAGCCTCTTTTTTTGCGGTTTCAAAGCGGATATTCAGGCTGGATATCCTGTTCTGTATCTCCTCGCTGAAAATGCTGTCCTGAACATCTTTGTATTTCTGAAAATAACTCAATGCCTTTTCAAACTGCTTTTGACTGTAATATAGCTCGTAATAAAATTCATACAAGTCTTTTAACAATAAGTTATCGCCCTGTTTATGAATCACGCTTTCAGCCTGTTTAAGGTAAATAAACGCGGAATCGTTTATCTGCTGCTTTAAAAACACATGCGCCAGATTGAGCAATCCGTTCGCTTCCTGATAAGGATTGACAATTTCTTTTGAAAGTTTTATTGAATGGCGGAAATAATTGATTGCCAATGGGTAATCACCTTTTTCCATAAATACCATTCCCAGGTTATTCTGAATACGCATTTCAGCCTCCAGATTGTTTTTACTTCTCGAATAGATCAATCCCTTTTCGAGGAAAATCAAAGCACTGTCCATCAGGTTCAATTGAAGGTATGTCAGACCAATATTGTTAAAGAGCACCTGAGCCTCATCATGAAAGCCTGATTTCTCATATAGCCTAGAGGCCAGAAAAAAGGCCTTTAATGCTTTTCGAAAGTCCTTTTGATGGTAATGGATGTCTCCAACATTTTCTTCAATACTTGCCATATTGAGCGTATCCATTATTTTGACGTATGCCGGATAAACCAATTGATAATTTTCCAGCGCAAGATCATAATTGTTGGTGTTCAAATGATAATTGCCCAAATTTAACAGCGCTTTATTTCGAAGTTGTACATCGTCTGCAGAATCGGCCAGTCGGTAAATTTCATTGAACAAGATACCTGCTGAATCTAAATTACCGGTATAAACGCTGGCTATAGCTACATTGGATAAGGCATTTATCATCATCCTGTATTGGCCAAGCTTCCTGGAAATCAGGTATGACTGAAGACTGTATGATTTGACAAGGGAGTAAGAGATGCCGCGGTGATTCAAGCCCAGTTCATAGTAAATATCTATTTTTTCTTCATCTGTAGCGCCGGGCAAGAGGTTTTTTAAACTATCTACTACATTGCTTTGTGCAAATGCACCTGCCATGAAAAGAAAATAAACGATGATCACCGATAGCTTTTTCAAACTGCTCAAAATATGAAGTATTCGTCATTACAAAATAAAACAAATTCCAAATGCAAAAACCAGGGTATTCCGGCTTTAAATTAATCTGCATCCGATCAAATCCTTTCCATCGATGGAAAGGACGGGAAAAGGATCAAATCCGATTTCGACCACACCCATCAACCCATCCTCCATCACCCAATTGTTTCAGCACCCGCATTGCTCTCAAGGTATTCCATCTGCCGGGCTGTCCGGCTTTTTCCATAACGAAGTGAACTTCTCCCGGGTGAGCTGCCTGCATATGCCAGGTTCCGGTTTTATTCCGTTTTTGAAGAATCATGCTCAGGGCATCGTCCATTCTTTCATCCCATTGCCTTTCAGATCTTTGAAAATAGTCCAGCGCCCGCAGTATGTCATACTTCCACCTGCCGGGAAAGGCCAGTCTCAAAAAGTCACCATGGATCACTTCGCCCGTTCGGTCTGACAGAAACAGTCTGTGAATCAGAAGAAATTCTTCTGCATTTTGAAGGGCTGTCAGGATGTCGTCTTTTCTGTAGCGATATCCTGCTTTCAGAAATTCCGACAATCCTTCGAGAACGGAAATGGTTGAATGCATCGAACTGTGGCGTGCACCACTTCTTGTTGACCGGCAATTGAAACCGCCATCAGGCATTATTTCATGCAGAAGACAATCAACTACCGACTGCAAGCCCTTTTCAGAGGCTTTGAAATAAGAGGCATAGTTTAAAAACATCCCGTTGACACAAACATCGCTATGCTGCGATGTTGACGGCCCAAGCTGAATTCCTCCATCTTCAGCTTTCAAGGTATTCAACACCTGCGCTATCGATTCCTGAACAGGACCGTTGTCCGGATTTGGCTCCAGGTGGCGAAGGTCGAGCAGTGTATAGTGCGTCGAAATCCATTTAGGCTGATAAAACCGGTCGCCCCAATGTCCGCTTGGCTTTCTTTCTGATAAAAATTGTTTTCCCCAGCCTTCATTTAAAATCCTGTCTTGTAAATCTTTCCGGTCGGTTCCAAGCAAATCACGTTGCACCTGGTATTGTATTGAAACATCACCTTGAAGCAACCATTCGATGATTTGTTTTTCGTCCATTTTTTAATTTTTTATCAATTTAGGCAGAATGACATTAACCCGCGCGGGAAGCCTGAGTGATTGAAGCGGCATCCAAGCTTTGAATGTCCGAATGAAATGCCTGTCAGCTTTGCTCAAGGATGGTGCTTCGGTGTTTCATCCGCTGACTTCCCTATTTTGAATCCATTTCGAATTTCCAATGAAACAATGTCTCTGACTCTCCCACCCGAATGAAATGGTTTTTTTCAAGCACGCGAAACGAGGCTGTGTTTGTTTTGTCAGTGGAAGCCATGACTGATCTGACTTTTTTCTGAGACTTGAACCATTCCATCATCCCTTCCACAATCTCTGTCATGAATCCTTTGTTTTGAAATTCGTCATAGGTGCCATAGCCAATTTCTATTTCACCTTCCGAATTGGGCTCACCATACATGCAAAGGTCGCCAATCATTTTGTTTTCAGCTTTCGAAATCGCCGTCCAGATGGTTGAATACAAATAGTCTTTCGTTGTGTCAGCAACATTCGGGATGATTGTCTGCTCCAATGCTTCTTTCAATTCGCATGAAATGGTTATTGAAGCTTTATTCAGATTAAGTTCTGCTTCCAGAGTGTTGTCGCATTTTGCATATTTCAGCAACTGCTCATAGGTCAATGGCTTCAATATCAGTCGTTCTGTTTCAATCATTCTCTATCAATCCATGTTATTATTTGGTACCTGTATTATCTGGCCAGCTTCGTTGTCGGGTGAAGGCGGGCAATTTGCAACACTTCACTGTCAGGCTGACAAAAAGCAGATGCCACAGCTTGCAAATCAGCCTTATCTGAAGAACATGATAATCGGATAAACAAAACCGGCCAACAACAAAAGAAGGATAAACGGGCGGTTGATGTTTTGCCACTTGTAATTTTTATGCCGGATGGCTTCCAGGGCATGGTTGGCTGCGGAAAACGTAAAAAAGAAAAAGAAAATAAACAATACAGCCAACTCGGCATAAATTCCCCAATCCGCAAAATAGACCAGCAAGCTTCCAAAAGCATAGGACAACAATGCAATGGCGGATTGCTTCTGATAATTGCTGCCTGTTTCATAACCCTTGGCCAAAGCTGCCTTCCGGCCAAAAAACAAACCTTCTATTCCTGAAATACCGGCTATTGCAACAATAACCAAAGGTATCATGATGTGCAGCTGGACTACAGGATCATAGGTGTCGGCAAATCCCTGGTCGTAACCGACATAAAAGGCGATGCCAACCAGTGCGATTCTTAAAATGTCGAGTAATTGAATAAACATAGCTTATCCCCTTTCATTGATTTTGTTTTCATGATGCTTCCAACTGATTTCGGGCAGCTGTTGTTTTTAGAACCACATAAACTTCTGTTTTTGAGTTCATTTCTTCGTTTCTATCTTACTTTTATCTGTCTTTTCGCAAAGATAATGCTTTCGGTATTCGCGTATCAGATTTTTTGATGGTTGATGGACACGGTCACTCGTATGTGGTCGGGCGAATTTCCTGAAGAAATCGTTTCAGACCCGCATTGAAGGGGCAGTCGGTCCTTGTCAATTGCCGAAATACTTCTGTATCATTCGTTGTAATTCGATTTTGTTAATCGGTTTGGCAATATAATCGTCGCAACCTGCTTCGATGGCTTTCTCTCTGTCTCCCGTCATGCCATAGGCCGTTTGAGCAATAATGACGATCCCGGGATTAAACACCCTGATTTGCTTTGTGGCTTCATAGCCTCCCATTTCAGGCATACGGATATCCATGAATATCAGATCGATGTCGGGATTGTTCCGACAAACTTCAACAGCCTCCACACCAGTTCCCGCCTTCAAAATTTCTTTACCAAACATTTGGATATAATGATCGATCAACATTTCTGATACCTCATCATCCTCGGCTATCAGAATTTTTAGCTTTCTGGCGGCAAGGTCATTTTCAGATGAAGCATGAGCAGCCTGCCTGTTTTCTTTTTGTGGTGCCTTGTGATAAGGCAGGGTGAAATAAAAGGTTGAACCTATTCCTTCCTGGCTATCCACCCAAATTTTTCCGCCAAGCATTTCCACATATGCTTTCGAGATGGCTAATCCAAGACCTGCACCCTGATAAGCCATACGATCTTCGATATCAGCCTGAACGAAACGTTCAAAAATGGCTACATGCCTGTCTTTCGGGATGCCGATTCCGGTGTCGCTCACATAAAACTGCAGGACGATGGACTGCGTTTCGACAGCTAAACGATAGCCTAATTCTATGGCGCCTTCTCTGGTATATTTGATGGCATTTTTCACCAGATTGGTTAAGACGGCATACACTTTTTCGCGGTCGGTTTGAATGATGGCTGCTATGCGGGGCAAGCTCAAATTCATTGCCAGATGAATTCCTTTTGCATCAGCTTCAGGTTTAAAGAAAGTATAAATAAATTCGATCTGCTCATTGATATCCGTTTCATTGAAATTGAGGTCTGTGAGTCCGGCTTCAATTTTGGAGATGTCCACAATTTCGTTAATGATGTTGAGCATACGGACGCCACTTTTCTCAATGATGCCAACGTATTGCAGCAGCTGATCGCCGGTAAGGTCCGGTTCTTTCAATAAATCGGCAAACCCAATAATCCCATTCATGGGCGTGCGTATCTCATGACTCATATTGGCCAGAAAAGCTGATTTCAGCCGATCGGCTTCCTGTGCTTTTTCAAGCGCTTTTTTTAAATCCAGGTGCACGCTTTCCCTTTCCGTTACATCATCATAAACAGCTACTATCTCTCCTGTTGATATCCTGAATACTCTGTTTTCGTAGTAATTGGCGTACTTTTCGTCGATATAAAGCTTTGCTGGGAAATAAGCAGGTTTTCCCGTTTTCCAAACTTCGCGGAATGTGTCGATCAGTCCGTAATCATCAATTTCGGGCCTGATATCCTTTAAACTTTTTCCAAGCGCCTCTTCTTTGGTAAGATTTTCGTGTTTCAAAGCGAAGTCGTTAAAGCTCTGAATGATGTAATCACTTCCCGATTTGCCATCATTGATCACTTTATAAAAAGCTACTCCGCTGTTGATGGTATTTACCAGACTTCTGAATCTGAGTTCGCTGTCTCTCAAGGCCTCTTCAGCTTGTTTTCGTTCAGTTATATCAGTGTGTGTGCCCACAATTCTCACAGCCTCTCCATGCTCGTTAAAAACAGCCTCAGCCTTGGCAAGCACATCAATCCAGTGTCCGTCTTTGTGTTTCATTTTGAATTCAATCACAAAGCGGTCGATCTGCTTTGCAATGAGCTTTTGCTGAAGCTCCCATGATTTTTTTACATCCTCGGGGTCCGTAGTTTTTTCCCAAACCGAAAAGTCATTCGGCAGCTCATGCGCTTCATAACCCAGCATTTCTTTCCAGGCCGGCGAATAATAGATTTCGTTGGTTTCGAGGTTCCAGTCAAATAAACCATCGTTGGATGCTTTCATGGCCAGATTGAACCGCTCTTCGCTTTCTTCGGTTTTTCGTTTGGCCAAAAGCAGCTCTTCGTTCACCTGTTTCAGTTCCTCGTTTTGAACAGCCATTTCTTCGTTCCGAGCAGCTATTTCTTCGTTTTTTTCCTGAAGCAGTTGTTCTGCCGCCTTGCGATCAGTGACGTCAGTGTGTGTTCCGAACAATCTGACCACCTTCCCCTCTTTATTAAGTAAGGATGAAGCTTTATTGTGAATCCAGCGGTAGCTTCCATTTTTATGCCGGAATCTGAATTCGAGTAAAAAATGTCCGGTAGGCTTATCTAAATAAGCCTGAACAGCTCTTTGTTTTTCGAGCATCTCGTCGGGGTGCAAATGGTCTACCCATGTTCCAAAATCGTTTTCAATTTCATGATCTTCGTAGCCTATTTGTCTTTTCCACTGCTCGGAATAAAAAATTTCGTTGGTTTCAACATTCCAATCCCAGATGCCCTGTTCCGAAGCGTCATTGGCTAACGCAAAACGTTCCTCGCTTTTACTGAGTGCATCTTCTGCCTGTCTGCGCTCGATCAGATGCCCGATAAACTGTGCTGAAATATGAAGCCGCTTTTTGGCTAAATCGATGATAAACTGAGGCCGAACCTGATATTCATCTTTTGCTTTTTTTAATTCTTCAAGTGGAATCTGGTACAAATCAGACAAATACCTGAGTTCATCTTCGGTTCTGGGGGGCTCTCCATACCCAAAGTTGATGGCGCCAATCACCTCACCTTTTACGTGAATTGGAACTGAATAAAGCCGAATACCTCCTTTACAGGCTATATCAGCGGGTTCATTTGAGGTAATTGCACTTAGTGAAGCCTCCTTCCAACAGGATTCATGACAGTGCCAACGACCGCATTGCAACGCATCTTCATTGCTTTCGGTGTTGCAGAGTGTACGGGATGCCGCATCCATCATTTTACACCAGCTGGACGAAAAAAGACCCATGGCATAATCACCATTTTTCTCATAAACAGCTGAAGATGTTTCCAATAAATCGAGATACTCAGTGGAAATATTGATTAATTGCTCCTGTCCAACGGAAGAAAGGATGAGACCGTTTTTGTTCAGCTCAGTTAAATCGCCATAACCCGGAATCAGATTGTCATATTTTTCCCTTTTTCCCGCAAGCATCCATTCTATCTGTTGCAGGGAGGCCTCTGCCTTTTTGCGTTCGGTGATATCCTGAAACAATGCGACTATCAGGTCGTTTTCGAAGTAAGCCGAAACGGCAACCGTCTTGATCTCGCCATTTTTACAAGTTATCTGATATTCTCTCACCCTGGTTGGCGTTCCATTTTTGATTGATTGCTCCACTTCCCTGTTCCAGTCTTCGATAGTCTCCTTTCTGTATTGCGGGTCAGGGTGGGCCTGACGATACCAATCTTCAATGGCAGGGATGTCTTGCAAAGTATAACCATAGGTTTGGACAAATTGTCTGTTCAGGTAAATAGCTTCGCCTGTTGTTCTGGCAATGGCAGTGGGAATGGGCGTGTTTTCGATGGCATTGCGAAATCTTTTTTCATTTTCTTCAGCCTTTTCCTTGGCAAGGAGGAGTTCATCAAATATCTGTTTTCTCTCTGTGATATCTGTAAAGTTCAAAACGATTCCGTTGATCACTTTATCAGATAACAGGTTGGTGAAAGTAGTTTCGATCCAGCGAAACTCCCCGTTTTTTCGCTTAAAACGGTATTCCATTTTGGGTTTTTGACTGGGATCGGTCAGGATGCTCTCCAATGTTTTTAATACCTTGGGTAAATCGTCGGGATGGGTGAAGTCATCTCCTGAAAGACCTATAGACTCGTCAATATTGTAACCAAAAAGTCGCCCGGCATTGGGACTTATGTACTTAAATCGTCCATGTTCGTTCACGATCACTACGCCATCCGGTGCATTTTCGATGACAGATTTGAATAGCTTTTCACTTTCCTCGGCTTTTTCTTTGGCTGCAATAAGTGCCTTATTTGCCTGATTCAATTCTTCGTTCTGGAGCGCAATCTTGTCACTTTTATCCTGAATCAACTGTTGCGTCTGCTTGCGTTCTGTGATTTCGTAAGAAGTCCCGATAATCTGGTACACATTTCCTGACTCATCTATCTGTGGATAGAGTGCCGTTTCCCAGCATATATCATTCCCCTGGAAAGGCAACCATTCCTCATAAGCAATGGTTTGTTTCATGGCAACGCACTCTGCATAGCGGTTGCGCACCTTGATGGCATCTTCATCAGGCAGCACATCTTCGGGTCTTTTGCCTTTAATAAATTCTGTGTTAATTCCGGTTAACTTTTCATGATATGGATTTAAACCTGCATAATGAAAATCACCTTCTTTCAACACATCCACAACAAATATAGAATGGTTGATGCCCTTATAAATGGCAGACAAAAACTGTTCGTTTTCTTTAAGAATTCTTTGGGAGGTTTTCTTTTCAGTAATATCCCGACACACCGAAATGATGTGATCAACCTCGCCAAATTTGACTACAACAGCATTCACCTCTACATCAATCTTTCGTCCGTCTTTTGCTATTTGAACGGCTTCAAATTTCGACTTACGGTTTTCCTTGAGCTGTTTCATCACCAGGGGAATATAGCGTTTTGAGCATTCCGGGTCGTCAAGCTCCCTGGGCGACAAATCGTTAAGCTCTTCGGAAGTATAGCCCAACAAACGAATTGCAGCCTGGTTGAAAAACAGGTATTTTCCCGGCTCTCCATTAGGAAGAATTTCGTGAATAAACACGGCGTCGTTGATATTCTCAAAGATGGCGCGGTATTTTTCTTCGCTTTCCTCGGCTGACTTTTGGGTTTTCAGAAGAGTTGTTTCGCTGTTTTTTATCCCGGTAATATCCTGATGGGCTCCCAGCATTCGAACGGGCTTCCCTTCGGCATTGCGAATGGCCATTCCGCGGCAATGAATCCATTTTATCGAACCATCTTTATGCGTGTAGCGCACAATCTGATCGTAAGGGTGATTTGGATTTTCACAGTGCTTTACCAGGTTTTCAGTGGCAAGTTTTAAATCATCCTGATTGATCAAACCTTGCCAGGCGCTTGATTTGTGTGGCATCTCTCCGGGATGATAGCCCAATACTTCCCAGAATCTGGCGCTCATCCATTCGTTTTCAGGATTTTCCAAATCCCAGTACCAAAGACCGTCTAAAATACCTTCCTGAATAAAATCAAAAATGCGCTCGTCGGTCCTCACAAGCTCATATAGTTCTGTTTTTAAGTACATAACAATGACTTATATGATATACACCCCGTAATTTACTCTATTAGTATCTTATAATCAAATACTTATAAACTATGCAATCATCCTTGTGAAGTTAAAATCAAGATAACCTCAGAATGGTTGACTATATCAAACCGCATTTTCTTTTCAATACCAAATATACACTATTTCCGTGGTGAAAGAGGATATTTATGATAAATCATACATATTGAAAATGAAGAAAATAAGTCAAAGCAAAAAGCGTATCAGTCGAATGTTC
>JANJXG010000120.1 GCA_024709145.1 Bacteroidales bacterium | reverse complement strand
TACTTTATCTCCATATTACCGTGGTACCGGCTTCAGCATCGATTTTACAGCTTTAATGCTTCACTTGGGTTACCTCAATGCTTTTTTCGATTACCCTTGGTATAACGATGTTTATTGGACCCTTGCCATCGAGTTTCAATATTATCTGCTCATTGCCATCTTGTTTCCATTGTTACTAAATAACAATAAATCATTTAGTTACTTGGTTTTAATTTGTCTGGGTGCCGTTGGTTTCTGGATTGATAAACACAGTTTGATTTTTAATTACGGATTGCTTTTCGTCGCTGGTATTTTGATGTTTCAGTTTCGTGTAGGCTACATTTCCCGGCAGGAATTCGGGCTTTTAATGCTGCTGGCGCTAATCATGATATTTATACGCTTTGATAAACGTTATCTAATCGCTGCGCTTTTGCCCTATTTTTTTATTATCTACCTCAATTTCAACGACAAGATTTCAAAGTTTCTGGGAGATATCTCCTATTCACTCTACCTTGTTCACATCCCGGTGGGAGGGCGTATGATCAATCTGGCCGAAAATTTTCTTCACAATGAATTTCAGCGTTCGTTGGCTGTATTTATTGCACTTGGCAGTTCAGTGGTTTTCGCATGGCTTTTCTACCGATTTGTTGAAAAGCCGGCTCTGCAATGGTCTAAAAAACTCAGTTATCAACCTGAAAATGTTTTAAAATGAAATTTGTATCATTTTCGGAATTTTTCCTGAATATGGATAATTTTGTATAGATTATTTATATATACTGCTGAATATAAGTAATATATAACATATGGCATAATGTTTGATTTTTATTATATAAAATCTTCAATCCATGAAATTTATAAAGTATTTAACAACATCACTGCTATCTGGCATGATGCTTCTTGGAATTGTTTCGTGCAACAAGGAAAATGATGACCCCGATGACCCGAAACCTATAACCTCTATTGATCAACTCGTTGTGAGCGATAATTTTAATTATGACATGGTTCAACCATTTAACATGCGCATAAGTACAAAGGATATTTACAACAACCCAATTCAAAATGCCATTGTTTACATCTACCGCAGCTTCGATGAAGAGACATTTGAGGGCGACTTGATGTTGACCGGCAAAACCGACACTGACGGCGTTTGGGAAACAAGTTATCCGCTCGACTTTGTCACAACACAACTTTTTGTTGTAACCCGTTATGTTGGTTTACCAACTGTTACTGAAGTGGCGGTACAAAATAGTTCATTCGACATCACCATAGGTGGCAGTGCCGGTTTACAATCTCAGTTGAAAGGCACTTATGAAATGCAGGCTATTACTGCCGGCTATCTCTACCTTTGTGCGTTTAATAACCTTGGGTTGCCGGCCTGTCTGATCAATCCGCGCGATGTAATTAATGCCTCGATGTTGGCCGACATCAATGCTGCTTTGCCCGAGAAAGCCCCAGTTCCTCAATATCATCCTGAGTATCTGGCTGAAAATAATCAAACAGACACCCGAATCATTGAAGACGCTGAGGTTTGGATCACTTTTGTTCACGAAGGTGCTGGTTATAAAAATACGATTGCTTTTTATACCTACAACCTAAATGACCCCCCCTTAACAAAAGCCGAAATTGATACCATCAGGGTAATTTTTCCCAATTTGTCATATTACAACAGTGGTGGTGGATTGTACAGCGGGGATAAAGTGAAACTTGGCACCTTTCCTGCTGGCACCGGTATTGGTTGGGTATTGATTGCCAATGGTTATAACGGGACATCGGTCAACACAAATGCCATCCATTTTTATTCAAACCCTGCCTTTAATCCCGAGACAGATCCAGCAAAGCAGCAACACAATGTGTTGTTGTATGATGCAGAGCGTCAATTATATTTAATTGGATTTGAAGATATTACAAGAACTTCCTCCGGTTGTGACAATGATTTTAATGATGCGATCTATTATGTTACCTCCAATCCGATTGAAGCCATTGATAACAGAGATATGCCGTTTGTTGATCCCAATCTCATCGACACAGACGATGATGGCGTTTTCGATGTGATGGATGATTATCCGGCTGACC
This sequence comes from Bacteroidales bacterium, assembly GCA_024709145.1. Taxonomy (GTDB): domain Bacteria; phylum Bacteroidota; class Bacteroidia; order Bacteroidales; family F082; genus JALNZU01. Next base: position 11,168 of record JANJXG010000120.1, on the reverse strand, counting down.
CTGAAAGGGCTTTCAATAATTACTTTCCCGGCAGAAATAAAACCGGTTCACTAGCTTTTGAGGACCTCTGGCCGTTGAAAGGGGATTATGATTTTAATGACCTCGTTATGTCCTATCAGATTAATCAGGTTACCAATGCTGACAATCTCGTTAAAGATATCGTTTCAACTTTTACGATCGAAGCAATTGGTGCAGGATATAAAAATGGTTTTGGATTTCAGTTGAATGTACCTCCATCAACAATTGAGAATGTTAGTGGATTTAACCACCAGGAAAATATTGTTAGCTTGAACCAAAACAATACCGAAGCCGGACAAACCAAAGCCACCATTATTCCGTTTGACAACACCTACAATTTGTTTGCTAATATTGCTTCAGGGTTTGTAAACACACGTCCAGAAATGGCTTACGTGCAACCAGAATCCATTACGGTGAACGCCACCTTTAACAATGCTCAAACAATGGCGGCTGTTGGTTTACCCCCATATAACCCTTTCATTTTTATCAACAAAGAACGCGGAAAAGAGGTTCATCTTCCGGGATATGCACCCACTTCACTGGCTAATCCTGTTTATTTTGGTACAGAAGACGATGATACCAATCTTGCCAGTGGCAAGTATTACAAATCGAAAACCAATCTTCCATGGGGTATGCATCTGCCCGAACAGTTTTCATACCCTCAGGAGAAAAAAGTCATTCTTGATGCGCACCTCGTTTTTGGTCAATGGGTTCAAAGCAGCGGATTCAGTTACATGGACTGGTATCAAAACAAACAAGGTTACCGTGATACGCAATACATCTACAGCAAAGGAAATTAAACAACCTTTTGAGACTGAGAGCAACCCGGCTGGGTTGCTTTTTTTTATTTTTGCGCTTTACAAAATTTAATTATGGCTCAAACTGCTGATTTTTATCCGGTTGATGGTAATGGATTGCATCTTGGATTAATTCCCGACGGAGGTCGGCGCTGGGCTGCGAACCAAAAGGTGAGTCTGAAAAAATCTTATCAGACTTCAGGGAATCAGATTAGCGATTTTTTACCTGAGTTCATTAAAAATAATATAAGCGAATTGAGCATCTATCTGTCAAGTGCACAAAATTTTAAACGTGAAGCTGTTGAAATTGAGGCGTTTGTCGATGAAATTAAAGAAGCAATTTCAAATCATTTGAGCAGTTTAAGCCACCAGCATCAAATTTCCTTTAAAATAGTTGGCCGACCTCAGTCCCAGCCTGGCATCTTTGATATGAATGCAATGATTTTGAATCAGATTGAAACCGATAAGGCAGTCCTTAAGGTTAACCTGTGTTTTCAATATGATCCATTTGATGAACTGATGCATGCTTTTCAGGCATCCAAAGACCCTGGTGATTTGATTAACTTCTTATGGATTCAGCGGCCCCTCGACCTTGTTATCAGATCAGGAGGTGCCAATTTGCTAAGTAATTTCTTGCCATTGCAATCAGCTTATGCCCGCCTTTATTTCTCCGATAAACTTTTTAATGATCTTGAATGGAATGATATTTTTTCTTATATCGATCATTATAAGAAACTTACAAAAAAATATGGCGAATGAAGCCGGTCTTTATTTTAAATCAAACTGATCACTTACATAATAATTGAACAATTTGATGTATTCAAAGGCAACCATCGTAGCACTGTATCTTTCGGACCACCATGCATCGCGGTTAAAAACAGTATGTTTGTTTTGAGGCACAACAATTTCGATGTCTCGCTCAAGTAAATGAAGTGATTTTCGAAAAAGTTTCGTAGCTCTTTTGCCATGAAATGAAGAGGTTGCAATCAGTACACTGTTGATTTCGGGGTGCATTTCAAGGTAATTTCTTAAAATAATGGCTTCGTCTTTTGTACTGACAGCAACTTCAGGCAGCATTTCAATTGCTGAATCGGGCACACCTAGTGCTAAAAGTGCCTTATGAAAAACATCTGATGTCTTATCAATTTGCAGTTTTTTGGCGAGTTCTGCATTCAGACCAGCCTGAAATTCATTTGCCATCACAATTTTTGACGACCAGCCCTCGTGATACAAGTCAGCAGTGAGCATGGCTCTGTCAGGTACCGGACCAAGTAAAATAAAAATCAAATCACATTTCTTCGGTAAGTCATGTGAAATTAAATTGTTGGCTGCATTTCTGAACAGAAGGAAACTGACTAACAGAAAAACTGCAACAATAACATACCTGCCTTTTCGAAGGAAGGTTTTGACTGAATTAAAAATCTGATGTTTTTTCATTGATATGTTCATTACAGTGTAGATAATTGCATAAATCATTCCGAGTTTTAATCAAAGAACCTGTTTGTAGTTTCGTGCTTCAAATGTAAGGAATTTAGGGTTCATTTTTTTTTCCCTGAATTTCAAATCCTTCTTACCTTTGGAGGGTGTCAAAATCGTTGATAAACTTCTAAACAAACCCCAATGATCCAAAAAACACAGCTGTATGTTTTATCCCTTGTTATCGCAGAAACAGAGGATATGGTTGGAAATATTCAGGTTTTTCTCAAATCAATGGTCGAAGAAGGGATTGCTGATCAGGCTCGAATATGGTTAAATCTTCCTTCGTTGTTACCATCATCAATGGCAAATAAGGGGTCATTACTTGAGTTGTACGATGCCTGGCCTGTAATGAGCGAAAAACCGAAAACTCACACATCACCTGGTATACTCGACCTTCTTTCTGATGAAGGATTTCTGGCAGATCCTTCTGAAACAATTCTACCTTGGGTTGAGCCCCTGCCCAAAGCAAAAAGAATTTTACTTTCTCTGGGTGGCGCCGGCCTGATTGAAATAATATCTCAAAGATCAACCAAATCATTTCTGGGCTTTCAGCCCGATTTTTCCAAAACCGATTACCAGGCATTAGTACCTGTGCTCGATAAATTTACCATTCAGCTCAGGCGTGATGCCAGGAGACTGGACAAAAAAATGCTGCGCGAAGGCAATGCAGCAAATAAATCAGCAATTGGAAATCTTCTTGTTAAAAAAGATTTTCAAAGAAGAATTGTTGCTACACTGAGTCATGAACTGCGAAATCCACTCAACATTATTCTTGGTTATTTGAACCTCTTGTCAGAAACAAAACTTAGCAAAGATCAACAAGAAAAGCTGGAAATCATCAATGATACGAGTCAGGGACTTTACAACACGGTTAAAAAAGTGTTTCAGTTCACGAATCTATTACTCGATCAGCATGTTACCGACACTGCTTCATTTAACATCGTTCAGGTTTTTGACTACCTGGAGAAACGCACGGCTCATCTGGCAAATAAGAAACGGCTGCAGTTAAGTTTTGAAATTGGAGACGGGCTTGCTGTTTGGTTGCTTGGAGATGTTGCAAAATTGAATGATATCCTTACATATCTGATTGACAACGCGATAAAGTTTACCTCTGAAGGTAACATTGTGGTCAAAGTGAAATTGTTGACAAACACTGTTGACAGCCTTGCTGCACAATTTGAAGTCAGTGATACAGGTAAAGGAATTGACAGCAACCATCAGGATCAGATATTTGAGTTTTTCGGTCAGGAAGACGACAGCATAACCCGGCACTATGGCGGGCTGGGGCTTGGATTAAGTATTGCCCGCGAATTTGTCGATCAAATGGGTGGATCGATGCAGGTGAAGAGCCAAAAGCAAAAAGGAACCTTGGTTTTGTTTAGTCTGCCTTTCAGACGTGATATTCACCGCAGCGATCCAGTGAAGGGTTTTCAACTGGAAGTTGATCAAAAACTGAGTGCTAAAATCAAAATCCTACTTGTTGATGATGACGCTTATCAACGTGATATGGGGTCCAAGGTTCTGAAAGGATGGAATTTACATTTAGCTGAAAATGGTCTCGATGCCATTAATTTTCTTCGCAACAATCCCGACACCGAAGTAATATTGATGGATATTCGTATGCCTGTCATGGATGGAATCAGTGCAACAAGAATGATTAGAAATGAGTTGAATAGCAAGGCATTGATTGTGGCAGTATCAGGTGAAGTGCAGGAAACGACTATCGAAGAATGTCTCGAGGCAGGCATGGATTGTTTTGTTCCGAAACCTTATGATAAGAATTTACTGCTCCAAACGATCGTTGATAAACTTAAACGTCCGGAACTTGTTCATGCTGAAGCAGAAAGTGTCGACAACACAAAATTGACCGGCAGGTTGGCATTAATTGTTGAAGACAATAAAATGATTCAACTACTCACTGCGAGACATATGAAAGATGCCGGATGCATATACGACCTCGCTTCCGATGGCCAATCAGCTGTTGAATTGTTTGCAGCAAAAAAGTATGACTTCGTTTTACTTGATTTATATTTGCCTGATATTGATGGGCTGGAGCTGTCAAAAATATTTAGAAAGCATCATGAAAACAGCTGTATTATTGCTTACAGCGGCGATGACTCAGATGAAACACGCGAAGCTTGCCAAAAAGCAGGTATTGATGGCCTGATTCTTAAAAACTACCTGAAAACAGAAGAACTTGCTTTGCAAATCAACCAACATCTGCAATTAAGACAAAAGCAAAACGAATCGGTTTCTCCCAATTTTAATCCAGATTACGACCTGTTAGCATTGATGAAAATTGTTGGGAATAACCAGGATGATTTAAAAGATATTCTCAATTCCTTTATTTCTTATTCCTCACAGGTGCTGGAATCACTCCGGCAAGCAGCAGAAAGCACCGACAGGCAAAGTATTCGAAAATTGTCGCACGCAATGAAATCATCAGCAAGGCAATTTCAAATGATTCGAATAGCTGAAGTGCTAGAACGGCTCGAATATGAAATTGACAAGATGGATAAAGCTGAGGTTGAAAAGCATGTTAATCAGGTCATTGAGGTGTTTTCAAGGAATATGAAACACATGAAAGAAAAGTATTTTTAAAGTTCCAAAGGTTTGTTTCAATTTCAGTTCGATTAGTTCATGAATCTTTATTTGCCGACGCGCCAGGTTTTTTACCTTCTTATTGTATTGATACTTTTTCCTGTGATCACCGCAGCGCAGGAAGAAAAGGTTTTGATTGACGCACTTCGGGAAGCTGAAAAAAATCAGGATGCAGTTGCTATGGCTGAGGCATGCTACAAATTGGGGGTTTATTACGATGATCAGGATTCAGTCAGACTTTCAACTATTTACCTTCGGGATGGGTTGCGGTGGTCACGAAAGTCGGGTAGTATCAAACAGCAGGCCTCGATATTAAATTACCTTGCTTCCGTGTTATCCTATGCTGGTACCGCCGATTCGATCAACCAAATGTACAAACTGTCTGCTGACTTATTTCTTCAAACTGGCGACACATCCAAAGCGGCTGACGTGATGCTAAACCTTGGAATGGAACTCGTGAATGAAGGTAGTTATCAAAAAGCATTGGAGGTAAAACTTAAAGCGATGGAATATAGGCTAATATGTGGTGACTCCACAAACATTAGTTTCTACTTTCAACAGGTAGGAGAGGTGTATAAAGAACTTAAGTTGAACGATAAATGGAAATATTACCTCGAAAAGGCCAGAATTTTAGCAGGGAATGAAAAGTATGCCCGGCTTCGGACCCGAATTTCAATTCTCAACGATTTGGGGGGAATTTATGCGGACGAACAGAATTATCAGGCTGCACTTAAAGCTTATCAGGAAATGATAAACCTTTCGGTCATGAACAACTATCCGAGGGGTGTTGCCACGGCCAATGCCAATCTTGTTGAAGTTTACTTTGCACTCGACGATCCTCATCACGCACTCGAATCTGCGCTGAAATCTTACCATATGTCGAAAGAAGGCAATGCTTATCGTCAGATTTCGGCAACAGAAAACCTTGCCGGTGCTTATAAAAAACTCGGTGAATTTAACAAGGCAATCGTTTATTACCGACAGGCACTTAACCACCCAAACATTTTGGATTATACGGATGAATACCTTGTTGTGTTGAAAGGTATGGCTTTTGTGTCGGCTAAAATTGGAAATTATGCCGATGCCTTTACCTACCAATCCAATTACCTCAGCTTGCATGATTCAGTGAACAGTCTGGAGGTGAAGAAAAACATCAGTTTGTTGGAAACATCCTTCAGAACCCGTGAACAATCGCAACAAATTGCATTGTTAAGTGCTCAGAACCAGCTTCAGCAAGAGCAAATCAGGCGAATCAGATCACTACTCCTGTTAGGCGGAATTGCCTTGTTTTTATTTCTTTTCGTAATTTATTTACTGTTCAGGCAACACAGGTTACGCCATTTTCACAGTAAATTATTGTTGGAGCAAAAGCTTTTGCGCACTCAAATGAACCCACATTTTATTTTCAATGCACTTGCTGCTGTACAACAATTCCTCTTAAAAGGAGACGCTGCCCAGGCATCGGATTATTTGGGACATTTTGCCTCGTTGATGAGGTCAGTATTAAAAAGTTCGCGAGAGGAATGGATTTCCCTAAAGGAGGAAATTGGCATTCTCGAATCTTATCTGAAAATTCAGAAACTCCGCTTCGAAACACATCTCACATACGAGCTTGTGGTGGATCCGGCATTGGAAACTGAATTTATTTTTATACCTCCGCTGATGATTCAGCCTTTTATTGAAAATGCCATTGAGCATGGCATCAATCAAATGGAAAAGCCGGGTTTCATTCTTTTAAAAATCACTGAGAGCGCTGATAACGTCATTTTTAAGATCGAAGATAACGGCCCGGGATTGTCATCAGGGGCGTCAAAGAAAGACAACCATCTTTCCTATGCTACAACCATTTTTAACGAACGGGTTAAGAATCTGAACAAACGGCTTCCCCGTCCAATCTCTTTTTCAATGAATAACATCCAAACAACCGACACTAGTTTAAGTGGTTTACGGGTTGAGATCTGCATTCCGATCAGTTCAAATATTCCTATATGAAAGCAATAATTGTTGATGATGAAGCGCCTGTCCGCTCAACCATTAAGCTCCTGCTCCAGAGGTGGTTCCCTCAAGTAGTTGTAGTTGGAGAAACAGCTTCGGTCATTGAATCGGTTGAAGAAATCAACCGTCAGCAGCCTGATATGCTCTTTCTGGACATCGAAATCAGGGGTGGAACAGGTTTTCATGTTTTACAACGGCTTGAATGGAAGTCTTTTAAATTGATTTTTATTACTGCTTTCAACGATTTTGCCATTCAGGCAATTAAAATGGGTGCGTTGGATTATTTATTAAAGCCAATCAATGAGATTGAATTTAAGGCCGGTGTTGAAAAGGCGCTGTCTGGCATTGACCACCAGAGAGAGGAAAAAGTAAACAATCATTTTGCCCATTTCACGATCAATACCTTGCCTGCCAACCGCATTGTTTTGCGTACTTCAACTGACATTCATATCGTAAACCTGGAGGAAATTATCCGGTGTGAAGCAGATAATACCTACACTACATTCTACTTTCTGAACGGCCTAAATTTATTGGTGTCAAAAGGGCTGAGTGAGTTTGAGGAACAACTTTCAAAACATGGTTTTTTTAGGGTTCACCAATCACACATGGTCAACCTGTTCTTTGTAAAACGGATTGAAAAAGGGGAGGGCGGAAGTATACATCTAAGCAATGGAGACACCATACCCTTATCCTCGCGAAGAAAGCCTCAACTACTCGAACTGCTTGCCCGTTCCTGAACTCTTCCCTTTGATAAAACCGCTTTCTCACAGAATACCGGCGCTTTCTGTCGCTGAACCAGCTTATTCAAATTTGATGCCTGACAACCAAATTAAGTTTGTACTTTTGCTTTCAACCAAATTAAGCAAATGTGATCTAGAACCGGTGTTTTTAGCTGGTTTTTCATTTGCTCTAACAATTTATTTCTGAGTAGAACGAGGAACCATTTAAAACACTATGAATATGAAGAAGTATTTCCTGTTGATTTTCGTTTTTTCAATGCTCACAGTTGGGTCATTTGCACAGATCAAGCTTGACAAAGTTGTAAAGAGAAGTATCAATAAAGCCGAAAGAAATGTGGAAAACCGCGTTGAGCGCAAAATTGACAAAGGGGTTGACAAAGCGCTTGACAAAACTGAAGAGGCTATAGATGAAAGCGTCAAAGGAGACGACAAGAAAAAAAAGGATGAAAAAAACAGCTCAGCAGCCGGAAAAGAGGTAAAACGAGATGTCGGCAACAAGGAAGAAAAGGCCGATGAAACAATCGAAAAGAATACAGAACAAATCGCTGTTCAAAAAGAGGAAAAAACTTCGCCTCAACTTACCTGGGCCAAATATGATTTTGTACCGGGAACCGAGATATTTTTTGAAGACAACCAGGAAGGCGAACAAAATGGTGAGTTTCCAAGTAAATGGGATTTGGCTGGTGGTGTCGTTGAAAATGCCTCCTTTGATGGGTCTAATGTGATCTATTTCAGAGAAATCGGCAATATTGGTGGTATAACTCCCTTGCTTACCGATAGCAAAAGCGATTATTTACCAGATGAATTCACCATTGAGTTTGATTGTTATTTTGAGCAGGATGTCTATAGTCAGCGGTACTATGTGAGTTTTTACGGCATAAAAAAACAGAAATCAGTGCTCAAGCGCCTTATACTCTATACAAACCAGGCACAATACGGAGGTACTGATATTCAAGGTGTCTATCCCGGTGCAGCCCGATCAAACATCGATAAACAAGCACGCTGGCGCCATATCGCCATCTCGTTCAACAAGAGAGCTTTGAAAGTCTATATGGACGATGCCCGTTTGCTCAACATTCCTAATATTGAAGAAAACCCAACCGGATTAACCCTCGGAACGACAAGTCAAAAAGAAGGTAAGTATTTCATCAGGAATATTCGCATAGCGAAAGGTGCAGTGCCGCTTTATGATAAGTTCCTGACAGATGGGAAATTTGTGACAACAGGCATCAAATTCGATGTAAACAAAGCTACCATTAAAGCCGAATCAATGGGAACCATCAATTATGTTGTGAAGATGATGCAAGATCATCCTGAACTGAATTTTTCTGTTGAAGGACATACCGATAGCGATGGGGAAGAGGCTGCCAACCAAAAACTTAGTGAAGCCAGAAGCAAGGCAGTGATGGATAAAATGATCGAACTCGGCATAGCAAAAGATCGCCTTACCTCAAAAGGACATGGCGAAAGCAAGCCAATGACCGGCAATGATTCTCCCGAGGGCAAAGCACAAAACCGAAGGGTGGAATTCGTGAAGTCTTAGTTTTTCCTTGAAGGTATAAAAATATCTATCCCGGTTTCTTGGCAAATAAGCTAATAATTATCATTTTACAAAGAAATATCATGAAAAAGATACATTTTCTCTTCGTGCTTTTTTTAACTCTTTCCCTTGGCTATGCCTCTAGTGGGCTTGCTCAATCACCCTCGTGCAGCACACTCGATGAAAACCAGGTTCGTGAAATGATGCGTGAGGCCACCCGTCTTGAACAGTCTGGAGATGAAGCCGGAGCACAGGATTTGATGAATCAGGTGGCTGAAATGTATGAGGCTGACCTTACTCAGGCCTTGCAACAACCGATTCCTGATCCGGCAGGACTTTATTGTAAACCTAATCCAACAACTGATTATGTGGCATGTGTTTTAAAACTCACAGCAAGGGTAGAGCTCACCGGAAACAACCCGACTCTGGCAGAACAAGGTATGGCCAGAGCCAGTCAGGGTATCGATTTCTGGACAAGTCAGTTTGCCCATACGGTGCCTCCTGTGGGTAATAACTTGTGTAAAGATTACCTGGCATGCGTTTTTAAAGCCATGGCGCAGCGTGAGTTAATTGCACTTGAACACAGCCAAACAGATGATTTGCTCCAGGCTAAAGCAGATGAAATTCTTGAGAAAGGTTGCAACCCATGCGAAACAAAATGGGTGGCCGTAGGCAAAGTGGACATCGAATGGCGAAACGATGACGAGCATGTGACGATAGCCGGTTATGCACAATGGGAAAATTTTCATCTTATTGCAAATATCTCTGAGCTCGAAGATAAATGCATGCACTTCGAGTATGACGACCGCATCACGTTTCCATATGCCTGCGACGGAGGTGTTATATCACACAAAGGTGGTAAAATTAAAACCAGGCTGACACTGACCGATGGCGATGAGACCTTTGCGAATGATATCGTTGATGCACATCTTACAATCTGTGCAGAAAATACCGTTGCTCCCAAAAATCTTCGTTTATTGTCATATATCGGCTTCTCAGAACACGGACAATCAGTTGAAATAGACTTGACTGGTAACATTTCTTCCATTAAAGCGCGCCGGCCTTTCACAGTAACAGAAGTGGTTCGAATTGATGCGAGTCCCAGCTATATTGCAAAATTCAAATTTATGTTTTATCCTGTAAGTGGTTGGGAAACATCAGGTTTTTAATTGTTTAAACAATGTTGAAACAGCATTTTTTCAGGTTTGGTTTTATTTTATTCAGTTGGTTGTTCTTGTTAACATCTTCACAAAATGTTGATGCACAAGGCATGACTACTTACCCGAATAGAAAACCAAACATGCTAAGCAACATATTTTGGGTTAACGATGACTTTGGAATTGGAACTGCCATTGAGTTCTCAAAAACTAATGCTGTAAAAGGCGAAACGACCTTTCGTGCCGGAAAAGCCTATAACAAACCAGGTTTTGCAGCTGATGGTTCAAAGCACCAGGCCGTTAATCAATTTATTGAAGCTGCCTATCAGGCTGTAATTGATCGTTCAATTGATAGTGTTGACAGCGAATCAGCTTATTATGAGCAGCTTGATTACAATTATTTTATTCATGACAGTATCATAAGTTTGCTTGTTACACATTCAATTACTTATCCGCAGAGCGAAGGTACATTCGCTTTTTCGCTCATTCATTATGACATTAAAAATCAGACCGTTCTGCTGACAAATGAAGTTTTAAGCATTTTCGGATTGTCGCGTGTGCCAATTTTGAATGCCATTGCAGAGCAGTGTGTATGGCCCGATGACAGTAACGAACCACTTTTTGATGCTGTTTGGTTTGATACGATCAAATGGACTGATATCAATCAGCTTAAGATTTTCGTTGATAACGAGCAAGGCATTCATATCATCTACCCTTTAGTGGAAAACGGCATTGAGCAAGTTGTTTTATTGAAATAATTGTTGATAATGAATAAAATAAATTCAAAAGTGATGTTTTCAGTTATTGGTTTACTGCTATTAGCAGCATGTTCTGATATCGA
>JANJXG010000103.1 GCA_024709145.1 Bacteroidales bacterium | reverse complement strand
TGTTTCAATAAGGCATAATTTTCTATGATGCCATTGTGGATGAGTGCTATTTCTTTTGATTGGCTGTAATGGGGGTGGGCATTCACCTGATTGGGCTCACCGTGGGTTGCCCAGCGGGTATGGGCAATCCCGATATTGCCTTCCAGATGAGCCTTCTCGACATGCGCTTCCAGATCAGAGACCTTTCCTTTGGTTTTGTAAACCATTAGCGATTCGTCGAGCAGGGCGATGCCAGCGCTGTCGTAACCCCTGTATTCAAGTCGTTTAAGACCATTGATGAGGATTGGATAAGCATCTTTTGGGCCCACATAAGCAACAATTCCACACATTTTCGTTTTGTTTTTTGGTAGAGAAATTAAATTTTTTACAAAGCTCAGCTTTTTTAAGCAGATTGGCTGCTAAAATAAGCTAAACAAGATGGTTTTACAAATAAATTGTTTAGAAGTCCAAAGGCTGGTTTACAGAATAAATCAAACCGGCATCTCTTTTTCCTGACATTTGGAAATGATGAAAGTTTTTAGCTTGTAAAAAGGCGTAGCTTACTCGTTAACCAATGAATAATTGAGCTGAAGCTGAAGACGTGTTAAAGTATCTACGCTTGGATTTATCCCATTAATTATTAATCTGTTAGCTCTAGCAGATGATCCTTGTATGAAAAGAAGAAGACCCGGATCTTCGGCAATGCTGTCGTTGCTGAGGAGACTTTGCACATACCTGTTGATCCTGAACTGATAATTGTTTGATCCGGTACGGAGTTTGCCCCCAAAATAAGCTTCACCTTCAATCTGATCGTCAAGAATACTGTAAGTACCATCATTGTTGTTGCTAACCAAAGCAAGCTGTGAAGGTGCCAGGTAAAGAAGGGTGTCGGGACTTGTACTTGTAATCAAAAGCTTAGCTTCATTCACCACAATTTTCTTGTTTCCGGCATTTTGTTTTATTTCTTCAAGACCTGGAAATAAAATACGTGCTTTTAAACCACTCATGGCCTGCAGATAAAACTTGTCGTCGCCAAGCGCAGTATTTCCGTTAACAACCTGATCGCGGAAGGTTTCATCAGCACCGGCATAATCGAGGTGCGTATAGGTATTGTACCTGGCTTCAGTGCTGGTAATAAAAAACTCATACCTGAGAGAGTCTTCAGCATCATTGCTGTAATAGATCGTCATGCGCGAAAGATTGATAGGGAGGTTGAAGTATGAAATGGCTCCACCCTGACTAACGGCGTCTGCGGTTACATAAAGACCATAAAAGTAATCAAGAAAGGCATTGTTGGAGGCCAAATCATCCGTTGTGGCAGCCAGGAGTTTGTTGCCAAGTTCCGGTGAAACATCGTTGAGGCGCACCCTGATCATGGCCGAAAGGGTGTCTCCGTCAAATATGAAAGGGCTTTTTGGTCTGGGCAAGAAGCTATAGTTGGCAAAATCAGTTGTTCCAACAGGCTTTTGTTGATTTGAGTAATAAAGCGAGTCGATGCTGATGCTATCGAGTAATTCGTACACCCGAAGGGTTTGCATGGTATTGGTGTCACCATAATAGCCTGAGTACACTAGTTGAAGCACAAGAGAGTCAAGCGATGGGTTGACGCCAAAATCATGGGTGCTTGTCGAGAGTCTGACTTGTGTATAAAAGCCGGCGACAGTCGTGCCAAAAACAGGGTCTTTCATACTGCCAAGTAAATTGGCTTCGGTGTGGTCGGTGCGAACCGAATCTTCCTTCACGCTGTATGCGGTCAGGTGTATGGTATCAGTGTATTGTAATTGAATCAGACCTTTATTAGGCTGTATATCAGCACCAATCTGATTGGGTCGTTTATTGCAGGAAGAAAAAGTGATCAGAAGCATACTGAACACCAAAAAGTGAAACCCGGGGCTTCGCTTAAAAAATGGCTTTTTCAAAATAGGTGAAATTAACGTTAAGTGACTATTTTTTTCCTAACAAACTATCAAAGAATGCGTTATAAGATTCAACATAGTTGTCAACACTGGGATGAACCAGAATGGGTTTCTTCTTTTCTTCGAGGTATTCAAGAAGTTCAGGGTTCACCTTTTCGCTGGCAACGATGATTGCATCGGCATAGTCAATGGCAGCTTTCGTGATATTAACGTAGGAGGATTCTTTATAGTATTTAAGGTCTTTGGGAGTGATACCCGGAAGGCGCAATTTTTTTTCAAAAGTATCTCTGAAAGTTTCCTTAAAGTCATCGCCATATAGCGAATAAACCACTTTAGAATCGGAAAAAAGCGGGTTGTCTTTGTAAGCACGTTTAACATATAGAGGAACGAGAGCCGACATCCAACCATGACAGTGAATAATATCCGGTCCCCAACCTAATTTTTTAACTGTTTCAAGAACGCCTCTGGAGAAAAATATTGTTCGTTCATCATTGTCTTCATAAAATCGGCCAGCCTTGTCTTTAATGGTGAATTTCCGATGAAAAAAATCTTCGTTATCAATGAAATAAATCTGCATTCTGGCTTGCTGTATCGAGGCAACTTTGATGATCAACGGGTGGTCGGTATCATTGATAATGAGGTTCATGCCTGATAACCTGATCACTTCGTGCAGCTGATTGCGTCGCTCATTGATGCTGCCAAACCTTGGCATAAAAGTGCGGATTTCTTTGCCCCTTTCCTGAATTCCCTGTGGCAAGAACCGGCCGATTTTGCTCATATGGGTCTCTTTCAGATAAGGCGTGATTGCTTGCTCAACGAAAAGAATCCTGGGTTTTTCCATTATGTAAGTATTGATGAACGCGGTGAATAAGTGTGCAAAGGTAAGCAAAAAACAAAAAAAACACAAACTACTGATTTCAATATGGTTCATAAAAAAAGAGGCTTCGTTGCCGCGGCCTCTTTTTTGGTGCTGGTTCACAAACTTTATTAACCTCTGTAGAATAAAGCTTTGATAATATCTTTGGCCATTGCCGGATTTTCTTTCAACCTGCGGGTTGAATAAGCAAACCACTGCTTGCCAAAAGGAACATAAATACGCATGCGATGACCTCCTTCAACGATTGATTTTCGCAGCTGTGGGGTAACTCCGTAAAGCATCTGAAATTCATATTTCTCTTTTGGAACCTGATATTTTTCAATGAGTTTTAGCGCGCCGTCAACAAGGAATTTGTCATGTGTGGCAATACCGGGATAAATACCATTTTTGAACATAAGTTCCAGATCCTCAAGAAAATGTTGATTTATTTCATCATATTTTTTGTAGGCGATTTTCTCCGGCTCAACGTAGATTCCTTTACACAAGCGATAGTTTACGGGTGTTTCGGCGGTATTCAAATCCAGCATTTGCTGGATGTCGGAATGAGTTCTTTTCAGGTAGGCCTGAAGTACCAATCCAACATTTTTTGGAAATTCAGATTTAATCTTCCTGAAAAGTTCAATTTCCAGATCAACGCATTGCGAATCTTCCATATCGATCCGGATGAAATTGTTGTAGGAAGCTGCTTTGGCAACGATTTCACGAATGTAGGCATAGCAGATTTCCTTGTCGAGCAACAAGCCAAACATGGTTGGTTTCAGTGAATAGTTACCATCAATACCAGCCTGCTGTATGGTTTCGATAATCTGCAAATACTGATTCTTATTGTCCTCAGCCTGATTGAGTTCGGTGATGAATTCTCCCAACAGGTCCACTGTTACCATCATGCCTTCCTGGTTAAGTTTACGACTTACTTCGATGGCATTTTCGATTTTCTTGCCAGCAATATAGCGCTTCGAAAACAACCATACAAGGTCTTTCGGCATAAAAGGCAACATGCCTGCAATCATTTTGTTAATCCACATCATAATGTTAAAGTTTTGTATATAAGCATTTTAACATGCTTTATTCACTCCGTTAATTTTGGCAAAGGTAGTAAAAGGCTTGCTGTGTTATAAAACTAACAAAGAAATTTTCAATCGATTGTTTTTTGTTTTCTGTAGAGTGAAAACAGGATTGTTTAGCCATTCTCAAATCGATTTAGAGGTGTTGATGTTATCTAAAATATTCATAATAAATATGATAATCCGTTTGTTTCATTATCGGACACTTTATTCATCAGCTTTAAACCGCTGCTGTTTAGGTGCCTGCTTTCAGTCGAAAATCAGTTTTTCAAATGTTTTGTTACATTTGCACAACATTAACACATACCTGACATGCCAATTTTGGGAAGCATCATCAAAAAAGCTTATGAACTAAGGAATATGCCTGTTGAATTAAAGAAGCAGCGCCTCAATCCGGTGGCTGCCCAAACAAGTCAGCTGAAAAAACTGCTTCAAAAGGCACAGTTTACCGCTTTTGGCGAGGAGTATGATTTCGACGCCATTCTTTCATCGAAAGATGTGGTTACTGCTTTTGCTTCAAAAGTTCCCGTTTTTGACTACAATGCCATGTATAAGCAATGGTGGTACAGGGCCTTAAATGGCGAGGCCTATGTTACCTGGCCTGGAAGAGTGAATTATTTTGCCCTTAGCTCCGGCACATCGGAAGCATCGAGCAAGCACATCCCTATCACGTCGGATATGCTTAATGCCATCAAAAGAGCGAGTGTCAGGCAATTGGTTTCGGCAAGTAAATACGATTTCCCGGTTCATTTTTATGAAAAAGGAATTCTAATGATAGGCGGAAGCACTCATCTTCAGTACAATGGCACGTATTTTGCCGGCGATTTGTCGGGTATCACCGCTGGCAATATTCCTTTCTGGTTTGAACATTTTTACAAGCCGGGCCGTCGGATATCCAAAGCCAATGACTGGGCTTTCAAGCTCAACGAAATGGTAAAAAAAGCTCCGTCATGGGATATCGGTGTGATTGTCGGCGTGCCTGCCTGGGTGCAAATATTACTCGAGCGAATCATCAAGGAGTATAACCTAAACAGTATTCATGACATCTGGCCCAATCTCACCGTTTATGTTCACAGTGGAGTTTCGTTTGCTCCTTATGAAAAAAGTTTTGAAAAGCTTTTTTCCAAGCCGGTGATTTATTCCGAAAGCTATCTTGCTTCGGAAGGTTATATCGCCTATCAGACGAGGCTCGACAAACGCATTATGCAGCTGATCGTGGACAATGGTATTTATTATGAGTTTGTTCCGTTTAACAGCCAAAATTTTGATGAGGAGGGTAATTTGCTGCCCAAGCCCTTAACCGTAAGTCTTCGGGATGCCGAAAACAACGTGGAGTATGCCTTGCTCCTTTCAACCAATGCAGGTGCCTGGCGTTATCTGCTGGGTGATACAATTAAGTTTACCAATGTGGAACAGTGCGAAATTATTATCACCGGCCGTACAAAACAGTTTTTAAGTATTTGCGGTGAACACCTTTCGGTTGAAAATATGAGCAGAGCGATTGAACTACTTCAGGATGAGTTGAATATTACCGTCAAGGAATTTACTGTATGTGGGTTCAGGCATGGATCTATGTTTGCTCACCGCTGGTATCTCGGCACCGATGATCAGGTGGACAAAGAAGATGCCATCCGCAAAATTGACGGATATCTCAACCAGCTCAATGATGACTATATGGTTGAACGCACCGAGGCAATAACAGATATCTTTATGGAAGTGTTACCCACACAGGTTTTTTATGATTATATGAAAAAGCAGGGCAAAGAGGGAAGCGCCAACAAGTTTCCCCGCGTACTCAAGGGACAACGGCTTGAGGAGTGGGAAAACTATCTTAAGGACATTCAGGGTCAAAAGGCATAATAAGTCGAACTGTAAAGCTGCTTATGTTAACGATTTTTTTTGAAGGGATCTTACTTGGTTTGACACTTGCTACTTTTTTTGGCTTTGGCCCGGCTTTTTTTTCTCTGGTTCAAACGAGTGTCCATCGTGGTTTCTGGCCTGCAGTTTTGTTGGCTGTCGGGATTTTTCTCAACGACCTGCTGATGGTGGTTTTATGCCTGATGGGGGCGGTTCAGATCGTTACACAACCCAGCAACTATTTGTGGTTTGGCATCGCAAGCGGCATCATTCTGATCATTTTTGGTCTGGTAACTTATTCCAGGAAAGTGATTACAGAAGGTAATGAAAACCCTGAGCTACCCGTCAAAATATCTGGACCTAAATGGTTTACCTACATCGCCAAAGGATTTTTTATGAATATTATCAATCCTTTTGTGTGGGTTTTCTGGATTGGAGTGGTCGTAGGCATTTCAGCCCGTTTTGGCGGCAACGAGATGGAACTTACCTATTTTTTTGCCGGAACACTCATCACTGTCTTGCTTAGCGATATTGCCAAAGCTTTTGCTTCTTTTAGTATCAAACGCTTTCTTAATCAGCACGTAATTAGCATGTTCAATAAAACGGCCGGAATCGGGCTAATTGGCTTCGGTATTTTTTTGATCGTTAAGGTAATTTGGGAGTCGGTCGCAGCCTGAATGTCCGGCTCATCAGCCTAGTCAAAAAACTGAATATCTTTTACGTTCAGCTGTGTGTTGATCTTTCCCTGCCATTCGTTTTCTTCAATATGATAACAAACACTGAAAGGTCTGCCGTTTTTAATGTCTTTAAAATGATGCCCCTGCTGAAACGCAATGCCAGGGAATGCATCACCTGCTAAATGAGGCTGAATCAACTCCAGCTTTAAATGATTTTTCCCAACTACACGAATACGACCCGTATCAACAACATTGTCTGAACGGAATATTGGCGCCATATTGCCCGGACCAAAAGGCGCAAATTGCTTTAAAATGCGTAAAAATTTGGGAGTAATTTGATTGAAATTGATTAGGGTGTCGATTTCAACTTCCGGAATAAGGATTTCGTCGTCGATGGTTTGACTCACGAAGTCGTGAAATTTTTGTTTAAATAATTCCAGGTTTTCCGGACGCATGGAAAGACCTGCGGCATATTTATGTCCGCCGAAATGTTCCAGCAAGTCGGCGCAATGATCAATAGCATCATACACATCAAAGTGTTTAATTGATCGTGCTGAACCTGTAACAAGGTTGTTTGATCTTGTGAGGATAATCGTAGGCCGGTAATAGGTATCGGTCAAACGAGAAGCCACGATACCTATAACACCCTTGTGCCAGCCTTCATTGTATAGTACAGTACTTTTCGAGTTTTTAAGCAGCGGGTCATTTTCGATCATCGCCAGAGCTTCTTCGGTGATGTTGTTATCGAGACTCCGTCTTTCGGTATTGAGGTCGTTGATGGCGTTGGCCAGTTTTTCAGCATGACTCATTTTGTCGGCAAGAAGCAGTCTGACCGAGTCGCTGGCTTTTTCAATTCGTCCGGCGGCATTGATTCGGGGTCCGATTAAAAACACCAGGTCGCTGATGGTGAGTTCTCTGTTAAAAGCGGGTTCACCCTGCTTTTGGTCGGGGTTTCGAATCACCTGAGAATAACTCAGCACCGATTCGATACCCGGACGCGGGGAGGTGTTGATAAGTTTGAGACCATAATGAGCCAACAACCTGTTTTCGCCTGTAATAGGCACAATATCGGCTGCAATGCTGATGGCCACGAGGTCGAGTAATTGTTTGAGCTGATCAAAAGGTTCATTCTGCTTCTTGGCAAGGGCCGAGATGAGCTTAAAACCTACACCACAACCCGAAAGCTCTTTAAAAGGATAGGTACAATCCGATCTTTTGGCATCAAGCACTGCCACAGCTTCAGGCAACTCATCGCCAGGCCGGTGGTGGTCACAAATGATAAAATCAACTTTTCTTGTACTGGCATATTTTATTTTTTCAACTGCTTTGATGCCACAGTCAAGAGCGATCACCAGGTTAAAACCATTATCGGCTGCATGGTCAATTCCTTTGTAAGAAATACCGTAACCTTCGTCGTATCGGTCGGGGATATAAAACTCAATCTTTTTTTTGAAAAATTTCTTCAGATAGGAGTAAACAAGTGCCACTGAGGTAGTTCCGTCTACATCATAATCGCCATAGATGAGTATTTTTTCGTTTTTTTCAACAGCTTGCAGCACCCTGGCCACTGCTTTGTCCATATCTTTCATCAGGTATGGATCGTGGAGTTGTTCAAAATCAGGACGGAAAAACAATTTGGCTTCTTCAAAGGTGGAAATATCCCGTTGCGCAAGTAAATTCGCCACCTTGTCATCAACCGACAAGAGGTCCATCAGCTTGCGTACTACCTCAATATCACCTTGTTGCTTTAAAACCCATTTATTTCCCATCCAAGAATTGTTTAATCTGTAAAGATAGGAAGTTTCATCTCTCGTCAAAGCCTTTTTTTTAAGGCTGATCCTGCCACGCTGCCTGCAAGGCTTACAGAGATCTTGAAATATTCAAAATATTGAAGATCAGTATACTAACAATATTAAGGATTTAAAAATTGGAACGCATGGCTTCTACAGGGTCGAGCCGTGAAGCTGTCCAGGCTGGTATGAAACCCGAAACAAGTCCGATAAGTCCCGAGACACCCAGGCCAAGTAAAATGTTTTGCAGCGACAAGCCCAGCTGAAATGAAGTGGTGTTGCTCACGATTACACTCATACTGAAAACAATGAATAAGCCAACCAAACCTCCTAAAACGGCAAGGAAAATGGCTTCAAAAAGAAACTGGAGCAACACAAAATAGTTTTTAGCTCCGAGGGATTTTTGGATTCCAATCTGACTTGTTCGTTCTTTCACCGAAACAAACATGATATTTGCAATGCCAAAACCACCCACCAGCAACGAAAAGCCACCAATGATCCAGCCAACAATGGCAATCACCGAAAAGAGCTGATCGAAAGATTTATTGATGATGTCCATTTGGTTGATGGCAAAATTATCTTCGGCAGCAGGCTTTAACTTCCTGATAGAACGCATGATACCTCTGAGTTCGTCCATCATTTCCTCGTTTGTCACTCCGGGTTTGGCCTTTGCAACAATGGTGGTTCCATTGCGCAGGTCGATTACATTCCGGCCAAACTGCACAGGAATGAGGGCTGATTTGTCGTTGGAGTTGCCAAAAACATTTTCACCTTGTTTTTTCATAACACCAATGATATCTAGTTTCAGGCCAAAAACCTTGACTGTCTTTCCGATTGGGTCGCTATCCGGAAATAGCGATTCAGCCACCTCAGCCCCAATGATGATCACATTCCGGCCCGATTGAGATTCCTGCGCAGTGAAATAGCGTCCCGATTCCAAATCGAATGGCATTACCTCGGCATAATCGTGTGAAACAGCATTCACACCCACGTTTTCAATGGTAGTAGAAAGAAAACTAATGCTTTTGTTGTCACCGGTCATAAAGGCGAAAGAGGCTGCCGAAAGGCTCCTTTTTTCGAGTTCGGTGAGTTCGCGCAGGTTTGTTTCTGGTCTTTGCCAATATTTCCACCAAGGATAATCAGCTCCTGTTGACCAGGGCCATTTCTGAATAAACAATACATTATCACCAAGCGAATTAATGTCGTTACGAATCGATTTTTCCAAACTGTCAAATACTGAAAAAACAGCGATAATGGAGAAAATACCAATGGTAATACCCAGCAGGGAGAGAATGGTTCTTACTTTGTTTACAAGCAGTGCCGTCACTGCAAAGCGAAAGCTTTCTTGAAGCAGCCTTAAGAATATCAGCATGGCATATCAGATTACCGGGTAAAAGTAAACAATCTAGCGGATTGCAACTCTTCGGTGAAAACATTTTAACATTCACCAATCAATTAGTAAGACCTGATGTTTCTTTTTAATGCTTGTCTTTAAAGTCCGATGACATCTTTATTTACGTCATTCATGCCTCGTAATCAAACTTTGAAGCTCAAAACCTGGACAATTAGTACAGACACTGTTTATAAAAACATCAGGCCTTAAAAATGGTTCTGTGATCATTTTATCAGATTTACTACATAGGGTTGTAATCCATCGGCTGTCATTACCCAAAGCTGCTGATTGTCGTTGCGTTCCTGCATTTTGTCTTGCAGGTAACCGCTGACAATGGGTTCGATTTTCTTATCGATCCACACAAGCTGGCCTTCGGGGAGCTTAACGGTGACAGTGATTTTTTGATCACGCAGTTTATCTTTCTCCGAAAAGAAGAAATATCGCTGAACTGTCATGCTTGAATCACTGAACTGCACCGGGTAACTGATTGCATTCGCACGTTCGCGTGCCTTGTCATAACTTTTTCCTCGTGCTCTGCGACTGGGCTCAATGATGGGTGCCGTGCTTTCGGTACGCTCAAAATAAATCCTGGGAATACCGGCTATCTGTCCGTCTTTGTTTTTTTCGGAAATGATGTACCTTTGATCAAAAAAAGCCAGATCTTCGTTTTTCGGAAGGGACTCATCCGCATTGACATAAATGTAAACTGGCTTATCTTTGTTGGTCGAGAAGGTTTTCTGCTGATCATCAACTGAAGCAAACTCTTGCATATCAATGACAAGGGTAGTGCCAACATAGAAAAGGCCCACCACACTGGCAATCCACAAACCGGTAGCAACATTGCTTAGCCCGGGAATCTTAAAGGTCTCACCCACCAAAAGCCTCAGTCCGGCATACACCAGCATAATGAGTGGAATGGCTATGAATGCACCAAGGGCGACAGGTGCAATGGCAACAGACAAGGGTCCTGAAAGTAGCAGCTGATAAAGGTATTCGCCGCCGGCCAGCGGCATTTCCATGTCGCTGAAAAGATTGAAGTCGTCCCAGCCCAGAAAAGCAGCACCTGCAATGAGAATAAGAAGAAGGCCTATAAACAGAAAAATTAAGCCAAAGACAATCCCTATGAAGCGGGCAATGCCTTTAATCACAAGCATGACAGGGTCATTCATTCGTGAGACTCCTGCTCCAGCATGTCGGGCACTTCTGTTAATCCCTTCGCGGGCACTTTCGGCATAAGTTGAAAATTTTCCCTTCACGGATTCGAACTCCTGCCTGAATGATTGTTCGATGTTGGCAACATTGACAGGTTCACCCCGCATTTCGAGCTTTTCGGCTATGGTAACAGCTTCGGGGATGAAAATCCAAAGTGCTATATAAATGAACACACCAACACCGGAAGTGAGGGTAAGAAAAACAAAAATCAGTCTGATCCAAAGGGCATCTATGTTGAAATACGCAGCGATTCCGGCTGCAACTCCGCCAAGTTTTTTGTTTTCAGCATCACGGAAGAGCCGCTTTGGTCGTTTGGTACCCGCGTTTTGACTTCCAACGGTAGCTTCCTGGTCTGTGTCCATCTCGAAAGGCTGTCCAAGGGCGTTGATCACTTCCTGAATGTCGGCAAGACTGATCACTTGTTTTTGTTCGTTGATTTTGCGTTGCAGCAATTCTGCAATTCTGGCCTCAATGTCGGCAATGATGTCTTCATGGCCTTCCATCGTAGCGAAATGCATTCTGATACTGTCCATATATTGACTCAGGCGCTGCCATGCATCTTCATCAATATTGAACAGCAATCCGCTGATATGGATAGGAATGGTCTTTTTCATGTCGTATTATTTTTTTCGATTTACTTGTTAATTAGTTGATCTACAGCAGCTATAAGCTCTTTCCAGCCGGAAGTCAGCTCAGCAAACAGGGCTTCACCCTGGGGGGTGATTTGGTAGTACTTGCGCGGAGGACCCGATTTGGATTCCTCCCAACGATAGCTGAGCAGACCGTCGTTCTTAAGCCTGGTCAGCAAGGGATAAAGGGTTCCCTCCACAACAATGAGTTCTGCCTCTTTCAGCCTGTCGAGGATGTCGGAAGCATAAACCTCGTCGCTGCGGGAAATGATCGCCAGAATGCATAGTTCCAGCACCCCTTTCCGCATTTGTGAGATATTTTTTTCTGTATTCATGCCGCAAATATATAACTCTTTTAGTACTATGCAACACATAGTAGTAAAAAAATATCATTTCTTTTTAATACATGGTATTATAATTGATTTATATCTTGTCAAATTATTAATTCGTATTGTTAATAAACAATAAATCAACATATTAACAGATTGAATTTTTTTCCCGCAATTATTTTGCAATCCTTCCGGTTTTCCTGAAAGAGATTCAAGACACTCAAAACCACTTGTCAATCCAACAAAATGCACTATCTTTGCCGCCCAAATTCATTGACAATGAGCGAAAAAGAGCCGAACGGCAAACGCCCTCCCAGAAAGAGAATCCCGAAAGACAGCAACGAAACAGAAAGAAAGAGTTTCTCCGGAAGTAAAATAAGCCGTGATGGCGACAATAAAAAGGCGAAACCAGGCTTTGGTCGCGACAGGTCGGCGGGTGACGCCCGCAAACCTTATGGCAGCCGCGACGGCGAAAGCCGCAGGCCTTTTGAAAGAAGGGACGGCGAAGCCCCCCGTGAGCGCAAACCTTATGGCAGTCGCGATGGTGAAAGCCGCAGGCCTTTTGAAAGAAGGGACCGCGAAGCCCCCCGCGAGCGCAAACCTTATGGCAGCCGCGATGGTGAAAGCCGCAGGCCATTTGAAAGAAGGGACGGCGAAGCTGTTCGCAGAGGAGGCTCTTTCGACCGACAAGACCGTGAGTCTTATGCCGACAAGCGGAAAGGCGAAGACGATCCAAGGGAACACAGGCCTGCCCGCCGGAACCGATTCGACGAAAAGCCGCAAGTTCCAGGACGTGTTCGTGAACCAAAGGATCAAATCAGACTCAATAAGTATCTGGCTGATGCCGGGATCTGTTCGCGCCGTGAAGCCGACTTGCTGATTCAGGCCGGCACAGTCACCGTAAATGGTGAAGTAGTTACAACACTTGGAACAAAAGTCGGTATTAATGATAAAGTAAACTATGGTGGTCAAACCTTGAAGCGGGAAAAGTTGAGATATGTATTACTCAACAAACCAAAAGGTTACATCACGACTTCCGATGATCCTTACGACCGTAAAACGGTAATGGAGCTCGTTCAGCATGCCTGCGAAGAACGAATCTATCCTGTAGGACGCCTCGACCGCAATACCCTCGGACTGCTCTTGCTGACCAATGATGGTGACCTGGCCAAAAGACTCATGCACCCCAGGCATGGAGTGAAAAAACTCTACCATGTGGAGTTGGATAAACCGCTGACGCGTCACGATATGCTTCAAATTGCCGAAGGGCTGGAGCTTGAAGATGGCAAAGCAGAGGTTGATGCCATTTCTTACGTTAGTAAAGACGAGTCAAAAAAGGAAATTGGAATAGAAATTCATTCGGGGAAAAACCGCATTGTCAGGAGGATTTTCGAGCATTTGGGATATAAAGTTGAAAAACTTGACAGGGTGATGCTCGCCGGCTTAACCAAACTGGATCTCCCACGCGGAAAATACCGTCACCTGACTCCGCCGGAAGTTTCGCTGCTGATGCGTATTAAATAAAATTTATAAGCATTAAAAAAGCTTTAGCAAAGAATGCATTCCTAATTTAAATGATGTTCAGTAGTCTGCAACCAGATCATCTTTGCCTCAACGGGAATGATTTGTGATTGAGATTTGTCAGATAAGGCATGAAACCTCAGTTGGCCCAGCACCGCAATAGAATAGCCGGAGATACGCAGGATCTTTCGCTGGTGGAAGAAAATGTGTTGGTTCAACAAATCAGAAACGGCAACGATTATGCCATGCAGGAGCTTGTGAGCCGCAACAGGCAGGCGGTGGCCCGGGTGGTCAAAGCCATGCTCGGCGACACACCAGAAGCCGAAGATGTGGGACAAGAAACCTTTATCCGATTTTGGAGCAAAATCGATACTTACCGTTATGAAGCCAAAGTATCGACCTATCTCACTCGTATTGCCATCAACCTGGCTATCAACGAAAGCCGTAAGCAAAAACGCCGGCTGGCGCTGGAGAAACCCTTTGAAACCAATCAAAAATCCACTTCGATTGCGTTGAGTCAGCCCAGTCAACACGCCAAAGATGAGGTGGCACATTTACATGAAGCGCTTTCACAACTTGATGAGGATCAGCGTGCTGTGGTGGTGATGCGCATGTTGCAGGGATATTCAACAAAAGATACTGCCCATTTCCTCGGAATTCCGCAAGGCACCGTGCTTTCGAGACTTTCGAGAGCTTTGGGAAAATTAAAAATAATTCTTGAAAAACTTGACAGCGTATGAAATCAGTCAACGGAAAACAATGGATTCAAGCTTTATTGCATGAACTTGAAAACAGTCAGAGGCAAGAAAAGAACGACAGGAAAGCTTCCCAAATGCATGAATTGCCTCATCATGATGATCTGATGAAAATTAAAGACAGTCTGCAAGCATACGAGGCTGACTTTGACCCTGCCTTTGACCAAAAAATCATGTTCCAAATCAGACAACTCAGGCAGATGGGTCAAAAACAACAACGGCTTTTTCAGACCATGCTCCGCTACAGTATGGGAGTTGCCGCAGCTGCCTTCCTACTGCTTGCATTCATTATCTGGCAGGAAAACAGCCTCGCCATCGACGGCTTGCTGGGCCTCGCGGGACTTAAATCGGACGATTTTTCCAATCTGCTTGCTATTTACTAAAAAAATCATCACTAGTCATGAAGACAAAAGTTCTTATACCGCTTCTAATCAGCATCATAACAGGATTCGTAATTGGTTACCTCACTGCAGGCAGAATGACCCGTTCTAAAGTTGAAAAAATCAAATCATGGAATACCAGAGAGGGTTTCAGAAACCATTTATTCGACATCATGCAGGCTGATGAAAAGCAACAACAACAGTTGCAGCCTCTGCTTGACTCTTTCAGCGACCTGCATTGGCAATTAACCAACAAGCACTGGGAAACACAAAATGGGTTTTATGATGCCATGTATGAAACGCTCGAACCCTTGATCAGTAATCAACAGCATCAACGACTGCTTGAGCACAGGGATATGATCCGAAAGGAGAGAGCTCAGAAAAAACAACACCGATAGTAGAAATAGGATGAAAATCGTCATTTAGGTGTTATTTTCGACACTTTATGCCATTTTCAGTTTAAACACCTGAGCATACATTTTCATTTGTTTAATCATCGAAAGCAGGCCATTTGACCTTGTTGGCGATAAATGTTCTTTCAAACCAATCTGATCCAAAAAGCCCATATCCGCTGCCAGTATTGTATCAGGGCTTTGGCCCGACAACACCCTGATCAATAAATTTACAATACCTTTTGTAATAATGGCATCGCTGTCGGCTGTAAAAAACACTTTATTATCGGTAAAACTGGCATGAAGCCACACCCTGGACTGGCAACCCGAAATGAGGTGGTTATTGGTTTTATACTGGGCATCGATCACCGGGGTATCTTTTCCCATTTCGATTAGGAGGTTGTATTTATCCATCCAGTCGTCAAAGGCTGAAAATTCATCAATAATTTGTTGTTGAATTTCTGCTGTAGTCATGATCTTAAAATTTATGAATTGGAAATAATCAGCTCAACATCCTCACTGCTTTCTTTACAGCGCTTACAAAGACATCAACTTCTTCAATAGTATTGTATAAAGCAAATGAGGCCCGAACGGTGCCGTGAATTCCATAAAAATCCATCACAGGCTGTGCGCAATGGTGACCCGTTCTGACTGCAACACCCATTTTATCGAGCAATGTCCCCAAATCGAAGGGATGAATTTGTCCGACTAAAAATGAAACCACCGAAGCTTTGTGTGCTGACTGACCAAAAAACCGGATGTCAGCAATCTGGGAAAGTTCAGTTGTGGCATAGTCAACAAGTTGATGTTCGTGGTTTCCGATCCAGTCATAGCCAACATCACTGATAAAACGTAAAGCGGTTTCCATACCCAGCACAGCAGCCACATCGGGTGTTCCAGCCTCGAATTTAAAGGGGAGCACATTGAAACTGGTTTGACTGATGCTCACTTTGTCAACCATTTCGCCGCCATATTGATAAGGAGGCATTTGATCAAGCCACTTTTGTTTGCCATAAAGCACGCCGGCACCCATCGGGCCATAGGCTTTGTGAGCAGAAAAAACAAAGAAATCGCAATCCAGGTCCTGAACATCAACAGCTTTGTGTGCGATTGATTGCGCTCCGTCGATCAGAACAGGGATGCCCTTTTCATGTGCCATGCCGATCATTTCTCTGATGGGGTTGATGGTTCCGAGGGTGTTGGAAATATGGGTGAAGGCGACTATTTTTGGGTTTTTAGCCAGCAAAGCAGCGTATTCCTCCAGGTCGAGCTCACCTTCCCGGCTAAA
This sequence comes from Bacteroidales bacterium, assembly GCA_024709145.1. GTDB lineage: Bacteria > Bacteroidota > Bacteroidia > Bacteroidales > F082 > JALNZU01. The sequence continues at coordinate 5,009 of JANJXG010000103.1, read as the reverse complement.
TGGAAGGGTAAGCAGGTGGGCATTCTTTCTCTTGCACAACTGTTGCCAGGGAACGAAATTGCTGTGATGTTCCATGGCTGTTACGAGCACACTATCGTTGGTTTGCAGCAGCAATTCGCCCAATGAGGAAGCCACCAGGTTGATGGCTTCTGTGGCACCACGGGTAAAAATCACCTCATGAGCATACTGCGCATGAATCAGGTTGGCCACATAGGCACGGGCGGCTTCAAACGCTTCGGTGGCCTGCTGGCTCAAATGGTGAACGCCACGGTGGATATTGCTGTTTTCCTGCTCATAGTATTGAAACATCCGCTTGATAACGGATGTTGGCTTCTGGGTGGTGGCTGCATTGTCGAGGTAAACAAGCGGTTTGTTGTAAACCAGTTGATGCAGGGCAGGAAATTCCGACCTGATGTCCTCAAGATCAATGTGATGGCTCATGAAATCAAAGTTTACTCAGGTCGATATCAAAATGGTATTCCTTTTCGGGTGTGCCACAATGCAACACACATTTTTCACAAACAGAAAGTTCGCCACGCAGTCGCTTCTTTACCATATCATCAATCCGGCTTTTCAAGCCTTCAATATTAATCATATTGATCACATCAGCGGCAAAGGCATACATGAGCAACAGCCTGGCATTTGACTGGCTAATACCCCTTGAGCGCAGGTAAAACATGGCTTCCTGGTCAAGTTGGCCGATGGTTGCACCATGGCTGCATTTCACATCGTCGGCATAGATTTCGAGAAATGGCATGGTATTAATCCTGGCCGTCGGCTTAAGCAGGATGTTTTTATTGTTTTGGTAAGCATTGGTTTTCTGGGCATCTCTTTTCACATAAATATAGCCATTAAACACAGCAGTGGCTTCATCGTCGAGGATACCTTTAAAGAGTTCGTTGCTTGTACAATGTGCTGCATTGTGCAGGATTCTGATCTGGTTGTCGACATGCTGCTGCTTATCCATCAGGTAAAGTCCGAGAACATCGGCATGCGCGCCTGGTCCGTTGAGTGCCACTTCGATGTTGTTTCGAATCATGCCGCAGTTAAAGGTGAGGGTGTTGGTTCTGACATTGCTGCCGGCTTCCTGACTGATGAAAGTGTTGTTGATCAGGCCAGAAGCATCGTTGAGGTTCTGGAGTTTATATAACTCAAAATGAGCATTTTTACCGACAAAGACCTCTGTTACCGTATTTACAAGGCTGGTGTGATGATTGATGGAATCGTCGCAATGCATCAGGCTGAGCTTGCTGCCTTCTTCGAGGATGATGAGTTGACGGTTTTGGACAAAGACATTTTCATCTCGGTCGATCATTTTGATAATTTGCAAAGTACGGCTGGCTTCAACCCCTTTGGGCACATAGATAAAAACGCCGTCTTGTACCATGGCTGTATTCAGGTTTACAAAGCTGTTGGCAGTTCCATGAGCCAAATGACCATACCGGGCATCAAAGAGCTCGGGATAGGCGATTTTGGCCGCTTTAACCGAGCCATAGATTACACCATCCTCGTTTGTAAAAAGTGGTCCGTTTTCGCTGTGATACCAGCCATTGAGCACCGAGATGATTTCTGACCTGAAGTTATGTACCTCACAACGAAACAATTCTTCGATGTTGCGATCGGATCGTGAAGCAGAGAGTTCGTGACAGAAATCCTGATTTAAGGCCGATTCAATGTCGGTAAAGCGCCATTTCTCATGGCTGCTGTCGGGGAATCCGACGGCTTTGAAAGCTTCAAAATGCTTCATCCGCAACGATTTCATCGCTGGTGTGTCACCCTCGGCGATGCGTTCGCTGTGCTGCTCAAACTGAGCTGTGAGCAGGGATTCGAGATCCTGAAACTGTGTAGTTTCTTTCGTTTTCATGCTAAGCTTCAAACAAATGTTGCTCCTTGATCCACTCATAACCTTTGGCTTCCAGCTCAAGAGCCAGGTTTTTGCCGCCAGTCTTCACTATTTTGCCATCGAAAAGTACGTGCACAAAATCGGGCACAATGTAATCAAGCAATCGCTGATAGTGAGTGATGATCACAAAAGCATTTTCGCCCGACTTCAATTGATTGACACCTTTGGCAACCACTTTCAGCGCATCGATATCAAGGCCGGAGTCGGTTTCGTCGAGGATGGCCAAAGAAGGTTCAAGCATTGCCATCTGAAAAATTTCATTACGCTTTTTCTCTCCACCCGAAAAGCCCTCGTTTACTGAACGATTGGTTAGTTTGGAGTGTATCTCGACAAGGTTTTTCTTTTCTTCCATCATTTTAAGAAACTCACCGGCAGGCACAGGAGGCAAACCCTGGTATTCACGCTTGGCATTGATGGCAGTGCGCATAAAGTTAGTCATGCTCACACCGGGTATTTCGACCGGATATTGAAAACTGAGAAAAATACCCAGATTGGCTCTTTCGTCAGGTTCCATATCAACAATGTTAGTGCCTTTAAACCAAATTTCACCGGCGGTTATTTCATAGCCTTCGCGACCGGTGATGGCTGCGGCAAGCGTACTTTTTCCTGTTCCGTTGGGGCCCATGATGGCATGAACTTCACCCTGATTAACACCAAGATTGAGTCCTTTGATGATTTCCTTGCCATCGATTTCGACATGCAGGTTTTTGATATTCAGTAACATGGATTTTTATTTTTTCAGAATTGTGATTATATAATCAGCCAACACTTCCTTCCAGAGTAATGGCAAGCAGTTTTTGAGCTTCCACGGCAAATTCCATTGGAAGTTTATTGAGCACTTCTTTGGCATAGCCATTAACGATCAGACCAATGGCTTTTTCGGTGTCGATCCCGCGCTGGTTGCAATAAAAAAGCTGGTCTTCCGAGATTTTGGAGGTGGTTGCTTCGTGTTCCACAATGCTGGTTTCGTTTTTCGCCTCGATGTAAGGGAAGGTGTGGGCTCCGCATTGATCACCCAGGAGGAGCGAGTCGCATTGCGAAAAATTCCTTGCATTGACAGCACCCGGCAAGATTTTCACCAGACCACGGTAGGCGTTGTTGCTCCGTCCGGCTGAGATACCTTTAGAGATGACGGTGCTGCGGGTGTTTTTGCCGATGTGTATCATTTTTGTACCGGTATCGGCTTGCTGAAAATTGTTGGTGACGGCAACCGAGTAAAACTCACCTACCGAATTGTCGCCCATGAGCACACAGCTCGGGTATTTCCAGGTGATTGATGAACCTGTTTCCACCTGCGTCCAGGAGATCTTGGAGCTGCGACCTTTGCACAGGCCACGTTTGGTGACGAAATTATACACCCCGCCTTTGCCCTCTTTATCGCCCGGATACCAGTTTTGTACAGTTGAATATTTCACTTCAGCATGATCCATGGCCACGATCTCGACAATGGCAGCATGAAGCTGGTTTTCATCCCTTTGTGGTGCTGTACAGCCTTCCATATAACTCACATAGCTGCCACTTTCGGCCACAATGAGGGTTCTTTCAAATTGTCCGGTATTGGCTGCGTTGATGCGGAAATAAGTGGATAGCTCGAGCGGACAGCGAACCCCTGCAGGGATAAAACAAAAAGAACCATCGCTGAAAACAGCCGAATTGAGCGCCGCAAAATAATTGTCGGTGTATGGCACAACAGAGCCCATGTATTTTTTTACCAGCTCAGGATGTTCTCTCACAGCTTCGCTGAACGAACAGAAAATGATGCCATGCTTTGCTAAAGTATCCTGAAAAGTTGTCTTAACAGATACACTGTCGATCACAGCATCAACAGCCACACCCGAAAGCATTTTTTGCTCCTCGAGGGAGATGCCAAGTTTGTTAAAGGTATCAAGTAACTCAGGATCAACTTCATCGAGGCTGGCCAGGCTTTTTTTCTTGGGTGCAGCATAATAAATAATGTCCTGATAATTAATTTTGGGATATTGAATGTGCGCCCAACCGGGCTCTGACAGGTTTTGCCAGTGTCTGAAGGCTTTCAGCCTGAATTCGAGCATCCATTCGGGCTCTTCTTTTTTGGCAGAAATGAACCTCACGATGTCTTCATTCAGGCCGGGAGGAGCCATATCATTTTCGATATCAGTGTAAAAACCGTATTTGTAATCGCTGGTTGTTACCTGTTCGAGTATGTTATCATTTTGTTGAACTTCCATGAGAAGGCTTATTTAGAAAGTTTTTAAATAAGACGGCAAAGTTAGTCAATTTCCCTGATTTGGTCTTCGCCCGACTGTCAATAAACCGAAAGAAACAGCTTTTGTTCATCCTTGCTGCTTACACGATTCTGCCTCGTCCTGACCGGGCAATGAATCGATGAGTTTGTAAACCTTATCGTTTCGTCTGACAGTTTGGGTCACACTGATGGAACAATGTTCGCCTTTGACGGTTTTATCAACTTTTTGAAGATTTACCCTGATTTCGCTTAAGGTGTCTTCGTAAACACCTGTTGAAGGGCCAATGATTAAAAGTTGATCACCTGTTTGCAAGGAATGGGTTTCCATTTTTATTTCGGCAACACCAATTTTCTGAAAAAAGTTGTTGACCTTGCCTACATAAACTTTTCGTTTGGTGGCTTGTGATCCATAGCTTTCGGTCCATTCGCCCAGTTTTTTACCCAGATAGTAGCCATCCCAAAACCCACGGTTATAAACTTCAGACAGGCGATGATTCCAGGCTGCGACCTTTTCGGAGTTAAAATTTCCCTGCTGCACCGCTTCAACGGCTTCGCGGTAAACAGAGGTAACTGTTTTCACATATTCGGCAGACCGGCCCCTTCCTTCGATTTTGAGCACTTCTACTCCAGCATCGAGGATTCTGTCGAGGAAGGCCAATGTGTTGAGGTCTTTGGGCGACATGATGTATTCATTGTCGATCTCCATCTCCAGTTGTTCTTCCTTGTCTTTCACACTGTAGGATCTGCGGCATGGTTGCAGGCAGGCACCGCGGTTGGCCGAAGAGTTTAGTAAGTCGAGGCTCAGGTAACACTTGCCCGATACTGCCATGCACAGGGCTCCGTGGACAAATATCTCGATTCTGACTGCCTGACCGGAAGGAC
>JANJXG010000031.1 GCA_024709145.1 Bacteroidales bacterium | reverse complement strand
TGAAATCCATGCCCGAAAAAGAAAACGAAAGGGTGTTTTGAAAATGTTTCAGGCTAACAGCTGGCGTAAACCATGCAGATTGTTTCAAAATGGGCAATCCGTCATAACGCTCACCGGCAAGGAGCACTTCATTCAATAACCTGATTTGTGTTATGAGCGGGAAAGGGACAGACTTTGAATCTATTACTTTTAGCGGACTAACATAACAAATGCCCTCCATTCCGCCAAAATATAAAAAACCATTGTCTAAACCTACTGCCGAACTGATGTTGAAAAAGGTAACTCCCAAACCATCGTGGTTGTTGTAATTCCTAACGCCTACCGGCAATCCATTGCTCACCATTACTTTATTCAGACCATTTTCGGTAGCTACCCAGATTTCATTTTCCGAAACCGGTATCAGGCTTTGAATCACAGCGGTTTGAAGCGAACCCAGCTCTGCGGGACTGACAAAAACAGTTTCGCCTTTTTGCAGGATGGAGATACCATATTCAGTCGCAATCCATAGATCATGGGTTGGAGTCAGTAGAAAATCTGAGATGAAATTATTACCCAGCGAGTGCCTGTCCTCAGGATTGTGTGTATTACGTTTAAGGCTCACGAGTGAATCGCGGTTTTCATTCAACTCGATCAGGAGCAGACCATCACCTCTGGTGCCCAGATAAAAAGTGTTATCTTCTGATTCAATGATTTTTACAATTGGTGACTTTTTCAGTTCTCTGGCGAGTTCCCCTTTAAGACGTACAAAATTTGCCGTTTTCTCATCATAAAAAATCAATCCGTTCGACCAGCTTCCACCCCAGATACGGCCACGGCTGTCGCGGTAAATTGTCATGACATGGTTGTCGGGCAATCCATTGAGCTCGTTAAACTGTCGCTCATCTCGCCCGGTTACAATGCCGCCATTCAGCGCCGGATTCCCTACCCTGATGATACCTTTGCCTTTGGTACTCACCCAAAGTTCGTCGGGCCGGCTGCTTTCAATGCAGAAGATATCTTCTTTCAGGTCGTCATTCAGCGTACCCGACCTTAATCGAAGCGGGTATTGCCTGCCGGGATGGCCGGAAAAATCAGTCTCGACAAGAAAAATACCGCCTCCGCGTGCTCCTGCCCAGATTGAATTACGCTCAAAATGCGATAAAGCCATGACCTCATAGGCCATCTCTCCACCCACAACCTGCATGTGGAATGGCTTTCTGTTGCGGTCGTATTTAAATAACCCGTTGTTAGTTCCAACCCAAACAATTCCCTGCCGGTCTTCATAAATCGATTCAACATGAAGCTCGCTTTTCAGAACATCGTCGAGTTTAAACAAGGCTTCTGTCTCACGACGCCCAGTGGTCATGTTCAAAATATACAGCCCGCTGTGGGTTCCAACCCAAATTTGAGCGGGATTGGTGCGTAATTGCAAAGCATAATTCGATTCTCCTTTTATCTGATGCAATCCACTACCCAAAACACTCTCTTCAAGGCTGTTAAGCTGATTACCGCGAACCTCGAACAAACTGCTGCCACCAAGATTTGAAACAACAAGCCAACCGTTCTCAAGCTCAAGAATGCGGTGAATGTATTTGCCGGAAAGCTGACCGGTATTGATGAGTTTCGAATTTCCGGGCTCTAACCTTAACAAACCCTGATCCGATCCAACCCAGAGGTTCTCGTGACGATCGAGCCATGCAGCTGTGAGTCTGAAGTTGTTCGATCCTTCGCCGTAGGTGAGCACTTGTTCTTCAAACTGTTCTGCATCAAGGTTATATGTAAAAATACCCTCGTAACTCGATATCAGCACGTGGTTCTTCTTCCCTGCATTGATGTTGATAATATTCCCTGCTTTAATGCCTTTGATGGTTGAGAAAGAAGTGATTTGCTGTGTTTTGAGGTTGAAGTGATAAAGCCCTTCACTATAGGTCCCAACCCATAAATTCCCAAGAATATCGATGTAAAGCGTCGAAATCTTTCGTCCGATCTTGTTTCGGGTCAGCATCGAATAATTTAAAACTTCACGGCCATCATACCTGAACAGCCCCTTCCAGGTACCGATCCAAATAAACCCGGCACTGTCTTGCGTGATGCAATTGATGTCGATACCAGGCAAGGCATCCGAACTAACGGCCTGAATCAACTCAAGACGGGAAGGTTGTGATCTGGTTTCCGTCGATTTGAGAAAAAACAATGCGAAAATCAAGAAAAAAAGGCTTTTCCTGACCGAATAAATTATTGATAATGTATCGTTTATGCAGCGCTTGACCATTTGGGATAATTTACCTTTCTGTTCCCAAATATAGTGGTCAGAATCATACCAATAACCAATTGAAGCAAACGGGCCGCAAAAAGCAATTTGCCAGAATTTGTAACTCTCTGACCAAATGAATGTTATAAATTGCACCAGCCCTTATTGATACAAATGGCATGGTGATTTGGGACAAATTGACAGCTTAGCGGCAAGTGATAACCATAAAATAAGCGATTCAGTGATGAGTTCAATTCACCAGAAATTTCTTCGTCATGATGCCGCCTTTTGTCTCCAATTGCAGCAAATAAACACCTGACTTCAAGTCAAGGCTCCATTGCTGCGTTGTTTGTTTTTCCAAAGGTAACATGCTGATGTATTGGCCGCTCACATCCACAACCCTTGCCGTGGAACCCAATTCATTCACATAATTGCAATGGAGGCTCAACAACCCGCCATCAAAATGTACCTTAATTTTTAATAGGTCTGCATCGACTTTTTCCAGCCCGGCTGTCCCCACCGTATTGCTAGTGAGGTCTTCCCAACTGTTGATAGCTTTTTCATCCAGGGTGACTGAAAGCTGACTAAGCTGACTCACATTGGCTGTAAGTGTGAGAACGCATTCGTTGGGGTCGACATAGGTGATGCTTTGAATGCTGAGCGAAGCCGGTGCAGCATTCAGTGTGAAATGTGATTTTTCCAACAGACTGTTGGCAAAATAGTCGCCGTAAAGTTTCACTTTCAAAGTGTTTGCCAATGGCGTTATAGTCATGCCCGGGTGCATCGCTTCCCCCTGAAAGTTGTTGTCCATCCAGCTCATTCGGTTAAAAAGGAAGGTGCGGAAATTATTGAGCTCATCCTGATAAGTATTATTATACCAATCATAATTGGGCCAAACATACTGACCAAGGATGGGCCACCGCTCAAAATTTCGTTCCCGCGCTGATTCCGTGTGGTTCACAAGCGAATCGATAACAGCTTGAACTGAACTGTCTGACAATTTATTTTCTCGCAGGGTATGCCATCTCAATTTTGCCATACCTTTAAAATAAGGATCTTCCATCAATCTTTTCCACCAGAACATTATGCTCCATTCGTAGGGTTCAACCATTTCATACAACCAACCGCTTACCGCCAGACCCGGAGGCCAGTAATCAACATTGCCATAACCCAGGTTGAAATCCCAGGCAGGTCCGGCAAATAACTTTCCGCCATCGCTGTCCTTTTTTTTAAAGAAGTAGGTCGAATAGCGATACTTGTCAACTTCCTTTGCAATTTCGCATATGAGCATGAAGTCAATGAAACTGGCTACATCCAAATAACGCTGGTAACCCGTTGCAGGATCAGAAAATCCCGGGGAGGTGAGGGCGTTTTCTGCCTGTGTTACGAATCCTTTGATATAGTTCCGCTGTTCGGCAACAATTTCACCTGCCTCAGGATAGTAATATTGAAAAATGATGTCCATGGCATTGGGATAGGGTGGCACAGGGTTGGATTGCCATCCGTCGGTGCTAAAACTAAAATCAGGATCTCTTTTATCAACCCGAAGGATGTAGCCGCCAGTCAGGTCATCACCCGAAATCTCATCGGGTTTCAAAGTGGCAATGTCAACACGGTTTTCATCCTTTTTTATTTTTTCTTCCAGCACATAAATACCTTTGTAATTATTGTTGACAATGACTTCACACCACATCGTCCTTGTTACATAATGACCTGTTCGGCGGACTAGCTCAAAAGTTACGGCATTTCGCATCAGCGATTTGTCGGTGTATGGTGCATATAAAATCCAATCATTCTCAGCCGGCATTCCCAGGAGCGAAACATCAAGGTTCCCGCCATCACTGTCACGCGTCTCAAAGGCATAGCTTTTTTTCGGAAACATTTGCGTGGATTGACCGCGCGTTTCAATACCGATCATGCCATTGAAATGATTGAATAGGTCAGCAGTGTGATTGACTTGCCCCGGTCCGTTGTACACGATACCCATGTGGGCAGTCACTTTTGGTTCGTCGGGAATGGCATTGCCATAAGTGTTGATGACCACAATTGGCAGATTACTCATCAACTCGAAAGGGGGTGGAATTTCTTTGAGAATGTCGTCGAAATACCAGAATTTTCCGTTGGCTGTGCCATGGAAATCATAAAAGATAACCAATTGTGTGAGATTCTGAAATTCCAGATTTGAGAAATCGAAGGTCAGATCCGACCATTCTCCGGGGGTTGGCGTGGCTGTTATTTCATGAAAATAGCTGTTGTCCTGGTTCTGAAATTTAAAGGTCACATCACCTCCTGTTGATGGGGCATACACCTTGAGCCGGTAACGTGGATAAGCGTCAAAATTGGCAGGAGAAGGCAATACACAGCTGATATTATCCCACATAGAAACAGTTGTAATCACCTTCAGGCAATGTGCAGAAGCATTCACGGCGTCGGGTGCAGGATTGGGGATCACCTGACCACTACCAGCTGAATAATTCCATGATGTCGTGATGCCATCCCAGTTGGAAATGGTGTCGTAAGTTTGTGAATGCGCAGGCAGTGCAGCAAAAACAGCCATTAACCCAATCCACAGGGCCGCAAACGGAAATAAATTTTTAAAGAAATTGTAAAGTTTCATCCCGAAATATCTTGAACCTGCTAAGGTACACCGAATGTTAATAAGAGATGAAGATTGGGTGAAGTTTGGCATAAAAAAAGGCCCGCAGATTTCTACCGACCTTTCATGATGATGCAGATGTTTCCTTATTTTCGGATGATCAGCTTCTGTGTATGTACTGTCTTTCCGGTTTGAAACCGAAGGAAGTAGACGCCTTTCGCCAAGGCATTCAGATCGATGCTTTGTCCGTTCTGCAATGCTTCAAGGTGTAATATTTCTTTTCCTTCAGCAGTCAGTATGCTCAGGGTGAATGGGAGTGTAATGTTGCTTCTGATCACGATTTCGTGCGCAGCCGGATTCGGATGAATGGAAAACGGTGTATTTTCAATTCCGTTGAGACCAACATATTCATCGAAATGAAAATTCCAAACATCCACATCCATGGCAAAAAAGCCACCTGACAAATCAGTGGTTGGCACCACTTTCCAATAGTTAGGTACGCCGAAGGTGTAATCAAAATTCGGACTGTCTAACAGATCGAGGCTGTAACTCGTCACCCCTGCTACATAATTGACAGTGCCCACGGGCGTATTGAAAACCGAACTGTTGGTGTCGGCAGCAGCAAACACGATGAAACCTTCCGGCAACACATGATCAGGGTCGGGAATGAAATCCCACCCAAAATGAACAGCAAGGGCGTTGCCTAAGCGAATAATGCCACCCACCTCAGGGGTAGGATTGGAAGCATTTGAAGGGTAAAAGATCAACTCTGTTGTAAACGACCAAACCACAACACCCTCAGCATCAGGTCCGTTGACCTCATCCACCGTCGGGACAACTTTCCAGTAATAGGTGGTGTTGTGGCTGAGTGGCATCAGCGTATTGAGTGCCTGATAAGTGGTTTGCCCGTTGACGTAGGGCACCCAGCCGATGAGATCGCCCGGTCCGGGCACTTCATTCGTTGACAGATATACTTTGAAACCTGCCGGTGAAGTGTAATTTGGCAATGCGATATAATCCCATTGAAAATAGGTGAGTGCAACAATCACTGTGTTCGAACCATCCGGAATGGGGTTTCCTGCAGTGTTTGGATAGGGGAAAATGTAAGGCGCTGTTGTAAACATCCAAGTTTCAACGCCTTGCGCATCCGGGCCATTGGTGGCATCCAGGGTTGGAACCACTTTCCAATAATAAATTGTTTCGTAAACCAGGGTGCTAATGTCAGCTGAATAGTCTTCTGTTCCGGATACAAATGCCACGTTTGCAATGGGTTCAATTCCTGTAAAGTCGGGCGAAGTGTGCAGATAAACTTTAAAAGCAACCGGATCAATAAACATTGGATCAGCCACATAGCGCCATTGAAGTGCAGGCGTGTCAACAGCCACGCCGGTGCTACCGTTTGCCGGTGCCGGATCTTGTCCGGCGGCGGGAAAAGGGTTTGCCATTTCATCGGCCCCGATATCCGGCGTAGAAACATCCCGCAATGTACCATCAAAATCGGTATCTACGACCACAGGACTTGTCACAGGCACGGCATTTCCCCTCGCGAGTGTGTTTGCAAGTGGCTGTACATGGGGATCAATACCCGATACAAAAGGTACATCTTCGGTGTAGGATTGCTGATCGAAATTGGCAGCTCTGAGTTGGTAAGCCTCAAGCGTTTGGTCGATAGCCGGAGCACTTGAGTTGTGACCGTAAAAGATTACATTGTTGGCCGAGGGTGTTCCTGCATAATAGATATTGTTGTTGCTCGCAGAACTCACATTGGAAAGGTCGGGAGTCCGTTTGTAAAAAGCAGCGCCAATTCCGGTTGCTCCTTCGGGAAAGCTGGTTTTATTGACAAAAATGTTGTTGCGCATCTCAACAGGGTCGCTGTTATTATAAATAATAAAAGCAGCTGACTGATGGGAGAGGTTGGTGGCTGCATATTCCAGATAAACCGAGTTATGATAAACATAAGCCTCCAGATAAGTGCGGACATTGATCCCGCGAGTAGCAGCATTGCCACTTACGGCTGAGGCAGGCGCTTCGATGGCAGCCACCATATTGTTGTAAATGTAGGCAATGATATCCGTTCCGATCACGGCAATGCCATCAGCAGTATTGCCACCGCCGCCAGTAGCACCGACGCCGTAAACAAGGTTACCCGCAATGACATAGGTTGCCTTTCTGGCGCTGAAATAGGTGCCGAAAACACTTGTAAATGAGCTGCTTAGGTAGTATATTTCGTTGTTTGTAAACACAAACGGGTGGTCTAGGGGGGCACTTGGGTTACCGCTTGTGGTTGAAATACCTGCAGGAGCAGTGGTTCCTGTCCCAATTCTGACCAGGTTTCTGATTGTTGTTCCATGCAGGGTAAAACCATTCTGATCGTCAATCAGCACACCTGCCATCACCAGGTCTTCGATGATGCTTTGACCCCCATCCACAGCAGCCACCTCATTTCCGACACACATAAGTGCGGTGTTACTGTTCGAGCCATCGAAACTGTAGCCCATCGTCATGTTTTGCAGCAGGTTGTTGTGAAAATGGTTGTAATGATTGTTGCCTTCAAACGCAGTTGCAGTAAACGAAGGGGCCACATACACCCCGATCGTCTGAACAGGATTCATTTTATTCAGGATGATTTCGCAGCTTTTCACAAGATTGTGGTGGGCACCATTGGTAGCTGAGTTGTTGGTAATCCAGATACCGTAATCCAGGTTTCCGTCGGGATTTATCAGCCTGAACCCTTCAAATGTAAGGTAATCAGTCCCTTTCAGAAGCAATCCGGCTTCGTTTGCTGCTGCTGTGCCACTTATTTCGATCACAGGTTTCGAGCCGGTGCCATCCCACATCAGGACGATCGGTGACGTTTCAGTTCCCGTGGCCGTGATTGATAACGGTGCTGTTTGAAAAATACTGTTGCCGGCAAACAGGAAAGTGATACCTCCCTCGCCCACACCATGAATATTCAGAGAATCAATGACTGCCTGCAGGCCGGGATAATTAAACGATGGCACAAAGCGTTCGCCGCTTAGTTGCGCTTTCAGCATAAAAGGTGCCGTGATAAAAATCAGGGCAATGAAGAAATTTCTTTTCATAACATGTAGTTGAGGCTTCAAAATTACGATTTTGATCGAAGTAAACAGTGTAAATACTGTCTGTTTTATCCTGATTGGTTTTTATGGATGATCATTCAGCTTCTCCGTGTTCAATTCTGTAATGAATCAATTAACAACAGCCGGCAACAATAATGGGTGTTGAAAAAGTTCATCAGAAAATCAATTTGAAGCAGATTTCCGGTTTATTTTGCATTGATTTTCCGGCTGTGAATCCACAAACCCATAGCCAGAAAGAAACAATTCTGTTCAATGATAATACGATGACCAAAGATCACAATCAACTCAAAAAAGTGGTAATTGTAGGTGGTGGATTTGCCGGTGTCAACTTTGCAAGGCATCTCGATGCCAAATATTTTGACATTACCATCATCGACAAACTCAATTACCATCAGTTTCAGCCCCTTTTCTATCAGGTGGCTACTTCTCAAATTGAACCATCAAGCATTTCATTTCCATTACGCTATATTTTCAGACATCAAAAGCATATAAAAATACGATTGACTGAAGTACAGGATGTTGATCTGGCAAACAACTGTATTCACACCCGGATTGGCCCTTTTCAGTACGATTTTCTTGTATTGGCATTGGGTTGCAAAACAAACTTTTTTGGAAACAAGCTTCTAAGCCGGTATGCATTTTCACTTAAGACGACTTTTGAAGCTATTTCGATCAGAAATCACATTCTTCAGGTTTTTGAAGATGTGATTACCAGCCCTGAAGCGGAAAAAGCGGCGCTGCTGAATATCGTCATTGTGGGTGGCGGGCCCACAGGAGTTGAATTGGCAGGCGCCTTTGCCGAGATTAAAAAAAACATTCTGCCCAAAGATTACCATCGCATCGATTTCTCCCGGTTAAACATCATCCTCATCGAAGGCAGCGCTGACACCCTAAGCAATATGAGCGGCAATGCCAGGAAATATTCGCGCAAATACCTGCAAAACCTGGGTGTCAATGTTATCACCAACACTTTCGTGAAGTCTTATGACGGTGAAATCCTTTTGCTGAATCAAGGCGATCCAATCAAAACCAAATCTGTTATCTGGGCAGCAGGCGTCATTGCAAACACCCTGACCGGTATTCCAGAAAGCTGTATCGCTCATGCAAACAGGATCAGGGTTGACAGATACAACCTGATGCAGGGAAGCGAAAACGTGTATGTTATTGGTGATCAGGCCTGGATGGAAACGCCCAACTATCCCCGTGCGCATCCTCAAGTGGCCAATGTAGCCATCAACCAGGCTAAAAATCTTGCTAAAAACCTCGAAAGGAAAATCCTTGGAAAGCCCCTAAAAGTTTATGAATACAAAGATTTTGGCACCATGGCTACGATCGGAAAAAACAAAGCGGTTGTTGACCTGCCATTCGTGAGGCTTCATGGTTTTTCGGCCTGGGCAATCTGGATGTTCCTCCACCTGATGCTGATACTGAGCGTGCGAAACAAACTCATCATCTTTATCAACTGGGCCTGGGCCTATGTTACCAAGAACTCTGCACTGCGAATCATCCTCAAAGGTGATCAGCCCGCTGAATCCTGAGACTGATCTTGTTCCGGTATCTTCAGTTTTGGCTTATTCGAGTATCAGTTTCTGTGTTTCCCGGTAGCCGTTTTCACACAGGGTGATGAAGTAGACACCCTTATTCAATGAAGACAGATCGGCTTTTCCGTTGACAAGCTGTGTTCTCATGACCAGTTTGCCCCGCACATCGCGCAATTCAAAGTCAGCTTCCGGGGTTTTGGTGCCTGTGATAAAAACTTCATTCCGCACAGGGTTGGGAAAGATGACAAAAGCAGCTGTTTTGCTATCTTCAACTCCCTCACAAAGCATCGAATGGATGTAGTTTTCCTTGAATATTGTGTGTTGTTCCAGACCTGAATAAACTGTCAGGCTTACATCATACTCACCCGGATTTGGGAAATATATTACCGGATTGGCCTCAGTGGAAGTGGAGGGAACACCGCCTTCAAAAGTCCAGCTGTAGCCATCAATTTGTCCGGAAGAAAGGTTGGTGAAGTGAACCGGACTAACCGTACACACCTCAGTGAGGTCGGCTGTGAAGTCGGCAGTGAGCTGGGTTTCCGGTGCCGCTTTGCGTTTCAGCATACCTTGACTGCCGCACAAAAAACCTACTTTGTCATCAGTGAATTTAATTTTGTAAATGTGGGAATCGCCGGGGGCATTATCATCCAACATCCAATTGGAACCCCAGTCGGTCGTTTTGTAAACATCTTCATCTGTGCCTCCAACAAAGGCACTGTCAGAATTAAATACATGAACAGCTTCAAAGTTGTGATAACCGGTAGCCCATACATTCCAGGTGTTCGCACCATCGGTGGTAGAAAGAATTCTTCCATTTTCGCCGCCTGCAACGCCAAAATTCCCGTTGAAGTCGATCCCCATCAGATACATTCCCTGAATACCGGCATAAGCTACCGACCAGTTTAATCCGCCATCGGTCGATTTCACAACAGTTTCATTCGAACCTGCGGCATACAAGGTGGTGGCATCCGCATAGGCGAGATCAAACAGCATCTGATCGATTATCTCAGAAGATTCCCAGTTGAGACCACCATCAGCCGTTACATAAACCACCATGCCTCCGCTGTTTAAGATAGCCAGAGCTGCACCATGATTGGCATCATAAAAATCAATATCCAGAAAAAACCAATTGTCTGTACCAACCGTCATTGGAATCCAGCTTTGACCTCCATCTTCCGTGCGGGCAAAATAATTGTTCCAGCCACCAATAAAACCCTTTTCAGGGCTCACAAAACAAACTGCTTCGAGGCCGTCCTGTCCATTGCCACCCAACACCGTTGTCCAGGTATCGCCGCCGTTAGTAGTTTTTATCACAATACCCTCAGCATCCCAGGTATATTGCATCCCGGCTGCATAGCCAACATCACTCTGTCCGGGCGGGAAACTGATGTCGAATAAAATATAATCTGTCCCGCTGTTGAGCGTTTCCCACTGTTGGGCATGAAGCGTTGGTAAAGCCAGGCTAAGCAAAACTGCCACAAAATGATACAATTTCTTCATTTTTTTTGATTTATTTGCAGTAATTATTTCTGTAATCCCGATAGAATCAGGCTGGCAAAATTAGAATATTTTTTTGAATTGACTTTCTGCTAGAAAGAGACCAAAGTAAGCTGGAATTAACAAGAAGAGGCAACACCACTACGCTGTTTAATCTGAGCGAGTTAACTGTTTACCAAAACCGAATGCTGCTTGTTGGTATTACAGCTGAATGAAAATTTTGTAATTCAATTTGTCAATACTTTATCCCGTGAAAAAGTAATAATTTTTATTGGGAACTGCAAAAATCACATTTTGATGGATAATCCACTGAAACGATTACTTTTGCATTTCTGGTATAAACACACACATACGAACATTTATGAACAGATTTTTCCGGTTATCCACTCCGGGACAGCTCCTTATGGCGGTCCTTTTTCTCATATCCTTTCAGCTTCAGGCGGCATGGCTTCAGCGCGAGCCCGTGGAGGTAAGTTTGCCCGACAACAGGGTTTTGCATTGTTTTGCCACCGGTGATGAGTTTTATAACTGGCTTCATGACGCTCAAAATTATACGATCATCCAAAGCGAAACCGACGGCTTTTATTATTATGCCCGGCTGGAAGATAACCGGCTGGTTGCCACCTCCCTTCGCGTTGGAGAGGCTGACCCTGCCAGCATCGGCCTGAAGCCTGGGATTAACATCAGTCCGGCAATGATGCGTGAGCGTCGCCAGCAGATGGAACAGTCGATGCAGTTTGCCGAACCCGGAAGAAGCTACCAAAGGGCTGCCGGCACCTTGAATAATCTGGTAATGTATATAAGGTTCAGTGATCAGGAAGAATTTACCTCCGATACCATGGTAAACTATAACCGTTTCAATTCCGTGGTACCAAACGCCAACTCTATGTTCAATTATTTCAAGGAGATATCCTACGGTCAACTTGAACTCCCATCAACTTTTTATCCATCGACTCCCGATGCTTTCATTCGTTCCTATCAGGATAATTTCCCAAGAAGTTACTATATGCCATACAACGCCGTTACCAACCCCGACGGCTACCAAAACGATTCACAACGGACGAGCCGGGAACATACCCTGCTTGCCAACGCTGTAACCTATGTCAACCTCAATTCTCCTGTTCCAACAGACATCGATCTCGATTATAACAACGACGGACGGGTCGACAATGTTGTTTTCATCATCCGTGGCGGGCCAACAGCCTGGTCTACACTACTTTGGCCTCACCGCTGGAGTTTATACACTCAAAATGTTTACATCAATGGAAAGCGTGTCTACGACTTCAATTTTCAACTTGAAACCAGCCTTAACAGCAGCGGTGTGGGGGTATTGTGTCATGAGATGTACCACAGCCTGAGTGCCCCCGATCTTTACAGATACGAAGATACTTCCATCGAACCCGTGGGTCAGTGGGATGTGATGGCCTCCAATAACAACCCGCCTCAATATATGGGAGCTTTCATGAAAATGAAATACGGTGGTTGGATTGACGATATCCCCTGGATTACCGAAAGCGGAACCTATACCTTGAATCCTTTGCAGGAAAGCAGTAACAATGCCTACCGGATAGCTTCCCAAAACTCCTCAACAGAGTATTTTGTCGTTGAATACCGCAAAAAGGAAGGCACTTTCGACGGTACCCTGACCAAAAGCGGGATGCTGATTTACCGCATCAATCCCAATGCCGGCAATGGCAATGCAGGAGGTCCGCCCGATGAGGTTTACCATTTCAGGCCAAATGGCTCAAACACCAACAGCGGAAGCCTCAACGAGGCTGTTTTTGGAGCCAATTATGGCCGCACCGCCTTTGATGACCTCACCAATCCCAACGCCTTTCTTCAGAACGGTGGACCGGGAGGTGTCTTTATCTCCGAAATCAGCGCCATTGGCGAAACCATGAGTTTCAGGGTTGACTTTCCCGGTCAGGTCCAGGCTCAGATAAGGCCGGGTGTTTTCGTGGCTTGTGCCGGAGATGCTGTTAGTTTCAGCGATGCATCCACAGGTCTGCCCAACAGCTGGCAATGGAGTTTTTCGCCCAACACCGTTACCTTCACCGAAGGCACGACTGCAAACTCGAAAAATCCTGTGGTGCTTTTCAATGCCGAAGGCAATTACAGCGTTACGCTGACGGTGGCCAACAGTTTCGGCAACAATTCTGTTACCGAAACAAACCTCATTCAAGTCGGCAGCAGAGCCGGATATTTTACCGATAATTTTGAGAGTATCAGCCTGAATACAGGCAGCTGGAAAATTGAGAATCCTGACGAAAATGTAGGCTGGGGCGTCCTTCCTGCAACAGGAAACGGCGGCAGTTATGCAGCTGGAATAAATTTCCGCACGTATTACAACATCAACCAACGCGACAGGCTCATCTCGATGCCGTTCAACCTCAGCGGAACCAGCAGTGCTTACCTGAGTTTTGAGCATGCCTATGCTCAAAACAGTGCATTCACTCAGGTTTCGGATTCACTGATCGTACTCGTTTCGGCTGACTGTGGCGCCACCTGGCAAAGGCTGGCAGCTTTTGGTGAGAATGGATCCGGAAACTTTGCCACTCATCAGCCAACCGCCGAAACTTTCTGGCCTCAAACAGCCACTGACTGGTGCGGACAAGGCTGGGGAGCACCCTGCAATACACTCGACCTCACCCCTTGGGCTGGTCTGGACAAGGTGAGAATCGCCTTTGAAACAGTTTCCTTCTATGGAAATCCCTTGCTGATCGATCAGGTGGTGGTTTCGCAATATGTGGGACAGGATGAAAAAACCTTGGCGGCCGGTCTGATTGTCAGCCCAAACCCTGTCAGAAACAATTTTACCATCCAAACTACAGGTGAAGTCGCATTCCAATCAATTCTTATTCTTGACGCTTCAGGCCGGCTCATGCTGGAAAAGAAATGGGAGAAGTTTATTAAACTGGAAACAGAAAACAATTGGCCTGCAGGTGTTTACACCCTTATTCTTCAGGGTCAGCAACAGCAGATCAGGCATAAAATGATTGTTATCTGACACTTTTTTTCATGCCATCATGAGCTCAAACGATTCTCAAACCAAAACCTTTTGCTTTGATGCCATCCTGATTCAATCCGGAGAAATAGACGCTTCGTATGTTGATTTTCCTTTCGATGTGAAAGAATGCTTTGGCAGAAAAGGAATGATAAAAATTGAAGCAGTTTTCGACAATCAAATCAGTTACAGGGGATCACTCGCAAACATGGGAACTGGTTGTCACATCCTGATTGTTCTGAAAAGCATTCGACAGCAACTCAACAAAACATTTGGAGATCAGATACATATATGCCTTTGGGAAGACAAGACAGAAAGACTTATCGAAATTCCTGAAAACCTGAAAGAGCTCTTTCAGTCTTTTCCCGAACACGCCCTTGTCTTCGAAAAACTTTCGTACACACATCGCAAAGAGTGGACAAATTTCATTGCTGAGGCAAAAAGAAATGAGACAAAAGAAAAGCGTATGGCAAAATTGCTGGCCTTCCTTGAGGAGAAAAGTGAGGCACATAACAAGAAAAATAAGAAATGAATCACGAGGCGAACACCATAGAAGAATATCTCGATCGCATTCCGGCCGACAGAAAACATGCCGTATCGAAGTTGATTGAACTCATGCGCACTCAGATGCCACCGGGTTTTCAAGAGACGATTTCCTACAAAATGCCTTCATTTGTAGTTCCCCACAGCCTTTATGCTGCTGGATATCATTGCGATAAAAGCCAGCCACTGCCCTTTGTGAGTCTTGCTTCCCAGAAAAATTTCATTGCCCTCTACCACATGGGACTTTATGCCGATCCGACTTTGATGACATGGTTTTTGGATGAATGGCCCCGACACAGTGCCAACAAACCCGATATGGGAAAAAGCTGTATCAGGTTTAAAAATCCGGAAAAGATCCCTTACGAACTCCTTGCAGCTTTATTGGCTAAAGTGAGCCCGCAACAATGGATTGAAACCTACGAAATGGCCTTTAAACGCTGAATCATGAAAAGCCTGCCAAAACTTTGGAAATGGCGTCTGGCACAGCATCTGGAAATTCGCTGGTGGAAGAACTACCTGAAATCCAAGGATAAAGACACCTATTATCAATGGAAAAAATCCTATTGGAATGATTTTATCCAACGCACTTCCAGCTATGCACCCCTCAGACCCGGCATGAAAATTCTGGATGCAGGTTGTGGACCGGCCGGCCTTTTCACCGTTCTGACCCAACAACAAGTTACGGCAGTCGACCCACTTCTGCCCGACTATCAAAAACAACTTCCACATTTCGAGCCGGGAGATTATCCTCACACCCGTTTCATCAACCTTCCTCTTGAAGTATTTGTGGAGCCCGGCAGCTTCGATCAGGTATATTGTGTCAATGTAATCAATCATGTAAATGACCCTGCTGCAGTCATTGAAAACCTTGCCTGTTGTTTAATCCAGGGAGGTATCATGGTTTTGAGTGTGGATGCCCACAAAAGGAAATGGCTGAAAAAAATTTTTCAGTGGATACCAGGCGACGTTCTTCATCCACACCAACAAGATTTAAACCAATATGTTAAATGGCTAACACAGGCAGGATTCCGAATCCTCAAAACTGATAAACTGAAATCTGAAGCCATTTTCGATTATTGGCTAATCCTGGCTGAGAAAAGATGATTTGAATTTATTCCACACCTTTGAACCTAAACCGGAACAGCCTGACATCAATAAATTCGTTCCTTTCCTTCGCTTTTCAGTCTTTTTCAATACCTTTGTAATCATAGCAGCTTAATACCAAGCTACTCATTTACAGTGCTATAATATTATTTACCATGTTTTTAATCTTCGATACCGAAACCACCGGACTGCCACGCGACAAGAATGCCCCTCTGACTGATTTCGACAACTGGCCACGGGTTGTACAATTGGCATGGCAGGTTCACGGCCCTGAAGGTGAACTTATTGAACTGGCCAATCACATTATCAGGCCCGATGGTTTTACGATTCCTTTCAATGCGGCCAAAGTTCATGGTATCACCACCGATTTTGCACTGCAGCATGGCATCCCGCTCGAAGAGGCCTTGCATCATTTCAACGAATCTCTTCAAAAGGTTTCCTACATAGCCGGACATAACCTCGATTTCGACCGCAGTATCCTGGCGGTTGAATACCTCCGCAAAAACATCAGCAGCAGCCTTACTGAAAAAGCCCAACTGGATACATGCACCGAGGTTACGGCTCAGCTTTGCCAGTTGCCGGGCGGTAAAGGCGGAAAATTTAAACTGCCAACGCTGGAAGAGCTGCACCGCTATCTTTTCAACGAAGGATTCGGGGACGCTCATAACGCCGCTGCCGACGTTGAAGCCACGGCCCGGTGCTTGCTGGAGCTGCTGCGATTAACAGTTTTTGGAAATGATCAATTATCACTCAATGATCAGTTTTATGCACGGTTTCGCGCCTCAAATCCTGAACAGATAAAAGCTATCGGACTGGCTATCAAGCCGAATACTCAAACGGAAGGCTCAGATGATACACAAGATCAGCAAAACCTGACCGCCGGCTTCACTTCAAAACACGATCACCCTTTTGCCCACCTGAGGACGCACAGCACTTACACCATCCTAAACTCAACCATTGATGTACCGGATCTGGTAAAAAAAGCAGCAAAAGAAAAAATGCCTGCCATCGGCCTCACTGATACCAGTAACCTGATGGCCGCTTTTCAGTTTATTGCCAAAGTAAACGAACATAACAATAATCAGGAAAAGGCATTGGCGGCAGGGCAGATTACCGGCTTCAATCCACTGAAAGCTGTTTTGGGATGTGAAATCTATATCTGTCGCAATCACACGGATAAATCAGTCAAAGACAATGGCTTTCTTGTACCATTTATTGCAAAGAATAAAAAGGGCTATCAAAACCTGTCGATGTTAAGCTCTATATCGTTTACCGAAGGATTCTATTATGTTGCCCGTGTTGATAAAGAACTGATATTAAAGCATAAAGAGGGCTTGATTGTAAGCACCGGCGGCTTGACTGGCGAAGTGCCTTCGTTGTTGCTTAACATGGGTGAACAGCAGGCAGAGGACGCCTTACTTTGGTGGAAAGAACAGTTTGGTGATGATTTCTACATCGAGCTCAACCGCCATGGTCTCGAAGAAGAAGATTTCCTGAACCAATGGCTGCTCAAGATGGCCGATAAACACCGGATCAAATATTTTGCAGCCAACAATGTTCATTACCTCGAACAAGCTGATGCTGAGGCACACGATCTGCTGATCTGCATCAAGGACAATGCTAAAAAGCATGAACCCATCGGCAGGGGTTACGGGCATCGCTTTGGTTTTCCCAACAATGAATTTTACTTCAAGAGTGAAGAGGAGATGGTTAAGCTGTTTGCCGACCTCCCGCAGGCCATTGCCACCATCGGCGAAATCATTGACAAGGTGGAAAGCTATAGCCTGAAAAGAGATGTGCTGCTGCCTGAGTTTAGCATCCCGGATGCTTTCAAAGATCCTCAGGACGAGGTTGATCACGGCAAGAGGGGCGAAAACAATTACTTACGTCATCTGGCTTATGAAGGAGCTAAGACGCGCTATGGCGAATTAACACAGGAAATTTCCGAACGACTTGATTTTGAGCTGGAAACGATTCGAAACACAGGCTATCCGGGTTATTTTTTAATTGTTCAGGACCTCATTGCTTCGGCGCGGAAAATGGGCGTTTGGGTTGGCCCGGGTCGTGGTTCAGCTGCCGGTTCGCTCGTGGCTTTTGCCATTGGAATCACCAATGTTGATCCACTTAAATATGGCCTGCTGTTTGAGCGTTTTCTCAATCCGGAACGTATCTCCATGCCTGATATCGACATCGACTTCGATGATGAAGGCCGGTCGAAAGTTATTGAATATGTAACCAATAAATATGGTCAGAATAAAGTAGCTCAGATTATTACCTACGGAACGCTCGGCACCAAATCGGCTATCCGCGACATCGGCAGGGCATTGGATACCGACCTGTCTGTGGTTAACAAGCTGGCTTCCTCAACCGGAAATGTTAAGCTCGGCGATTTCTTCAGCCTTCCACCCGAAAAATTATCCGGGAAATACCGGCCCGAACAGATCGAAGCGGGCGAAGCACTCAAAAAAAGAAGCGAGGAACAAGGTACCGAAGGTGCCATTTTAAGAAACACCCTTGCCATCGAAGGACTGGTGCGCAACACCGGCATCCATGCCTGTGGTTTTGTAATCACACCGACCGATCTGCGCGAACTTGTTCCTGTTACCATGAGCAAAGAGTCAAACCTTTGGGCAACACAGTTCGACAACGCTGTCGCTGAGTCAGCCGGCTTACTGAAAGTGGATTTCCTGGGACTTAAAACCCTTTCGCTTATCCGTGACACCATCGAAATTATCCGGCAAAGGCACCAGACCGTGATAGATCCCGACCTCATACCACTCGATGACCCAAAGACATTTGAACTTTTTCAGGCCGGCGAAACCGTGGGGGTTTTCCAATACGAAAGTCCCGGAATGCAAAAACACCTCCGTGACCTCAAACCCAACGACTTCAGCGACCTCATCGCCATGAATGCCCTTTACCGGCCTGGTCCGCTGGCTTATATTCCCAACTACATCAAACGCAAGCACGGGCAGGAACCCATCACTTACGACCTCGAGGTAATGCGTGAAATACTCGAGGAAACTTATGGCATCACGGTTTACCAGGAACAGGTAATGCTTTTGTCGCAAAAACTGGCTGGTTTTAGCCGGGGTCAAGCCGATACACTGCGCAAGGCAATGGGAAAAAAAGACCTTAACCTGCTGCAAAAACTCCATGCCGACTTCATTGCAGGTGGCACATCCAACAGTCACTCCGAAGAAATATTGAAAAAAATCTGGAACGACTGGATCGCATTCGCTAATTACGCTTTCAACAAATCCCATTCAACCTGTTACGCTTTCATCGCATTCCAGACAGCCTACCTGAAAGCCAATTATCCGGCTGAGTTTATGGCCGCTGTTCTAAGCAACAACATTGGCGACATCAAGCAGGTGACCTTTTTCATGGAAGAATGTAAGCGCATGAATGTTAATGTTCTTGGCCCTGACGTCAACGAATCGGAATATAAATTTACGGTAAACGAAAAGGGTGAAATACGCTTCGGCCTCGGTGCGATTAAAAATATGGGAGAGTCTGCGGCCGGTACGATTCTGGAAGAACGTAAAAATTCGGGTCCTTATAAAAGTGTTTTTGATTTCCTTGTAAGGAGCAATCTTCGGAGTGTTAACAAACGGAATATTGAAGCGTTGGCAACATCCGGGGCTTTCGATTCATTTGAGGGAATCCACAGGGCACAGTTTTTCTATAAAGAAAACAACGAAAACCAGACATTTCTGGAAAAACTTCTGCGTTATGCCGCTCAGGCTCAGGAAGCTAAAAATTCAAGTCAAATCAATCTCTTTGGAGAAAGCATGGAAATTGAGGTGACAGAGCCTGTATTCCCGAGCTGCGAACGTTGGTCTAAAATGAAAGAACTGCAGGAAGAACTCGACTCCATCGGTTTCTATATCAGCGCCCATCCGATGGATACCTACAAGATTCCCATCCGTTTTTTTACCAATGCCGGTATTCAGCACATCCTCAACTCAATGCAGGAGCTTCAGGGTCATAAACTGAGTTTTGCAGCTCAGGTTACCTCTTCCGAACACCTTACAAGTCAACAGGGTAACGCCTATGGCCGTTTCAAGGTTGAGGACCACAATGCCTCAATGGAGCTCACCCTCTTCAGCGAGACCTACCTCAAAGTAAAACACCTCCTCGATCCCGGAACTTTTGTGCTTATCCATGCTGTGGTACAACCTTCGTTTCGAAACAAAGAAACAATGGAGTTAAAAGTGAACGAGATACAACTACTCGACCGGGTTCTCGAGCAATCCGGGAAACCCGTTCTGTTTAAAATTACTGTCGATCAAATCGAAGAAGCTGAGGTGCGTGATTTTATTCAACTGATGAAGGATCATGCCAATGGCCGCCATGATTATCAGGTACAATTTATCGACAACGAGCTGAAGATTAAAACAACCCTTCGATCAAAAGGTGCACGTATCAATGCCTCGCAATTGCTCCCAAAGTTGGACCAATTTAAGTTTTTGACGTTCGAGCTCAAATAAAAAAAGCCGGGCTAAACGTCCGGCTTTCAGAAATATCTTTGGTCAATTTAGAAACTGATATCTACACCCAAAGCCGCTGTGAAAGCATGCCTGTTATAGGTTTCAGTAAAAGCAGGTTTTGGTGCAACAGCAGGGAAATCGCGGGTAGCCTCTGTATAGCTGGTATTCAGCACGCCCAGGTCGATGGCGATTTTCTCAGTAATCTTATACTGCAAACCACCGCCAAAGCTGTTGGTATTCAGGCTATGACTAAGGTCGCTTTGATAAATATCTTTCACACCTGTGCGTGTAGCCAGATAACCAACACTGATGAGCCATTTTTCGGTGAGTGCATATTCCAGTCCCAGTGCATATTCCATATAGTTTTTGTCCATCACCTGATCGTTCTTCACATAAACACCGTCGATCATTTTTCCATATTCAGCACCTTTGTCAAAGTAGGCATGGAGTCCGGCACTTACCTTAAGCTTTTTGGTGGCATCAAAGGCGGCACCAACCGACAACATCGATGGCATGTCACTCGGAACTTCAGCGCCATCGGGGAACATCCCCACGTCATCTACGCTGGTGCTGTTTTTTACTTTCACGCTGGCTTTGTGCTCGTATTTGATACCAACATTCAACCGATCGAAATGAAGGTTCACACCCACAATAGGAACAATACCCGAGCCTGATTGGGTAGCGTCAACTTCTTTGTCGCCTGTGGCTGCAGCATTGGCTGTCATGCCTGCTGCCTGACCTGCATATTGCGCTGAAGCACCGGCAAAGAAACCCTGCACCTGTGCAATGGTCATATTGGTAGGATCGCCGCCAAGAGCTGTAATTGTTCCCTGAAGCGTTGCTACCTGAGCAGCTGTGAGACCTGCAAGAGTGCCGCTCGACAACGGAACCTGACCGCCGCCACCATCAATGATGGGTTGCAAAGAGGAACCAGTGGCACCCAGTTGCTGACTAACTGTTCCAAGATAACCTGAAAGTGCGGTGAAAAACTGAGGAGCACTTACCATTGATCCGCTGAAATTAAGCGCAGGGAATTGTGGATTAACCTGGATGTTTCTCAGGTAACCAACATAAGAATTTTTCATACTGACATAACGCAGACCCAAAGCTACCGAAATCATGTCGTTGATTTTGTAGCTAACGGCTCCCTGGATACCATAATAAACAGATGCCCCTTCAAACTCAGTCTCGTAGCTGTACTGTGTCGTTGGAATTCCACCAGCCGTCAGCATCGAAGGCAAACCTGATACCTGCATTTCGAAGGAAGGAAGACCATCTTCGAAAAGGGCTCCGCCACCACCACCAATGGGATTGAAGGACAGAGCTGCTGCAAAATTGCCTTTTTTGTAGATAGCATAAACAGCCGGAAATAGCGGAGCAACAACCTTGCCTTCAAATTCCGAACGGTTCAGGCCGGGATAATTAGTCTTGATATTTCTGTTTTGGGTGATGTACTGATTGCTCAGACTCAGGTGAAAACCATCTTTGAGGTAGCTCATTCCAGCCGGATTGAAATAGGTGGCGTCGAGCCCAAGGGAGGCATCACGGGCAGGCATCCTGATAAAAGATGCGCTTTGATTGGTGTTATGAACGATACCACCAGCCATTGTAACGAGTGCTAAAACACTCAAAGTCAGCGTTAAAATTGTTTTTCTCATAGATTTGAATTTTGATTTGTGCGGCTAAAAGTATAGTAAGTATTTCATATATCAAAATTTATATTCTTTCAGAAAAAAAAATCTGAATTATTTACCAAAGCTGCATTATTGTTTAAAAATTAACAATATAAGTCTGTTACCTTTCATTGATTTCTGTGGAAAATCAAATTTAAGTCCGGTAAATAAAAACATCATCAAAACCCTGTTGGTTGCATTACAAAACCATAATGGTATGGCTCAGCTTTCAGTACATACTGATCCATCGGGCCAGGTCCGCAACTCCCGCCACCCAAACCATGATGAATGGCATCAATCGTAAGAATGGTCTCCGGACGTACAGGCAATTCATGCATATGGTTAGCCTTGTCAAGGTCGGCCGGCAAATGGTGAAGGGCACTAAAATTCATTGGCTTTTGGCTCCTGAATTTTATTCCCTGACCTGCATGATTGGTCACCTCAAACCATCGAACATCCGAACGGTTGCCCATATCCTGAGGCCTGACATAATATTCCGTCATCGAAGTTACGGTCCGCGAATAAACGCCCGTTTCGGCTGATGAGCGCCGGTCAACATAGTTTTCGTGCGGGCCGGCTCCAAACCATCTCACAGTTTCAAAGCCCGGAGGCATCTCCATGAGTAGTCCAAGCTTCGCCAATGGCCAACTCACTTTGTCGGGGACCAACTGAACATCTATTCCAACAGCAGCATCAGCATCTATCTCGTACGTGGTTTGAGTGAGGATTGAAAACCCACCTGGTGCCGTTGATTTGAGGTTTATTTTTACTACAACGTGATAGGGATCCGTCTGTTTCGCCTCAAAAGACTGAACCACATGCCTGAGTGTGGCCAATTTTTGATCCTGCCAGACTGGTCCGGGTCCGCTGCCAAAAATATAATCGTTGTCAACCGGAGCCCTGAATACATTCGGCAGTGGCCCGCTTACTCTTTGGTCGACAGTCGTTGGCCACGAAATCAGTCTGGTTTCCACCTGAGGTCCTGTTACTGCCAAAGGGTGTGTTTCAATGAGGCTCACATCATGCGCCAGCCATTGGGTGATCGTTCCGGCTGTTTTGCTGAAAACAAGTTTAAAATTTGGGTTTTCAATCCTGAACATGGTCTCGTTATCGGTCGTAATCAGTTGATTTAAAGGGTTGAAAGTCGCAACATCCGACTTTGTATCCGAAAACGGAAAAGCAAACTGCTCACGGGCAACAACATAACCGGCATCAGCCCACGAGTTTGCAGTCCTGAGTCTGAAACCAATTTTTAAAAACCAAGCCTCTCCAGGTTCCATCAAATTCTTGTGGAAAGGAATACTGATTACCTCGCTTTCAGCCGGTGCAAGGGTTAATTCGTTCAGCAGCCCTGCCTCGCGTACCTCACCCTCTTTTCGGAGCTCCCAAAAGCATTCAAAGGCATCAAGATCAGTGAAGGCAAAGCGATTTTCGATTGAAATCAACCCATTCTGCAAATCAACAGCTTCAAAATGAACATTTTGATACACTTTACGTACCTCTTCCAATTTAGGTGTAATGCGTCGGTCGCCGGTGGTGAGTCCATTGGCGCAGAAATTCCAGTCGGTCGGCCGGTCGCCAAAATCACCGCCGTAAGCAAGAAAATAGCTTCCTTTCTTTTCAGGCATTTCTTTGTATAACGATTGATCCACCCAATCCCAGATGCAGCCTCCAATGAGACGTTTGGAAGCATAAACGGCATCGATGTACTCCTGCAAATTGCCAACAGCATTGCCCATTGCATGTGCATATTCGCACATGAAAAAAGGCTTTGGATCTGTTTTTTCTCCCTGTTCGATGAGCCATGGCACATCAGGATACATAACCGATTCAACATCGGCCACTTCGTTGTAACGTTCGTAATGGATCGGACGTCCGGGATCAAGGGTCTTAAGTGCTTTTGAGGCAGCCTCGAAATTGATGCCCGGCCCGGCTTCGTTTCCAAGTGACCACATGATGATGCATGGAAAATTCTTGTCGCGTTCATACATATTGATAATGCGTGAAACATGCGCCTGCTGCCAGCTTTCAACATGTCCAAGCGATGCCTCACCATAGCCCATCCCGTGCGACTCAACATTGGCCTCGTCAATCACATAAAGTCCATACGCATCGCACAACTCATACCAAAGAGGGTCGTTGGGATAATGACTCGTTCGAACAGTGTTGATGTTGTGCTGTTTCATCAGGAGAATATCCTTTACCATGGAGGCACGACTTACAACGCGGCCATCTACAGGATCAATCTCGTGCCTGTTGACACCTTTAATTTTGATGCTTTTTCCATTCACCCAAAGCTGTTGGTCCTTGATTTTTACGTCACGAAATCCGAAACGGCTTTTCTGAACCATCACAATACTGTTGCCGGCATCACGCAGCACGAAAATAACTGTGTAAAGATCAGGCTTCTCAGCCGACCACCAACGTGGTTTCTGAATACGGCTCTCAAAAACCAAAGGGTGTATATTTTTCGAAGTTTGAACAATCTTCTGCTGAAATAAAGGCTTTTCAGGCACTGAAAGCATGCCGGGTTCCATCACAAATACTTGCAAAGAATGATCAGACTTTGCACCATCATTCCGAAAAACTGTCTTGATTCGGAGGGTAGCAGATTCAAAATCAGGTTCAGGCAGCGTTTCAATCTTGTAATCATACAACGAAACCTTTGGGGTTGAATACAGATACACGTCACGATAAATACCGCTCATACGCCAAAAATCCTGATCCTCGAGATAGCTGCCATCGCTCCATTGAAACACTTGCACTGCCAGCTTATTTGTTCCGTTTTGCACCCATTTGGTAACATTAAAACCTGCCGGCAGGCGGCTGTCTTCACTATATCCGACAAAATGTCCGTTCAGCCAGACATACATGGCACTTTCAACCCCTTCAAACTGCAGAAATACCTCCTCCCCTAACCAGGATTCAGGAAGCTCGAATTCTCTGATGTAAGAACCAACAGGGTTAGGCAGGCGGGCAGCAGTGAAATGCGGGGGAACACTGTCGAGGATCAAAGGAGGATTCGATGGATGTGGAAATGGCACATTGGTGTAAATTGGAATTCCATATCCCTTCATTTGCCAGGCTGAAGGAACCATCAGATCGTCCCAGTAATATACAGGAAAATCTGCCTTCCAAAAATCTGTGGGAGCCAATGCGGGATGCTTCACCCAGTTAAATTTCCACATTCCATTGAGAGTGAGATACCGCGAAGATGCGCTCTTTTCGCCTTTTAAAGCTTCTTCCAAATTACGATACGGAATCCAGTAACACCGGGATTTTTCTTTGTTGATGGAATTCACCCGTTCGTTTTCCCATTCGCGAAGGGATGAAGCAGACAGGCCGGCCTGAGATATGAAAAAAATCAGAAGTAAAAAAAGTACGTTCTTCATGGTATTTCATTTTGAAGCAAACTTAGCCAAATTGCATGAGAAGTGAATCGTTAAAAGAATCTTTTCACCTGAAAAGATAAGCTCCGAAAGGATTTTCGTTATGCAAAGATTGACATATCGAAACTTTGATTAATTTTGTCAAAAAAGCCAATGGATAAACCACCACGTCCAACGAAAACAGAAGTGTTTCTCAATTACAAAATCTGGCTCTCCGGCCTCACAGGTCATGGACAGGTGAATGCCGAAACATTTGGTTTGCTTGAGGGTATCAAAAGGTTTGGCACACTCAAAGCCGCAGCCGATAACATAGCAATGAGTTACCGCAAAGCCTGGGGTGCCGTCACAGAAGCTGAAGAAATTCTCGGATACCCGCTACTCGACAAACACCGTGGCGGGAAAGATGGAGGCAACTCAAGCCTGACCCCTGCAGCTATTAAACTGCTCGAAGCGTATCAGGCACTTCAGCAACAGTTTGATGAGCGTGTCGAAGCAGCCTATGCTGATTTCATCTCCAAACTCAACAAGACTTAAAATGCTCAGGATTATATTTTTAATAATCATGATTTCATTTTCCGCCTGTCAGCAACCTGAAAAAGAGACATTGGTTATTTTCCATGCAGGAAGCTTGTCATACCCCTTGAAATCGGTTATTGAGGCATTTCATCAGCAATATCCGGGTATTCAGGTTGTTACGGAAGCCGCTGGTTCGGTAGCAACTGCCCGCAAACTGACCGACCTTCACCGGCAGGCCGACATTCTGGCTTTGGCCGACTATCAGATCATCGATCAAATGCTGATACCAGAATATACTGGCTTTAACCTCCATTTTGCCACCAACAGCATCGGGATTGCCTATCTGCCGGGTTCACGATTTGCGGACAATATCAACAAACAAAACTGGTCACAAATACTCCGAAGAGACGGTATCAAACTGGGTGCTTCCGACCCGAATGCTGACCCCTGCGGTTACAGGACGCGCATGATATGGCAGCTCACACAACTGATGCAGCAAGACACGACGCTGACTTCCGATTTTCTGAATGAAAACAAATACCATCAACGGCCTAAAGAGACCGATCTTATTGCCTTACTGGAGACAGGAAGCATCGATTACCTGTTTATCTACAAAAGCATCGCTGTTCAGCATCGATTGAATTTTCTCGAACTGGGTGATTCACTCAACCTGGGCAATCCTGAACTCGATCCCTGGTATGAAAACGCGAAAGTAAACATCCGCGGCACGAAAGCAGGTGAAAATATTGAAATGACGGGAGAAGCCATAATGTATGGACTAACAGTCCCACACAATGCCCCCAATAAAACAGCTGCTTTTTTGTTTCTAAACTTCCTGCTGGATTCCGAAAAGGGCAAGATTTTACTGAAAAACACAGGTTTACAGCCCCTTGATCCGGTCCGGATACGAATCAAGCGGGACTTACCAAAAGAATTACATATTGTTCAACCTATAATTTTAAATTCAAACGAATGAAAACAATTTGTCCGACATGCGACATACACCCTGCCCTGGAACGGCTGGGTATTCAGGAAATCAATCATGGTGCCAGCACCGGAAGCCAATGGATTGAAACCAACGGAGAGCTTCTTCACAGTACAGCCTCCTGCGATGGCAACCACATCGCAAGTGTCAGACAGGGAACCTGGGACGATTATCAAACCATCATGGACAAAGCTCAGGAAGCATTTAAAATCTGGCGCATGATTCCGGCACCTCAGCGGGGCGACATCGTCAGGCAAATGGGAAACGAATTTCGCCGGCACAAGGAAGACCTGGGCAGACTTGTAAGCTATGAGATGGGAAAAATCTACCAGGAGGGTCTTGGTGAAGTCCAGGAAATGATTGATATCGCTGATTTCTCGCTGGGTATCTCACGCCAGTTGTATGGATCAACCATGCACAGCGAACGACCACGTCATCGCATGTATGATCAGTATCACCCGCTTGGCGTTGTGGGCGTTATCACAGCCTTCAACTTCCCTGTAGCGGTATGGGCCTGGAATGCCATGCTGGCGCTGGTTACAGGTAATGTGGTGGTGTGGAAACCCTCTTCCAAAGTGCCGCTTTGTGCCGTGGCCGTTCATAACATCATTGCGGATGTGCTTAAACGCAACAATGTGCCTGAAGGTGTTACCAATCTGATCATTGGAAGCTCAAAAAACATCGGCGACAATTTCCTTGCCGATAAACGGGTGCCTTTGATGTCGTGCACAGGCAGTGTGGCTGTTGGCCGGCGGGTCGCAAAAATAGTGGGCGAACGTCTTGGCCGGACTTTACTCGAACTCGGTGGAAACAACGCCATTGTGATCTCAGAAAAAGCCAATCTCGACATGGCCCTCATGGCCACAGTTTTTGGAGCTGTCGGTACTGCCGGACAACGTTGTACAACAACCCGACGACTCATAATCCATCAGTCAGTGTATGACACTTTCAAAGAAAAACTTGTCAGTGCCTACAAGCAAATCCGCATCGGATGCCCACTCGATCCCAACACCCTCGTGGGTCCGCTCATCGACAAAGCTTCTGTGGAAGCATTTGTTTATGCCCAGGAACAATTGGTGAAAGAAGGTGGTAAAATCATTTACGGAGGTGAAGTATTAAGTGGAAAAGGTTATGAATCAGGTTGCTATGTAGTACCTGTTTTGGCCGAAGCCGAAAATCATTATCACATCGTTCAGGAAGAAACCTTTGCACCAATTCTTTATCTGATGAAATACAGCACCCTCGATGAAGCCATTGCCTTGCACAATGGCGTTCCACAAGGACTTTCATCAGCAATTTTCAGCACCGATCTGCTCGAAACCGAGAAATTTCTCTCGCATGAAGGTTCCGATTGCGGCATTGCCAATGTAAATATCGGGACTTCAGGTGCCGAAATCGGCGGTGCTTTTGGCGGCGAGAAAGATACCGGTGGTGGTCGCGAATCTGGTTCAGACGCCTGGAAAGTGTATATGCGCCGACAGACTAACACCATCAATTTCAGCACCGAACTCCCATTTGCACAGGGGATTAAGTTTGTCCTTTAAACACCTTTAATAATAAACAAACCGGCCATCAACAGAATATCTGTACTGATGGCCGATTTATTTTTAACTTAATCAGACGATAATCAGCCCGTTTTTAATCAGCCCGTTTGTATACGATGGCTACCACTGTCACGTCATCGCCACCCATATTGATGGTGAGGCCATAAGGTCGTTCAGGATTCAATGAAACCTGCGCTGCTCCAGCCTTTCCTGTCAACTGCTGCCAAATGGTCACAGCCTGATGAACTCCTGTGGCACCCGTAGGATGCCCCCAACCGATCAGTCCGCCGGTGGTATTAATGGGAAGTTTTCCATCGCGGGCGGTATTCCCTTCAGCAACCCAGGCAGCACCCTCACCCTGCGCGGCCAATCCTAGTGCTTCAACAGTAAGAATACCGGCAATGCTGAAGCAATCATGGACCTCGGCAGTGCCAACCTGATCAATCGTGATGCCTGCATCTTCAAGTGCCTTGGCAGCTGCCTTGCCTACAGTTGTCATCTCTACAGGATTGGGTGGATCATTGGTGATGTTTCGTGTGAGTTGTGCAAAGCCCACCACCTCAACTGCATCTTTTTTTGAAATACCTAGTTGTGCCAATCCCTCCTCAGAGGTCACCAGAATGGCTGAAGCACCGTCTGATACTTTTGAACAGTCGAAGAAATTCAGGTGATCAACAAAAAACTTTCCGTTCGGAACTGCCTGATGGTAAGCTTCCTCAAGATCTGCAGTGTCGTTGTGATATTCCTGGGCAGTAGGATCAAGTCTTGCATTGTCAATGGCATTGCGAAACCAGCGGCCCATGCCCTTACGAGCGTAGTCGTAACCATACTTTTCATAATACACGCCTGCGCGATCGGAAAATTGACCCGGGAAAAAGTAAGCATGACCCTCCTTTCGTTTTTTGGACCAGCCGGCAGTGGCGAGGATATCAGCGCCATAGATGGCTTTCACGGTGTTTTGTACCTCAACGCCCAGCGCCAGTGCAACAGAGGAAGTTTCGGAAAGTACCGATCTGATGGCAGAAATCAAAGCCAGTCCACCCGAGCCACAGGCACCTTCCACGCGCATGGAGGGCTTGTATTCCAGCGTTGGGTTAATGGTAGCCGCAAAACCACCCAGATGACCTTGCCTATTAAACCGACCGGCCATGAAGTTGCCAACATAAACTTCGTCAATCAATTCAGGGTTAGAAATCTGTGCCAGAGAAGCCTGACCAGCTGTGCTGATGTAATGCTCCAGTCCGGGGCGTTCTTTACGAGGGTTGAACTCTTTTCGGCCGGTTCCCATTGAGATGGTATTGGCTCCTGCGGCCATATATATCTTGCGTTTCATAACAGAATTTTTGGGGATTTAAACAAAATAAGTATTCACAGGCCCGTATGCATGAAAGAAACCGGTCAGCATCACTGTGTTAACGTCACCTTCACTATGAGCAACACCGTCGGCAACCAGTTTTCTGCCAATGGCGTCCGAATTCTTTCCATAAGCCATGGCAAGAGCCGCACCGTTGCCGGCCGTATCTTTCAGGGCAGCAAACCAGCTTGCAAAATGCGCATCTTTATCGCTAAGCCTGATGGCCGACTTCCATGGTTTCCATTCGGCAGGCATGGCTCCGAGCCAGGCGTCGCAATCAGCTGCAAAGCCGGCTACGTCCACATAAGTGTTGCTATCTGGATTGAAAACAGCTACCACAGCTCCCTTCTCATACTTTAAAAACCCGTTCTTTTGCGCACCGCTCGGTAGTTGACCACCTTTCACACCCATTTCTATCATCCTGTCGAGCAAATCGCTGTGCAGGTTTTCATCTTTTAGAAATGGGTTCATCACTTTCATGATAAACTGTACCACATCGATACCAACATAATCGATTAGCTGGAAGATGCCCATGGGCCTCACCAGATAATCCTGTGTTACTTTATTTACAAGGTAGACCGCTTCGGCCAACGGACGTTTGGCTGCAATTTCCATGGCTTTGTTGATGCCAAACAAGGCGTCGCGCATGAAATGACCATTCCCAATGAAGCCGGCAAAGTCATTGCTCGGAACAACCACTTTCTTCAGACCTTTGGCGTAGTCAAGGGCAAATTGCCTGACATCAGGCCTGGTTTTGGCTGTGACGATGAGCTCGACAAGCTTTTGAATGGCGGGCGGATTGTAAAAATGGAATCCAAGTACCCGGCCATTAAGTCCGGCCTCGGATTCAATCAGGTTAATCGGCACCGATGAGGTATTGGTAAAGAACCAGGGATCGTTGGGGTTATGCTGATCGATCTGCCTGAAAATCTTCACTTTTAAATCTTTGTTTTCGCTGACAGCTTCGAAGATAAGCCGCGATCGGTAAGCTGCTTCCATGGCGGTTGTGGGTCGCACAATGCGCATCGCATCGCGGATGTATTGCTCAATCACATCCTCATTATCGGTGAGATCGGCTCTGTCGGCATACATTTGTCTGAGCCAGATAACTTTTTTCTCGGCTATCTTTAGAATCTGCACCCGCAGGTATTCCATAATACCGGCCAGATTTTCATCGGAAAGGTCGATGGCGTTGAGCACAAAGGTTTTGTTTTTATTCTCTGGTTTCAGGCTCAGATCGGTCATTTCGACGGCCGTCAGCAGTAGAATACCGCTTCCCATTTTACCGGCCGCACCAAGCACGGCTACATGTTGTAATCTTTCGTCGTATTGCATATAGTTTAATATGAAATGATTATGATTTCCAGTTTGGGGTTCTCTTTTCCAGAAAGGCTTTCATACCCTCTTCACCTTCGGTACCAGGTCCAAAGAGAGAGCCGAAATGACGGGCTTCGAGCAAACTGCCTTCTTCCAGCGAGCCGGTCAGTCCCTGCCGGGTAACAAATTTGATTTTACGCACAGCCTGAGGTCCTTTCGAGGCGATGAGCTTTGCCAATCTCAGGCATTCATCCTGCAATGCTTCGGGCTCAACCACCTTTTGTATCAAACCGATACGCAATGCTTCGTCGGCACCGATCATTTCGGCAGTTGTTAGCAGATAGAGGGCATCAGCTACCCCCACGAGACGCGGCAAACGTTGCGAACCGGCGTAACCGGTGATCAATCCGAGGTTCACTTCCGGTTGGCCGAATTTTGCCTTAGCAGAAGCAATGCGGAAATCGCAGGCCATCGCCAATTCAAGACCGCCACCCAAAGCAAAACCGTTGATGGCAGCGATCACCGGAAAAGGTAATGCTTCAAGGTTTTTAAATGTGTTTTGACCAAGCCTTGCAAAGACTTCACCTTCATCACTGTTCTTATGCACCATTTCTGCAATGTCAGCTCCAGCCACAAAGGCTTTTCCTTCACCGGTGAGTACCATCACCCGGATGCCGGGGTCGTTGGCCACTGCAGCGATTAAGTGATTCATCTCATGAAAAAAGTCGGTATTGAGCGCGTTAAGCGCTTGAGGCCTGCTGATTGTTACCCTAAGGATTCCTTCTTCGTTAACAACTTGTAAAATAGTATAGTCCATAGTGTTTTATTTGATGTCCAAATGTAGTGGTTTTTTGTTTTCGCAAACGATTGAAATGAGAATAAAAGATATACATCTAACCATGTGTTTCATGGCTTCATCCCCGCGTATCACAATGACTGCAGAAGCGTGAATGATCAATCATACTAACTTCCTGAATGAGCAAAGATTGCTGGAGCATCGGCTCACTTATGGATTTTACCCGCAAGTAATCAATCATCCCGGAGAAGAAAAGCGTATTTTACAACAACTCAGCGACAGTTTGCTTTACAAGGATCTTTTTTCGCTGGAAAGCATCAAAAAGCCGTATTTGCGCGAGAAACTTATTCAGGCATTGGTCTTGCAACTGGGAAGCGAAGTGAACTATCATGAATTAGCTAATACCATTGGAGCTGATAAAGAAACCATTGAGCGTTAACTTTTTATGCTCGAACAGACTTTCATCGTATATCGGTTGCCGGTATTCAGCAGGAACCTGCGTAATGCATTAAGAAAATCCAGAAAAGTCTATTTCTACGACAACGGCATCCGCAATAGCCTGATCAACATTTTTGCGCCCATCAGCCTGAGGAATGATAAAGGAGCACTGTGGGAAAACTTCATCATGAGCGAGCGCTTGAAGAAAATCAGCTACGAAAATCAATATTGCAACAGGTATTTTTGGCGCACGAGTCAACAGCAGGAAATTGATTATATAGAAGAATACGATGGCAGGCTTCACGCCTATGAGTTTAAGTTTAGCCAGGATTTTAATACCCGAATCCCACTGACTTTTAAAACGCCTATCCTGACCATAGCTTTCAGGTGGTGAATATCAACAGCTACATGAGTTTTATTTCAGATTAATTGTTTGTTCCTGATTCTGCATTGCAAGAAGCAATAGATGAAGTTTTTTCCTTAAACCACCCACGGTTGGCCTGATCTCATTTTCAAGGAGTACGGGACTATATTTCAGAATCAATCACAAGGGACAAGAAGCTTGGAACCCGTATAAAAAAAACGCCGATCCTTTCAGACCGGCGTTTATCAATTCAATCAGAAAGACTATTTCTTTGATTTCTTGTCTTTCTTTTCTTTTTTGACTTTTTTATCCTTGCCATCTTTCTTGGCGTCTTTTTTTGCTTTGGCGGCCATTTTTTCTTCAACGGCAGCCTGGGCAGCAGCCAGACGGGCAATCGGTACACGGAAAGGAGAACAACTCACGTAATTGAGACCAGCAGTGTGGCAGAACTTCACTGAGCTGGGTTCACCACCATGTTCGCCACAAATACCCAACTTGATATTTGGACGGGTTTGCTGACCCCTGGTAACAGCCATCTTCACCATTTGACCAACTCCTTCCTGGTCAAGCACTTCAAAAGGATCGTGTTTGAGGATGCCTTTCTTCTTGTAAACATCAAGGAACTTTCCGGCATCATCGCGGGAGTATCCGAAGGTCATCTGGGTGAGGTCATTGGTGCCGAAACTGAAAAATTCAGCTGATTTGGCAATCTCGTCAGCTGTTACAGCTGCGCGGGGCACTTCAATCATCGTACCAACCAGGTATTCGATGCTGTCATTGCGCTCGGCAAAAACTTTTTCAATGGTACTGCGAACAATGTCTTCCTGCATGCGAAGTTCAGCTACGGTACCTACCAGCGGGATCATAATTTCGGGCAAAGCAACAATACCTTTGGCCTTGAGATTCAAGGCGGCTTCGATGATGGCACGGGCCTGCATCTCGGTGATTTCCGGATAGGTGTTACCAAGACGGCATCCGCGGTGACCTAACATAGGATTAAATTCGTGAAGGTCTTCAACCTTTTGTTTGATCACCTTGGCCGAAACACCCATTACTTCAGCCATTTCCTTCTGGCCTTTTTCATCGTGAGGAACAAACTCATGCAAAGGTGGGTCGAGCAACCGTACGGTAACAGGCAGACCATGCATAGCTTCGAAAATACCTTCAAAGTCTTCACGTTGGATAGGCAATAATTTCTCGAGGGCTACGCGGCGTCCGGCTTCATCATCAGCGAGGATCATTTCGCGCATGGCTACGATTTTGTTGCCACCAAAGAACATGTGTTCGGTGCGGCAAAGGCCAATACCCTTGGCACCAAAGCCGCGTGCAACAGCAGCATCATGTGGGGTGTCGGCATTGGTTCTGACATACATCCGCGACTTTTTGTCGGCCAGTTCCATCAGTTCACCGAAGAAACCGCTCATTTCGGGGTTTCTTGTCTCGATGCGACCTTCAAACACTTCGCCGGTGCTACCATTGAGCGAGATGAAATCACCTTCCTTAAACACTTTGCCTTCCATTTCGAGGGTGCGTGCTTTGTAGTCTATTTTGATACTTCCGGCACCTGAAACGCAGCATTTTCCCATACCACGGGCAACCACAGCAGCGTGTGATGTCATCCCGCCGCGGGCTGTGAGGATACCTTCGGCCACATTCATACCCTTCAAATCTTCAGGTGATGTTTCGATACGTACCAACACTACTTTTTTGCCGGAGGCAGCCCATGTTTCGGCTTCGTCGGCATGGAAAACAATTTGTCCTGTTGCGGCTCCCGGTGAAGCAGGTAAACCTTTGGCAAGCGCTTTGGCCTTTGCCAGAGCCTCTTTTGCGAAAACAGGATGGAGGAGTTCATCAAGTTTATTGGGTTCAACACGAAGGAGCGCTTCATTTTTGCTGATCATTCCCTGATGAAGCATTTCCATGGCAATGCGAACCATCGCCGCACCGGTACGCTTACCACTGCGGGTTTGAAGCAGCCAAAGCTTACCTTCCTGGATGGTAAACTCTAGATCCTGCATATCACGGTAGTGATCTTCAAGCTTTTGCTGCACGGCATCGAGTTCTTTGTAGATAGCCGGCATGGCTTCTTCGAGCGAAGGATATTGTGAAGCACGTACTTCTTCCGAAATATTTTGTAAGGCTGCCCAGCGGCGTGAACCTTCAAGGGTGATTTCCTGTGGGGTACGGATACCGGCCACAACGTCTTCGCCCTGTGCATTGAGCAGATATTCGCCATTGAAGAGGTCTTCACCTGTTCCGGCATCACGGGTGAAAGCAACACCTGTACCGGAATTGTTACCCATATTGCCAAACACCATCGCCTGAACATTGACGGCTGTACCCCATTCTTCAGGAATGTTATTGAGCATGCGGTAGTACACAGCACGGTCGTTCATCCAACTGTCGAAAACAGCAGTGACTGAGCCCCAAAGCTGTTCCCAGGGATCAACAGGAAAATCCTTGCCTGTTACTGATTTTACGGCAGCCTTGAAACGTTTAACAAGTTCTTTCAGGTCATCCACTGAGAGTTCAGTATCCAGCTTCACACCCTTTTCCTCTTTCAGGTGGTCGATAATTTCTTCAAACGGGTCATGATCTTCTTTTGATTTGGGCTTCATTCCAAGCACAACGTCACCAAACATCTGAACAAAACGGCGGTAAGAGTCCCAGGCAAAGCGTTCGTTGCCGGTTTTGCGGGCAATACCTTCCACAGCATCGTCGTTGAGACCCAGGTTGAGTACGGTGTCCATCATGCCGGGCATCGAAGCACGTGAGCCCGAACGCACTGAAAGCAGGCAAGGATTCTCTCTGTCACCGAACTTGGTACCCATTACCTTTTCAACTTTGCGGATTGCTTCTTCCACTTCACTCTTGATAAGATCAACTACATAAGCCTGACCTTTTTGGTTGTATAAAGTACACACCTCGGTGGTGATGGTGAACCCGGGAGGAACGGGAATTCCGATGAGGTTCATTTCTGCCAGGTTAGCACCCTTGCCACCCAACAGGTTTTTCATTGAAGCATTTCCATCGGCTTTGCGATCACCGAAGAAATAAACATTCTTTGCTTTTGCCATAATGATTAATTTATAGGTTTCTATCTGAATATCAATAATTTATTCTAATTCAGCGGCTCTTTTTCAAAGCAGTGCAAAGATAATAAAAAATGTTGGTTTTCAAATGTTTCCCCCCATCAACCTTCAATGCTTTTCTGCAATCGGTTGAAAAAGTTGCAGGATTTATTTAAAAAAAATCTAAATAGCCGGGCGTTGTTACGATAATAACAGCAGCAGGCTTCCCAATCCAAAAAAAATGAGCAATTTCGTGGCTTCAAATAAAAATTGACCCTTATGGCGCACATCATTGGCATCAGGCACGAAGACAAATACCTGATGGAACGCAGGGTGGCTATCACACCTGCACACGTGACAAAACTTACACAATCGGGACTCCGCTTCATCGTGGAGAAATCGGCCAAAAGAATTTTCCCTGATACCGAATTTGAAGCTGCCGGGGCTACCCTTGCTGCCGATTTATCGGGTGCTCAGGTGATTTTTGGCGTGAAAGAAATCCCTGTCAGGCATTTCGAAAAAGGAAAGACATACATCTTTTTTTCGCATGTTATTAAAGGCCAACCTTATAACATGCCCATGCTTAAGGTGATGATGGAGAATGGCTGTAACCTGATTGATTACGAAAAGATTGAAAATGAAGAAGGTAAACGTCTCATTTTCTTTGGACGTTATGCCGGTCTTGCCGGAGCCATCAACAGTTTGTGGTCGATGGGTCAGCGACTGTTGGCACAAGGTATCGCCAATCCCTTTTCAGGTCTCAAACAAGCCGTTCAATATCAATCACTTCAGGAAGCCCGTGAAGCCATCGCTGCCGTGGGAAGATACATCAGCCTGAATGGCCTGCCCGAACAGCTTTTTCCAATGACCGTCGGGGTAACAGGCTATGGCAATGTGGCCGGTGGAGCACACGAAATACTCAACCTGCTTCCTTCCGTGGAAATCAGTCCGAAAGAATTGCTCCTACTGGACAAAAATAATGCTGCCCGGAATATGATCTATAAGGTCATCTTTAGAGAAAAAGACCTTTCAAAACCCATCGAACAAGGGGCAACCTTCGAACTTTCACATTATTATGCCCATCCCGAAGCTTACAGAAGCGACTTTGAACAATACATTCCCCAACTCAGCATGCTGTTGAATTGCATGTATTGGGATAAACGATATCCACGCATCGTAACCAAAGAT
Source organism: Bacteroidales bacterium (assembly GCA_024709145.1). Classification (GTDB taxonomy): domain Bacteria; phylum Bacteroidota; class Bacteroidia; order Bacteroidales; family F082; genus JALNZU01. The sequence goes on along the minus strand of JANJXG010000031.1, from coordinate 19,337 downwards.
TTTCTCGAAACCCTTTATACTGCAGGCGAACCAAAACTCAAAGTGATTGGCGACATCAGCTGCGACCCCGACGGATCCATAGAATGTACCCATAAAGGCACCGAAATTGAAGATCCCGTATTTGTTTACAACCCGTCTACACGCCAGCCTGCCATGGGTTTTGCTGGCCATGGCCTGCTTATCATGGCCGTTGATATCCTGCCCAGTGAACTTCCGCGTGAAGCTTCGATGGGTTTTGGAGATGCCCTATTTCCCTATATTAAAGCCATCGCCGAAACAGATTTCAGCCAGCCAACGGCCTCACTTCCTTTACCTAACCCGATTAAAAAAGCCTTGATCCTGCACAACGGCAAGCTGACACCTGCTTATGAATACATCAGTAACTACCTGTAAAAGAATATTCTATCTTTGATCATTATCCAAAACATCTAAGCGTTAATCATTTATGAAAAAAGTATTGATTCTGGGAGCCGGAATGGTTGTCAAACCTATCGTTACCTACCTGCTCGAAAAAGGATTTGAAGTCACAGTGGCCACCCGCACCAAATCGAAGGCTGAAGCCATGATCGGAAACCATGTCAACGGTCATGCCGTTGCCTGGACTGTTGAAGACGAAGCCACCCTTGCTGAAATGGTTGCAGGGCATGACCTTACCGTAAGTCTTCTTCCGTGGACTTATCACCTCATCGTGGCAAAACACTGCATTGCCAGCAAGAAAAACATGGTAACCACAAGCTATGTAAAGCCTGAAATGAAAGCACTCGACACTCAGGTGCGTGAAGCCGGCATTATCATTCTCAACGAATTGGGCCTCGACCCGGGAATCGACCATATGTCGGCCATGCGTATCATCGACCATGTGCACGATCAGGGCGGAAAGATTGAAGAGTTTTACAGCATCTGCGGTGCGCTTCCAGCACCTGAAGCTGCCAATAATCCTTTCAGATACAAGTTCAGCTGGAGCCCCAAAGGTGTGGTAATGGCCGGCAACAACGACGGAAAATATTTGCGGCACAGCAAGCTGGTTGAAGTGCCAACACAGGATTTGTTTAAGAACCCGTTTAGGGTTGAGTTCCCTGAGGTTGGTCCGCTGGATATTTATCCCAACCGCGATTCATTGCCTTACATCGAACTGTATGGTATTCCCGAAACAAGCACCATGATGCGTGGCACATTCCGTCACCCGGGCTGGTGCGAAAGCATTGATGCCATCAAAGCCCTTAAGCTTATTGGCTATGAAGAACATGACTTTACAGGAAAAAGTTATGCCGGCATGTTGGCCATGTTGATGGGCGCTGCCGATTGCAGCAATATCCGTCAGAAAGTGGCTGACTACCTGCACCTTCCTGTTAACGCTTATGCACTCGATACCATGGAATGGCTCGGATTGTTCAGTGAGGAAGATATGGGTCGTGGAAAAACCTCGGCTTTTGAAATCACTTCCGACCTGATGATTGCCAAAATGGAACTAGGTCAGCACGAACGTGATATGGTAGTGATGCAACATATTTTCAGGGCGTCATATCCTGATGGAAAGGAAGAGATTATTAAATCTTCGATGCTCGACTTTGGAACTTTAGCTACCGATACAGCTGTGGCACGTACTGTGGCTTTACCTGCAGCCATTGGCGTGGAGATGATCCTGAAAGGAGAAATCACTGAGACAGGCGTGCATATTCCGGTACTTCCAGGGATTTACAATCCAATACTTGACCGCCTCGAAGACATGGACATCCGCATGGTGGAACAATATGGCCTGCCGCTGAGCGAAAACATTCAGTAGAAGCTGTTTAAACAGCCTTGAAACGCTGTTAAAATGCGGTTTAAAAAAAGCACAATCCTGAGCGGGGTTGAGCTTTTTTTGTGTTGAAACATACTTTATAAAAGAAAAGCATAATCTGTTTTTTATGAAGTACACTTTATAAACAATGAATCAATTTGACTTTTGTGAAGTATATTTACTATCTTTGACTAAAAAATACAGATGAGTCCACGTCCTGATAAAATCATTATCCGACAAAAGTACCTCGACAAAGCATTGTCATTCAAAGGGATAAGCTTGATAAAGGTATTTACCGGTCAACGACGCACCGGAAAAAGCTATCTGATGCATATGGTGGCTGATGCCATTGTGAAGATGGAGCCGGATGCCCATATCATCTTTGTGGATATGGAGCTGATGGAATTTGCGACCCTGAATACGGCATCCGACCTTTATGCGAAGGTGAAGTCCAGGCTGAAAGGTGATGTTGCCAATTATTTGTTTATTGACGAGGTGCAGGAAATTGACGGTTTTGAGCAGGCGCTTCGGAGCTTGCTCAATGAACAACTCGTTGACATTTGGTGTACCGGCAGCAACGCCAGTGTATTGTCAGGCGAACTGGCCGACAGGCTCAGTGGCAGGTTTATTGAAATTCCCGTGCATAGTCTGAGCTATACTGAATTTATTGAATTCCATTCACTTAACAATGAAAACAACAGCCTGCAATTGTACATGAAGTATGGAGGTTTACCTAATTTGATTCATTTACCCTTCACGGACGAGGTTGTGTTTGACTACCTGAGAACCATCAATGCCACAGTATTGCTGAAAGATGTGGTGAAGCGGCATGAAATTCGCAACGTAGCCATGCTGGAAAAACTGATGCGCTTTTTAGCCGATAACACCGGAAGTTTGTTTTCGGCAAACAGCATCAGCAAGTTTATGAAGGCACAGGGACAAATGATTTCGGTTGCTATCCTTACCAATTACATTCAGTACGCGCTGGAAGCGTTTTATCTGGTTAAGGTTCAACGTGTTGATTTGCAGGGCAAAAAATATTTTGAAACCAATGATAAATATTATTTCGAAGATCACGGACTACGCAATGCATGGATTGGATACCGACCCATGCATGTCAATAAATTGATTGAGAACGTTGTGTTTAAACACTTAGTCTTCAATGGGTACAGGGTTTTTGTTGGTGTTTCGGCAGAATATGAGGTTGATTTCATTGCTGCGAAAGATGACAAAAAACTTTATGTACAGTGTGCCTATTTAATGGAAAGTGAGCAAACCCGTCAACGTGAGTTCAGAAGCTTGTTAACGATTCGGGACAATTTTCCAAAACTTGTTGTAACGATGGACGAACCTGCAGGCGGAAACATCGAAGGCGTGGAACATTGGCACTTAAGAGATTTTTTAAGCCGGGATTGGTAATTATGCTCGCGCTTTTTGGGTGTAACTATCTTTTCTTTCATCAGCCATTTGCAAAAGTCCCGACATAAAAAACAACTTTTTGGTGAGCGATAGGGCTTATTTATCTCCAATAAAGGAACAGATTCATATTATACCAGTTTAAACTGTGGATAAATGCCAGAAAAGCACAGAAAACAAAAAGCCTCCGTTCGAAAGTAAACGGAGGCCTTTTGTTATAATGAGATAGGGAAATCTATTCTACCATTAGACGTGATGTCAGAATACCGTTGTTGTATTTGATGCTGACCATATAAACGCCTGTTGCCAGCTCGCTGACAGTTTGTGAAAGCAGATGTTGACCTGCTTCAAGTTGCCCATAGCTGTTGCTTATCATCAGTCGTCCACTTAAATCGTGAATCAGTACTTTAACCTCTGATGATTGCTTAAGATTGATTAAAAAGCTGACATCATTGCTTGCAGGATTGGGTTGCAATTGAATCTTTGTTTCAGTAGCTGTTTCATCCACACCCACAAAGCCATAAGCAATCTGGTTACGTTCTTCATAGCCAAATGATTGACCGGAAAAAATGGGGGTGGTGTTCGAGCCTTCGAGGATGGCATAAAATCCGATTCCATCGCCGCAACAGAGGCCATTGCCGGCGGCATCTTTCATCACAAATTCGTAGCAGGCTCCCTGTGGCATCGTCAGCACCTGCGTGATAATTCCGCCGGGTGTGTTGTACGGACCGCCTGACTGCACAACTTCGCCAGTGCTGTTAAGAAGCTCCCAACTGGTTTCTTCAGGTTTGCTGTTGAGCAGGATGTATACTGTAACCGGCTGGGTAAGGATCGGAGCCGATGCAAAAGCAGACACAAAGGTGTTGTTGACAGGATAACCGTCGGCACTGCCATTCACCTGTGTGATTGTAGCCGTAAGATCATTGTTGTTGAGCAGGTCGAAGCTGATGAGTCCGGCCTCTACTGTGGCTGTCTGCCTGAAACCCAACGATCCGGTCCAGTTAACAGTTTGCACCACTTGTCCGTTCACAGCAAATTCGACTGTTGCAGCTGTAAGCGGTGCAGCACTGTTGTTGGTGATCACTGCTTCGGGACTCATACTGCCACTGCAGTTGAAGCTCATACCATTTGATATCGTTTTAACCTCAGCATCGTTGGTGTAAAAGGGCACCAAGGGCTCAGTGCTGCTGTTGGCGGCCTGGTAAACATATTTGGTAGTGTTGTTTTGAACAAATGCAACAGCAGCCAACTCACTGATATTATATACGTTTGCCAGCTTCCATCCTGCCTCAATAATCACATATTCATTGGCTTCAAAGTTGGGAAGTACAGTGCCGTTACGGGTTGGAATCAGGGCTTTCATCACATTGTAAAAATCTTTTTCACCGTTGGTTCCTGGTGCTGAAGTAAAATGCACCTCCTCCTCTATCACAGCAATGTGAGCAATCAGGCTTCCGCTCACTGCCACATTGGCTTTGATAAGCATGGTCACATAAAGGCTGTCCTGATCGGTCGAAAGTCTGTGCTGCAATTTGATATCAAAATCAGCCGGTTGGTTGGCATGATTGTTTAGCATAGTCTGGTTTATCTGGCTCGGGGTACCGTGAAAAATATTTCCACTCAGGTAAACATGGGGCACCGAGTTGATGTTATAATACGAACGTCTGGCATTGTTATCTACAGTGTTGTGCAAATACATGGGATCGTTGCCCGGAGCAGGCCAGCTCATGTGGTATTTAATGGCTGTTATTTTGTCGGTATTGGCATGAAGCAAGGCATCAAAAGCCGGATTTTGCGCAGCACATGGACCACAAGTGGTGCTGGTGAAACCTTCGGCCAGCAACATTCGGTTGGATTGCGCCTTCAAGCCAACGGTGAAAGCAGTCAATAAAAACAGGAGTGTAAAAGTTTTTTTCATGGAAATTCAAGGTTTAATTCGCGACGAAGATATAAAAAGTGCTCGAATCTATAACGTTTACATGTTAAAACTACGTTTGCGACTATGTCCCGGATAATCGCAGAAGGGACCAAAAGCCATGTTATGAGACAATGAAACACCTTGTTCGTTTCTGCTTCGAGTCATTTTGAATAATAGAAAAGTGAATATTGAAATCATCCTGCCTTATATTTTGAACGAGTTTTGGCAATCTAGACACCTGTATGGTTTCTTTATTTTGGCAAACATCAATCCACTCAGCAGTGTTGCGGCAACGAACAGCATCTTTTGAATCTTCGAATTTTTAAAATCAGGAACCATTCGCTCTGACCCGCACAAAGGACAAAGCGGCATGGTATCCGTTGGCTGGTTTTCGAGCAATGCCAAGGCACGTGACGCATCCTCCCCGTTCACACTGAGCTGCACGCCGGCACCCGACATACCGTTCAGATGAGGGAAAAGCAAGGCATTGTTCTCATTTGAGATAAAACTTTCGATTCCATGATTTTTCAACATTCCCTTAACAAGATGAGCTTCGTAGGAAGTGTTGTAATTTGACAGATAAACCCTTGACATTTTTGGACAATTATTATATCAATTCAATAGTCAAACGCGCAACAGCCCCCTGAACCCACGGGCTGCGTAATATGACTGCGCTCCGTTGTGAAAAACAAAGACATGGCCGTAACGGAACTCGGCAAAGAGTGCACCTCCCAATTTGCGGATGTCAGCCGGTGTTGCAATCCAGCTTGAAGTCTTGGTGTCGAAGCTTCCCAAAAGCTGCAACTCTCTGTAATATTGCTCGTTGAGCAATTCAACACCCATGGCTTCTGCCATATCCATGACGCTGTTTTCAGGTTTAAATTCCTTACGGGCATCAAGCGCAGCCCTGTCGTAACAAAGACTTCGCCGGCCTTTGGGACTCTCAGCCGCACAGTCGACGAAAAGATACTCGCCCGATTTGGCATCATAACCTATAACATCTGGTTCGCCACCACTTGCTTCCATTTGGAAAAGCGTCCAAAGCTTTGCGGGGTAGTCACTGAGCCTCACGACGATTTGTGACCAATCAATGTTGGAATGGCGGTGGCTGTTGGCTGCAAATCTTTGCCCTAGCAGATGAAGTAAATCGATCTCCTGTTGAGGGTTGAGTTGTTTATTCCCGGTCATTTCACCCAATTTGTTTCGTTAGTGTTTCACCTGGTAGTTTTAAGTCCCATCGCGGTAAACACACTGTCGACGGGTTCCCAAAGTTCAATCTTATTCCCATCGTCGTCCATGATGTGTACAAATTTGCCGTAATCATAAACTTCGATGCTGTCGAGCACTGTCACGCCATTCGCCTGCAGCTGTTTTACCAGTTCTTCCAGATGTTGCACCCTGTAATTGATCATGAATTCCTTTTTTGAAGGGGCAAAGTATTCGCTTCCCTGCCTGAAAGGGCTCCATTGAAGGTAGTTGATTTCTTCAGGTCGGTTTGCATTTCTGAATTCAAAACTCGAACCCCATTGATTTACTTCCAGACCAAGATTTTTCGCATACCACTCCTTTGTTTTGTCGGGGTTCTCCGAAAAAAAGAAAATGCCGCCAATGCCTGTCACTTTTGGTCGGTTATCAGCTTCGTTCTCAGTATGTTGTTGTTGATTATTCATGCTTTTCATATTGCTGTTGTCTGGAATGTTGTGTTGGCAAGCTGCGAAACCTGCACATAACAAAAGAAAGAATATGATTCTGTCCACGCCTTCCAATTTGGATCAAAAATACGATTTTTGACTTCAAAAGACAAAAACCTTTAGTTTTTGCTGATTCGATATCATTTCGCCAAGTGCACGATCAGCATCTGCAATAGACTGTTTAACGGGTTCTTAGGTCTGCCTTGGAAATAAAACAAAAAAAAACCGGCAGGTAATAGCCAACCGGTTAAAATATGACGGAGGTAAGAGCTCAAGGCACTGAAGCTCCGGTCAGGGTTTTGGGGTTGGTGGAAAACTCGCCAGAATCTTTTGAACAGCTTTGTTAATGCGGGTCTCTTCTGGTGTTTTACCGCTAACCACAGCTGTACCGCGGCCTTCCCAAACCAATTCCTGTTTTTTTGTATCACCCATCCCGATGATCAGTGTGCCTTCGGTATAGCTGCTTACATCGTAAGTTGTAGTTGCCGACCATCCGGGACCCACACGCCAGCGACGACCAAAATAAGGACTCATGGGTTCGGTACGTGCCGTTACCGACTCCCGCTCTGAGGTCCGAACCAACACATCAATAACAAGGTCAGGCTGTTCAGATTGAGTCAGGCCTTTGGACGTAAGCTCACTCACAACAGCATTCAGAATACGCTTGCGTACAAGGTCATTCACCGGTAATTCATTGGTTTTATCATTAAAACCAAAGGTTTTGTATGCTCCAAAGTTAACTTCTTTGTCGTAATCTGTGGCCACCCTCAGGCTTGAACAGGAGACAAACATAATTGCTGATACGGCCAGGACTGTCACAACTTTCAAGACCCCGAAAAATTGAATCGTTTTCATTTTTAAGTATTTTAATGAATAATCAAGATAATTTTTTCAGTTTCTCAACCTGATTTGATTTAGGAAGAGAATAAGACTGACTAATAAAAAACAATTTTTCGTTTGTTAAGTTCAATTCCTTTTCAACTTTTCAAATTGATTAACAGATTGAACTTCAATTGAGCAGAACGGTTTTAGAGAATATTCCTAAATAATTGCTGATGAGTTATTGTGCTGATAATTGATCTATCTTCCTTATATTCGCCAGCCCAAAAAAGCATTCATGAACGAGGTTACCCATTATGCCGATCTAATAGCCAGGGAGTTGCAACGCGACTACCAACATGTACGCAACACCTTGAGCCTTTTATCCGAAGGCGCCACCATTCCTTTTATTGCCCGTTACCGAAAAGAAAAAACCGGTTCGATGGATGAGGTGATAATTGCAGAAATTCAAAAGCGCTGGCAACAACTGATGGCCCTCGACAAAAGACGGGAAGTCATCCTGCAGTCGGTTGAAGAGCAAGGCATGCTGACCGATGCGCTCAGGGCTTCCTTTATGGAAGCCGACAGCATGCAGGAGCTTGAAGATCTCTATCTTCCTTTCAAACCAAAACGCCGAACAAGAGCCACCATTGCCCGTGAAAGAGGCCTCGAACCACTTGCCTTGCAGCTTCTAAGGCAGGATTATACCGACCCGGAATCACAGGCATTGGTTTTTGTCAAGCCGGACAAAGAAGTACCTGATGTTGCTGCTGCCCTGGCCGGAGCACGCGACATCATCGCCGAAATGGTGAGCGAAGATTCCAGGGTGAGAGAAAGACTCCGTCGGTTGTATCACCGCACTGCTCTCATCAGCAGCACCGTTGTCAAAGACAAAGAAGAGGAGGGCAAAACCTACCGGCAATATTTTGATTGGAACGAGCCTTTGTCAAAAGCGCCCTCACACCGTATTCTGGCTTTGCTGCGCGGAGAAGCTGAGGAGGTGCTGAAGGTTAAAATCATTGTTGATGAAGCAGTTGCCACTGAAACCGCAGCCCGGCTATGGGTGCGTAATGACAGCCGCAAAGCCCATGAAGTTTCAACGGCTGTTTCCGATGCCTTTAAACGGCTTCTTGCCCCCTCATTAGCCAACGAAATGACAGCCTCCTATAAGCAAAAAGCAGATGAAACAGCCATCAAGGTGTTTGCCGGCAACCTGCGTCAGCTGCTGTTGGCGCCCCCTCTGGGACAGAAACGCGTCCTGGCCATCGATCCCGGGTTCAGAACAGGCTGCAAATTGGTGGTACTCGATGAGCATGGCATGCTGATACATAATGACACCATATACCCGCATCCCCCTCAGCATGAAACCAAACAGGCTGTTCAAAAAATCAAGACACTGGTGAATGCCTACAAAATTGATGTGATTGCTGTTGGAAACGGAACAGCAGGCCGTGAAACAGAAGACCTGGTACGGGGAATACCCTTTGAAAAAGAGGTGATGGCAGTCATGGTGAACGAAAGCGGCGCTTCGGTATATTCAGCCAGCAAGGTTGCCCGTGATGAATTCCCTGATTACGATGTAACGGTGCGGGGCGCAGTGAGCATCGGACGCAGACTGATGGATCCTCTGGCAGAATTAGTCAAGATCGACCCAAAATCAATCGGTGTAGGCCAATACCAGCACGATGTAGATCAAAAAGCTTTGGGAGAAAGCCTTTCCATGACTGTTGAAAGCTGCGTGAATGCAGTGGGTGTGGAACTGAATACAGCAAGCGAACAATTGCTGTCGTATGTGAGCGGACTTGGGCCACAGTTAGCGGCTGGCATCATCAGATACCGGAGCCATATCGGCGGGTTCAAAAACCGTCAACAACTGCTTGAAGTAAACCGCCTCGGACAAAAGGCTTTTGAACAATGTGCAGGCTTTCTGCGCATTCGGGACGGCGAAAACCCACTGGATGCCAGTGCTGTACATCCAGAAAGTTATGCCATTGCAGAAAAAATGGCCAGCAAAATCGGTCAGTCGGTGGAAGCAATCATCGGTCGTAAAGACCTTCGTTCACTCCTAAATCCGTCCGAATTTATTGGACCTTCGGCAGGGCCGGAAACAATCAGCGACATTATTTCCGAGCTCGAAAAACCCGGTCGCGACCCCCGCCGGCAGTTTGAACTCTTCACTTTTGCCAAAGACATACGCAGTATCCACGACCTTCATGAAGGTATGGAACTCGAAGGTGTGGTGACCAATATCACTGCTTTTGGCGCCTTCGTTGACATCGGAGTGCATCAGGACGGACTTGTCCACCTCAGCCAGATGGCCAACCGTTACATCAAAGATCCCAACGAAGTGGTACGACTCAACCAGCGTGTTCGGGTAAAGGTGCTGCAGGTTGACACCGAGCGGAAAAGGATCAACCTGAGTATGAAGGTTTGAATGTTTTTAGGGAATAAATCAAACAATTTGATCCTTTTGGGAGAATTAAAAAAACTTAAATATGGAAAGTAAAAACCCCTATGAAGTGTTTCAAAATGAGGCACCCGAAGTATTTGCCGGATTTAACAGCCTAATAAAATCGCTTGTCGCCACAAAAGGATTGGACCAGAAAACCAAGCAATTGATTTACATCGGCATGAAAGCTTGTCAGGGTGACGAAACAGCTGTTTTATTTCATGTGCCGATGGCAAAGCAAGCCGGTGCCAGCAGAGACGAAGTTAAAGATACCATTCTGATGACTTTGACTGTTTGTGGATTAAAGGGAATAAACAGCTGTTTGGTAACAGCACTCGAGGTTTATGACAACTCAAACTAACAAATTGAAGAAGCTGCCGAACAGTGACAGTGTTGATGTAAGAAAAATAAAATGAGAAAGTTATTGAAGATGATTATATCATCCGTCACCCATTACTCTTTCAAATTTCTCTTCCACAAACTCAAGAATGTCGCCCGGCTGGCAATCGAGGGCCTTGCAAATGGCTTCGAGTGTGCTAAACCGGATGGCTTTGGCTTTGCCTGTTTTCAGGATTGAAAGGTTTGAAAGGGTCAAATCCACCTTTTCTGACAGCTCGTTGAGCGACATCTTTCGCCTTGCCATCATCACATCAAGATTAACTATGATTGGCATGGCTCAGACAGTTAGGTCGTTTTCTTTTTGCAACTCGAGACCCTTTTTAAATACCTGAGAGATCACGAAGATCACAGCAGCCATAAGGATGAATGCCTGGCTATCAGCCCAAAACTGATTCAACTGGTCGGTGTCAAAGCCCCGTTGAAGGAGCTGTTTTGTTGCTTCACGGGCAAAATAGCTCAAAAGTCCGATCCAAAATGTGACATAACTGATGTAGGTAATCTGTTTCGCCACGGCATCACTAAAGGGTTTTGACAAGTTAAAATCAAAGGTCAGCCTGATTACGCTATAAAACAGCCAGGCTTTGAGAATAGCAATCACAAGGATGAAACTGTACATCGAATAAAAAGCCCATTCGCTGCGCGCATACATGGCACTCAGGTCAAGTTTCTGATACAAATGGGCAATAAATTTTGGATTGTAAAGACTCATTCCAAAATTGACGAGCAACGCGCCGGCTTCGATACACAGCCCGACAAAGATGATCCACGCAACAATCGTCAGGCCTTTAAATACCAATTGATTTTTTTTCGACATAAGGATTAATTTTAAGATTGAGGTCGCAAAAATAATAAATATTTATTGTTTATCAATAATTTTTTATTACTTAATAATTTTTTTTTACTGATACTCCATTATGCATCCAGGTAGATGCGAAAGCAAGATCGTGAGTTCCCGTGGACTTTGACATTTTGAACCTTGAACTTTGAACTCCAGGATTCCATATCTCTCCAACCTCAAAGGCCGTCCCGAAGAACTTGCAGCTTATACAGGGTCTCTTCACCAATCCGCTGCCCGATGGTGTTTTTCTCATTGTAACGGACTCCTTTTTTTTGAAAAGCTTGTTCAATTTCGTCTGCCTGGCACCACTCAAGACTGGTTGTTTTTGTCTCAAAATCCATACCAAGCACCCGGCAATGGATTACGTCATGGTGATTGAGATGATTCAGGGCTGAAGCCACCCGCGAAACCATGTCACCATAAAGCTTACTATTAAGAGGTAATAAACCTGTAAAGCCATCGGGAAGCTGATAAACATCGTTCCGGCCTGATAGTTTGACCACAAGCACCTCAACCAGATCGAGCTGTTCCGTCATCTGATCAGTGTTCGTTTCGGGCGGTTTCATCATAAAGATCGCATGATCCTTCTCATTTTGTTCTTCATAGATCGTCTCAATCAATATTCCTGGTTCAATTTTGTGGTAAGCAGCGCGCTTGAAATGACTGTGATGCACATATCCGGGCATCGATCCGCTTAACCATTTAAAATGATAGCCAAACTCGATGAGCAAACCATGATAAAACTTTTTGAGCACCACCCCTTCATAAGGCATTCCTCGTTGAAAACTGAGGTGCTTAAACTGCGGCAAATCTGCATGGAGAATCATTCGATACGCATCTTTCTGGATGATTTGTATCTTTCCATAAAACACTTTTTCCAATAGGAATGGATATACAACTGTCCAATAATTCAAGTCAAAATATTTCCAGGGCATGCGACTGAAAGGCACGAAGGCAAAGGCACCCATTACTTTAACAAGAAAGCCGGATTTACGCATCCCGTTGATCTGAAAAGCCACCGTTTCGTTGTGAATATATTTCTCTGTAAGAATCTCCATCAGAGGGATGAGCCAATCGGGTGTCTTCTGACTGAGCGGCGCCTCTTCCTTTGGTTCATTGATATTGACATTTAACAACATGCTATGGTTGGGTTCAATCTGTTTTTCTATCACAATAAGGCATCTTTCAACGACCGGCCTGTAAAAGAGCCTCTCTTCTCAGAGCAATATTTTTGTTTGTATGCAGGATGATAATTAACAAAAATAAAAATTAACCATTATCCCGAATAGTCTTTTGATAAGAAAATTTCTAGGATATTTCCTGCTGTGGTCGGATTCTTGTAACCCGGTTTTCAGATTACTTCAGGGATTTCTTCTCTCTGTTGACAGGGGTGCCCTTCGAAATCCGATCTGATTAACTGATCAAACAGTATGTTAATTATTTGTATATCAATATTTCTTGCACCTTGCTACTCCCCTATCCAGCCCTTTAATGTCTCAACTGCCCTCCTACGTGTCTCCTCATCAAAGTTGGCAAGCCTTGTCACATGTGAGCCTCCGGGAAGCACAAGTTTCAGGGCATTGGTTTTGTCACCCGGGTTCACTGCTGTGGCCGACCATGCATCGTAGCCTCCGTAAACATAAAGGAAGTTATTGCCCTCGCGGCGAAGCCACCGGTTTACCTTTTTACTGAGGCGCGGACTGTACCGTACCTTAACGCCCGCTGGCAAAGTATGGTTAAAATTGGGATTAGTCACCAGTTTCAGTGCTTGGCCGAAAGCTTTCGTTTCATATGAATAGAATCCCATTTCGGTAAGTGCCTGGTAGAAAAAGGGCTGAAAAACTTCGATGCTCTGATCAGCAAAGAAATCGTAGCCTGTTGATTCGATAAAGGTATTAAAAACCTGATGCTTGTCGCTGCCAGGCTCGGGCAATTTACTGCAACCTCCTGCATACCACTGCCAGAAAGCAAAACCGTATTCGAGGACGTTATACTCGAAGGCTTTTTCCACCCCGCCCACCTTGTTAAAAGTGAGGTTTCGCTTCAGGGCCGAATCGGCAAACATGGGCAGAAAAACATCCCGGCGCTGCAAAAGATCGGTTTGCAATGCCTGTAAATGACTGCGACAGGATGCGTCTGCCACTGTATCCTTAAAATGATACACCCTTTTGTCGGCCACTGAAAAATTGAGCGGAGCCACATAAGGCACGCTTGCAACCACATCGTCGGGATAGAAATAGCGGTAATAAATGGTTGTTTGTCCGCCCTTGCTGATGCCGGTACTCAACCAGGGGCCGGGATAAATTTTTCTGAAAAGCTGATTCACTGCATGCAGGTCGGCAGTAGCATTGGCAAGGGTCAGCTGCTTCCAGTCTAGTGGTTTTGGCACACTCTTTCCAAAGTAACGATGCTCTGCCACGATAAGGTTAGCATCAAGCATTCCGGCAATTTCTTCATCATAATCAGCCCAAAGGGCATAGCCAGCAGCATAACCCTCCGTGACCATCACCATTGGTTTGTCAAAGCCCCGGTGACGCAAAATCAAGCGCTGATAAAAATGTCCCAACCCGGGCTTGCTGTGGTCAATGTCCTGTTTCAGAAAAATCTCAACGGCTTCGCCATAACGTTCACTGTTGATACTAAAGCTTCGGAGACTGTCGATTCCGGCTGCACGCAACTTTTGGATCAAAGCGCTTTCTTCCGCCCGAAGACTCAGAACCAGTAGGTTAAAGATCGTCAATGTAATCAGTAGAAGTCTTCTCATCATATTATTTGGTTTTGGTGTTACAAAATAAAGCATTTAACAAATACCTGCTGCCTTGAAAAGCCGCGTTTGCCGCAAAAAGGTAAGGAGACTTTATATCCTTACCTGTGTGAACCTGACCAAAAAGTAAAAACACCAAAAAAGCCGAAAAAGGAGGTTCCTTTTCGGCTTTTCGGTCGGTGATTCCATGCTTGTTGAGAAAGGAATCCGATGTGTTATTCAGGTTACTATAACTTTAGTTTGATTTTATTCAAATCAAAAAATGTCGCTTTGCGCAATCACCTTCGGGTAGCGGTCAGAAATTTATTCGTTGATCGATCAGATCAACATCAAAAACTGAACCGCCAAGAGCGACGCTGGCTTGTTATCAATGCTGTATCATCAGCTTTTTAACCATTTGCTGACTGCCGCTGCTGATTCTGATCAGATAGGTACCGGCGGGGAGATTTTCCGTTGAAAGCTTAACCAACTGATTGCCTGCGGGATAATTGGTTAAAACTGATTTCTGAAGCGACTTACCAAAAATATCGACAAGTTCGAGGTTCACCGATTGTCCCTGACGCAGGTTGAGGCTAATGGTAGTTTCGGCATTGGCAGGGTTTGGAAATACTTTGAGAGCGAGATCGCGTTCAAGTTCCGAAACACCTACATAATTGCTAATCACGTCGTTGGCATTGAGAATTTCTTTGGTATCGTAATCGAGCAGGAAGCCGATAAAATGAAGTTTTTCAAAGTTCCATGACGAAGGTATTTCAATGCTATAACTAAAGGTACGGATGCTTCCGGCTGTCACAGGCCAACCGACGCTTTCGGGTGTTCCGAATGGCGTGTCCAAAATGGTGCGTGCAACATGATCGTAGTGCATCTGCGCAGCGGGGATAGTGGAAGGCATGCTCTCATAGCCACACATCGGACCATTGGCGCCGCCGGCATAAGCATTGGCCTGATTCCATTGCGCAGTAGTTCCCCACAGACTGTCTTCAGTGATGATGACACCAAAACGCAGTTCGTTGCTCACGTCGGCAACAAATTCCGAACGCAGGTCAAAGGCAACCATACGTGTATCAGGATTCCAGCTAAAGTCAACGATGTCAATTGTGGCAGGACTGATGGCATTGATGCGTCTGTTGTAGGCAGCCTCCAGATCGCTGGGATCAGAGTCACCGGCTGTCCGGTCAGTTGTTACGTTTGGATAACCCTGAAAACCAGGGATAATAGAGCTGATAGCAGCATCATAAGGCGCGTACACCATGGGGTCGTTGTTGTGAACGGCCACACCAATCCAGGTATCCGGATAGGTTTCGGCCATATAATCCATAAAACAGGTTCCGCGCACACACCAGGGGCACCAGGTGCCTGTAGCTTCTTCAGATAATACTTTTTTCTGCGGGATAAAAGGCACTACACCCACCATGGATGTCAGGCTGTTGTTGGCAGGATTCTGATCTACAGCGCCATTCACATTCACTACAGAGGTTTCTATGGTATAGCTGCCGTTGGTAGTAAAAACGAGGGGCACGTCATGCGTAAAATTATAGGTTCCACCCATCGGGATATTGACACCTGTAACGGCCAAAGTCTGCGGAGCACCACCATCAACCGTATAGGTGATATCGAAAGAAGTAAGAGTACCACTTCCTTCGTTGGTGACAACACCTTCCAAAATAAAAGGATCATTTACAGCCACATATGCAGGGACATCGACGGATGTGAGCGCTGCATCCAATTCAAATGGAACAAAAAGCTTGACGTCGTCGATATACCAGAAGTCGGAATTATACAGGTTACCCGAGATGAACAAGCAAAACTGAAAATCAAGCTGTCCTACATTGATAAATTCAACAAACTGTGTTTTTGGTCCCTGATTGCCTGTTGGCAGCTCAGACCAGGCAACTTCCCATGCACCCGTTCCAAAACGGTAGGCCACGCCAATACTTACACCATTGGCATACCAGTCGTACATATATTTGAAGGATAGTGAAAGGTTGGTCTGACCACTTAAGTCAATTACAGGAGAGATGAGCCGTGAAGTTGTGTTTTGATTGGTGTAGGTGAATTTTGCTTCAGCGGGAGTACCTCCGGCATTGCTGGTTTCACTTTTCGACCATTGGTTTGGCACGCCATCACGTGACCAGCCGGCTGGTGGCCAGCTGCCGTTAAAGTCTTCCGACAAAAACACCTGGTTGTAGGCCAGCTGACTGATGAACAGTACAACGATGAATGAAAGGATTCTTTTCATTTGAGCGAGTTTTAATGAGGTTTAATTATAATGAAAGAAATTTTAAGAAGAAGAAAAAAACCGCCCCCGAAGGGGCGGCCAAACAACCATAAACTTATGAAAACTAATTATTTACAATCAATCTTGTTGTTTTAACCGTGGCGTTGGTCTGCATTCTCACCAGGTAAGCACCGGTGGCGAGTTTTGCAGCATTCCACTGAACGGTATGTTGTCCGGCAGATAAATTCTCGGACTTGATCTGCTCAATCATTCTTCCACTCAGATCGTGGACACTCAGGCTTACGTTACCTGCAGCGGTGGTATAGTAGCTGATGCTCATATCACTGCTGGCAGGATTGGGTGTGATTCCGATAAATCCGGCTGTAATTTCATCCACACCAACATGCATGCCGGTTTCGAAAGTTGTTGAAGAGGCTGGTGTGACAACACCATTGGTATTTTGTACTTCTGACAAAGCGAGTTCATAAGATGTATAGGAATTCAACAAACCTGTGGGGTCAACGGTAATAATGGTTTTTTCGTCGTTGATGGTAGCAGTAAATGGGAAGTCGGCACCACCCACTTGTTTGAGGCTGACAAGTCCGGCAACATTGTCGTTGGTGATATCGGCACCGCCAACATGGAATACTGGCATGTCAAAAGTAATGTGAAGGTCAGCTTCGGTTGTAACACCTGTTGAACCTGCAACCGGATCGAATGAAACAGTGGCTGCAACACTTCCTGCTTCCTCAGTGTAAGCACTTTGGAAGACATACTTATTAGAATTATCCTGAATAAAAATCACTGCAATGAGATCTTCCATTTCCTCAACATTGGTTGTTGTCATGTCATGGGTAAAATTGAGTGTTGTAGTAACGCCGGATTCAAAATTCATGGTAGTACCATTCGCATCAGGCATCATTTTCATCATCACATGTTTGAAAGAGGTCTCACCGTTTGAAGCCACATTGCCCGTAGTGATTTTCTCGATGATGACAACATGAGCCGTTGCATTCAGCAAAGTTACATAAGGTGTGATGTTGGCTGTCACACTGAAATTGTTTCCATCAACATGATGTGTGCCGGTAATTGTGACAAATGCAGGATCGGCCATTGCGGTATTGTAGGCGTTGTTGACCCCGGCAGCGGTGGTGGCAACATTTTTACCTTCGGCATATAACATTGGTACAGCACTTACACCATAATAGGTTCTCCTGACACCACCTTCCAATGTATAGTAAGGGTCACCCGATCCAGGCCAGTTCATTTGATATTTGATCAGTCCGATGTTGTCACCGTTTGTCGCGATAAACGGATTGAAAACGCTATTGTTAAACGATGCACAGGGTGCGCAGGTGGAGCTGGTAAACTCTTCAAAGAGTGGTCTGCGTTGCAGCGTAAGTGTTGGAACACCAATGCTTTTTGTAATCATATCGTTGGCCGGGTTGTCATCCACAGCAACACCATTCACATTAGAAACCCACACTTTGAGGGTATGCAAACCCGGATCCGGAGCTACCTGAGGCGAACAGCTGTAATCAAAAGTGCCATCGGTAGCTATGTTGAGTCCGCTGAAAGAAGTTACATTGGCAGGGCCATCATTGAGCGACCAGCTAACATCAAAAGAGTTAAGAACGGTTAAGCCCTCATTGATGACTTTTCCGGCAACAGGTTTTGAACCGAGGAAATAAGTAGGAACATTCAAAGACTGAAGACCGGCATCGAGGTTTTGACGCACAAAAAGTTTGATGTCATCAATATGAAGGTAGTCCATATTATAAAGGTTACCGGTAAGGAAGAAGCAAAATTGAAAACCAGCCTGTCCAATGGCAGTAAATTCAACTGTCTGACTCTTTGGACCCTGATTTCCTGTTGGATTCACCGACCATGCCACTTCCCAGGCACCGGTGCCAAAGCGTTTGGCCACACCGAAAGTAACACCATTGGCGTACCAATCGTAGAAATATTTAAAATTCAATGTAACATCAGTGTAGGAACTCATGTCGAAAGCAGGAGAAATAAAACGTGTGGTAGTGTTCTGGTTTACATAAGTAAATTTGGCTTCAGGAGCTGTGCCGCCGGCAGAAGCTGTAGCGCTTTTGCTCCATTGGTTGGCCAAGCCGTCGAATGTCCATCCTGATGGGGGCCAGGTGTTGCCACTAAAATCTTCAAAAAGAATTGTTTGCCCGAAGGAAATCTGCGTCATCAGCAGCACTGCAATGAAAGTAAAGATTTTTCTCATAGGTTTAATGTGTTTTGGATTATTATTAAGCTGTTTGTAAAACATTCATTTTATCAGAAGAAATAGTCTCTGTAACAGCGATTTTCCTCTGCAATTGCTCTCTGGCACGCATCAACTGCGACTTGGAAGTGTTGACAGAAATATCCAACATCTTCCCAATTTCCTTATGGGTATAACCTTCAACAGCATTGAGTCTGAACACCTGATGATATCCATTCGGAAGACTTGCGATAACTTTCATCAAATCGCTGTAAAGCAGTCCGGTTGTTACTGTCATTTCCGTAATCACATCATCAGGCAGGTAATTGAGTTCTGTTTCGGTGAAGGTAATTTTCCGTTTTTTGTAGAAATTGAGGGCCGTTGTGACCATTATCCGGCGCAGCCACCCTTCGAAGGAACCTTGGTTTTTGAAATCAGAGAGATATCGGAAAGCTTTGATGAAACCCTCCTGTAGGATATCATCGGCGTCCCAATTATTGCGGGCATAGCGACGGCAAACGGGCAACATCCTCGGCGCGAAATGCTCATAAAGCGCAAACTGTGCCTGCCTGTTCTGCTGCAAACAAGCATCAATTATCTGCTTCTCTTCTGATGCACTCATCAATTTCATTTGTATTGCTTATCTGGTTATCAGGTATAGAAACAAAACAAAAAGAATCACATACAAAATGACTACGCCATTTCTTTCGATCTTCCTAAACAATTGTTTGCCCATGTGCCGATCTTCAAATTCGCAGCTAAAATATTATAAATTTAACAATCACTTCACATTTTCACTACGACAATGACTTTACAAGACGAAA
>JANJXG010000089.1 GCA_024709145.1 Bacteroidales bacterium | reverse complement strand
TCAGCCTGCGGTTCTTCCTGAAAACTTTGCTGCAATGATTACAAGCCTTGGGCTGCGAAAAAACAACACCAGACACAGGCTGGACAGACTGATCAGAAGATGATACCCATTCGAAAAAAATGCTTACCTTTATCCCTTAATTTCTCTCCTTAAGTATCATGACAAAAGGCAAAGTTTTCATTTTTCTATGTTTTATCATCTTTGCGACCTTAAATAATCCTGCCTTGGCAATTGATGACAAGAAGAACCACATCATCGGATTTTCGCAATGCACCACCGACGACCTGTGGCGACGCACAATGGATGAGGAAATGCAAAATGAACTGATCTATTTTCCATCGATGAATCTTATCATCAGGGATGCCGAATCCAGCAGCGAAAAACAGATACAGGATATCAGGGAATTGATGCTCCGGGGAATTGATTTACTGATTGTCTCTCCAAACGAATCCGAACCTTTGACAGCAGTGGTTGGTGAAGCGTTTCAAAGTGGAATACCTGTGATCTTAATTGATCGCAAAATTGCCTCCGACCATTATACCGCATTTCTGGGAGGAAATAACCGCGAGATCGGACAGGAAGCAGGTAAAATCGCCCTTGAGCATTTGAAACAAGCCGGGCGCATCGTTGAAATCAAAGGCCTCGAAGGCTCTTCACCGGCTCTGGACAGGCATCTGGGCTTTCATGAGGTCGTTTCAAAACATGACGAATTGCAGGTTACGCATTCACTTTCGGGGAATTGGGAACAGGAAACAGCCCGCGCCGCCCTGCTGCGTGTTTTGCAATTTGATCAACAAATTGACCTGGTGTTTGCCCACAACGATGTGATGGCAATCGGTGCACATGAGGCACTCACCGAAGCAGGTCTTCGTGATAAAGTTTTTATTATTGGTGTGGATGGCGTTCCCGGACCCGAAGGGGGTTTGCAGGCACTGATGGACGGGAAAATAGACGCCACGCTTTTGTATCCCACCGGTGGGGGAAATGCTTTATCACTGGCAAATAAAATTCTGAACGGTGAGGCATTTCAAAAGGAAAACATACTTAATACACTGGTTATCAATACCAACAACGTAAAAGCACTCAAATATCAAACCGATCTCATCATCAACCTGAGTGAAAGGATTGCTTTTGCCAAAAAAAATCTCGATCAGCAAATTGAGCGGTATTACAGTCAGCGTTTTTGGTTGATTGTTGCATTGGGTTCGCTCTTACTTATCATCTTTCTTTCATCCCTGCTTCTGAGGGCTTACCGCAACAAACTCAGGGCAAACCAGGTACTTGAAAAACAGAAAAAAGAAATCACCCGGCAAAGCGATGAAATGATTCGCATCTCGCGCGAATTGGAAGAAGTTACCAAGGCCAAATTGGTCTTCTTTACCAATATATCGCATGAGATCAGAACGCCACTCACGCTGATCATCGGTCCGCTCGAAAACATGCTCAGTCATGCCAAACTTAAAGCAACAGAGCGCAACCAATTGCAAATGATGCTCAAAAACGCCAACAGATTGCTTCGACTGATCAATCAGCTGATGGATTTACGTAAAGTTGACAACGATAAAATGCAGTTACAGGCAACCGAGAATGATATAGTCTCCTTTGTTAAGGAAATCAAAGATGCTTTTGACGACCTGGCTTCAAATAAGAAAATCGAATTCGTTTTTACAAGTGATCTCAGTTCTTATCCGGTATATTTTGACAAAGAAAAATTGGATAAAATTCTTATTAATCTCATTTCTAATGCATTAAAATTTACCTCACCTTCCGGCTTTGTTGGTATTCACCTGCGTACATCCATGCATTATTTTGGTCGGGAGCGTCGTGAAGCTGTTGAAATCGAAATCAGCGACAACGGTCCGGGCATTCCCACCGAGCATCAGCAGCGTATCTTTGAACGATTTTTTCAGGTTGATCAAAAAGAAGGCAGTGTGTCGCCCGGAACCGGCATCGGCCTGACCCTGGCCAAAGGCCTGATCGACCTGCATAAAGGCGATATTACCGTAAGCAGCAAAGTGGGCATTGGCTCCTCATTCTTCGTTTACCTTCAAAAGGGTCGGGATCACTTAAACGATTATGAAATCAAACTTCAAGACGATGCCTTTGAAAATCCAACGCACGAAATTGTAGGGAAAAACGACTTGTCAGAAGAATATGGTGAGTACAGCCAAACATTGATCAATACCGGAAAGTCGTTGTTTCACGATGAAAAGCCGCTGGTTTTAATCGTAGAAGACAATCCGGACGTTTCTGTTTTTATACAATCGAGTTTGAGCGACCACTACAACATCATGACTGCTGCCAACGGTGCTGAGGCTTTTGAACGCATTTATGTTCAGGAACCCAGCCTGATCATCAGCGATGTGTTAATGCCTGTGATGGATGGTCTGGAATTTACAAAAAAACTCAAGACCGACATCCGCACCTGTCATATTCCGGTTATTTTGCTTACAGCAAGAAGCAGCTACGATCAGAAGCTCGAAGGATTGGAAACAGGAGCTGACTCCTACATCCCCAAACCATTCAACACCAAACATTTACAGGTAAGAGTCAGACAATTGATCGAAAACAGACAGCGGATAAGAAAATACTACCAGCAAGACCCGCTTTTTCTTGCCCGCGATGAAGGTAAACTTTCGCAGCTCGACAGCAATTTTTTAAAGAAATGTGCAGCTGTAATCGAGGCTCACCTTTCGGAAAACGATTACAGTGTAGAGCAGTTAAGTGCCGAAGTTGGTCTGTCGCGGGTGCATGTTTACCGCAAAATCAAACACCTCACCGGGCTTTCTGTCAGCGAATTCGTTAGAAACCTTAAACTGAAAAAAGCCACCATCCTCCTGATTGACAGTGGCAGCACAGTTGCCGAAGTGGCATACGATCTGGGATTTTCCAGTCCATCTTATTTTTCAAAATGTTTCAAAGAACAATACAATGTGTCGCCTTCAGAATTCATTGCTCAAAACACAGAAAAGAACAGTTGATTCAACTTCAGTAAACTGATAAAAACGTAAACGCTGCCGGAAAAATTCCGGCAGCGGTTTACGAGCACTCACTAACCTACAGTTTTACAAACTGAAAAAAAACTATGAAGAATTATTTTATTGTCGCTTTCAAGGGGTAAACTTTTGCCGAAACAAGCCTTACTGTTCCATTACTGCTGAAAAACCTGAGTTTATGAACAGGGGTATCCGGAAAAAAGATGTCGGTAAGTACAACAGCACCATCTTGTGCAAAAAACTCGAGGGAGGCTACATCCAGAAATATTCGCATGCTGATTGTTTTTTCGCCACCGGCTTGATAAGGCGCACTGTGTTTTCCTTTAAAGTCGGCTGAAAAGCTGCCATCGCCGGCTTGATTCCTGTCAATATAAAAAGCCCCGGCTTCTCTGTCATAGCCTGCAACTAGCTGTTGTGATTGATCATTACCGATGATCAAGCCGAAACTTGTTGCCGCACTGTCGGTGCTAAAGTCAAAAACAAGGTGTATTTCGGCAGTTTCGGGTATAATTGTCTCAGATTGGCTATGTTGATCATTTGGTGTCAGGGTGATAGGCTCAATGGTTATTTCGGGTTCACGCAGATTTTCCAGCTCCGCCACCGGGCGTGAATATAAGGTGCCCGTTCCGTCATGATCAACCAAATGAAAGGTACGCGGAATCGTCATGGCACTGCGCCAGCGCGTTGTTGGAACTTTTGTGGCATACTGCCAGTTACTCATCCAGCCCACTACGATGCGGCGTCCGTCCTGATCGGGGATTCCCGCGAAACTTACACCGGCATAGTTGTCTTTGCCATGATCAACCCACCTTGTTTCGGTCGTTTCAGGCACAAAGGAAGTACCATCAAAGCTTCCTGTGAAATACTGCGTTGCCGAACCACCGTTAGGCCCGCCGGGATTAATACTGACCAGCAATACCCATTTCTTTTCTGTTGGTTTGTTTTCCACATCAAGTTCAAAAAGATCCGGGCATTCCCAAACCCCGCCATGTGCACCGATTTCTTTTCCAAACTCACTGGCAAAGGTCCAGTTTAAAAGATTGGGTGAGGTATAAAAACGGATGTGATCGCCCACAGCCAGGGTCATAATCCATTTTTGGGTCGGTTCATGCCACACAACTTTGGGATCGCGGAAGTCTTTCATTCCCGGGTTATCCAAAACCGGGTTGCCCGCGTACTTCGTCCAGCTTCGTCCTTTGTCAAGGCTGTAAGCAAGGCCTTGATATTGGTATTTCAGGCTGCCTTGTTTCTCGAGATCGGAATTGTGGTAGGTATAAACAGCAATCAATGGCGTAGTCCCATCTTTACCAAGGCCTGAAGTGTTGTGATGATCGGCTACGGCACTGCCCGAAAAAATCCATCCCAACGAATCAGGATAAAGAGCCACAGGCTGATGTTCCCAGTGCAGCAGGTCAGTGCTGATGGCATGACCCCAATGCATCGGTCCCCAAACAGTGGAATGAGGATGATACTGGTAAAACAAATGATATTCACCTTCAAAATACACAAGTCCGTTGGGATCGTTCATCCACATCGAATCGGGTGTAAAATGATAACGTGGACGATGGGGTTCTGGGTCTTTTAAGTTTGATACCTCTGCCTTTCGATTGGACACACAA
The DNA here is from genome assembly GCA_024709145.1 of Bacteroidales bacterium. GTDB lineage: Bacteria > Bacteroidota > Bacteroidia > Bacteroidales > F082 > JALNZU01. The sequence goes on along the minus strand of JANJXG010000089.1, from coordinate 820 downwards.
GACCCAAAGACAGCTGCAAACAAGAGGGTGAAAAGAATTGAAATGCGATGAATGCGAGTCATAATAAACGAATATGATTGATTAAAAAATTATTTGACAACCTGAAGTTTTTTCAACGTAACTGCGCCTGATCTCCTGATTAAAAGCAGGTAAGTTCCGTTGGTTTTAAAAATTTTGTTGGGTATGATTACCTGGCTGTCGGCGGAGAACACGGCGACAGAAGTCATCCATTTTCCTGAAGCATCATAAATGTCAACCGCTGCATCTTTGCCGGTCAATGATTCAAATTTCAGCATCACATCTTCCTCACCTGTAGGATTAGGATATAAAACAACAGAAAGGTCATCGTTGAAATGTTCTGAAACGGCATTCGGGGCAGCGGGCTTGAGTTGCCAAAGGTCGAAATGATCGATAAATCCTTGGTTATCATCCAAAATAAAGGCTAACCCGTTGCTTGTGCTGTCAGGAAAAATAAGGTTAGACATGACCAACTCACCTTCATTGGCGAATATTTCTACCGAACACATATCCACCAAAATCTGAAGTTTCACTTTGCCGTCCTTCATTGGCAAGGGAGCTTCCTGTATGGCCGAAAAGCTTTCATCCTCTGTCAGTTTTCCTGATTGTGAGCGGTCAAAGATGAGTTTCTGAGCCTGAACATCATACAGGATTTTCGTTTCCTGATTTGCTCCTTTTCTGAGACTGATTCCCATCATTGAGGCATCCTGCGGTGAAAAAGTCATGTTTAGTTCAAATGTATTCAACCCGATCGTATCAATGATTCGACTTATGTTTTGCGCCGGCAATTGGCGGAGGTGCA
>JANJXG010000087.1 GCA_024709145.1 Bacteroidales bacterium | reverse complement strand
CGTTGGGCGGCAGGGGCACGCCGGCCTGCCGCGCGGCCGAGACCGCGGCCCAAAGTATTTGTAGTGTATCGGCGAACCGAGAAAGAAATGCCGGCCAATCCAATCGAGATTCATGAATCAAAACTAGAAGGGGTTGAATATCTTTTTCTTACCAACCCGGTAGAAATAATCAAAGACGAAACAGGAAAACTTAAGGCCGTCAGGCTTATCAGGATGGAGTTAGGCGAACCCGATGCCTCCGGACGCCGCAGACCGGTGGCAATGCCTGGCTCGGAGTTTGACCTGGAAGCTGATTATATTTTGGCGGCTATTGGCCAGAAAACGGATGTGAACTTCATCAATGATATCAATGTAAACACACGGGAAGGCGCTTTGAAACTAACACGCTGGGGCGATATTGAAGCTGACAGAAAAACACTTCAAACCGGCATCCCTTCTGTATTTGCAGCTGGTGATGGCGTAACAGGACCTGCCACCATCATCGAAGCCATCGCGCAAGCCAGGGTAGCGGCACTTTCGTGTCATCAATTTCTTTCAGGGGAGGTCTTGCAACCTTTGAAAAAAGAATTTTTGAGCAAGAAAGACAATTTCAAAGTTCAGGAATCGAAAGACTATATCAACAGGTATCCTCGCCAGTTAAGGCAGGAGATGCCTGTACTTGAGGCTGCACAACGCAACAATTTCAACGAAGTTGAACTTGGCTATGCAGATGAATTTATCGCCCAGATGGAAGCAAGTCGTTGTCTCGAATGCGGATGCAATGCCATACATAGCTGCGACCTTAAAAAGCACAGCACTGAATATGAAGCTGACCAAAAAGCCTTTGCCGGTGAGTTTCATGAGCATCAGATTGATTTCAGACACCCTTTTATTGAAATAGACAGCAATAAGTGCATCCTTTGCAGCCGATGTATCCGCATTTGCCGCGAAGTGGTTGGAGCCGGTGCTTTAGGACTCGTCAACCGCGGGTTCAAAAGTTATGTAGCTCCGGCAATGGAACTCCCGCTGCAGGAAACAAGCTGTGAAAGCTGTGGCTTGTGCATCACTGCCTGTCCGACAGGCGCCATCAGCGAAAATTATCCTTTCAAGCCGGGGCCCTTACCACTCGAAACAATCGATGCCATCGATATGTTTGGTTCTGAGGGTTACGAGATCAAGCTGCACCATTATCGTGGACAATTTTATGGTGCCAGTTCGCGCAAAGGCGAAATCAACAGGCTCGGTCTGATCAACCGCCGCCAGCTCTTTGGATACCGCCTTTTCAGTGATAAAAACAGGTTAACCAGTCCGCTTCTGAAGACCAATAATGGATTTAAAGCGATCTCTTATGATGAAGCATGGTCGGTTGTCAAAGAGAAAATTATAGGCGTAAAAGCTGATGATAATGCATTTTTCGGTGGTGGCAGACTTACCAACGAGGAGCTTTACATGATTCAAAAGCTGGCACGTGCTGGTGCCAAAACCAACAATGTGAGCAGTTTTCACTATATGGGCAGAGGCGATGGATACTTTTTTAACTCCAACGAAAATGCCTCTTATTGTGACATGAGGGGTGCCTCAAAGATTTATTTCGCCGGAAATGAAATTCATCTCGATCATCCTGTTATCAACCACATCGCCTTCAATAATAGGTATAAAGAAGGAATCGAGATCGTGCATTTAACAACAAATCCCGAAAGCAGATTTAGCCGTAAAGCTGACAGGGTGATTGCTTTTTCCAACTATTTTTATTTTATCAAAGCGGTCAACCACTTTCTTGTAAGCCATGGACTCGAAAATGGAATGTTTATTAAGGACCGAACCGAGCTTTGGGACGATTACAGGATCGATTTGCTAAAGTGCGATTTCAATGAACTACTCAGTCTGGCAGGTACCACTGCTGAGGTGGTGTCGTCTTTTGCACGGGAGTTTAACGAAGAGATGAACGCCATATTGGTTTTTCAGGAAAAGGAACTTTCGGCCAATGCCAGCATGGCCATGCATAACCTGGCAATGATTACCGGAAAACTTGGCAAAACCGCCAACGGACTGATTGCCCTTAAAGAGAAAAACAACAGTCATGGCATTTTCGATATGGGTGTTTGTCACAAAATTGGAGTTGGTGCCGAGTCAATTCTCGACGATGATTTACAATACAGGATGAGTTTCAAATGGCAAATCACCGATTTGCCTTTTACAATAAACAGTGTTTACCAGTTGTTTAACAGTGGTAAAATCAAAAACGCCTTTATCTTTGGTGAAGACCCGATGGGTTGCGCCATTGATAAGGTAAAAATGAAACAGCTCCTCTTGAAGATTGATTTTATGGTAGTGCAGGACTTTTACATGAGCGATACTGCACAGATGGCCGACTTGGTGCTGCCGGCTTCTTTTGCCTGGGAGATGGGAGGAAGCTTTACCAATTCGCAACGCAAGATTCAAATGATTGACCGGCAACTTAGCAGCCCGTTGGCAGTGACATCTTTCAACCAATTGGTTCAGATGCTGAAATTATTCGGAGTTAACGGCGTGGAAACACCTGCCGAAGCCCTCAACGAAGCTTTGAGTCTGTTGCCAAAACGTGGTGAATACAAGGACCTTCACTTTGTTTACAAAGAAAAAGATAATTACAACCGGCAGTTTGAACATGGGTGTGATCTTTTGATGAAAAAGATCAATGAAGACTTCGCTGAAAAGTTGAGTTGGTAAGCCAAAAAAGGCGTCCGTTTTTAGGGCGCCTTTTTTAATGCCGTATGATTTGGTAATCTGGCTTTAAGCTAACCAGAATTTTTTAAGATTTTTTTTGAATAAATAAAAAATTTGTATTATTGTGGCACAAAACAAGTTCAATGGGTCTGATTATAACCATATTACCCCCCCCCTCCTTTATCAGATAGTTTGTCTAAACTACCTCGTTTTGGCGATTTACAGTGGTTTTTATGGGCTTTGGAACAGATCAAAAAGGGTCAACGCATGTTTGGAACTACTTTTATTTTCTTCAAGCACTTTCTTGTTTTGTTGCACAAC
>JANJXG010000026.1 GCA_024709145.1 Bacteroidales bacterium | reverse complement strand
TTTTTTCAGACACACCCACAATGATTGAATGTTCATCCCAAAATCCTTTCAAATCCCCGAATCTTTTAAAAAATCTGAGCGAATCTGCAAGCAAAACCCATTTTCTCAGGCAAATCACTTGTCGGCAGTCATGAAAACCTTTTATCAATCAATGCCGACTCCACGAAAACAACCTTTCATACTCCCTTCTCCAAAAGCTGTTCGCAATTGGCCTGAAAAAAAGCAGACGAATGTCAGCTTACACCGGCATTCGTCTGTTGTTAATAAAAAATTTCTGACTGAACGATTTACAATCGAATCAGAAGATATACATATCAACTGTGCAGCTGAAGGTTTGTCCTTCACTGATCTGAAACTCCGTCAATACCGGCGATCCCAGACCACCTGATCCATACCACCCAACGTAATCACCAATCGTCCAGGTGCCGCTGTTGTCAACATCTTTCCAAACGTCCAGGTAGTAGTTTCCGGGATTCACACCTGTAATCGTAAAGCTGACAGTGGCACCGGTTCCCGATACAGCGCTGAATTTGATCGGCTGATTGGCATTCCAGTTGTCGTACGAGGTGTAGAGACTCACCTTGGCATTCGATAAATCACCGGACGTACCTGCCGGAAAACGGGCAGACCCTGTTACCTGGGTCACGGCCGGCTGCACAGTCAAAGCGCCATTTCCGGTTGCTGTTCCGCCTTTTCCGTCAGAAACCGTAACAGTTACCGAGTGGGCTCCTTCGGAGGACGGGGCTGTCCAGGTGGCTGTTGCGCCCGAACCTGTCACTGCACCCCCTGTAACTGAATAGCTGTAGGTCAAAGCATCGCCATCCGGATCAATGGCATTCACGTTAATGGTGGCAGTGCCATTGGCATTGACCATACCAGGTGAAACAGTCACACCCGAAATGACCGGATTACTGTTGGAAGGGTCTTTTTTGCATGAGGTAAAGACCAGACCCATAAACAAAGCCAAAAGCAGATAAGGTAAAATTTTCCTTTTCATAACATCTTGATTTAATGGATTAATGGTTAAGAATACTTTTGAAGTTCTATTGAAATAATTATATCAACATTTTGTTTAATGTATTTAACAATCAGCAAATTATCTCAATTTCAATGATAATTTCTTCAGTTTGCTCAAATTCCCGGAACGACCTCTTCATCACTTGATTGGGGTGACCAATACTGGAAGCTATCAAAGTTGGATGCTGACCATTTGGATTTTCAGGAATAGGAACTTAACATTACGGAGAAGGAATCAACCCCGCAGGGATCGAAGTTCAGCGGTGCTTTCATTTGTCATAGGTTGCAATTTTGTTATTGATACATTCGTGTCACTGTATAAATGGATACAAACCAGTTTCTGATGTTGTAAACCAACCTATCCGCGACTGTCGGCTGACAATCGTCTTTGCAAAACACATTTTGTCGTCTAATCGAATGAGTTCCATGTGTTTTCATCGTTCAAGTCGTAAAGATAAGGTCATTGAACCCAAAATCAATTTCCTGAAGTAAAAAAACTTCACAGATGCTGAAATTTATAATGATTCTAAATAGTCTCTGAGTTTGTAACGCAGGCGCAGTGTGTGCATAGGGCTGACGTATTGTCGAGTGAGAAAGGCTAACAAAGTGATTAGAAATCATTGATTTCTTTGCTTCCTGCGGTCAGATATACATCTGAACCGAAGCAATCTCATTCAATTCCGGCTTTGAGTTTTGACCGGGAGTCAGGCATTATGAATTGAATGGATGCAAATGCGGAAAGCGTAAAAAACAGACTTTATGTATTGATATTGTTTTACTTAGGGGTTATCCAGCTGGCCCTACTTAAATGTTTATCAGCTGACCCTAAATACATGAGAGACCAAAAAATGGGTATTACTTCCAAATAATTTTAAACAAAAAGTTGAAAGACTTAATAACCTGAGTTCGATATAAGCAAATTGCTAAAAGAGAGCAAGTTGGCCATTGTAGTTTATAGTTTCGTACTTAATACTGGGCTTTTTAGGCAGGAATGAATAGGCTAACAATCCAGAAATCATGTTAGAAATGAAGTTGGCAAAGCTTCTGTGTCTTGAGTGTTCTATCTGACAAATATTTTTAAGTTCATCGTTAACTGTCTCTATTATAGATCGTTTCCTTAGCATTATTTTATCATGCATCGACATCAATTGGTTCTTCATATTATTTCTGATACCTGTGATAAGATGAATTCCATCAATGAAAAGGTTCTCAAATAGCTTTTGTGAAATGTATCCTTTATCAGCGAATAGTTTTCCTGCAATTTTTTTCAAGAAATTAGAGTCTTGCAATGGCTGTCTATCGTCCACGTTTCCAGGTGTAATTACAAAATCGATCACCTCGCCTTTATCATTTATTACGATATGTAGTTTAAAACCAAAGAAATAGCCCATTGTTGACTTGCCTCTTTGAGCAATATCTTTGAATACTTTGTGGTTAAAAATTCGTTTATTCTTACAAACGCTCACAGCAGTTGAGTCAACGAAAGAAATACCTGTGCTTTTGCCAAGACGCATTGCCTTCAAAAATATAGTCATGGGCAATAAAGCCTTCTGCTGAAGTTCAACAAATCTATTGTAGGATACAGTTTTAGGAAAATAACCGATCAAATGCTTTTGTACATAATTGATATAGAAATGCTTAAGATTTCGATATCCTCCTAAATGAAATGCTATCATGATGGTAATTACTTCAGCGTCGTTGAGCTTTGATGGCTTATTTCTGTGCTTTTTACCGTCAGCTGCAGGTAATTGGTGTCCCTCCATTACTTTATAAAATTCCTTGCAGAATTCATCTGCTAAATAGAAAATTTCAACTAAATTTGAGCTCTTAAACATAAGGATTGATTTTGTAATATCTTGTATTTCAACACTATAAAGATACAAAACAATCCTTATTGTTTTACATTTTTATGAAATTTCTTATATCGAACTCAGGTTATTAGTTCCGGTTGAAACGAATACACAAACTTTTTCACCCTGTGACAGGTGAATCAAATTTAACTTTTTTAAGTTCGGGGAGTTTTCCGCAGACACTGAATATACTATAAGATCC